>NZ_QCYK01000002.1:0-600000 GCF_003071345.1 Chitinophaga parva | reverse complement strand
AGGCCAGTAGTCCGGGATGTCATCGCCCATGTAGAGCACTTCATCCCATTTCAGGTCATTTTCCGCAGCATAGTCCTGCAGTTGTTCCTTTTTATCAGCCACGCCCTGGTAAATATCCGTGATGCCCAGGCCTTTGAGACGGGCCAGCACGCCTTCAGATTTACCGCCGGAGACGACCACAATGCGGTATCCCATTTTCACAGCCAGCTGCATGGCATAGCCGTCTTTGGTGTTCATGCGGCGCGATTGCTCGCCACTGGGCAACAATTGCACGGTGCCGTCTGTGAGCACACCGTCTACATCCAATACAAAGGTCGTGATGGGCTTAAAAAGCGAAAGTAAGTTCATGCGTTGATCTTAGTCCGCCGCAAAAGTATCGTTTAATGCATTAAGTAGTATGTAGTAAGTATTATGCAGGGAAATTGTCTTAGGTCCTGGGGCCTAACTGCCTAATACCTACTTAATGCTTACTCCCTGCCCACGCGATAAAACTCCGCAATGCTGGCAGACAACACTTTATACACCTCCAGCTGCAAAGGCTTGTCTGCCAGGAGGCTTTCGTGGAGGGCCATGGTATGCTGGTCTCCGCGCAGGGCCGGGCCAGTCTGTACGTTTTCCGGGCCAAATTTTTCCAGGCGGTCAAAGGTTTCCCGGATAATAGGCTGTAGCAGGGAAAAATCCAGGCCCTGTTCCTGGCAGCGCGATTTGGCCAGGGTGAGCAGGTGGTTGGTAAAATTATTGGCCAGTACGGCCGCCAGGTGCAGTTGCAGCCGGTGCGCAGAATCCGCCTGGGTTACCCGGGGCGAAATGCTTTGGGCCAGCGATTGCAGGCGCCGCAGGGTATCCTCGTTGGATGCTTCAATAATGATGGGTATTTCCGGGTAGTTCTTATTTTCCTTGCGGATAGATTGCAGCGGGTACACCACCCCCGTGTGGGTGGAAATGCGGCCAATGGCGCTGAGCGGCACCGCCCCCGCCGTGTGGGCCACCATGCGCCGGCCCAGCCGCAACTCGTCATTGAGGGTAGCCAGGGCATCGTCCGCCACGCACAGCAGGTACACATCCGCCTCCATATTTATATTAAGCAGGTCTGTGGTCCATTCCGCATTCAGGGCATCCCCCAGGGCCTGGGCATGTGCTTCCTGGCGGCTGATCACCTGCTTTACCACATGCCCGTTCAGCCTTAGCTGCTGGCCATAACACCAGGCAATATTGCCCGCACCAATAATAACAATGTCCATGGGAATTTACAGATCGGTTAAAAAACGTGAATAAGTGCCTGGCCTCCGCATTGTCGTTCCGTCTTAAAAATAGGCAGCCTCAATTTAAGTCATAATGTGCATCTTTATGGTGAATATTACCTTATTATATTTATTTGAAATATCTGCCGACCAGCAACATTCATTAAATTTACAATGTATAATTCACCCAGGTAGCGTCCCTAACGCCCCGTATTTTTTAGTTACATACATCTTTTATATACTTGCAGAAATCGCATGGGATGAAATAATCTCAAAAAAATGCGTATTTAGTGGCAAATAACAACGGCAGTTACATGGCAAAAAACTTAGTTATAGTCGAGTCCCCCGCTAAGGCAAAGACGATAGAGAAGATCCTGGGCAATGATTACGACGTGCGTTCCTGCTTCGGTCACATCCGTGACCTGGAAAAGGATGCAATGGGGATTGACATCAATAATAATTTCAAACCCAAATATATTATCCCGGACGATAAGGAGAAGGTGGTGAAAGAGCTCAGGAAGATGGCCAAGGATACCGATGAGGTATGGCTGGCAACGGATGAGGACCGCGAAGGGGAAGCTATATCCTGGCACCTTTGCGAAGTCCTCGGTCTTGATCCCTACTCTACAAAACGTATTGTCTTCCACGAGATCACCAAACCGGCCATTGAGCGCGCCGTGCAGCAACCCCGCCTGGTGAACATGGACCTGGTGAACGCCCAGCAGGCCCGCCGCATCCTGGACCGTATCGTGGGTTTTGAGCTCAGCCCGGTGCTGTGGCGCAAAATGAGCATGCGCAATTCCCTCTCCGCCGGCCGCGTACAGTCTGTAGCCGTACGCCTCATCGTAGAGCGGGAGCGGGAGATCAACGCGTTCAAAAGCGTAAGCACCTTTAAAGTAGAAGCCTATTTCACGGCAAAAGATATCAACGGTAAAAGTGTAACCTTTAAGGCGGAAGGCCCCTCCCGCTTCAAGAGCGCGGAAGATGCTGAGAAATTCCTGCAACAGTGCGTAGGCGCGGCCTACAGCGTGCGGGATATCCAGGTAAAACCCTCCCGGAAAACACCCGCCGCCCCCTTTACCACCTCCACCCTCCAGCAGGAAGCCAGCCGCAAGCTGGGCTACAGCGTATCTAAAACCATGCTACTGGCCCAGAAACTCTATGAAAGCGGCCAGATCACCTACATGAGAACGGACTCGGTAAATCTTTCAGAAACGGCCATGACCGACCTGAAAGCCGCCATCATCAAGAATTATGGCGAGAAATACCACCAGGAACGCAAGTTCAAGAACAAAAATGAATCGGCCCAGGAGGCGCACGAAGCCATCCGCCCTACCTACGCTGCAAACCAGACCGTGGAGGACTCCGATACCAAGAAATTATATGAACTGATCTGGAAACGTACCCTGGCCAGCCAGATGGCCGACGCCGAACTGGAAAAGACCACGGCCAAGATCGCCATCTCCACCAATCCCGAAGAGCTCACCGCCAGCGGCGAGGTGCTCAAGTTTGACGGCTTCCTGAAACTCTACCTGGAAGGCCGGGATGATGAAGATGAAACCGACGAGGAAGAACAGGAAGGCAGCCTGCCCCTGCTGGCGGTAAAACAGCAGCTGGACCTGCGCGAAATGCGCGCTACCGAACGCTTTAGCCGCCCGGCCCCCCGCTACACGGAAGCCTCGCTGGTAAAGAAGCTGGAAGAACTGGGCATTGGCCGCCCCTCTACCTACGCGCCCACCATCACTACCGTGCAGAAGCGCGGCTACGTGGAAAAGCGGGATAAAGAAGGCGTAAAACGCACTTTCCGCATCCTCACCCTCAAGAAAGATAAGATCACCCAGGCAGAAGACCAGGAGAACACCGGCGCTGAAAAGGCCAAGCTGTTCCCCACGGATCTCGGCATGATCGTGACGGACTTCCTGAACCAGTATTTTAACTCGGTAATGGACTATAACTTCACGGCCCGCATTGAAGGCGAGTTTGATGAAATTGCCAGCGGTAAGAAGGTGTGGAACAATATGCTGAAGGACTTTTACAATCCTTTCCATAAGGATGTGGAAAACACCCTGGAGAATGCCGAACGCGTAAAAGGCGAACGCCAGCTGGGCGTGGACGAAGCCACCGGCAAGCCCATCGTGGCCCGCATGGGACGTTATGGCCCTATGATCCAGATCGGTAAGGTGGAAGACGAGGAAAAGCCGCGTTTTGCCAAGCTGAAACCCACCCAGAGCATTGAAACCATTACCCTCGACGAGGCCATGGAGCTCTTCCGCCTGCCCCGCAACCTGGGCCAGTTTGAAGACCAGGACGTAACGGTGAACATTGGCCGCTTTGGCCCTTACGCACAGCACGACAAGAAATTCTATTCCCTGAAAAAGGAAATGGACCCTTATACCGTAGAACTTGACGAAGTGGCCCCTCTGATCGCAGAGAAGCGCGCCGCCAAGGATGAGCGTACCATCAAGATTTTTGAAAAAGAAAAGATCCAGGTGCTCAGAGGACCGTACGGCCCCTATCTGAAAGTAGGATTGAAGAATTACAAGTTGCCGAAGGAAAAATTGGAACATCCGGAACAACTGACCGTAGAGGAATGTAAAGCTATCATTGAAGAAGCCAAAGCCAATCCGCCGAAGAAAAAAGCACCGCCCAGGAAGAAAAAAGCGGAGTAGCCGCAGTGGCATGGCCTGCATTGGCACATTACCTGCATGGGGTAAAGTGAACATGCATGTGCTTACACAGCTGGCTCCCGCAATTTTGTAAGCTTTGCCAATTTTCAGCCACATGAACGAGACGAAAGAACTAAGTGCACTGTTTCACCTCCTGGACGATCCCGACCAGGAAGTGTATAACACAGTGGCCAACAAGATTTCATTGTACGGCAAACAAATAATCCCTAACCTGGAGAACCTCTGGGAAACGATTATTGACGAATCTGTGCAGGAGCGCATTGAGCTCCTCATTCACCGCGTACACTACGAAGACCTGCAACAATGCTTCCGCGACTGGCTGCTGCAGGATACACCGGACCTGCTGGAAGGCGCCATGCTGGCCGCCAATTACCAGTACCCTGATATGGAAGCCCGGCGCATTACCACCGAGATAGACCGCATCAAGCGCAATATCTGGCTGGAACTGAATAACTACCTCACCCCCCTGGAGCAGATCAATGTGCTGAACAGCATGATCTATAACTACTTTGGCCTCAAGGGCGAGGAAGTTTCCTACCAGCGCAAATACCAGTTCTTCATCAACCAGGTGATAGACGCCAAACGCGGCAACCCCGTGACCAATGGTATCATTTACCAGGCCCTCTGCAGCATGCTGGACCTCCCGGTGTACGCAGTGCGCATCCCCCGCCAGTACATCCTGGCCTACTTTGACACCTTCATAGATTTTTCCTACCCGGTAAATCCCGAGGACTATAAGATCATGTTTTACATTGATCCCATCCAGGGGCAGATCTACACCCAGCAGGATGTAGATACTTACCTGAAGCGCATCAACGTAAACAAGGACGACGCCTTCTTTAGACCGCAGACCAACCGGCAGATCATCAGCTTCCTCCTCCGTGAAATGGCCAAGTGCTTTAACGACACCAAGGAAGTATACAAGCCGGATGAACTGCAAAACCTGGCGGATATTATTACCGAAGATTAGGCTTTAAAAACAATTCCCCGGTTCCCGGGGCAACATTATCTTATAAAAAAAGAGACCACCTTTCCGGGTGGTCTCTTTTAAGTTTATAACCCTTTGAAACACTAGTCTTTCTTCGCGGTGGATTTCTGCATTTGTGGTAATGACTGGCCTATCAGGTCGTCCATTACGTTTACGGCTTCATCCAGGTACATGTCCTTGGTGCGCACTTTCAGCCATTCCTTGTTGCGGGCCAGTTTCATGGTGTCATTGCCATATTTTTCCAGGTCTACTTTCAGATTCTGGATGTTCAGGGCCTTCAGGCTTTCGCTGGCATTGTCATATTTTTTGAGCATGCCCGCGTTCTTCTTCTGCTCTGCCTTGAACGATGCTTCATCCAGAGAGTAGGTCTCCTGCTTGTCCATGGCCCTTACCGCGCTGATGTTTTCCTGCAGCAGCTTAAAGTGCTGGTTGCTTTCCAGGCGAAGCTCGCTTTTCTTACGCAGGGTGTTTACATCCACCGGGTACATCCAGGGGGTGTAGGTAGCCTTCGGAATTTCATCATATGCCAGGGCATCTGTGTCTTTGCGTTCTGCCACATCATAGTAAGGATCTGGCAGTACCACGTCAGATTCCACGCCTTTGCGCTGGGTAGATCCCCCGCTGATGCGGTAGAACTTCTGGATGGTAAGCTTAATGGCGCCCAGGCTGCCGCCTATGTCTGCCTTATTGGGATAGAAGTCGTCCAGGGAGAACATACGCTGTACGGTGCCTTTACCAAAGGTGGACTGGCTGCCAATGATCACGGCGCGTTTGTAATCCTGCATGGCAGCGGCCATGATCTCGGAAGCGGAAGCGCTGTATTCATTGACCATGATGGCCAGGGGACCATCGTACTGTACAGATTTATCACGGTCGCGCAGGGTGGTTACGTCATTGCCGCGGCCACGCACCTGTACGATGGGGCCTTCGGGGATGAAGAGGCCGCCCATGGTCACTACGTCAGAGAGGGAACCACCACCATTGAAGCGCAGGTCCAGGATGATGCCATCCACTTTTTCTGCTTTCAGTTTGGCAATTTCTTTAGCCACATCTTCCGCGCAGCGGTGACCGTTGCGGTCCTGGAAGTCATTATAAAATTCCGGCAGGTAAATGTAGCCTATCTTATGGTCGCCATTGATGATGGCAGATTTGGCAAAGGTTTCATCCGTGGTGATCTCGTCGCGCACCAGGGGTATGTCTTTTATGGTACCATCCACGCTTTTCACCGTCAGTTTTACCACGGTGCCTTTTTCACCACGGATCACTTTTACGGCGTCTTCCACGGCGTAGCCGGTAATGTCCAGGGGCTCTTTGTCTCCCTGGGCCACTTTCAGGATCACGTCGTTGGCTTTGAGCTGGCCCTGTTTGGCAGCAGGGCTGCCGGGTACAATGCTCACGATCTTGATGCGGCCATCTTCCTCTTTCAGCTGGGCGCCGATGCCGTAGAACTTGCCGGCCATCTGCTCTTCAAAGTAGCGCTTCTCATCCGGCGGGAAGTAATCGGTATGGGGGTCCATCGTGTTGGTGATGGCATTCACATAATAGCTGAAACGGGCATTATCATCTTCCTTGTTTTTCAGGCGGTCAAAATAACGATCGTATAATTTCTTTACTTTTTCGCGGGCTTCAGCTTCCAGCTGGGCATCTGTTTTCACTACCGCGCCGGGCTTGGTCTTTTCCTTTTCGCGCACATCCTTCAGGTCTTCCAGGTTTTCCAGGGTACGGTACTTCAGGATCTTGCGCCAGGCTTCACGGCGTTCTGCCTCCGTTGCAGGGTAGCTCAGCTTGTCAGGGTCCAGGGTCACGGTTTCCGGCACCGAGAAGTTGAACGGTTTGGAAAGCAGTTCCGGGTAAATGGCCGCCACTTCCGCTACGCGTTTCTTGATAATTTCATTGCTCTTGTTGAAGAACAGTACCGGTTCACCACGCAGCTCGTCATCAATGTGGGTAGACAACGGTGCCAGTTCCGCGCTGTCTGAACGCAGGAAAAATTTCTTTTCCACGTCCAGGGTCTTCATGTATTTATCAACAACTTCCTTGGAAAATGCGTCGTCAATGGGGCGGGGTTGGTAATGACCTTCTTTGAGTACTTGCCCGATCAGGTTCATGATCACTTCGTATCTGCCGGGAGGCTCACTGTGTCCGTACTTGCTGAATGCCAGGATGCCTGCAGAAATGCACAGCAGCGAGGCGGGAATGATCAGTTTCAATCTCATATACAATCCTTAAAAAACGTTCAATCAAATATAATCTAAAAGGCACCCCGGCGCGGCGGACGGCCGGCCTATTTAACAAAATATTACAAGGGCGGCTGCTGTAGCTGTTTTGTGGCCAATTTTTATGCCATCCATAAAGATAAACATTGGCCCTGATTTTCAATAATGTTTTTCTTGAATATATTGTGGGGTCAGTGGCAATGAGGCTCCTGTTTCTCCTGGTTTTGTGTAGTTTTGCGCTAAAATTTTTCAGCCTTGGCTTCCGCACCGTCAGACATACCGTCGAAAAACGACCCGTACGCATCGTTACGCTCCCGTGAATTCCAGTTTTATTTAGTGATCCGTTTCGCCCTCGTTTTTGCGCTCAACATGCAGTTTGCCGTAGTGGAATGGCGCGTGTATGAGCTTTCCCACGACCCGTTCTCCCTGGGCCTTATGGGCCTGGCGGAGGTGATCCCTTCCGTAGGCCTGGCCCTTTTTGCAGGCCATATTGTAGACAAGATGGAAAAGCGGGGTATGCTGCTTAAATGCATTATTGGCTACCTGTTCATCAGCATGGCATTATTTGCCCTTACCTGGAAGCCCATTACCCAGCATATCACAGACCATATGGCCCTTACCGGCATTTACATCCTGGTGTTCATCGGGGGTATTGTGCGGGCGTTTGTAAGTCCTTCTACCTTTACCCTCATGGCCCTGCTGGTGCCGCGGGAGCAATATGCCAATGCCGCCACCTGGAGCAGTTCTGCCTGGCAGATAGGCGCTATCATGGGGCCTGCGCTGGGAGGTTTTTTCATCCACTGGTTTGGCGTGCATGGGGCCATGTTTGCCGTGGTGCTGGTGTTCATCCTGCCATTGTTCAGTCTTTTGCAGATAAAGCCCAAGCCCGTGTATTACCACCCTAAGGATGGTGATGTGTTTAAAAGCCTGGGCGAAGGCATGCGCTTTGTGTGGAATACCAAAGTAGTGCTGGGTGCTATGGCCCTGGATATGTTTGCCGTGCTCTTTGGGGGTGCCGTGAGTATGCTGCCCGCCTTTGCCAAAGACATTCTTCATGTAGGCTCAGACGGATATGGCATGCTGAGAGCCGCGCCTGCCATTGGTTCCACCATTACCATGTTCATCCTGGCCTATTTCCCGCTGAAGAAAAAACCCGGCATCAAGCTGCTGGCTGCCGTGTTTGGGTTTGGATTGTGCATGATCGTATTTGGCCTGTCTACCAGCTTTTACCTGTCCATCTTTGCCCTGTTCCTGAGTGGCGTGGTGGATGGTGTGAGCGTGATCACCCGACAGACCATCCTGCAGCTCAAAACGCCGGATGAAATGCGGGGGCGCGTGGCGGCGGTAAGCTCCATGTTTGTAGGATCGTCCAATGAGCTGGGCGCATTTGAAAGTGGTTTTGCCGCCAGGGCCCTGGGGCTTGTAACCTCCGTGGTGGCGGGTGGCTGTGTTACCCTGGGCGTGGTGGTCACTACCTACATTATCTCCCCTGCCATGCGCAAACTGGACCTGAAAGCGTAGCGGAAAGAAATTTCCAAATAACAGTTCCTCCAAACAATAAACCCGGATCTAGTGGCCTTTGGTGTCCTGGATCCGGGTTTGTTATTTTTCAGGATAGTGAACGGCAATGCTCCTGTAAGATGATTAGCTGGCGGGAATGGGTCTTTCCCTACTGGACGATCTTTTTCAGCCGGTCCAGTACGTAGAACACGGCCGGGCAGATCACCGAGTTTTCCGCGGTGATGTTAGGTCTTTTTACAAAATCGTAACTGTCTGTGTAAGGATAGTTCTCGCAATCGCCGGGGCGCACATCGTAAACACGGCACTTGTTGTCTTCTTCCAGGAAAGGGCAGGGTGAGAATTTGGTGACATAATCCTCATCGCTGTCTATGCGCAGGTAGGTGTCAATAAAGTCGCCCTCCTTCATGCCCAGGTATTTGGAAATACGTTTAATATCCGGCTTTTTAAAACGGGGGCTGATGGATTTGCAGCAGCCCGCACATTCCAGGCAATCGATTTTGGAGAAGGCTTCCTCGTGCAGATCAGGTAAATGTTTCTCCACGCCTTTACCCTTGCGCCCCTGCAGTTTGGCCAGGAACTGCTTGTTCTGCTTCTGCGCTTCTACCGCCCGCTCCTGCCAGTTTTCTAAAGATTTGTCCATTGGGGGCAAAGGTAGGAAATTGTCTCAGGTCTTAGGTCCTAGGTCTTAGGTACTTTCCAGGCTTAGGGCCTAACTTAGGACCTGGGATTTAAACCCTAAAGTTTAAGACCTGGGACTTAAGACCCAGGGCCAGGACCTAAAGGCCCAGCTCCCGGGACTTCCCAAACAATCCCATGACAATCCCTGTGCCTGCAGCCCGCCATTTATCAACCCAGTATCCCCAATGGTGCCCAGCCCTTGGCCATTGGGGAAAACTATGTTAATTTTGCACATTCTTTCATATCATTACCTGCTTCTCATAATGGATCTCTTTGCACTACAACAAAATGAATTCGAAACCCGTCACATCGGGCCGAATGCCGGGGAAACTGAACAAATGCTGCAAACTACCGGTGAGCCTTCCCTGGAGGCTTTGGTAGACAAGACCGTACCGCCAGCCATCCGTATGCAACACGCCCTGGACGTTCCGGGCGCCATCAGCGAAAACGATTACCTGCACCAACTGAAAGAAATTTCGCTCAAGAACCAGGTTTTACGCTCCTACATCGGCCAGGGATATTACGACACCATCACGCCCAGCGTGATCCTGCGCAACATCTTTGAGAACCCGGGATGGTACACCCAATACACGCCCTACCAGGCGGAAATTTCACAGGGCCGCCTGGAAAGCCTGCTGAATTTCCAGACCGCGGTAAGCGACCTCACCGCCCTGCCCATTGCCAACGCCTCCCTGCTGGATGAAGCTACCGCCGCGGCAGAAGCCATGATCATGTTCTTCAACCAGCTGAACAAGGATCACGACCACCTGACCCGCCCCCGCTTCTTCGTAGACCAACATACTTTCCCGCAAACGCTGGATGTGCTGGCCACCCGCGCCAACCCGCTGCACATCGAGATCGTGACCGGCGATTACAAAACGGCAAAGCTGGACGACAGCTACTTTGGCGCCCTGCTGCAATACCCCAACAACGTGGGTGCTGCAGAAGATTACCGCGCATTCATTGACCAGGTGCACAGCACAGGCGCGTTTGTAGCCATTGCTACAGACCTGCTGGCGCTTACCCTGCTCACCCCTCCCGGTGAACTGGGCGCAGACGTGGCCCTGGGCGTGGCCCAGCGCTTTGGCGTTCCCCTGGGCTTTGGTGGTCCGCATGCTGCATTCTTTGCCGTGAAGGACGATTTCAAACGCGCCATACCTGGCCGCATCATCGGTGTGAGCGTGGATGCCCAGAACAACCGCGCCCTGCGCATGGCCCTCCAAACCCGCGAGCAGCACATCAAACGCGAAAAAGCCACTTCTAATATCTGTACCGCCCAGGCCCTGCTGGCCAATATGGCCGCTATGTATGCCGTATACCACGGTCCGCAAGGCCTGAAAAATATTGCCAGCCGCGTGCACTTGCTGGCAACCACCCTGGCAGAAAAACTGCAGGCACAGGGCATCCAGCTGGAAGCCACATCCTTCTTTGACACCCTGGTGATCAAAGGCCAGGATGATGCAGCCATCAAGGCCAAAGCAGAAGCAGCGGGTATGAACTTCCGCTACCTGCCCGGTGGCCAGATCGGCATTTCCCTGGATGAAACCACTACCATCAGCGATGTGAATGACATCCTCGCAGTATTTGGCACGCCGGCCCTTTCCGGTAAGCCTGCTGCCCCAACACAGCTCCCTGCTTCCCTGCAGCGTACCTCTGCTTACCTTACCCACCCGGTGTTTAACACCCACCACAGTGAGTCCCAGATGATGCGCTACATCAAGATGCTGGAAAATAAAGACCTTTCGCTCAATACTTCCATGATCTCCCTGGGATCCTGCACCATGAAGCTGAATGCAGCCACGGAAATGATCCCCCTGAGCTGGAGCCACTGGAGCAAAATGCATCCCTTTGCCCCCAAGGCACAGGCAGGCGGCTACTACCAGGTAGTACAGGAACTGAGCGATTATCTCTGCAAGATCACCGCGTTTGATGCCTGCTCCCTGCAGCCCAACAGTGGCGCCCAGGGCGAATTTGCAGGCCTGGTAGTGATCCGTAACTACTTCCAGAGCCGTAATGAAGCACACCGCAACGTGATCCTCATCCCCATCTCTGCCCACGGTACCAACCCCGCATCTGCAGTGATGGCCGGCTTTAAAGTGGTAGTAGTGAAAGCCCTGGAAAATGGCTACATCGACGTGGAAGACCTGAAGGCCAAAGCCGCGCAACATGCAGCTAACCTGGCCGGTATCATGATCACCTACCCCAGCACCTACGGCGTATACGAAGAAAGCGTGAAAGAGATCTGTGACATCGTGCACCAGCATGGTGGCCAGGTGTATATGGATGGTGCCAACATGAACGCCCAGGTGGGCCTCACCGCTCCGGGCCTCATTGGCGCAGACGTATGCCACCTGAACCTGCATAAGACCTTTGCGATCCCGCATGGCGGTGGTGGTCCCGGCATGGGCCCCATCTGCGTGCGCGGCCACCTGGCGCCTTTCCTGCCCGGCCACGTAAGCCTGGATGGCACACAGCCGCACGCCGTATCGGCAGCGCCTTTTGGCTCGGCTTCCATCCTGCTCATTTCCTACGCCTACATCCGTATGCTGGGTGCTGAAGGGCTGAAGCAGGCGACCCAATATGCCATTCTTAATGCTAACTATATGAAGGCCCGCCTGGAAAAGGATTACGAGATCCTGTACACTGGTTCCAACGGCACCTGTGCACACGAGTTCATCGTAGACCTGCGTCCCTTCAAGGCTTCTGCCGGTATAGAAGCGGAAGATGTGGCCAAACGCCTGATGGACTACGGTTTCCACGCGCCCACCATGAGCTTCCCGGTAGCCGGCACCATCATGATAGAGCCCACGGAAAGTGAAGACAAAGCAGAACTGGACCGCTTCTGCGATGCCCTGCTGAGCATCCGCGAGGAGATCCGCGCCATTGAAAACGGTACTGCAGATAAGGCAAACAATGTACTGAAACATGCACCGCATACCCAGTTTGTGATCACGGCTGATGAATGGGCCCGCCCCTACAGCCGCCAGCAGGCTGCCTTTCCGCTGAGCTATGTGAAGGAGAACAAGTTCTGGCCTTCTGTAAGCCGTATCAACAATACGTATGGCGACCGTAACCTCATCTGCACCTGCGAACCGGTAAGTGCATATGAAGAAGCGACTGCATAAGGAGATTGTATTTTAGTTTGATAAACAAAAGTGGCTGCCGCAGAAGCAGCCACTTTTGTTTTTATGGTGGTGGTTCTACGCCCCAATTCCCCGCATCCCACGTTCAGGCCAATTCTGTGCGCCAATTCCAACTACAGGGGTAGTTAGCCTACTACAGCCCTACAAATCAATACATTATTTTTCAGCGATATATAAAAATTAAACAGTATTTAAATATTTTTCATATATTAGCACTGAAAAACCTGGAAAACCGAAAAACCTATTTAACTATGTCTTTTATTACACCAGAGGAGAACTTCCTGCTGCAGGCCGCCCTGCGCCGGAATAAATCCCGCATTATCAGCTTCGCGCTCATTGGTATAGCGCTGTTGACCGTAGCTGCCTTTGCGCCGTCCCTTATTTCCAGTCTGACCCATTCAGATGAAGCCGCAGCCGTTTCTTATGCGAATTTCTGGTTCTGGGCCTGGGTACTGGCGTTTGACATTGCCCTGGTTTTCGCATTGATCAAGGTCACCGACGTACGTTACTGGGCTATTAAAAAAGACCTGGTAATGCTGGAAAAAGAGACCATGGAAGCGCCGATTGAGGGCGTGTATTATGAAAACAATGGTACACAGACCAATTTCATGCTGCACCTGGCCAACAATAAGAAGAAGACCTATTATTATATGAACGGCGAAGTAAAAGACTTCCGCCGTGGAAATACGCTCAACATCACCTATGCCAAGCAATCACGCGTGATACTGGCAATCAATAACCCGGTACCGGCCATGCCGGAAACCAGTGCAGCAGTAGCAGAGGCCTGAGAGAGGAAAACCTTTTAACCTGACATGTTCCAGTTCCTATGAAAACAATGCTTCGCGCAATCGTCCCGCTGCTGGCCGGCTTCATGCTGATCAGTGCCTGCAGGAAAGAAGATAACGGGAAAGGTGGCAACACCCGCCAGGATACCGCTTATATGCTCACCAGCATTCATCGCAATGGAGTGATCATGGACAGCCTGGTGTACGACCAGCAGACCCTGTTGCTGAAGACGATCATCTCCCCTGCGGCCGATGGCAAAAGCATTTATTCCAGGCTGGAATTTATTTACAACAAGGATAACAAAGTACAGCGCATTGCACATTATAACGGGGAAGGACAGCTTTACCTGGCCGATTCCCTTTCATGGAACAGTGGTGGATTTGCCGTGTACACCGCTGCTCCCGGTGTGGCCTTCTCAGACAGTACCCAGTACACATTGGATACAGAAGGGCAGCCCACCCAGATCGGCAGCAAGGACACTGTAACTTCCCAGCTGTATGAGGCGCGTATGCTGAATTACAGCCTCCTGCAGCTGAACAACGGCAACACCGTACGGGTACAAACCAACAGCTACCAGGGTAACGCTGGCGGCTATACGACCAGCAGCCTGGAAACGGTGATGACCTACGATACAGGCCTCAATCCTTTTTACCGCCTGTACCGCAACTGTCCCTTGCTGGTAGACTACTGGCAGCCACAATTGGACTACGCTTTTGATGCGCAGAACAACCCGGCCACCGCCGCCGTGACACAGGACACTTACAACGCCGCAACTGACACGCGTAACAGCGTGATAGACAATACTGACTTCACGTACGTATATGACAGCACCTCGCATTACCCGCTGGAGCAACGGTACGCACTGAAGGTAACGAACGAGAACGGACCGCACACAGAGCAGTACGTGATCCAATTTAATTATGCAACCATTGTTCAACACAAGTAACTCCTACGAACCGATTACACTAACTTGATGGGCCGGGCGTTTTCGCCTGGCCTTTTTACATTTCACCACCTACCCCCGCCCAGGCCCGCTGGTCATCCCCTTTTTTGAAAAACCGGCCCGCCTTCCGTAAATTACCAGGATGAACATCGAAACCTTCCAGGACTTCTGCCTGGCCCTGCCGGGCGTTACCGAAGAATTTCCCTTCGGTGAGGAAACACTTGTGTACAAAGTATGCGGAAAGGTGTTTGTGCTGAGCCATATAGACACCTTTGAAACCATGAACCTGAAAGCCGATCCCGAAGACGTGACCGAGCGCCAGGAACGGTACAGCGGCGTACACCCCGCGTATCATATGAACAAAAAACACTGGATCACCGTGGAGACTAACGGTGACGTATCAACGAAACTATTGCTGGAGTGGATAAAAGGGTCCTATGACCTCGTAGTGAGCAAACTGCCGCAAAAAGACAAAGCTGCCCTTCAAGCCAAAAATCCAAAATCTAAATAAGCAAGCGCAACACTTTAAAATCAACAAGTCTATGAAAAAATGGCTCCTGCTGGCTGCTTCAGCCATGCTGTACGTGCACGCACATGCACAGGAGATCGACTCTGCCTGGGTCACTTCGCATTATGTAAAAAAAGAGATCATGGTACCCATGCGGGACGGGGTAAAACTGTTTACTTCCGTGTACCTGCCGGTAGACAAATCCGAGAAGCACCCCATTATTATGACCCGTACACCTTATTCCTGTGCACCATATGGCGCTGATAAATTCAAGGAATGGTGGAAAATGTCTAACAAGAACTTTCTCAAAGAGGGCTACATCCTCATTACGCAGGATGTGCGCGGGCGCTGGATGAGTGAAGGCACATTTGAAGATGTACGCCCCTTCAATCCCGGCAAAAAAACAAAACAGGATATTGATGAGGCCAGCGATACCTATGACACCATTGACTGGCTGGTAAAGAATCTGGAAAACAATAACGGCCGCGTAGGCATCTACGGCATTTCCTATCCCGGCTTTTACAGCACCATGGCGGCTTTGAGCAATCATCCCGCCCTGAAGGCCGTGAGCCCGCAGGCTCCGGTGACAGACTGGTTCATCGGGGATGACTTTCACCACAATGGCGCCTTTTTCCAGATGGATGCATTCTCTTTCTATCCCAGCTTTGGCGCACCCCGCCCCCAGCCTACCACGGCAGGGCCTAAAGGTTTCCAGTACACCACGCACGATAACTACAAATTCTACCTGGAAGCGGGCTCCCTGCCTGGCCTTACAAAACTGATGGGCGATAGCATTGCTTTCTGGAAAGACCTGATGAACCATGGCACTTACGATGCCTGGTGGAAGGCCCGTAATGTGCGCCCCTACCTCACTGCCATGAAACCCGCCATGCTGGAAGTAGGTGGCGTGTTTGATGCGGAAGACTGCTTTGGTGCGTGGAATGTGTACAAGTCCATCGAAAAGCAGGATGCACATGCGAATAATAAGATCGTGATGGGCCCCTGGTACCACGGCGAATGGGCCAGTGCAGACGGTACCCATCTGGGCAACGTGCACTGGGGCAGCAACACTTCCAAATTTTACCAGGACAGCCTGGAGTCTGTATTCTTCAACTATTATCTGAAAGATGAAGGCACAGACAACCTGGCGGAAGCTACCATCTTCTTCACCGGCGAAAACCAGTGGAAACACCTGCCCAAATGGCCCCCGGCAGCTATGCAGCCCACACCGCTTTACCTGCAGGCCGGCAATAAACTCTCCTTCAGCAAACCCACTGCCAGCAATAGTTTCACCGGCTACACCAGCGATCCTGCAAAACCGGTGCCCTATGTTCCGGAAGTACACATGACCCGCACCATCAGCTACATGACGGACGACCAACGTTTTGCAGAACGCCGCCCGGACGTGATCACCTTCAGCACGGATGTACTTACAGATGATGTAACCCTGGCCGGTCCCGTGGTGGCAGACCTGGTGGCGAGCGTAAGCAGCACGGATGCGGATTTTGTGGTCAAGGTCATTGATGTATTCCCGGATGATTTCAAATACGAGCATGAAGCACCCACAGAGCATCGCCGCCTGGTATCCAGCACCTACCCCATGGGTGGCTATGAAATGCTGGTGAGAGGAGATGTGATGCGCGGCAAATTCCGCAACAGCTTTGAAAAGCCCGCCCCCTTTGAACCGGGCCAGCCTACGCAGGTGAAGTTTACCCTGCCGGACGTAGCCCATACTTTCCTCAAGGGCCACCGTATCATGATCCAGATCCAAAGCAGCTGGTTCCCGCTGGTAGACCGCAACCCGCAGGTCTTCACGGATATCTACCATGCCGCACCGTCAGACTTTAAAAAAGCAGAGATCAGAATATTCCATGACGCGGCGCATGCTTCCAGCATTATACTGCCCATCGTAAAATAAAATTTTCAACCTGCCATTTCCAGGCGCCCGGAACTTGAAACCTCGCGGGAACCTGGAAATTGCTATTTTGCAGCTACAACTACCTAAAACATGATAAAACGTTTTCTATTGCTGGGCGCCCTGGGACTGATGACCACTGCCGGTTTTGCACAGACCAAGCCCAAGCCCAAAGCAGCCGCAACTGCGAAGAAGCACGCCACTGCTGCCCCTATATTAAAAACACCGCTCGATTCCGTAAGCTATGCGATTGGACAGGATCTGTTCAATACCTTTAAAGCCCAGGGAATGGAGCATATCAATATCGCGATGCTCTCCCGGGCCTTGCAGGATGCACAGAAAAATGCAACACCATTACTCACAAAAACAGAATGTGATATGTCTATAAGCAATTATTTACAGCAGCTGAAAATGGAAAAGGTGAAAAAGAACAAGGAAGCCGGTGAAAAATTCCTTGCTGAAAATAAAACTAAACCCGGTGTAGTAACCCTGCCTGACGGCCTGCAATACCAGATCCTCAAAGAAGGTACCGGTCCTAAACCTACCATCAATGACAAAGTGAAGACCCACTACCACGGCACCCTCATTGACGGTACCGTATTTGACAGCTCCGTGGAAAGAGGGGAGCCCATTTCCTTCCCGGTGAGCGGCGTGATCAAAGGCTGGACAGAAGCCCTGCAGCTGATGCCTGTAGGCTCCAAATGGAAACTCTTCATCCCTTCAGACCTTGCCTATGGCGACCGCCAGGCTGGCCCCAAGATCGGCCCTGGTTCTGCCCTGGTGTTTGAAGTAGAGCTGATCTCCATCGAGCAGTAATAAGCTTTACAACCACGCATAAAAAACGCTTCCCGTGCAACAACAGGAAGCGTTTTATTTTTTTTAAGATCCGTACTTCAAAACTTTATTTCCATACGCGGGGAATGCGTTGCTCCTGCAGCATCAGGTCTGCCAGTACCATGGCCGTTACGGCTTCCAGTACCACCGGCACGCGCAGTGCTATGCACAGGTCATGACGCCCTTTTACGCTGAAGGTTTCCACTTCACCGCTTTTAACGTTGAGTGTGTGCTGCTCCTTGGGCGTGCTGGACGTGGGTTTCACGGCAATACGGAACACCAGTTGGTTACCATTGGTAATGCCGCCTACTACACCGCCGGCATGGTTGGTCGCAGTTTTACCTGTCTTATCAAGGATGGGATCATTGTGTTCCAGTCCCTTCATCTTGGCCGCCGCAAAGCCGGCGCCAAACTCGATGCCTTTCACTGCCGGGATGGCAAACACTGCATGCGCGATCAGTGATTCCACGGAATCAAAGAAAGGTTCGCCCAGGCCTATGGGAAGCCCGTCCACCGTGCATTCCACGATGCCACCTACAGAATCCTTGGCAGCAATGGCTGCTTCCAGTCCTGCTTCGGCATCGGCAATGCCGCCTACTTCCGTGATGCGCGCCGTCACGTTGATCTTATCGCCCAGCAGTTTTTTGGCAATCACGCCGGCTGCTACCAGGTTCAGGGTAAGGCGCCCGCTGAAATGGCCGCCACCACGGTAATCTTCATAACCACCATACTTTTCAGTGGCCACAAAATCCGCATGCCCGGGGCGGGGAAACTCACGCAGCTTTTCGTAGTCCGCGCTGCGCGTGTTATTATTCTCAAACAGGATGGTGATGGGCGCACCGGTGGTACGGTCGTTAAACACGCCGGATTTAAGGTGCGGCAGGTCATCCTCCTTACGCGGCGTGGTGCCACGGGAGCCACCCTTGCGTCTTTCCAGGTCCGGCAGGAAATCTTCTGCGGTGAGGGGCAGGCCGGCCGGCACCCCATCAATGTTCACACCCACACTGGCGCCGTGCGATTCTCCAAAAACGTTTACCCGGAACAAACGGCCAAATGCATTCATTATTCTCTTGTATTAAGTAATAGGTAGTATGATTAAGCAGCCTTATTTAACAGCTACTTCGCTTACGTTGCCACCCAGCTTTTGCAGGTGCTCAAAGAACTCGGGATACGATTTGTTGATCGCTTCCGCGTTTTCAATGATCACATCTCCATCTGCGGTAAGGGCCGCCACCGCGCACGCCATGGCAATGCGGTGATCGTTGTGGGAGTCTACCACGGCGCCTTTCAGACCGGTACCACCATGCACGGTCATCACATCTCCATCCAGGTCTATACGGATCCCCATCTTGCCAAATTCTTCCTGCAACACCACACCACGGTCACTTTCTTTGTGGGCCAGCCGGCTCACACCGGAAATCTTCGTAGTGCCGTTACAGTTAGCCGCCAGTGCTACCAGCGGGGGGAAGAGGTCCGGGCAGTCCGTGGCATCAAAGGTAAAGCCTTTCAGCGCAGCCTTTGTAATGTGCACGGTGTACACACCGGGCAGTATCTGGGCGCCGGCGCTTTCCAGCGCATCCAGGATGGCCTTGTCGGATTGTGCAGAATGAATATTGATGCTGTTCACTTCCGCCTTACCCGCTACCGCAGCGGCAACCAGCAGGAACGCAGCCCCGCTCCAGTCGCCCTCCACGCTGTAGTCCGTGGGCTTGTAGGTTTGCCTGGCGCCAAAGTGGAATTTTTCAAAATTCTCATTCGTCACCTTCACGCCAAACAACTCCATGAGCTGCAGCGTAAGATCAATATAGGGCTTGCTCTTCAGGTCTTTTACGGTGATGGTCACGTTCTCTGCTACGGCACCATAAGCCATGAGCAGTCCGGTGAGGAACTGGGAGCTAAGCGATCCGTCGATCTCGATATTTTTAGGGTGCAGCGGGCCTTTGATGAATAAAGGCAGCTTACCGCCATTCGTCTTCGTTTCCACATCCAGCTGGGGCAGCACCCGTTCAAAGAAGTCCATGGGCCTGGTGGTAAGGCTGCCATGACCGTTGATGGTAATACCCAGCGGTGCCAGTGCTGCAATGGGTGTAAACATGCGGATGCCGAGGCCGGACTCTCCACAGTTGATCTCATCGTAAAAAGGTTCCACGCCTTTGCTGGAGATCTCATAGTGATCAGCCTCACGGTGCACCATGGCACCCAGGTTCTCTGCTACTTCCAGCGCGGCCAGGCAGTCGTTGCTCAGGCCGGGATTGCGGATGATCGTTTTACCCTTGCTCAGCAAAGCCGCTGCCACAGCGCGTTGCATGGCGCTCTTGGAAGGATTTGCTGTCACCGTGCCTTTGATCACGGAGGGTGATACCGTTACTTGCATATGCGTAAATTCCTCGTAGGATGAAATGATAAATAAGTTTTTCTACAGTTTTTCCAGCAGCTGCTGAAGCTCCGTAAGCAGGATAGGCTCTGTGGTGGCCTGCCCTATGCGCTCCAGCAGTACGAAATGGATGAAGTCCTTTTCGCGCTTTTTGTCCAGCCTGAAAATGTCGAACACCTGCTGTTTGTCAGAAGTGAGTTTCACCGGCAGCTGGTAAGCCTGGAGCAGGCGCACCAGTCTTTCGGTTTCCGCTGCGGGAAAACCCTTCTTCATTTCAGACAGGCGCGACGCTGCCACCATGCCAATGCTCACTGCTTCTCCATGTCCAATATGTTCCAGCTTCTCCACCGCATGGCCCAGGGTATGCCCAAAGTTGAGCCAGCGCCGCACGCCAGTCTCAAATTCGTCTTCCAGTACAATGCGGGTCTTGGTATCTACAGAACGCTCCACCAGGTATTGCAGCACGGCTACATCTCCCTGTAAGGCCTTGTCCACGTTGGTTTCCAGGAAGTGGAACAGTGCTTCATCCTGGATGCAGGCATATTTAATGATCTCTGCAAAACCGTTGTGCCATTCCGCCGGCGGCATGGTACGGGGCAGCGTATAGTCAAAAAGGATGAAGTCTGGCTGGCGGATGGTACCCAGCAAATTTTTGTGCATGCCCTGGCTCACCCCATTCTTGCCACCCAGGCTGGCATCTACTTGTGCCAGCAACGTGGTGGGCACAAAACCAAAGGGTACGCCGCGCATGTAAATGGCAGCCACGAAGCCGGTCACGTCTGTGCACATGCCGCCACCAATGCCTACCAGCGTGGTTTTGCGGTCGGCCTCCAGTGCGGCCAGTTGGTCTATCAACTGGCCCACTACAGCCATATTCTTATTGTCTTCCCCGGCCGGCACAATGATCTTTTTCCATCCTGCCAGTTGGGAAGCGTAATGCTGGTCCACGTGCTCATCCACCAGCAACACACTGCGCTGGGGGTTCACAAATTTGTCCAGGTCGGCCAGGGCCGCACCCAGGTGATATTGCGTGGTATGCTGCGAGAACCGGTGCGATACAGTTTTCATCATACAAAAAATTCGATCGGATTATTGTTCGTTCATCACGCGGTTCTGGCGGTTGATAGACTCCAGGTGCACCGCGTCGAAGTATTTCACGATGAATTCTTTGGTAAGGCCCACTTTGTCACCTTTTTTCACCGCGCGGTCCAGTATCTCGTTCCAGCGGTTGGTCTGCAGGATGGTGATGTTGTTTTCCTTCTTGTACTGGCCGATCTTTTCTGCCACTTTCATACGGTTACCCAGCAACTGGATGATCTCGTCATCGATCTGGTTGATCTGTGCGCGCAGTTTGTCCAGGGCAGAGTTGAATTCGGCCTTGTCGCTGTGCTCGCGGCGCCACTGGATACCGTCCAGCAGTTCTGCCAGGCGCTCAGGTGTGATCTGCTGTTTGGCATCGCTCCAGGCGTGATCAGGATCCACGTGTGATTCGATCATCAGACCATCGTAATCCAGGTCAATGGCTTCCTGGGCCACGTCCTGCAGGATATCACGGCGACCGCTGATGTGGCTGGGATCGCAGATGATGGGCATGCCCGGCAGGCGGCGTTTCATCTCGATGGGCAGGTGCCACATGGGTGCGTTGCGGAATTCAGTATTGCCGTAGCTGGAAAAGCCGCGGTGAATGAGGCCCACCTTGGTGATGCCTGCGCGCTGTACGCGTTCTACGGCGCCCAGCCACAGTTCCAGGTCAGGGTTGATCGGGTTCTTGATCAGTACCGTGGTGTCCACGCCGCGCAGTGCGTCAGCAATTTCCTGTACGGAGAAGGGATTCACCGTGCTGCGCGCACCGATCCACAGTACATCCACGCCAAAGTGCAGGGCATCTTCTACCTGCTTGCCGGTAGCCACTTCCACAGTGATAGGCAGGCCGGTAAGCTCTTTTGCTTTCTGCAGCCACACCAGGCCTTTAGTGCCAATGCCTTCAAAGGAGCCGGGGCGGGTACGGGGTTTCCAGATGCCGGCGCGCAGCATGTCTACTTTACCGGTTTTAGCCAGCGCCAGGCAGGTAGCCAGCGTCTGTTCTTCTGTTTCTGCACTGCAGGGCCCTGAAATGATCAGCGGCTTTTTGTCCGAAGCGGGATCGGCGAATTTGGTCTGTGAAAGGATCTGTTCCATGATATTTTGTAATGTTTTAAAGTTACGGATTTTATGAATGATCAGCGGGAATGCCCGCCATTGTTGCCTTTGATGAAATGTTTATTTGAGTATTTTCTTGATCTTATTGGCCCGCTGGATCGCTTTGTAAAATGAATCGTAATCCTCATTTTCCAGCAGCGCCTTCATGGACTGCAACTGGTGGATGTGCTCATCCAGTACGTCCAGTACATTGTTGCGGTTGTGCTTAAAGATGGGCACCCACATGTCCGGCGAGCTTTTGGCCAGGCGCACGGTAGATTCAAAACCACCGCTGGCCAGTTCAAAGATGCGGCCTGCTTCCCTTTCCTTTTGCAGTACGGTCAGCGCCAATGCAAAAGAAGTGATGTGGGAAATGTGCGATACATAGGCCGTGTGCAGGTCATGTTCTTCTGCGTTCATGTACACGAGGCGCATCTGCAACTTGTCCACCAGGTCTTCTGCTATTTCCACTGCATCTTCATCGCTGTGTTTTACATCGCAGAGCACCATGGTCTTGTGCAGGAACAGGTTGGGAATGGCGGCATCCGGCCCCGAATATTCTGTACCTGCCATGGGGTGGGCGGCTACGTAACGGCCGCGGTTGGGATGGTCTTTTACCAGCTCCAGTATTTTTTCCTTGGTAGATCCTACGTCCATGATCACCTGTTTAGTGGCTTTGTCGAGCAACTGCGGCAGCAGTCGCAGTACCCCGTCTACCGGGATGGCCAGGATCACCAGCTGGCTTTGGGCAAATGCTTCTTCCAAAGGCATGCTGGTATCGATCAGTCCCAGTTCTTTGGCGCGCACCAGGTTGGCTTCGTTATTATCCACGCCAATGATAGTGGTGGCTATTTTCTGTTCGCGCAGGCTGATGGCCAGTGAGCCGCCGATGAGGCCTACGCCGATGATGGTAATGGTCATTGTTGTTTTGCTTTTTTGATCCGGCTGATGGCTTCTTCAAACACCTTTTCGTCCTTGCACAGGCTCACCCTGATATAGCCGTTGCCGTTAGTACCAAAAATACCGCCCGGCGTAATGAATACGAATGCTTTCTGTAATACCTCATCGCTTACCGCGTAGCCATCTGCATAGCCGGCGGGGATCTTTGCCCATACGAAGAGGCCTACCTGTTGCGGATCGTACTGGCAGCCCAGTACATCCAGCAGTTCCATTACTTTTTTGCGGCGGCCCGCATAGATGGTGTTCAGTGCATCGTACCAATCCTTGCCCAGCTCCAAAGCCTTTACTGCAGCGGCTTGTACGGGCTGGAACATCCCGGAGTCCATATTGCTTTTGAAGCGCAGTACTTCGGTGATGTACTCCTCTTTCCCTACCAGCATGCCCACGCGCCAGCCGGCCATGTTAGATGATTTGCTGAGTGAGTTCAGCTCCAGTACCACGTCTTTGGCACCGGGTACTGCCAGCAGGCTTTGGGGCTGATCGTTCAGGATAAAGCTGTAGGGATTATCATGGCAGATCAGGATATTATGTTGTTTGCCAAAGGCTACCAGCTTCTCAAAGAAAGCAGTATCTGCCCTGGCGCCGGTGGGCATGTGCGGATAGTTCACCCACATCAGCTTTACCTTGCTGAGGTCTGACCTACCCAGGGCATCCAGGTCCGGCAGCCAGTGATGGGCTTCGGTAAGGTCATAGTCTACCACCCTGGCGCCGCTCAGCTCCACGGCAGAGCGGTAAGTGGGATAGCCGGGATTGGGCACCAGCGCCTCATCTCCCTCCTGCAGGTAGGTCATGCAAATGTGCATGATACCTTCCTTGGAACCGATCAGCGGCAGCACTTCTGTATCAGGTTGCAGCGTTACGTTGTAGAAGCGCAGGTACCAGTCCGCAATAGCCTTGCGCAAAGCGGGGATGCCCTTGTAGCCTTGATAGGCGTGGGTATCCGGTCGGTGGGCCTGGGTGTTCAGGGCCTCGATCACGCTGGCATGCGGTGGCAGGTCGGGGCTGCCTATGCCCAGGTTGATCACAGCCTTACCTTCCGCATTCAGCTGGTCTATTTCCCTCAGCTTGCGTGAAAAGTAGTATTCCTGCGTTCCTTGTAATCTTTTCGCTACGGTGATCATCATGTCTGCTTGTTGTAACGGTTCAGTATTGCTAAAAATATTATTCGCTATTCAATCCTTGTACTGCCTAATGCGTATCTCCTTTCTGGTAAATTCCCAGCACCTTCATGCCCGGCGCGTCTTTCAGGATCACCTCCTTTGCTTTTTCAAAATGCGCCAGGTCGTTAAATTCCATGTCGGCGTGGAAGTAATAGTTCCATTGTTTGGCCGGGATGGGGAACGACTGGAGCTTTGAAAGGTTGATGCCAGCATCTGCAATACTGGTCAGTACCTTGGCCAGGCTGCCTATGCTGTGGTCTGTTTCAAAATACACAGAAGCCTTGTTCGCATTTTCCGCGGGGGCCACCGGTACTTTGGAGATGGCCAGGAAGCGGGTATAGTTATTCTTTTCCGTCTGTATGTTCGGCGCAATGATATCCAGCCCGTAAATCTCTGCCGCCAGTTTGCCGGCAATGGCAGCGGTGCTTTTCAGTTTTTTGCTGTGCACATTTTTGGCGCTGAGGGCTGTATCTTCTGTTTCTACCAGTTTAATGTGGGGATATTTTTCCAGGAACTGCAGGCATTGCAGCAGCGCCATGGGGTGTGAATGCACTTCGCGGATATCGTCCATCGTTTGCCCGGGCAGCACCATCAGGTGTTGACGGATCTGCAGGTATATTTCACCGATCACGTGCAGCCCTGAATTTTTGAGCAGGGTGTAGTTGGGTAAAATGCTGCCTGCAATAGAATTTTCAATGGCCATGATGCCTGCATCCACCGTCTTTTCCGTCCTTACTTTCTTCACCAGTTCTCCAAAAGAGGCGCAGGCCTCAATGGTAGTATCTTTTCCGTAATAGCTTTGCGCTGCGATCTGGTGAAAACAGCCTTCGAATCCTTGAATGGCGATACGCATAGTGTATAGTTAAATTGCTAATGGTGGTTTTTAATTCGTTGCTTCAACAACCAAATACCCCGTGAAACGAAAAGGGGCCGCCGCAGTGCGGGACCCCTTTATTTTCGCTGAAAGATTTTTAGTGCTTTAGTTTTTACAAAAGAGTCCCGGTCTTCCCTGCAAAGAAGAAGTAATAGAAACCAAAGTAATAACCGAAAGACTTTTGTAACATAAAAACGATAATGACTTAAAACAAAAAAGGCCCCCTTTCTCAGGAGGCCTTTGTAACTTCTTTTTTATATATACTTACAAACGACCTCCTATTCCTGGAACCAGAAATAGTAAAAACCAAAGTAGTTAAAGGTCACCTGTGAAGTCATGTGCGATTTGAATTGTGATACAAAAATACGCGCCGCTTTTAAAATTCCAATAGCCAAGGCAGAAATTTATATATTTTTCAAAAAATACTTCCCTCTACCCGAAAACTTTCAAAGATATAGGAAAAAATGCATGCTTTACGTGGCAAACAGGCAGTACGCCGTGAAAAGTAAGGCACAAAAAAAGCCGCTGCAATAATGCAACGGCTCAAAAATATATTTCTTACGAAATTATTTCTTGGTAGAATCAGCTTTAGCAGCAGCAGTGTCAACGGGAACAGCAGCAGCAGTGTCAGGCTTAACAGCAGCAACGGTAGAATCTACAGTGGTAGTAGAAGTAGCGGTAGAATCAGCAGTTTCGGTTTTAGCACCAGAACCGCAAGATACTGCAAATACGCCCAGAGCGATAGCGAAGAAACCAACTTTCAGGAAATTTTTCATCGTACTATGTTTTAAGGTTTAAAGTTATTTATTCTTTATACCGGCATTATCAAAAAGGTAACCCCGGGTAACCCAACTTTTTTTAAAAATTTTTTTTCTGCTACTTTGGGTTACAAAAAGGTCTAAACCAGTATTAATAATCAGATACCATAGTGAAGCATCAACCGCACATAGAAAGGGATAAACTATTACTGGAAGGATTGGTGAGCAATAAGGATAATGCATTGGAAATCATTTATTTAGAAAATTTTCCCGTTATTCTTCGCATGATTTTACAACACCGCGGCACGGAAGACGATGCCCGGGATGTGTTCCAGGATGCCATGATCGTATTGTTTGAAAAGGTGCAACGGGGTGATTTTACCCTGTACAGCCAGCTCAAAACCTTTCTTTACTCCGTGTGCCGCCACCTGTGGCTGAAGAAAATGCAAGGCCCCCAGCCGGTAGCACTGCTGGAAGGCCATGAAGAAAGCCCGGAAATAGAGGACGCCCTGGAAGAGAAAAAGCGCAAGGACGAGCAGTTTCACGTAATGGAAAAGGCCATGAGCAGCATGGGCGAGCCGTGTAAGACCATCCTGGAAGCGTATTATTTACAGAAACGCTCCATGCAGGAGATCGCTGAGAAATTTGGCTACACCAATGCGGAAAACGCCAAGAACCAGAAGTATAAATGCCTGATGCGCCTTAAGAAAATGTTTTTTGACCAATATAAAAGATAAAGGAGGAGTGCCGTGAAAGATGATCTGAACCTCATTAGGGAAATTGAACGCTACCTGGAAGGGGAAATGAGCGAGCAGGAGCGCAGCGCATTTGATGCACTGCGCAGGAAAGACCCGGCGGTAGATGCCGAGGTGGCCCGCCACCAGTTATTCCTCCAGCAGTTCAGTGATTATGGCCGCCGCCAGCAGTTACAGGACAACTTACAGCGCATTCACAGTGCTATAGATATGGACCGCCTGCGTGAAGCAGTGGCGCCCGCGGGTACGGCTTTGCCCGCATCCGGCAAGGTGATTTCCTTCCGCCGCCGCGTATTTACCGGCGTGGCAGCCGCCGCCTGCATTGCGATCGTGAGCTCCCTGGGCACCATCGCCTGGACCCAGCACTACGCCCGCCACAATACCAATGCCCAGTACGAGGACGTGCGCCGCGTGCTGAACACCATCCAGCGTTCCCAGAACGCCATCATCAATGATATTAACAGTAAGAACCGCGCCCCGCTGAACCCCGGCAATTACGGGGGCACCGGCTTTGCCATCTCTGCCAAGGGTTACCTGGTGACCAACTACCACGTGATCAAAGGCGCAGATTCCCTGTACGTGCAGAACAGCAAAGGCGAGTTCTTCAAGGCCATCACCGTGATGGAAGACAATACCAGCGACCTGGCCGTGTTAAAGATCTCCGACTCTACGTTCAAAGGACAGCCCCTGCCCTACTCCATCCAGCCCCAGAAGGTAAAGCTGGGTGAAGAAGTGTTCACCCTGGGCTACCCCCGTGATGAGATCGTTTATGGCAAGGGTTATATCAGCGCCCAGACCGGTTTTAACGGCGATACCGTGGCCTACCAGGTGTCTATCCCGGTGAATCCCGGCAACAGCGGTGGCCCCCTCATCAATAATAAAGGAGAAGTAGTAGGCATCATCAGCGGCAAGCAGACCACTGCAGACGGAATCGCCTTCGCGGTGAAGTCTGCCAACCTGAAACGCCTGCTGGAAAAGATCCCGAGGGATAAGGTGAGCCGCAAGGAATGGAGCGGCCATAACCACCTGGACAACCTGGAGCGCCAGGACCAGATCTCCAAGCTGGAAGATTATGTGTACATGGTAAAGGTGTACAACAGCCATTGATATTTTTTTTCTATACTGATACAGTAGAACGGTGCATCATTCTGGAGGTGCGCCGTTTTTTTATGGCCTGCGGCCAATAGCAGGGCCCTGGCCGGCATCATCCCCTCCAAAATGCGAAGCGGCGCACATCCCCACCGGGATATGCGCCGCCTTTTTATCACATTGGCCGCAGGCCGGAAAACTAATCTTTCTTGATCCAGGCGTGATACTGGTCTGCTATCCAGTAAATAAATTCCTCGCTGGGCTGTACGCGCAGTATCTCGTACTGGGGCCGCACCTTTTGCATGAAGCGCAGCAGGGAATCGCCCTTGAGGCCTGTGACCTGGCTTACCAGCAAAGGCGTGTAGCGGGAGTCAATGTATTTTTCACGCTCGTTCTGCACATAGATCTTCTGGAACTTGCGTTTTTCCTTTTCCTTTTTGGAGAAGCGGGTAATGGGGCTGAAGGAAACACCAAAACCCTCGGGGGTGGAATTGCCCGCCAAAGGAATATCCTTGGCCTCGATCCAGGGCTGGAACTGGGCGCGCCGGTCCATGGAGTCCAGCTGGTAGGGCGTGTATTGTGATTTCACCTCTACCCCATGCAGGAAACGCTCCTGTTTGGAGAGCACGATATTCCGGGTGAGGGTGCCTGTGCTCTGGTTTACCGCGAACGTGTTGGTAATGTAGCCCACGAAGGAAAAGACCAGGCTGTCTCCGCGGTGGGCCTCTATGCGGTAAAAGCCGCCGGCATCAGCGTAATTGCGTTTCCCGGTTGTTTTATTGAGCACGGACGTCCCGGGCATCACCAGTTTGTTCTCATCCTGCACCATGCCGGTCACGGTTACCTGGGCTTTTGCCTGTACCAGTGCCATGCTGGCCATGCAGATCAATAGGGCTGTTTTCAGTCTTACGCTCATATAATTGGTATAAATGTCAGGGGGATTTCCACTGCGTCAAAGGTCAGCCTTTTACGCATACAACAATAACACAATTTTGACACAGGGATTGTATATTTTCTATGAGCATAGAAAGAAACAGGCCCAAACAAAAAGATCTCCCGACCAAATGGCCCGGGAGATCCTGGTATAAACAAATAAGGATGTACCGTGTTAAATGCTGCTGGAGCCGCGTATCACTGCCAGCAGGATGGCTATGATGGCCAATACCAGCAGGATGTGGATCAGGGCACCGGCGGAGTACACGAAGAACCCCAGCAACCAGCCGATGATCAGGATAACGGCGATAATATAAAGAATGCTGCCCATGGCTATAAGTTTTTATCGTGCGTGTTAAGAATAGCAATGACTTCCTCGCGGGTCTTACCCAGTTTTTGCTGGAGCTTTCCAATCAATACATCTTCTTTGCCTTCACTGTACAGCAGGTCATCATCGGTAAGTGCTGCGAATGATTTTTTGAGGCGGCCTTTCGTTTCATTCCAGGCGCCTTTCAATTGTAGCGTGTCCATATTTCAGTGTATGTTTTAAGATATGGTGAACAATGAGAAACATGCAATGGCCTTGCGTTTGGCGTAATCCAAAGAGCGTGCCAATGGAAGCGTACAGCGTACAGCGTACAGCGTACAACGTACCAGGCACCGGGGTGAGTGTGCTCTGCTATATATTGTTGCTGCCACGCCCCACCGCAATAAAAAGGCGCAAAGCCGGCAGGACCAGCTTTGCGCCTTTACAATGTTGTTTATGATCTGAAGCACCGTACGTTGTACGCTGTACGTTGTACGCTGTACGCTGTACGATTTTCCTACAACCTGATCTTATATGTAGTACTGAACGTTTTACTCTCACCCGGGGCCAGTTGTACCAGGCCTATCTTATTATTGAATGCATCCGGGGCACCGCTCAGGTTTTCTACCGCAATGCTGCGGCGGTGGGGCGGTGTGTACACCTGCAGTACAGGATAGCTGGCATCGGGATAGAACTCGATGGAAAGTTTTTTGGCGGGATCGTGCAGTATGGCGGCAGGGCCGGAGATACTGAGGTCACGCAGGAAGGAATTATCCAGCTCCACACCGGTGAGATTGCGTTTTGCCGCAAAAGTATTGTAAGGCAATAGCTGGCCGGTGGGCAGTAATTTTTCATTGAACTCTACGAGGTGAGTAGCGGCAAACTGTAGCTCCAGTGCATCAATGCTGCCGCCGGTGCTGAAGTAGGGATGCCATCCGTCCATCACCGGGATGGCCACATGGCTGTGGTTTTCCAGTGTGGTGGTCACGGCCAGTTGGTTGTCCGGCAGGAGGCGGTATTCTACCAGGCAGTCGTAGTTGAAAGGATAACCTGCGTCTTCTGCGCGGTAGGTGTATTGCAGATTGATGGCGGCTGAGGCGTCATTGGCCGCTTGCTGCACCAGCTCAAATGGCACATCATAGAGCAGGCCATGGATGTCGCTCTTTGCAATGGTGTAGGTCTGGCCGTTCCAGTTGTACCGGCGGTCCGTCATGCGGCATGCAAAGGGGCTGAGCTTAATGTTCTTAAAACTGCGGGTAAGGTCTGCCTGGAGATCTGCGCGGTCTTTGTAACTGTCTATCACGTTCAGCGGGCTTCCATTGTACTGCACTTTAAATGCATGCAGTAATGCACCGTGTGCAGGCACCACCTGTACTTCCGTGCCGTTGTTGTCTTTTAAAACGATGATATCAAATCCATCCTGGGATACCTGAGAAATGCTAAATGCCACGGTAATTGTTTTTTTGCGGATGACCAAATTAATAAAATATTTCAAATAGCACCGGGGATAAAACACGGACAGTATGAGCTACGCAAGCGTTTGTGTAATTTATAAAAGACAACATCCGCTTCCGGCATTTCCGGCATTGGAAATCGGTATAGCGGATGTTGTTATGTTTAAACCAGTTATATACTTACCAGAAAATGGTGTAGAGCGCAGTAAGCAAACCAACGATCAGTAAAGAGATCACCAGGAAAGGTGTGGATGGTTTGAACATCTGTGCGTCCACTTCCAGGCCGCGGGGATTGTTTTTGCTCTTGGGGTCCATGAGGGAAATAATGATCATACCTGCAATACATACCACGAACACGATGCCCATACGGTCCAGGAACGCGATCTCAAAACGGCCACTGTCGGGGTTCAGCTTAGACCAGCCGGAAGCTGCCAGGCCGGAAAGGTCTGCAAATTTAGGCAGCACTTTCATGACGATAGACAACAGGAAGCCACCGATCATGGCAAACATGGCAGCGCCGGAGTTGGTGCGTTTCCAGAAGAAGCCCATGATAAACATTGCAAAAATACCCGGCGATACAAAGCCGGTGTATTCCTGGATGAACTGGAAACCACCTTTCTTATCGATACCCAGGAAGGGAGAGATAATGATGGCCAGGATCATGGCCACTACCACGGTGATACGGCCTACCACCACGATCTTCTTTTCATCCGTAGTATGATATATTTTCTTGTAAATATCCAGGGAGAAGATGGTAGAGATACTGTTTGCCTTACCAGCCAGGGAGGCTACCACGGCGGCCGTTAAAGCCGCGAAGGACAAGCCTTTCAGGCCGGAGGGCAGGAGGTTCAGTAACACGGGGTAAGCGTGGTCCGGGTTCTGATCGGCGCCTACGCCGATGCCTTCATGGAACATCCCTTTCTGATATAGCACATACGCTGCAATACCGGGTATTACCGCGATGATGGGCATGAGCATTTTCAGGAAACCGGCAAAGAGCAGGCCATTGCGGGCCGTCTTCAGATCGGCACCCAGTGCACGTTGGGTAATATATTGGTTACAGCCCCAGTAATTCAGGTTCACGATCCACATACCGCCTACCAGCACAGACAGGCCGGGCAGGTCGAGGTAGTTGGGATTATTTTTGTCCAGGATCATGTGGAAGTGATCCGGTGCCTGCTGCATGAGCAGGTGAAAGTTGTTGAATACACCGGTGGTGTTGTACTGCTGGCCTACCAGGCCCAGTGCCAGGTAAGTAGTGGCCAGGCCACCCAGGATGAGGAAAAACACCTGTATTACGTCCGTGAAACCGATCACCTTCATACCACCCAGTGTGATCACCACGGCAAAGAAGGCCAGTGCGATCATACAGACCTCGAAGTTGATGCCGGACACGGTGTTCAGTGCAATAGCACCCAGGTAAAGAATAGAAGTAAGATTCACCACCACGTACAGCAGCAACCAGAATACGGCCATGATAGTGGCCACTGTTTTGCCATAGCGCTGCTCCAGGAACTGGGGCATGGTATAGATCTTGTTCTTTAAATAAATAGGCAGGAAGAACACCGCCACGATGATCAGTGTGGCAGCAGCCATCCACTCATACGTGGAGATGGCCAGCCCCATTTTAAAGCCGGAACCAGACATGCCGATCATCTGTTCTGCAGAAATGTTAGATGCGATCAGCGATGCGCCGATGGCCCACCAGGTAAGGGAGCCCTCTGCCAGGAAAAAGTCCTTACTGTCTGAAACAGCCTTTTTCTTCTTGTTATAAATGTAAATACCGTAACCTGCTACGATCAAAAAGTAGATCAGGAAAACGATGTAATCCTTGGTGTGCAATAGGTTCTGCTGCATAGTATTAATTCAAAAACGTGGGTGTGATGTTATTTTACGTGGTGACTGTTGTTTTTTTTAACGCGGATCAAGATAGTAAAGAAAAACGATTAAACGTACCAATTACGCTTAAATTTATAAATTGTCAACATGACACTTTATTTACTGGTTCCAAAAGTAATTAAAAACGGCAATTAAAATAGTTTTTTTCAAGGAACTATGCAAACGTTAGCATAGAATTTACTGAGATGTTTATCCAGTGCGGGGCAGGAGGAAATGAGCGGGTTGGCCTGCTTGTTTTGCACCAGGATGTGACGGAGTATAGCAGGTTGGCCTGTTTGTTTTGCACCAGGGTGTGACGGAGTATAGCAGGTTGGCCTGTTTGTTTTGCACCAGGATGTGACGGAGTATAGCGGGTTGTGCCCATTTGTTTTGCTCCAGGATGTGACGGAGTATAGCGGGTTGTGCCCATTTGTTTTGCACCAGGGGGTGGCCGGGTATAGCGGGTTCTATCCATTTGCGTTGCACCGGAGGCAATGCGGCGTAAACATTATCCATCTGTGCTGCATCAAAACGTATAGGATTCCCGTTCTGCTTCCGGCAGCATCATTTCCGCCAGGCGCTCCCCTACCGCGCTGCCAATGGCCACGCCCATCCCTCCCATGCGCACGCCCAGGAAAACGTCCGGTGCTTTTTCTTCGAGAATAGGTTGCTTGGTGGCGCCAAAAGCCATGATGCCGGTCCACCGGTTGGCCACCGGCGCCGGGCGACCGGGCAGGATCACGTTATGTAGCTTATCCTGCAAGGCTTGCTGTATGTATTCATTAAGGGCAAAATCAGTGGTAGCCTCTCCCGCAAAATCCAGGTTGCGCCCCCCGCCCAGCAGGATGCGCCCGTCTATCTCCCGGAAATAAAAGTAGCCTTCCTCCATATGGAACACTCCTTTGAAAGGCAGGCCTGGTATAGGTTCCGTGATCAGTACCTGGCCGCGGCCGGGCTGCAGGTCCAGGTCGGGAAAAAGCGTTTTTGTAAATGCATTGGTACAAAGTGCCACGGCTTTTGCCTGCAGGGGCACGGGGGGCAAACCACTGGCGCTTACCTGTAAGCGGACCCCCTGCGACAGGTGCTCCAATGCCTGTACCGTGCACCCGGTTTTTATTTCTATGCCCTGCTGCAGCGCCATATCCACCAAAGACCGCATCATGCGCCCGGAATGCAGGCCGCCTTCAAAATTATTTTGCACCAGCCCTGCAATGGACCGGGGATTGAAACCAAAGTCTTTGATCTTGTGTGAGCGCAAACTAAACGCAGGGCCATTGAGCACGGGCATAAGCAATCCGTTCACTTCCTCCAGGCGGTCCAATGCCTGAAGCGATCCTGCATCCAGGAGCTCATAACTGCCGCTTTCTTCGTACCCGGTGGCTGCATCGCCCAGGCGGGCCCGTAACAACCGCAAGCCCTCCCGCCGGAAAGCCACGAGGGACGCCACTTCCGCGGCGGGCATGGTTTCCAGGTCAGCCAGTATTTCGGTAAGACTGCCTATGCAGGCAAAACCTGCATTGCGGGTGCTGGCGCCGGTAGGCAGCACACCTCTTTCCAGTACCAGCACCCGTGCCCTGGGTGCCCGGGCCCTGAGCCCCAGCGCAGTGGACAATCCCACGATGCCGCTACCCACCACGATGTAGTGGTACTGCAAAAAACTTTCTTGTTCCCAGAAGCTTAACATACCTGTAAATTAAGGCATTGGCGGCAGTTCCACCCGCCCGCGGAAAAATTAACACATCGCCCTGTCAACGCTTAACATTAGAATAACATTAACCGATTACATTTAATTCCCGATCAGTAGCCTAATTGCGCAAAACATGTCTGATAGCCCTTCCAAAACATTGTTCGACCGTTTCTTTGCCGAGCATAACGACAAGATCTACCGCTTTGCGTTCAAGTTAACCGCAGACCACAGCAGGGCACAGGAGATCACGCAGCAATGTTTTATCCGGTTATGGGAGAACATTGAGCAGGTGCGCCCGGACCAGGACATCTTCCCGTTGCTCTTCGTTTACACCAAAAACCTCGTGATCGACAATTCCCGTAAGCTGTACCGTGAAAAAAAGATGCTGTCTGAAGCGGCGCGCAACCAGCCGCCGGAGGCCCAGGAAGACGCCTCCCCCCTGATGATGAAAGAGTACGAAAGCCAGCTGGAGAAGGTGATAGAACGGATGCCGGAACAGCGGAAAGCGGTGTACCTCCTGAGCCGCAGGCTGGGCTATACGCACAAGGAAATTGCAGACCGCCTCTGTATTTCGCCGGCCACCGTGAAGAACCATCTTACCATTGCCCTGCAATTTATACGGCGCGAGTTGCTACAGTATTACGATATGCATTAACCCTGTTCAAACTTTTATACCATGCGCATTCCCCGTTGTTCGTGGTTAGGCCTGTTAGTACTGGCGGCCTGCCAAAAGAAAGATATTGTAGCCCCGGTGCCTACCGGCCCGGTAACACAGGCGGAAGTAAATAAGTGGGTACTGGATAGTATGCGGTATTATTATTTATGGAATGATGGATTGCCGGGAAAAGCGGATACCACACTTAGCCCGCTGAACTGGTTTGCCACCCTGCGCCGCAGCGACGACCCATTTTCCTTATTGTACAACAGCACGGACCCCTCTACCCTTCAACGTTATTTTCTTTACACTTATGGCATTGACTTCAGTGTGATCAGCTGGCCCGCTGCCCCGGGTGGTGCGCTGGGCGTGATCAAGCAGGTGGTACCTGGCGGAGCCGCTGCCATGGCGGGCTTGCAGCGGGGGCAAATGTTTACACATATTAATGGTACCGCGCTTACTACCAGCAATGCCGCTGCATTGAGTGATGCCTGGCTGGGCGGCACACAAGTCACATTAAAACGCGCTGATTCCACCACGGTGGATGTATACCTGGCCGGTAATTATGAGTACCCGGTGTATCACACCCTGCTGCAAAGCGGTGGCAAAAAAGTGGGCTATGTTTTTTACGACGCCTTCAATGATGATCTCAACAACTCCCTGGTAGCCACTTTCAGCGATCTTAAAACGGCGGGTGTACAAGAACTGGTGCTGGACCTCCGCTATAACACTGGTGGCAGCCTGAGTGCCGCGGCGGTGCTCACCGCACTCATTGCGCCTAACGTGAACGCCAATACGAATTTCCTGCAATTGTCCGGCAACGGGCACCTTGGTACCCGGTCCAGCAGCTTTGCCAATATTATGGCATACCCGGAGCGCGGGCAGGCGCCGGTATTTTCCAATGTGCAACCGGCCCAACTTGCATTGCCCCGTGTGTTTATCCTTACCACGCATAAGACCATCTCTGCGGCGGAGCTTACCATCAATTGCCTGAAGGCATATACGCAGGTGATCCAGATCGGTGAAACCACCTATGGAAAGGACAAGGCCGCGATCGTGATCACGGACCAGCGGAGTGTAAAGCGGCTTAACTGGGTACTGGAGCCTCTCACCTACCGGCTGTTGAATGCCAAAGGTAGTGGAGGCTATACTGCTGGCATTGCCCCGCAGTATGTGCTGGATGAAATGGGCAGCTTGCCCTTGCGGGCGTTTGGCGATCCGGCAGATCCCTTGCTGGCAAAGGCTTTGGGGCTGATCAGCGGGAACGGGCGCAGTGGATCTCCTGCTACTCCGCAAGGGCCGCCTGCCATTTACACCCCGTCTGCTCCGCATACACAGCTGATCGTCCCGGCGAGGGAGCACTAGTGGTACTGATGCACGGGCTGCAGTAGTACCGGCAAGGGTTTAAAAAGGGCGCGTTCTAAACAGAATGCGCCCGTTGGGTAAGGTCCTAGGAGAATATCAATTTTACGCAGTTTGAGTATAAACATTTGCCGGACGGCCATACGCTCATTTTAATCGCCCGGTATCCACCCCGGCATGCACGTCGTGCAGTTCCAGGGTCACCTCTGTAATACGTGTTTTGCTGCCTACGCCCAGCAGCAGCAGGCCACCGGGGAAATTATTTACATTATCATCTTTTCTGTAAACTATACGCACATGTTCCAGGGCTCCCGTGCTATCTGCAGGGTAGGTACCCCCATAGCTAAGCTTTTGCCCCGCTACCCAATTGGCTTTATCATAAATATCCTTTTTGCCAGCCGGTGCGTTCCCTAATAAAATGATGCCTCCTCCCTTTCCTCCGAGGTAAAAATTTACCGGGAAACGGCCGGTTCCCCTTGCCACCAGTTTACTGCCTCTCGTTACGATGATACCAGATCCACCACCCTGTGCCGGCGGCAGCGTGTATATCTCCGCGCCCGGTTCAATGGCCAGGGAAGCGTCATTGGTCACATACAGCCAGCCTTTAATGAACCAGGGGTGTGTGCCGGTAAGCAGGGTGGGTTGTGTAACTATGGCTGGCAAGGTATCCGACAGGGGTACTACCTGCATTACCGTAACCTCCTTCCGGGCGGTCAGCTCATCCTTTTTACAGCTGCTTACCAGCAGCACCACTGTTGTAATCAAAAGGCCTGTGTAAAAACCATTGCTGATGGATCTAAGGAATTTCATAACCATCTTATTGGTGGGGGAAAAAACAATGAATGATCCGTTTTATATGGAATTAATTTTTTCTGTTTTGTAACGCCCGTCTAAAAACTGATGTAATTGGGGTACACCATACCATCTATATCCGTATATAGCTGGTCAATAAAGAAAGAGCCTCCCGCGCCTACGAATACAGGGCCGGGCGACAGCGCTGCTTTGGTATCTGCATTGAGCACTTCTGCAAAGTAATTATTGCTATTGCCGGATGCATCAAACCCCGGAAGTGAGTAAGTAGCGGAAAGCTTACCCGGAGCAAGATTCTCCAGCGTGAACAGTTCCTCAAACTCACCGGTTGTGTTATTCATTACGGATACTTTTACGTCCACCGGCACCTTTGCCCCATCTATCTTTACGGAGTTCTGGAAGTTGAAATAAGCGGTATCCGGCGCATAGGGCTGGGTATTTAGAAACCCACTTATCCCAATGTCTGTTGCATATACAAATTTGAAATCCAGCTGGCCATCCTTGGGTACCATGATCAGCGTATCCGCAATCAGGGTATCTGCATCCAGGTCAAAAACCTGCAGCTTTCCTGCTACTCCGGCAGGAAGCAACTTGCCTACAAGGCCGGTAGGTATTGAATCGCTTTTAAATATGGCGCCTATAACGGGTGTATTGGGATAGGGCACCACACTGAAGGTCACTTTCCCATAAAAATGAAGGTCACTTGATACTTCGCCTTTTCTACAGGCGGTTGCTAATAAAACAAATAATAGAACTCCTAAGATTGAATAACGCATCAGATATTTAATTTAGAAAAGGTGTTGTGCAAGGCAAACAGCCCTGCACAACACGGTAAAGATTATTGCAGTCTTACCCAGGCCGGATGGTCTGAAGTACAGGCGGGAGCATTGTTCTTGGTCCAGTTGGTACCATTGGGGAATGCGCCAGCCACTCTGTAGGTAGCACTGGTGGGGATGAAGTTGCTGATGTTCGTATGCGTAGTGAACAGCGGCAGGATGGTGGTGGGGCCAGATACAGTTACATCGTTGTCACCGGCTTTCATAGTGTACAGTGAGAATACACCGCTGAATTCTTTGGTATAACCGTACTGAACACCGCCAGCGGAAGTGTAGCCTGTAGCAAACAGCTTATTAGTAGTAGAAGTACCTGCAACATATTTGCTGATGGTATTAGCACCGCTTGCAGGCAGCGTTGTATCCATATCCCAGCCTTCATTGTAACCCAGGAAGATAGAGCTGTCGATGGTGAACTCCGCATTTCTTCTGATATGGGCAGCACGGCCATAAGAACCGGCGCCGGAGGGAGCGCTGTTGGTAACTGCAGCACGGGCAGCAGTGGTACCTGCGATGGTTACAAATTTGTACTTGGGATGCGTGAACGGAGTGCTAGCGCTGCCGGTAGCGTCGTTGTCGCTTTCAAAGCCATTAGACTGGCTCTTGTCAGCACGGTTCTGATCAGCCAGGCCCAGTGCATAGGTGATAGAACCTACGAAACCGTTGTCGGTATCGAACATGTCGTCCAGTGCGTCAACAGAGATCAGGTGGGAGCAGTTTACAGTGCCACCAAACCATTCGAAAGAGTCGTCGTTTGATTTGAAAGCTTCCACATAGTCGATAGTAGTACCATCACCTACACCAGCCAGGGTGAGGGCGTTGATTTCCTTGTCTACTACCTGTGCATAACCAGCATACTCAATACGTACATACTTGAGGATACCGGAATTGTCGTGGGGCAGGCTGCCGCCAAAAGTACCGTCTACACCAGCGGGGGGAGTAACACCTTCCACAACGGTAGTGAGCGGAGCGTTGGTAGGTGCCTGGCCCAGCAGGATGATACCACCCCAGTCGCCGGAGCGGGGAGCAGTAGCAGTACCGGAGTTAGCAGAAGTAAATACGATGGGGTTTGCAGGGGTACCAACTGCTACCAGTTTGGAACCTTTGGTGATGATCAGCGCACCACCGGGTACACCGCCAATGGTGGTATCGCCTACTTTACCTGCGATCACCGCACCAGCGTCGATGGTCAGGGTGTGGTTACCGGTCACCCAAACCTGGGCACCCAGGATGTAACGTTTGGTGTTACCCAGGTGGAGGTCAGCAGTGATGTTGCCAGTGATGGTGCTGTCGGTAGCTTTGGTGGTAGTGCTATCGCAGACAGACAGAACCAGCGCGCCAGCTACTGCGGCATGGTTGTTTACGTTGTTGTCCTTTTTACAGGAAGAAGCCAGGATAACGCCTGCAAGGGTCATTGCAGATAAGGCGGAAACAATGATGGACTTTTTTTGCATTTTTTTGTTTTTTCAAGGTTAAAACTGAGACACCTGATCAGGGTATTATAAATGGATACGCGTATACTGTGTTAACTATAAACCGATCTGCACATTGCATTAAAAACGATAACTGATAGTGGCACTATATGTTTTTCCGGGGCTTGCCTTATAAACAATATAGTCCTGGCCTTTCTGATAGAGCAATTCTTTTGTAGTGGGGTCTCTTTTCCCGTTTTGGGTATCGCCGTTGTCGTTATAATTATTCCGGTAAATGATGGAGTAACTGTTGAGCAGGTTGGCGACATTCACTTTTATTTCCATTTTCCTGTGCAGGAGCAATACAGCTACCTGCGCATCGAGCGAAGTAAGCGGGCGTTCAAAAATGGAAAGCTGGTAAGGAATGGCGGCGCGGAAAGTACGGTTGGAGGTGTAGTTATAATTCACCGTTACATTTACCGGGCTCCAGTCAAAATTAGTACCAGCGTTGACCAGGTAATTGCTGGCGCCGGTTTGCGGGCGTTTTTCCTCCTTGCCGGTAATTTCCTCCACCACTATTTTCCTGGGGTTGAGAGAATCTGCTTTAAAGCCATATTTAACCAGTGGCACCACCCGCGCATCCAGGTAGGTAAAGTTGCCATAGAGGGTAAGGTGTTCCAATACCGGCACTTTGGTAAATGCAAACGACTTACGCATTTCCACTTCCACACCATAATTCTTAGCCTGTTTATTATTGCGCAGGGAGTATAGTTCAGAAGTACCATCCTGGTATATTTCCATCGGGTATTTCAGATCCTTGTAAAAGCCTGACAAGCTCAGTATTTCACCGGGGTTAGGGTACCATTCGTAACGGAGATCATAGTGACTGATCAAGGTAGACCGCACGTAATCGCCGAGGTACACGCCTCCCAGTTCAAAGTCGTACTCCCGGAAAACAGAGAGCTCACGCAGATCGGGGCGGATAATGCTCTTTGCATAAGCTGCACGTAAGTTCATGGAGGGCGTCAGCGCATACACCAGGTTAGCGGAAGGAAAAAGGCGGAAAGGCTTTTCAATATGCTGGATGGCGGAGAAATCCAGGTCATCTTTCCCCCCATTCGCTGCAATCAGTGCCTGCTTTGCACTATCCAATGCACTGCCGATCTTGTTCAGGTCATAATATTCACCACGCACACCCCAGATCAGCCTGAATTTACCGATCTTATTGTCCAGCATCACATAGCCTGCATGCTGACCAATAGCTGCGCGAAAGTTATCGCCATACTGGCGGTCAAAATCAAATTTCAGATCATAGTCAGCAGAGAAAGCCTGTGAGATCGGTACAAAAATGCCGTTATTGTTAAACTGGGAATATGAGCGCACTACGTAAAACGACCGGTCTTTGTAAGCACCCCAATAGCCTACCTTCAACGAGTTTTCAAGCGGCAGGTTCCCGATATTGAATTTAAACGGTGTTGCGTAGCTCAACTCCCAGCTGGTATTGCGCTCCAGGGCCCTGTTCCACTGGCGTAGTGAGCCCATGGCGAGATAAGGGGCGTTACCCGCATCAATATTGTAATTATAAGGCGCTGTGCTGTCTGGCTGCAGGTAATCGTTCAGGGAAATGTGGTTATCCGGGCGCAGCTTATCCAGGCGCAGGTAGCTTACCATAGCATTCAGTTTTGCCCCCCGTTTATCCAGCGCCCATTCTGCTTTTAACTGCGACTGCCAAAGATTTGTTTGCGTGGTAATATCATAATAACCCCTTGAGTTAACACGGGTATTATTCACCGCACCACCACCGCCAAAAATAAATGGCTGATCCAGGTTGCGCAGGTAAAGGGTTTGCAGTGACATGCGCATGCCGGCACTGCGATAGCCCAGGCCCAACGTGGCTCCCAGGTCAGTATTAAACCCATAGCGCTTCCCGTTAAACAGCACTCCCTGTGACGCATCTACACCGCCGAGGGAATAACCGTTCTGCGCCATTACGATATCCTGTGTAGCAAAATTATTACGGTACCCGGCGGAAGCCATAATACCCATTTGACGGCTCCCCTGTTTAAAAACATGTCCTGCCGATAGCTGGTAATTTTGAGAAACAGGTGCCTTCATCGCGGCAATGCCCCAGTTATTATTCACTGCTGAAACATTTTTGCCACTGGCGTCAAACCGCTGGAACATTTCCTTGTTGCTTTTATAATCCAGGCTCCCCATAAAATAACGGCTCTTGCCTGGTAAAGCGAGGTAGGATTGGTTGTCCAGGCCTACGGAATAAAAATCCTTCCCGGTGGTATTGTCATTGTAGCTGGTGCCTGCCTGTACGTAAAGAAAATCAGACGACGGTATATCCAGCGTGGTTACTTCCACGGAGCCGCCGCCAAATTCGGCACTGTGATCGGGTGTCAGTGTTTTAACTACCTGTACATTTTCCACGATGTTGGTAGGCAGTATATTAAAACTAAAGTTCTTGCGGTTCAGTTCCGTGCTGGGCATCACCTGGCCGTTCAACACCGCCTGGTTGTACCGCTCACTCAAGCCACGTACCACCACGTATTTGTTATCCATGGTAGATACCCCGCTTACCCGCTTCATCACCTCCCCCAGGTTTTTATCCGGGGTACGGGCGATCTGTGCAGCACTGATCCCATCTGTCATTGCTGCATTATTCTTCTGCATCGCATACAGCCCTTCCACCGAAGCCTTGCGGTAGCTGGCCGTTACGGTCACTTCTTTCAGGCGGCTGCCACTATTGCGCAGCAGTACATTCAACGGCGTATTAGCGTCTTCGCGCACCACCACATCAGTAACTCTTTTAGTTTCATAAGAGAGGAAGCTATAAGTGATCGTATAATTACCCGGAGGCAGGTTCAGCTCATAGGTGCCATCCGCCTGGCTGATAACACCTCTCCCGCCATCTACCAGGATGGTTACACCCGGCAGGGGCTCGTTCTTATTGTCAACTATTTTCCCGGTGATCTTTCCATCTTTGGCGGCCACGCTTTCCTGGCGGCCACGGCGCAGTGCAATGGTGCTGCCATTTGTCATTTCAATATCGATCGGTTCATTTTCATCCAGGTAACGTAACACGTCTGCAATAGAATGGCTGTTAAAGTGAGGGGCACTTACTTTACAATGCTGGAGGTATTCGGGATCGTAGATAAACGTGTACTTTGTCTGTTGTTGCAAAGCCCTTACCACTGCAGCTGCCGTTGTATGCTCCATTTGCAGCTGTACTTTATCATTCAATGACTTATAAGATTGTGCGGCCAGTACCGCCGGGCAGATGCCCGCTACAAACCAGGCCAGGAAAAGCATATTTTTGGACATAGCCCTTCCTGTACAAAATCGATTTGTAAATTTTTGCATACCTTCGTTCTTTGTTTTTTCAAGTTAAAAATGACTACCGTACCGGGATGTTTACCCTGGTAGTGAGCACTGTTTCAAGGCAGTGCTTTTTTATTTGGACCTTCTTTATTTTTCGCTGGTGGCTTGCCGTTGTGATCTTCAATGTTTATGAATCAGGTACGTGTTTGCGTTTACCTGGGTGTACGTGAAACCGTGTACATATTTTAAAGTGGCTATTACATGCTCCAGTGACTGGCCGGCGCTGAACGTTCCCGATATCTTTTTATGCGCCAGCAGGCTGTCTTCCAGGATAATATGGCATCCATACCGTTGCTGCAGCCTTGCAAATACATCATTCATGTCTACCTTGTCAAATATGATCTTTCCCTGCTTCCAGTCTACCACCTCCGCCTCGTGGAAAAGGGCCACGGTGGCGCTTCCTGCGGGAGAGAACAACAGCCGCTGGCCGGGGAGCAACTCCCTGCGGAACTGGTGTGCCGCATCGGTAGTGCTCACCGCTACCCTGCCTGTAAGCAGTGCCACTTCTATGCTGCCATCTGCATGATTGGCGGTGGAAATATTGAAGGTGGTGCCCAGTGCCATGGTAGTGATATTACCTGTGTGCACCTGGAAGGGATGTGCTGCACCGGGGGCGGCTTCAAAGTAGCCTTCGCCCGCCAGCCACAGCTCGCGGTTATCAGTGTTGTAACCTTCATTATAAATAACGTGTGAATAAGCATTGAGCCACACCACAGAACCATCCGGCAGGTGGTAGCGTTGCAGTTCCCCACCCTTGTTGGACAAAGTATCCCAGGCCTGGCTGGCCAGGGCTTTGTGGCCATTGCGCCCGGCACCCAGCATCCAGGCGCCCGCCGCGCCTATGATCAGCAGGGTTACGGCCGCGGCTATACGATACCAGTGAGCAGGTTGGGTACGGGGCAGTTGTTTTATTTTGGGGTCTGTCTCCGCCTCGCGCCACGTTTGCATCAGCAGGGCATCCAGCTCCGGGGTAGTCTCACTGGCCAGGTAGCGTTCTACCAAGGCCTGCTCGGCTTCCGTGCATTCCCCTTTAAAATACTTTTGCAAGAGTGGCTGTATGTCCATTTTTATGGCGGCGTTTTGAGTGGCCCGACATAAAGAGTACGCTTGCAGGAAACGGGGTTCCTAATCAATTTTGAGGCTTAACAATTCGGTAATATTGGGGCTAACCGGCGGGTTTATTGCTTCTTTATGCCATTATCCAGCGCATACGCATTAAAAGCAAGAAAGCGCAGCAACACAAAGTACAGGAAACTGTACACCAGCTGGGTACCTACAAACTCCCACTTCTCCAGCAGGCAGCTGCCCAGGATGAGCACCATCATCAGCACGGCACCCACTACCAGGGTAGCACGGGTAAGCCAGCCCAGGATGAGTAATGCCCCAATGATAAATTCCAGGAAAGGCAGTACATGGGCAAACGGCGTTACCAGCGCTGCCGGGAGCACGCCGTCAAACATTTTCACCATCCCCCCGGCAAACACTTCCAGCTTGGGAATACGCACCAGCCCATGCCCCATCATAGCCGCGCCCATCGTGATACGTAGCAGGGCGTAAGACAACTGTTCATTCGTAGTTTTCATATCACAAGATTAATTGAATCGCAAAGCTAACGGCTCCTCCGCCGGCCCGCTGGTATAATTTTATGAAAAAATGGTATGGTCCCAAATGCAGCAACGCCGCATTATACAAGATAAGCATCCTGTACAAAACGGCGTTCTGTTTTACATGACCATATGGCCCGGGCTATTTACACCAGGTACCCAAACAGGTCATCATTCTTATTCAGTTCTGTGTAGTTCAGGTGATAGCGCTGCATGTTAGCGATCAGTGCCTCGTAATCTTCCCGGTGCTTCAGTTCAATGCCTACCAGGGCGGGGCCGGTATCCTTGTTCGTTTTCTTGATGAACTCAAAACGGGTGATATCGTCATCCGGGCCCAGGATATGGTTAAGGAATTCACGCAGGGCACCGGGGCGCTGTGCAAAGCGTACAATGAAATAATGCTTCAGTCCTTCATACAGCAAAGACCTTTCCTTGATCTCCTGCATGCGGTCTATATCATTGTTGCTGCCGCTTACCACGCACACTACCTTCTTTCCTTTGATCTGTTCGGCCATATCGTCTAAAGCCGCAATGGACAAGGCGCCCGCAGGCTCTACCACGATGGCGTCTTCGTTGTATAGCTTCAAAATGGTGGAACATACCTTGCCTTCCGGAATGGTCAGCATTTTGTCCAGCACGGTTTTGCAAATTTCGTAGTTGAGGGTGCCTACCCTTTTCACGGCCGCTCCGTCCACAAAGCTGTCAATACCGTTGAGGGTCACGGGGCCGCCTTCGGCCAATGCCCGCGTCATGCTGGGCGCGCCTTCGGGCTCCACCCCTATCACCTGGGTAGCAGGGCTGTAAGTTTTGAAGTAGGTACCAGCGCCTGCGGCCAGTCCGCCGCCGCCAATGGGCACAAACAGGAAGTCAAAGTTTTGCTGGTCTTCCAGGATCTCCACCGCTACGGTGCCCTGGCCCGCAATTATTTTCGGGTTATCAAAAGGGGGAATGTAGGTCATGCCATTGGCCCTGGTAAAGGCCTGTGCTTCGGCAGAGCAGTCGTCGAAGGTATCACCCACGAGGCGGATCTGGATATTGTCGCCGCCAAACATGGTCACCTGCCGCACTTTTTGTTTGGGGGTAATAATAGGCATGAACACCACACCCTGTATGTTCAATGCCTTGCACGCATAGGCAAAGCCCTGCGCGTGGTTACCGGCGCTGGCGGTGGTTACACCCTTGGCCATCAGCGCGGGTTCCAGGCTGCGGATCATGTTATAAGCGCCGCGCAATTTGTAACTGCGCACGATCTGCATGTCTTCGCGCTTCAGGTACACATCGCACTGGTAACGGCGCGATAAGGTAGCACTATAGGTAAGCGGGGTGCGGTTTACCACGGGTTTCAACAGCGTGGCCGCTTCCTTTATCTGTGCTACGTCTACGAGGTTCTCTACTAACATATGAAGTCAATTTCCAGGAAACAATTTCCAATATCAGAACCTGAACACCAGGAACTGTAAAATAAAAGCCGGAAGCACAATGCTACAATCACCCAAAGGCCTTGCAGCATTGTACTTCCGGCATAATCATCGAAGTCTATAAATGTTTTGCCAATTGAAATTGGAAATGGTTCAATTGGAAATTATCTATTTACCAGGACGCAGCTTACGTACTGCTGCACCTGCCTGCCACATTTCGCTGTCGCGCAGTTCTTTCAGTTCTGCGTCCAGTTTTTCGCGGTAGTCAGGCGTGCTGTTGGAAGCAATAGAGCGGGCAGCTTCTTTACCTGCGGCCACGCTGGCATACAGGTCTTCAAATACCGGCTGGGTAGCTTCCTTGAATTTCTTCCACCAGTCCAGTGCACCGCGTTGTGCAGTGGTAGAGCAGTTGGCATACATCCAGTCCATACCGTTTTCTGCTACCAGCGGCATGAGAGACTGGGTGAGCTCTTCTACGGTTTCGTTGAAGGCTTCAGAGGGGGAGTGGCCATTTTTGCGCAGCACTTCGTACTGGGCAGCAAAGATGCCCTGGATACAGCCCATCAGGGTACCACGTTCGCCGGTCAGGTCAGAGTATACTTCTTTCTTGAAGTCAGTTTCAAACAGGTAGCCGGAACCTACACCAATACCAAGTGCCACTACGCGGTCTTTTGCTTTACCGGTGGCATCCTGGAAAATAGCGTAGCTGGAGTTCAGGCCCTGGCCAGCCAGGAACAGGCGGCGCAGGGAAGTACCGGAGCCCTTGGGAGCTACCAGGATCACGTCTACATCGGCCGGGGGCACAATGTTGGTCTGGTCTTTATAAGTGATACCAAAGCCATGGGAGAAGTATAATGCTTTACCAGGCGTCAGGTGTTTTTTCAGTGTGGGCCACAGGGTGATCTGACCAGCATCAGACAGGAGGAACTGGATGATCGTGCCTTTTGCAGCGGCTTCTTCAATCTCGAACAGTGTTTCACCGGGTACCCAGCCATCAGCTACGGCTTTATCCCAGGTTTTGGAATTTTTACGCTGGCCAATGATCACGTTAAAACCATTGTCTTTCAGGTTCAGTGCCTGGCCGGGGCCCTGCACACCATAACCAATGATTGCAATCGTGTCATTTTTCAGCACTTCTCTTGCCTTTTCCATTGGGAATTCTTCCCGGGTGACTACTTGTTCCTGTACGCCTCCAAAATTGATGGTTGCCATGAATTTTTAGTTGTTTAAATGGTTTTAAAATGAGCGGCGGCGTGTGTTTATGTTGAGGCCTGCCGGCTGATCTTAAAAGCTGATGTTAAAAAAAAGGATTTATTGCGTGTATGCGTTTACGTTATAGCTCCGCCTGTTTCAGGGAGAGGTCTTTCAGGTGCTCGTGGAAACGGCGGCTCCATTTCACAATGGCCACGCGCCCGCTCTTGGAGTACTCTATCAGCCCATACGGCTCCAGTTGCTTCAGCATGCTCAAAAGTTCCTGCTGGTGGCCAGTTTTCTCAATCACCACGTAATCTGCGGTGATGGTGAGAATGCGGGCATTGTTATCGCGGATGAGCTGTTCAATGTTGTGGTTATTCAGGTTGCGCGTAGCGATCTTGTACAACGCCAGCTCCTGGTATACCACTTCATCTTCCTCGTGTACAAAGGCACGGTGAATTTCAATGAGCCGCTCTATCTGGCCCACCACCTTGTCCAGCTTTTCGCGGGTAGACAATACGGTGATGATGAATTTATAAACACCCGGTATTTCCGTTTCAGCGGTAGTAAGACTGGTGATATTGATCTGGCGGCGGGTAAAGATCACCGTGATGCGGTTGGTGATCCCAATCCGGTCTTCGGTGTAAACCGTTACTGTATATTCTTTTTGCATAAAGTCAGTGTTGTGAAGTAGTTAATCGTTAACCTTTTCCCTAGTCAAGGCGGATCTCTCCAATACCGGCGCCGGTGGGCACCATCGGGAATACGTTCTCTTCTTTTTCCACCACCACTTCCAGCAGGTAAGCGCCTTTATGCGCCAGCATGGTATCTACCGCAGCGTCAATCTCATCGCGGCTGCTCACCTTTTTGGCCTCCACAAAGAAACCTTTGGCGATCTGTACAAAATCAGGGTTGATCATTTCCGTGGAAGAGTAGCGCTTGTCGAAGAAGAGCTGCTGCCACTGGCGTACCATGCCCAGGAAATTGTTGTTCAGGATCACGATCTTCACACCGATCTGGGACTGGTTGATGGTGCCCAGTTCCTGTAAGGTCATCTGGAAGCAACCATCGCCGATGATGGCCACCACTTCTTTTTCCGGTGCGCCTACTTTAGCGCCCATGGCGGCCGGCAGGGCAAAGCCCATGGTGCCCATACCACCGGATGTGATATTGGTATTCGGATCGCGGAACTGGTAGTAACGGCTTGCCACCATCTGGTGCTGGCCCACATCTGTAACCAGGATCGCCCTGCCTTCCGTTTTTTCGGAAATGCGGCGGATCACTTCCGCCATGGTAAGGCCTCCTGCTTTCGGATGCAGTTCGTTCTGCTGTACCTTTTCATATTCCAGCTTATCCCCTTCCCGGAAAGAAGCCAGCCATTCTTCATGTTTTTCAGCGTTCACCAGCGGCAGCAGGGCTTCCAGCGCGGCTTTTGCATCGGCATGCACCGCAACGTCTGCCTTCACGATCTTGTTGATCTCCGCTGCATCAATCTCAATGTGGATCACCTTTGCCTGGCGGGCGTACTTGCTTACATCACCGGTCACGCGGTCATCAAAGCGCATACCCACAGCAATGAGCACATCGCATTCATTGGTATTGATGTTTGGCGAATAATTGCCGTGCATACCCAGGTAACCCACGTACAGCGGGTGGCTGGTAGGCACCGCGGAAAGGCCCAGCAATGTAGAGGCGATGGGAATGCCGGCTTTCTCTGCCAGCGCTATCAGCGCTTTTTCCGCACCACTCAGCAATACGCCGTGCCCGCACAGGATGTAGGGACGTTTGGCATCGTTGATGGCCAGTGCTGCCGCTGCGATCTGCTCCTGGTTCAGCTCCGGCGTAGGGCTGTAACTGCGGATGTAAGAGCAGGGCTTGTATTCAAAATTAGTAACGGCAAATTGTGCGTTCTTGGTAATATCTACCAGCACCGGGCCGGGACGGCCGCTGCGCGCAATGTAGAATGCCTTGGCAATGGCCGGCGCAATGTCTTCCGGGCGGGTCACCTGTATGTTCCATTTGGTAATGGGCATGGTGATGCCGATAACGTCCGTTTCCTGGAAGGCATCGGTGCCCAGCAAAGCGGCTGCTACCTGGCCGGTGATGCACACCATCGGGGTAGAGTCTACATAGGCATCAGCAATACCGGTTACCAGGTTGGTAGCGCCAGGGCCGCTGGTGGCAAACACCACCCCTACCTTACCGCTGCTGCGGGCATAGCCCTGTGCAGCGTGTGTAGCGCCCTGTTCATGGCGTACCAGGATATGATGTACGGTATCCTGGAAATCATAGAGGGCATCGTAAATGGGCATAATAGCACCACCGGGGTAACCAAAAATGGTATCTACCCCTTCTGCCACCAGTGAGCGGATCACCGCTTCTGCACCGGTTATATTTTCAGCAACGGCTGGTGCCGATGCCGTTGTTTTAGGCTTCGTCGGTAACACATCCTTCTGTTGCATCTTTTACGGATTTAGCATATTTAAATAAAACTCCTTTCGATACTTTCAGCGCAGGCGCCGTCCATTGAGCGCGGCGTGCAGCCAGTTCAGCATCAGAGAGCAATACGTTCATGGTGTTATTCACGGCATCGATTTCAATAATGTCATCGTCTTTCACCAGTGCAATGCCACCGCCTTCAAATGCTTCGGGTACAATGTGGCCTACTACAAAGCCGTGTGTACCGCCTGAGAAACGTCCGTCGGTGATCAATGCCACGCTCTTGCCCAATCCTGCCCCGATGATAGCGGAGGTAGGTTTCAGCATTTCCGGCATGCCCGGGGCACCCTTTGGGCCCACGTAGCGAATGACGACGACATCTCCGGCTTTTACACGGCCGCTCTGGATACCGGCTATCAGTTCAAACTCTCCATCAAACACACGGGCGGGGCCTTTAAAGCGCTCACCCTCTTTACCGGTGATCTTCGCCACAGAACCCTTTGTGGCCAGGTTGCCATACAGCATTTGTATATGCCCGTTTATCTTCAGCGGCTGTTCTACCGGAACGATAATATGCTGGGCTTCGAAATCGATGTCCTTTACGTCTTCCAGGTTTTCTGCAATGGTCTTGCCGGTTACCGTGAGGCAATCACCATGCAGGTAGCCTTTCTTCAGCAGGTACTTCATTACCATGGGCACCCCCCCTGCGTTGTGCAGGTCTTCCATCAGGTATTTACCGGAAGGCTTCAGGTCTGCCAGCAGCGGGGTACGGTCGCTGATGTCCTGGAAATCTTTCAGGGTGAACTGGATGTCCACAGACTTGGCAATGGCAATGAGGTGCAGCACCGCGTTGGTACTACCGCCCAGGGCAATCACTACCGTGAAGGCATTCTCAAACGCCTTGCGGGTCATGATGTCGCGGGGCTTAATATCTTTTTCCAGCAGCAGGCGGATGTATTTGCCTGCGGCAAGGCATTCGTCTTTTTTGGCCTGGCTCAGCGCAGGGTTGGAAGAGCTGTAGGGCAGGCTCATACCCATGGCCTCAATCGCAGCGCTCATGGTATTGGCAGTGTACATACCACCGCAGGCGCCGGCGCCGGGGCAGGCATGCTGTACAATGCCTTTAAAATCTGCTTCATCCAGGTTGCCCGCCAGTTTCTGGCCCAGGGCTTCAAAAGCAGAGATGATGTTGAGGTCCTGGCCCTTGTATTTGCCAGGGGCAATGCTGCCACCGTATACCATCAGGGATGGGCGGTTCAGGCGGCCCATGGCCATGAGGGAGCCCGGCATGTTCTTATCGCAGCCGGGGATGGTGATCACCCCATCATAGTACTGGCCTCCGCAAATGGTTTCAATAGAGTCAGCGATCACGTCACGGCTCACCAGGGAATAGCGCATACCCTCTGTACCATTGGCCATGCCATCGCTTACGCCAATGGTATAGAAACGCAGGCCTACCAGGTCATTGGCCCATACCCCTTCCTTCACAATATCCGCCAGCCCGTTCAGGTGCATATTACAGGTGTTGCCATCGTATCCCATGGCGGCAATACCCACCTGTGCTTTCTTCAGGTCTTCTTCCGTAAATCCCAGTCCGTAGAACATAGCCTGTGTAGCAGGCTGCGTCGGGTCTTGTGTCAGTAGTTTGCTATACTTATTGAGTTCCATTTGCTGTTTATTTCAGGTACCAAATTACCCGGCAATGCCGGTTAGGTCAAATCGGATATTTTACCATTCCCGGCATTCAAAACCGGGCATTTTTTGCGGAAATAAGCCATGGTGGCTCATTTCAGGTATGCTATTTTACGGGATTCAAGGGGTGTTTCCTATTTCCGGGTTTTCATTTCCGGGAAAACAGGGAGGTCATAAGTGCCGGCGCCCGGTATTTCTTCCTGCCGGCGGGCCGGTATTGGAAAAGGAAGTCCCTGTTTCATCTCATCACAAGATCAAACGCACAAAACAAAATTCCGGACGGAGGTAAATTTTAGTGTTCCCGGTTACACCTTGCCGCATGGACGTTATGGAACCAGGAAAACCAGTTGATAGTTATTACGACGTAAGAAGAACGTCCGTGTTATCGGGAAATTCCGGCCGGCGGGCAGCACGCCTTAACGGCAATGCATACACCGCCGGCCGGGTGGTTATACAACCGCAGCGGATTTGGGCTGGTACTTTTCAGTGAATTCCTGTTCCAGCACGCGGGCCTTGTAAGCCTTCTGCAGGTATTTACCCAGGGAGTCTGCCCAGGGCTTGGCAAAACCCTGGCCGTCCAGGGAATCCCAGCCTACTACTTCAGCAGCGGTACCGCAGTAGAACACGCTGTCTGCAGTGCGCAGCTCTTCGATGGTAAACAGTTTTTCTTCGATGGGGATGTTCAGTTCTTTGCAGAGCTCAATAACGGTGGCGCGGGTAATGCCGGGGAGGATGTTGCCGGGAGGAGGCGTGAAGATCTTGCCGTCTTTTTCAAAGAAGACGTTGGCACCGGGGCCTTCTGCTACGTAGCCGTTCATGTCCAGCAGCAGCGCTTCGTCATAGCCTTTTTCCTTTGCTTCCTGGGAGGCCAGGATAGAGTTTACATACAGGCCGGCAGATTTGGATTCGATCTTGAATGCTTTCGGGTTCGGGCGCTGGTAAGACGATGTGGCTACACGCAGCAGTTTTTCACCCAGGTAAGCACCCCATTCCCATGCGCAGATCAGTACTTCCGTTTCAGAGGCCGCTTTCAGCGTCATGTTAGGCGGGCAGAAGGCCAGCGGACGGATGTAAGCTTCTTCCATGTTGTTACGGCGGAGCACTTCGTAACAGGCTTCGATCAGTTCATCGTTATTGAACGGGTACGGGATGTGTATCAGTTCGCAGGAGCGCTTAAAACGGTCAAAGTGTTCCTTTGCCTTGAAGATCTTAACTTCTCCCTTTGCGGTTTTGTAAGCGCGGATGCCTTCAAAAACTGCATAGCCATAATGCAGTGACTGGCCATAGAGATCGGTGCTTGCTTCGGTCGCTTTCAGATACTGACCATTTAGATACAGGATGGTGTTTTGGTCGTAATAACTATACATATTTATTCAGGTTGTTGTTTGCGAATGAAATTACAGGCATAAAAAAAACCTTCCTCGGTGGGAGGAAGGTTTGTCTATATCGTTGATATGAGTACACGGTGACCTATCCTCCAAATTGGTGGCGAATAATGACAATGACTATCACAACGAGGCTTATAGCCCAGTTTAATTCGGGAACGATGTGATTGAGTTTTATATTGTCTTTATTTACCCACATAGGAGGCATCGCATTTCACGACTTCTACAAAAGTATAGCCCGTTAGAATAAAAAACAATAACCTTTTAAATGTTTAGATAAATATCAAATAACCGGGATTTTCTTTCGATTATTTAAAATTCATCGGCTTTTACTGCCTATCTTTTAACAAAAACGCAGTTTTATTTCCAAAGGTTGGAAGGATATTCGCCGGCGGCTACCAGTGCATGGAGGCTGGCCTGTACGCCGGGCGCATCTTCTTTGTAGGTAACACCAAACCATTGCGCGCTGGTGGGAAGGATCTTCACTACGCCCTTGCCATGAATGAAGTTATCTATCACGATGGGGATAAAAAATTCCGATTTGGGCTCCTGTCCTTTTTCCTGCAGGAAGCTTTTGAACAGCTCCTGGCTCAGGGGGAACACGGAAGGCGCAAAGCCCCAGAAGTTCATGGACACGGGTGTTTTATCGCCCAGGGGATGCTTGCCGGTAGCGTCTTCATACACGATCTGCTCACCGTCCTTGTACACCTTGGTACGCTCGTTAATGGCGGCCAGGTTGCCTTTGCCATCATCCGCACATACCCCGCGCGATACGGAGCCATGCTCACTGATGGTCTTGCCCAGTTCATACCCTGCTACGCTGTACACATCGTCCTTGCAGCCATCCTGCAGGAATTTCGCCATTTTCTCAAAAGAGTCGCGGCCATAAAAATCATCTGCATTGATCACGGCAAAAGGCTCATTGATAGCGTCTTTTGCGCAAAGGATGGCGTGGGCGGTGCCCCAGGGCTTGGTACGGTCTGCCGGCATAGTATAGCCATCCAGGTAGGCATCCATTTCCTGGAATACATAAGCCGTTTCTACCCGGCCCTTGAGCTTGGGCTCAAAAATATCTTTGAAATCCTGTTCGAAGTCCTTGCGTATAATGAAGACGATCTTACCAAAACCTGCGCGGATGGCATCGTAAATAGAGTAATCAATGATAGTTTCTCCGCCGGGGCCAAATTGCTGGATCTGTTTGAGGCTACCATAACGGCTGGCCATACCAGCGGCGAGGATCAGTAAAGTAGGCTTTTGCATTGTGTGTTGTTGACAGTTTACGAGGTTCAATCATTCCCGGTAATACCGGGGGCTAAATTAAAGGATTAAATTGGTTTTGTTGCCACGCGCCGGCGGTCTGGCAGCTGCCGGAAGTAGCGGCGCAATGGCGGTTTGTGCTTTATCAAACACCTTGCCTGAAAGCGCTGCTAAACCCTTTTAGCCATGCAAGCCTTGCCCAGCCTACATCTGAGCCCGCTATTCAAAGCCGCAGTGGCACCGCAGTTCCTGCTGGTTTAAGAAAAGATTATTTTTGCCGCGGCCTGGATTTTTTTTTCCACATAAAACATTGAACTACAAGCGTTCATCATACGCTTATTCTGTGATGATCTTACCGGAAATACCCATACTACCCATTAGTAAAGTGCAGCCAGACTGGCTACCGGCGGGCCTTTGCGCAGATATGCTCCGGCTGGACCAGTTGCATGCCGCCATTTCCGGCAATAAGTGGTATAAGCTGAAACGCAACCTGGAAGCGGCTTTGGCCGGAGGCAAAACCGGCCTGCTCACCTTTGGCGGTGCCTGGAGCAACCACCTGGCGGCCACCGCTGCTGCCTGCCACGCAACAGGCCTCCGCAGCATAGGCGTGGTGCGGGGGGAAAGGCCCGCCACGCTGAGCCTTACCCTGCAACAGGCCCAGGCCCATGGGATGGAACTGCAATTCATTTCCCGGGAAGCTTACCGTACCGTAAACCCGGCAGAGTGGGGTGCCCGTTTCCCGGAATATTTCGTGGTGCCGGAGGGCGGCCATAATGCGCTGGGCGCCCTGGGCTGCGAGGATATTCTAAAAAGCGCCCCGGGCCTGGATGCCTACACCCACCTCCTTTGCGCCGGCGGCACCGGCACTACGCTGGCAGGTCTCATTAACAGCGCAGCGCCCGGGCAAACCGTCATAGGCATCCCGGTGCTGAAGCAGGCGGAGTGGATGGAGGCCTCCATCCGGGAACTGCTGCGGCCGCGGCATACACCGGTAGCGTGGCAACTGCATTACCAGTTTCACCAGGGTGGTTATGCGAAGACCTCCCCTGCCCTCTTTGCATTCATGAATGATTTCCATGCACAAACGGGCATTCCCCTGGATATAATTTATACCGGTAAAATGGGGATGGCCTTCCGCGGGCTGGCCCTGGGCGGGCACTTCCAGGCAGGCAGCCGTATATTGCTCCTGCACACGGGCGGCCTGCAGGGCAATCTTTCCCTGCCTCCCGGCGTTCTTTCATTCCACTGACACCACACTGGAACCATCGCTGCCGGCAGAGACCGGAAATACCCGGTTTCTCACATTATTTTGCACGGCCGGGTGTTATTGATTAATGAACTGTAATTGTATTTTTGCGACCGTATGAAGCAATTAGCGAGATTAGCCTTATTAACCAGCATGATGTTCTTCATCCTGCTCACCGGCAAAGCACAACAAGACGATACTCCCTCAGGCCCTACACCACCGGTGTTGCCTAACTTTTCCGCCCTCATTAAAACCGGCAAGATCCAGCTGGACTGGCTTTCGGGGTTCAGCAACGTGAAAGAGATCGGCATCCAGCGCTCCCTGGATAGTGTGCTGAACTTTTATACCATTGGCTACGCCAGTGAGCCGGCCTCCATGCGCAATGCCTACCTGGATAACAAACCCCTGCCCGGCAGTAACTATTACCGCCTGTTCATCCTGCTGAAGAGTGGCCGTTATTTTTTCTCCAACGTAGTGCTGGCCGTGGCGGATAGCACTATCAATGCGTCGGACAAGCTCACCGCGCCGGATGTAGGCCCGCCCCCGGTAGCAGGTGGTGTGCAGAAGGCCCCGCAAACCAATGCGAGCCGCCCGCCGCTGGCTACGGTGACGCCCAAGGTAGAGGAAAAACCGGTGTGGAAGCCATCGAACTATATCTACACTACGGCGGATGGCAATGTGAACATTAAACTGCCGGATGCAGCGAGCAAGCAATACATGATCAAATTCTTTGAGCCGAATGGTACCTTCCTGTTTGATATCCCGAAGATCACGGAACCATCACTGATCCTGGAGAAAGCGATCTTCCTGCATGCGGGGTGGTTTGCGTTTGAGTTGTATGAGGGTGGAAATCTGAAAGAGAAATGGACGTTGTTTATCCCGTTGAACTATAAGAACTGAATAGGTGCGGCCACGGTTTCGTGGCCGCATTTTTTGGGCCTGTTCACCATTACATAGCCTGGCATTGCCTGCAGCAAAACGCCGGCGCAGGCATTCACCTGCAACATTTTTACCCCACCATCTCCGCTTCAAACACCTCCCCTATAAATTTCACCAACAGCGCCTGTACCCCGGCCATGGGCACTTCCCGGCCCAGTTCCTGCTGCAGGGAAGTCACGGCCTTATCGGTGATGCCGCAGGGCACAATATTGCTGAAATAGCGCATGTCGGTATTCACATTCAGGGCCAGGCCATGCATGGTTACCCAACGGCTGCAGCGCACGCCCATGGCGCAGATCTTACGTGCGCGGGGGGTGCCTACGTCCAGCCATACGCCGGTTTCGCCGGCGGATCGCTCGCCGGCCAGGCCGTAGTGGCCCAGGGTACGGATCACGGCTTCTTCGAGGAAACGCAGGTACTTGCCAATGTCGGTGAAGAACTGCTCCAGGTCCAGGATGGGGTAAGCCACCAGCTGGCCGGGGCCGTGGAAGGTAATGTCGCCACCACGGTTGGTCTTTACGTATTGGATATGGCCTTCGGCCAGTTGGGCCTCGCTGATAAGCAGGTTGCTTTCATGGCCGCTCTTGCCCAGGGTGTACACCGGCGGGTGCTCTACCAGCAGCAACTGGTGAACCGGTAAAGTAGCGCCGGCTTCGCCGGATGCCATGGCCCGCTTGGCGGTGACGGCCTGCAGCAACAACTGCTCCTGCAGGTCCCACGCGGGCTGGTAATCGATGCTTCCTAAATTCCTGACTACGATCTTATTCATATGAAACGCCACAAATTTACGTCTTCCCGCTAAAGTTCTACCTTTGCAAAAATTTAATACATGAAGGACGGCCACTACGAGCTGGATGATGAACTGGAAAATGATGCCGACACGGAGTCGGAAGGGGAAGTCGTGTTTGAGCGGCTGAACTTTACGGTAGACAAAGGCCAGGAACCCATCCGCATCGACAAGTTCCTGCAGGCCCGCATAGAGAACGCTACCCGCAATAAGATACAACAGGGCATTGATAATGAGATGGTACTGGTCAATAACAAGCCGGTAAAATCCAATTACAAGATCCGCCCCCAGGACCATATCATCGTGTTCTCCAACAAAGACCCGGAGAACCAGGAGATCCTGCCGGAAAATATTCCCCTGCCCATCGTGTACGAGGATGAGGACGTGCTGATCATAGACAAGAAACCCGGTATGGTGGTACATCCCGGCTGTGGCAATTACACCGGCACCCTGGTGAATGGCCTGGCCTATTACCTGGGCGAAGACAAGACCTCCCCCATTCCCATGAACGCGCGTTTTGGGCTGGTACACCGCATTGACAAGAACACCAGCGGCCTGCTGGTGGTGGCCAAGAATGAAAAGGCCATGAGCGACCTGGCCAAACAATTTGCTGACCACACTGTGCAACGGCGTTATATAGCCCTGGTATGGGGCGATTTTGAGGAGGATGAAGGCACCGTGGTGGCGCACGTGGGCCGGCACCAGCGCTTCCGCAAGATCATGGATGCCTACCCGGAGGGCGATTTTGGCAAAGAGGCCATCACCCACTACAGGGTGCTGGAACGATTCAATTACGTGACCATGATAGAGTGCCGCCTGGAAACCGGCCGCACCCACCAGATCCGCGTGCACATGCAACACATCGGCCACTCCCTGTTCAATGATGATACCTACGGGGGCAACCGTATCCTGAAAGGTACCATCTTCAATAAATACAAACAGTTTGTAGACAACTGCTTTGAAATAATGCCCCGCCACGCCCTGCACGCCCGCACCCTGGGCTTTGTGCACCCGCGCACCAAGCAGTTCGTGCATTTTGAAAGCGCCGTGCCGGATGATTTTACACAGGTGGTGGAACGCTGGAGAAGGTACATTGCCGCCAGGCCCCTGGATACGAACGGATAGGCGTTCCCGCCCGGGCCTTTGATGCGCCACCAGGGCAATACATGCTCCCGCAAAACAATGGAGGCGGAAAAACTTCCGCCTCCATTGTTAAAACCAAAAAAAATTATGACAAATATTAAAACACCGGTTAAAAAAAGAAAGCAACAGGGCTAGCTCCTACCCTTCGCCCTATTGCCTCTGTGGGCAGCCATGGTTGCCCATGACCACTACCATCAAAACTACCAAGCTCACCCCAGCCAAAAGCTAATAAGATGTTAACAGTGGCAAATAGCGGCCTTTTAAGATGTTTTGTCACATTATGTGAATATAAAATCTGTTAAAAAAGTAATATATATCCACCGATTTGGACTACCTTACGGTTCCATAACCATTTCTACAGAAAGGCCTGATGATGCATCACCCTGTCAAACCACTATTGCTGCTACTGCTGCTGCTCGTAAGCGTTCCTATCCCGGCGCTGGCAACGGATCACAGCAGTACACACCACAACACCCGTCGCATTGACGATCCCTTTAGCTTTAGCACCACCTGCTATGGCGACTCCGTACGCTTTACCATCACCGATACCTCCACCATCACCGCTGTGGTGTGGGACTTTGGCGATGCAGCCTCCGGCACCGCCAATACCAGCACGCTTAAAAGGCCCTACCATACTTTTTCCGGCACCGGTACTTTTTCCGTAACGCTCACGGCCACCCACGGCGCCACGCAAACTGTGACCCAGCAGGACATCACCATTGTAATGCCGGTAAACACGCCGCCACTGGGCCCGCAGGACCTTACCTTGTGCGAAGGCACTCCCTACACGCTCACTGCGCCCTCCGTGCCCGGTGCCACCTACCAATGGCAGGATACGGTGACCACCACGCCCACTTACAACGTCACCAAAGCAGGCACATACTGGGTAAAGATCAATGGCTGCCGGGACCCGGACTCTGTAAACATCTTCTTTTCCAAAATACCGGTGAACTTCGGCATTGGCACCGATGAAACCCTCTGCCCCGGCCAAAGCATGTACCTGGATGCCACGGTGAACAATGCTACTTATGAGTGGTACAAAGACACGCCCGGCGCCCCGGTGATCGCCACCACGCCTTCTATCAATGTAAACACCACCGGCCATTATTATGTAAAGGCCACGGTACAGGGTTGCGGTGATTATACGGCCGATGCCACCATCACCATAGCACCCGGCCCTCCCGTACCCGCCGGTAGCTTCCTGGGGCCGGACACCATGTTGTGCCCCGGTGAAACCCGCACCTTCACCGCCAGCCTGCCCGGGGCCAGCCGCTGGCGCTGGAACACCGGCGCTACCCGGCCTACCATCACCGTATCCAATACCGGCACCTACAGCGTATTTGTAGACATTCCCGCCCCGCTGGGCGGCTCCTGCAGCGTGATAGACAGCGCCAAGGTGGGCAACTACGTGATCGGTAAGCTGGACCTGGGAAGTGATACCACCATCTGCAAAGGCAATACCCTGGTGCTTTCCGCTGATCGCGGGATAGGCACCTACCTGTGGCAGGATGGCTCCCAGCAGGCGGTGTATTACGTAACGGAACCGGGCTACTATTTCGTGGAAGCAAAAATAGCCCGGTGCATCCCCCTGCATGATACGATCAAAGTGAACATTGACGATACGCTGCGCATTAAACTGCCGCTGGATACCATGCTGTGTAATGGAGAAGTACTGCAACTGGTACCCCGCGGTGCCGGCGCCAGTTACAAGTGGCAGGACAGCAGCACGGTGAGCACTTTCACGGTAAATAAAGCCGGCATTTATGCAGCCGTGGCAACCAACACCTGCGGGCGCTCCGTGGATTCTGTTACGGTGTATTACCAGAACTGCGATTGCCAGGTGATACTGCCCAGCGGCTTCTCTCCCAATAACGATGGGCATAACGACCGCTTCTTCCCCGTGTACCGCTGCCCTATTACGGAGTATTCACTGAGCGTGTACAACCGCTGGGGAAACCGGGTGTTCTATGCCAACGATCCAGGCGTGGGCTGGAATGGCCTGCTGGACGGTAAACTGGCGCCTGTAGGGGCTTACGCCTGGGTGTTGCAATACCGCAACCCGCAAACCGGCCTGATGGTAACCAAGACCGGCAGTGTGGCACTGATCTACTGATTAAAAATTACCGGATACTAAAACGGCCCTTCGCATGTTACGTGCGTAAGGGCCGTTTCCCGTTATAGAGCGGATTGACCATCCATAAGTGTTAATTACAGTCTGCCGGGCGCTGCCCGCTGCCAGCCGCTTTTGCTGCCGGTATCATATCAAGATCCGCATTGAGCACCATAGTGCGCAAATCGGGTGGTGGCTGCACGGCCTGCATCAGCACGTACAATTCCATATCGTGCAGGCAGGACTCTACAGCACTGAGCACTTCCCCTGAATATTGCATGGCGGCTTCCACTTGCTGTATCTCCTCCTCTGTTGCCAGCCCGCTTGCATACATCTCAATAATTCCGGATGAGATGAATTGTTTTACGTCCACGCTTCAAAATTTATAAACGTTCTTCCTCGCAACACGTCATTGTGCTGCGTATGCCTTTTTGAAATGGGTAATGGGTGAATAAGTCCTTGTTGGCAATTAAGTGTTGATCAATTGAGGACGAAACTGGTTCTTAATGTTGTTGGCATGTTTATGTACGGCAAGGCGTAAGCGCTGGTTTTTAAAGGTTTTGTTAACGCGCCGCCTGAAAAAACGCATTCGAGGGCACTTTTTGTACTCAATAAATTGATAAACAATTATTTATATGCTGCAAAATGATCGCAGCAGCGCCTGGTACAACGTTGGAAAAAGATAAAGCGGAAAACAGTTAAACCGCATCGCCGGCAAGCCCTGCATAAAAAAAGGCCTGCAGTTTTTCACTGCGGGCCTTGCTATGTTTAACAGGTAAGATCGTATTTATCAACCGCCTACTTTGCCCATCACAAACATCTGGGTCAGCGTGGGACTGTCTGCACCGCCTGCTTTTTCCAGTGTTACGGCAAAGGCCTGTGCACCGCTGACCTGTTTCATTTTCTGGAGGCCTTTCGCCAGGTCGCCCACGCTGAACACACCTGCACTTACTGGTTTGCCACCTACAATGGCCCACAGCTGGTACTGCTTATCTGCAGCGGGTACCGGCAGGTTTTGCGACAGCAGGTATACTTCCTGTGACTTCGCATTCCAGTAGATGGTGGCGATATTACCTTCATGACCTTTTACGCCCGGCATCCTGATAGCCTGGTAGTCCGGGTTGCGCATGAGGGCCAGTTCGTCTTCGGATTGCTGGAGTTTGGTCTGGTAAGTTTCATGGGCCTTGGTCAGGTTGGCCTGGGCCAGGAGCAATTCATCGTACTTGCCTTTAACAACCGTGTAATTGTTGAAATACACGTAGTTCATGGCAAGGCTGCCCATGAGTAAAATAAGGCACGCTACAGCCGCAACACGCCACCTGGCATCTACCAGGTTGTGCACCGGGGCGCCATTTTCACTGGCATCCGGCTGGGATGAATTGGGCATAGGGGTCACCGGGGTTTGGTGATCAACGGTGGAGGCGCCATTGCCATTGGCGGTGGCATTGCCTTCCGCAGCAATGATGGCCATAATACTGGCCTTCACGGAGGGCGGGGGCACTACGGCACGCAGTCCTACATACAGCTCCATATCCTGCCGGCAGGCTTCCACCTGGGCACGCACCTCGGGATACTGGGCCATGGTAGCTTCCACTTCCTTTGCATCAGCGCTGGGAAGCAGTCCTACAACATAGCTTTCAATAATGCCCGATGATATGTAACGCTGTACATCCACTGGTTATACGATTTTGTTTCTATGAGTTTTTTAAAATGTTCCGCAGTTGTATAATAGCGTTCCGCATCCTCGTTTTCACGGTGCCCAGTGGTATGTCCAATACTTTTGCGATTTCTTCCTGGGTACAACCTTTGTAATAGGCCAGGTCAATGATCACACGTTGATCTTTATTGAGCTTTTCCAGCACTTTCACGAGGCCGATATGATCCACGGCCTGTGATACTGCCAGGTGATTGGTGTAAAAATGGATATCATCGCCAATGTCCTGCACCTTTTGCTCCAGTTTATGGGCTTTGGAGCGCAGGGCGTCAATGGCGGTATTCCGGGTTATGTTCAGCATCCAGGTAAACAAACGCCCTTTCTCTTCATCATAACGGTCAATGCTACGCCATATTTTGAGGAAAACTTCCTGCAATACATCGGCGGCTGAATTTTCGTCGTTCAGCACTTTCAGGGCTACGCCAAACAGCGCAGGGGAATAATGATCGTAGAGGTAACCAAATACCTTCTCATCCCGGGCTTTGAGGCCATGGACCAGTTCAGCTTCAGTGTATGTGAGAGTGGAGCCCAAAATAGGTATGGAGGTTAATTAGAATACTATCCTAAAGTAAACCAACTAATTTATATGACAAAAAAAATTATTTATAGAAAGTCATCTTGTAATCCACGCTCACTTTGCCCTTGGTGATATCATCCAGCTTGCCTTTAATGAGGCGGCGTTTGATGGGCTTCAGGTAGTCGATGAATAGCTTGCCGTCAATGTGGTCATATTCATGGAAGATCACACGGGCGGTTACGCCGTTAAAGGTAGCTTCGTGGGGCTGGAACTGCTCATCTACCCAGCGCAGGGTCACTTCCTCGGGGCGGTACACGTCTTCACGCACGCGGGGAATGCTCAGGCACCCTTCGTTATAGGGCCATTCGTCGCCGGCGGAGTCCACGATGTGGGCGTTGATAAACACCTGTTTAATGCCCTTGTCATCGGGATAATCTTTCTTTTCATCTTCTTCCAGGTTTTCAATGATCTGGAGGCTGTCTACCACGAATAAACGGATGGAACGGTTGATCTGGGGTGCTGCCAGGCCCACGCCATTAGAGGCATACATGGTTTCCCACATATTGGCGATGAGGTCCTGCAGGCCCGGGTATTCGGGCGTAATGTCTTCTGCTACTTTTCTCAGAACCGGGTGCCCGTAGGCTACGATTGGGTATATCATTGTGCTTTAAATTCTTTTAAACGTTATGCTTTTTTGCGGCCGTATCCCCGGCGGGCCGGGGGGCGAAAGATCTTTACCAGGGAAATCCACCTTCCCAAAGGAAGCTTCCATCACCTGTACTGCAGGTATTCCTGCAAAATAATGGTAGCGCTCACCTCATCTACCAGCGCCTTGTTCTGCCGGTCTTTCTTCTTCACACCACTATCGATCAAAGAGCGGACCGCCATTTTAGACGTAAAGCGCTCGTCCATTTTCTTCACCGGTATGTCGGGGAAATTCTTTTGCAGGATGCGGATGCATTCCTGCACCAGGGCGGTGCCGTGGGTGGCCTCTCCATCCAGGTTCTTAGGCTCTCCTATCACAAAAAGTTCCACGGGTTCCTGGGCAATATATTTCCGCAGGTAAGGGATCAGTTCGTGGGTGAGCACCGTGGTAAGGCCCGATGCAATGAGCTGCAGGGGGTCTGTAACCGCCAGTCCTGTACGCTTTTTCCCGTAATCAAGTGCCAGTATACGCATAGATCAGAATACAAAAAGGTCTGCAATGGTGAATGCCGCAAATACCACGCTGGCAATGCCGTTGGTGGTCATAAAGGCCAGGTCCACCTTACTCAGGTCATTGGGCTTTACCAGGGCGTGCTGGTAAATGAGCATGCCAATGTACACCGCCGCACCTATCCAGAAGATCCAGTGCATGCCGGCCACCAGGCCCAGGGTGATCACCAGGGCAGCTGCCGCTACGTGCAGGATCTCGGAGAAACGCAGCCCACCGGCCTTACCCAGCCAGGCGGGAATGGAATTGAGGTGCTGCTCACGGTCAAATTCCTCGTCCTGCAGCGCGTAGATGATATCAAATCCTGATACCCAGAACAGTACAATGCAGCTGAGTATCAGGGGTACCACGTTAAACTGGCCGGTCACCGCCAGGTAAGCCCCGATGGGCGCCAGGCTAAGGCCCAGGCCCAGTACCAGGTGGCACAGCGGGGTAAAGCGTTTGGTATAGCTATAGCCCAGCACTACTAACAGCGCCACGGGCGCCAGCAGGAAGCAGGGCAGGTTGATGAACCAGGTGGTAAGCAGGAAAAGCACGCAGTTGATGATCACAAACAGCAGGGCACTTTTTGCGGGGATCACACCGGCCGGGATCTCGCGGCGCGCGGTGCGGGGATTGCGGCCGTCAAACTCCGCATCCAGCCAGCGGTTAAAGGCCATGGCGGCACTCCGGGCAAACACCATGCACAACACCACTTCCAGCAGGAGTATCCAGGAAAAGCGGGCCTGCCCGCGCACCACGGCCATGAAAAAGCCGATGAGGGCAAAAGGCATGGCAAAGATGGTGTGCGCAAATTTTACAAGCGACAGGTATTTGTTAATGGTACGGATCATAAAATCTAGCTTCGGTCTATCTTGAGTTTTTAACGTTTCCATTTGGAGAAAATATCCCACACCACTATGCCGGTGCTCACGGAGATGTTGAGTGAATGTTTCATGCCCAGCTGGGGTATTTCAATGGCCCCGTCCACTACTGCCATCACGGTGGCATCCACCCCGCTCACTTCATTGCCAAATACCAGGGCCAGGGGCTGCTCCCCCGGTACAAATGCGTCCAGCATTTCACTGCCTGCCACCTGCTCTACGGCCAGCACTTTGTAACCTTCGGCCTGCAGTTGCTGCACCGCCTCCAGCGTGGTGGGAAAATATTCCCAGGTCACCGTATCCGTAGCGCCCAGCGCAGTTTTATGGATATCCCGGTGGGGCGGCACCGGGGTGTAGCCGCAAAGCGCAATTCCCTGCAGCAAAAAAGCATCCGCCGTGCGAAACACGGACCCCACATTGTGCATGCTGCGGATATTGTCCAACACCAGCACCAGCGGCGTTTTATCTGCCGCCCTGAACTCAGCGACCGACTTACGGCCGAGTTCTTCCATCGAGAGTTTGCGCATAGTCTGCAAAGGTAAGATAATGCAGGGAGACTTTGGAGTCCGGGGCCCCCAGGTCCTACGTCCCAGGTCTTGGGTCTTAAGTACCAGTCGTTGTTAGCTTCCTGCCAATGATGCTTTGTGGATAAATTGTGAGCAATAAATCGATGCAACAACCACCAAAGCCGCGACTGCGGCGGATGCGGCATCCAGGCACAACACCACTTCCACGAAAGGGGCGTAGCTGAGACCCAAGACCTGGGAACACAGGGCCCGGAACCTCCATTCTAGGGCCCGATCCCCTATATTTGCCCCATGGCAAAATCCAAAACGGAAGAAACCCCGCTGATGCAGCAGCATAAGGCGATCAAGACACAATACCCGGATGCCGTGCTGTTGTTCAGGGTGGGCGATTTTTACGAAACATTCAATGAAGATGCGATCATTGCCGCCCAGGTACTGGGCATCACGCTCACCAAGCGTGCCAACGGGGCGGCTTCCCATATGGACCTGGCAGGATTTCCCCATCATGCGCTGGATACCTACCTGCACAAGCTGGTGAAAGCCGGCCACCGCGTGGCCGTGTGCGACCAGCTGGAAGACCCGAAATCTGTAAAAGGCATCGTAAAACGCGGGGTTACCGAAATGGTGACACCCGGCGTGGCCGTGAATGATAAGCTGCTGGAAAATGGTTCCAACAACTTCCTGGCCGCTGTGCATTTTGGCAACGGCATGACCGGCGTGGCCTTCCTGGATATTTCTACCGGCGAATTTTTTATTGCCCAGGGCAACCTGGAGTACGTGGACAAACTGTTGCAAAGCTTCCGGCCTGCAGAGGTAGTGTTTGCCAAGCAACAGCAAAAGCATTTCCGCCAGGTATTTGGCTCCAAATTCTACACCTACACGCTGGAAGAATGGATCTTTACCAGCACCTATGCGGATGAAGTGATCCGCAAACATTTTGAGACGCACTCGCTGAAAGGCTTTGGTATAGAGGGTTTGAACGAAGGCATCATTGCTGCCGGTGCCGCCCTGCACTACCTCCGCGATACCGAGCATCCGCACCTCCAGCACATCACCTCCCTGCAGCGCATAGACCAGGATGATTTCCTGTGGATGGACCGCTTCACCGTGCGCAACCTGGAACTGCTGCAAAGCAGCGTGGAAAACGGCCATACCCTGCTGAAGGTGCTGGACAATACCGCATCGCCCATGGGCGCCCGCCTGCTGAAGCGCTGGATCGCCTTTCCCCTGCGCCAGCAAACGGCTATCAACGAGCGCCTGGACGCCGTGGAATTCCTGATCAGGGAAAACGACCTGTCCCGCCAGCTGCATCATCACCTTAAACAACTGGGCGATATTGAACGGCTGGTATCCAAGATCCCGCTGAAAAAAATAAATCCCCGCGAGGTGATGCAACTGGCACGGGGCCTGGAACAGGTGCAGGCCATCCAATCGTTACTGAAAGGTGTGGATAATGCCTACCTGCAACGCCTATACGAAAAACTGGACTGCTGCCCACCCATGCTGGAGCGTATCCTGCGGGAAATGAACGAAAACCCGCCGGTACAAACCCACAAGGGCGACGTGATCCGCCCCGGCGTGCATGCAGAGCTGGACGACCTGCGCAAGATTGCCCACAGCGGCAAAAGCTACCTGCTGCAGATCCAGCAAACCGAGTCTGAAAATACCGGCATCCCCTCCCTGAAAGTGGCCTTCAACAACGTGTTTGGCTACTACCTGGAAGTAACCAACACGCATAAGAACAAGGTGCCCGCCACCTGGATCCGCAAGCAAACGCTGGCCAATGCAGAACGCTACATTACGCCGGAGCTGAAGGAATATGAAGAGAAAATTGTAGGGGCGGAAGAAAAGATCCTGGCACTGGAGAACCAGCTGTTTGACGCACTGCTGCAAACGTTGCAGGATTTCATTGCCCCTATCCAGCAAAACGCGCAGATGCTGGCCAGGCTGGATTGCCTGCTTTGCTTTGCCCACAACGCGGTGCAGTACAAATACCGCCGCCCCACCCTGTCTGACGATTATGTGCTGGACATCCGTGATGGGCGCCATCCCGTGATAGAACGCGGCCTGCCGGCGGGTGAGCAATACGTGGCCAATGATATTTTGCTGGACAAAGACCTCCAGCAGATCATCATCCTCACCGGGCCTAACATGAGCGGTAAATCTGCCCTGCTGCGGCAAACAGCCCTCATCACCCTTATGGCGCATATGGGCAGCTTTGTGCCGGCCAGCAGTGCGCACATAGGGCTTACAGACAAGATCTTTACCCGCGTGGGCGCCTCTGATAACCTGAGTGGTGGCGAGTCTACCTTCATGGTGGAGATGAACGAAACGGCCAGCATCATCAACAACATCACGGCCCGCAGCCTGGTAATACTGGATGAAATAGGCCGCGGCACCAGCACCTACGATGGTATTTCCATTGCCTGGAGCATTGTGGAATACCTCCATGATATGACGCCCCACCAGCCCAAAACGCTGTTTGCCACCCATTACCACGAGCTCAATGAACTGGAAAATAAACTGGGCCGCTGCAAGAACTATCATATCACCAACATGGAAAGCGGCAACAAGGTGATCTTCCTGCGCAAACTGGCCAGGGGCGGCAGTCGCCACAGCTTTGGGATACACGTGGCCCGCATGGCCGGTATGCCCCCGCAGCTGCTGGACAGGGCCAATGAAGTACTGGCCCAGCTGGAAGAAAAACACATTGAAGCGCCGCTGCAGCACAACATCAAAAAAGTAGCGGAAAAGCAAACGCGCATGCAACTCAATATTTTTGATGCGCACAGCGACACCTTCCGGGATATACGCAGTGTGTTGGAGACGGTGGATATTAACAGGCTAACGCCGGTGGAAGCGCTGATGAAGCTGAACGAGATTAAAGGCATGCTGTAACAGCGCATTTTATAAAAGCAAGACAGGGAACAACTGTAAAGGGATACCCGGCTATAAAAGCCCAAAACGGGGAACGTCTGTAAAAAGAAGTTCCCCGTTCCTGTTCAAGAAAAAAGCCACCACAAAAATGCGGCGGCCGTCTCATTCACATAGTTTCCGTTATGAAAAAAAGTTTGCGGGGCGGATGAAACAAAATCGATTTAGCACACGAACTTAGTTATTTTCCGCGAATTAAAATGCATAAGGGTTATCCTTTTTGCTAAATCGTTTTATTTGACTTCCAAAAAATATATGTTTTACAGGTAATATATGTAGCGAAGGCCCTGCAAATCCTCACTCTAGCCGGTAAAACCGTTGCTACAGCAGCTAAAAGAAACAATGAAAAAAAATTTTATCCCGCTTGTAATGCCCGCCGGGCGCTGGTTCCGGCTTACACAAACGTGTGAGGTCCCTGCTAGAAGGCGAAGGAAGCCGCAGTGGCGGGGTTATCCAGCTTCGTGCTTTTGCGCTCCCCGCCTACGATCACATGGATCATATTGATCTGCTCGGGGTGCTCCTCATAGAGGATATCATCTTTGAGCTGCACCTGCTTCACATTCCCTACGTCCCCCGCTACCAGGTAACACCAGGCAGCTTCCTCCTGGATCTCGTAGCCCAGGTACTTGGCCGCCACCGGTTTGCCGTTCACAGTGATGGTGAGGTGTTTGGACAGGTAGTCTGCCACCAGGGCATCCACCGCTTTTTTATCCGCGGGGTGCAGGATATCCACCCGGGTCTTATACCTGGTTTTCAGCGCATTTTCCAGGTCGTCATAGAAGATACGGCAACTCACCTGCAGCTCTTTCTTTGCCGCATCATGGCGGATTTCCGTAACACTCACGAAGAAAGGATGGAACAGTGTCAACCACGCCGGCACCAACCATTTACATAATAATAGTCCCATTGAACGCTAAAAATTTGAATTATTACGGCAATCTTTTTATCATTACCAAAATTAGACAAATACAAATATAGGCAATGCAGGAGTTTGGATTGTATTTTGAGACGGGGTGGCAGCATATCCTGGATTGGCGAGGTTACGATCATATTCTATTTGTGACGGCGCTGTGTGCGCTTTACCTATTGCAAGACTGGAAGAAAGTACTGGTGCTGGTCACCGCCTTTACCGTTGGGCATTCCATTACCCTGGCGCTAAGTGTGTTAAGCTATTTGCACGTCAACCGAAACCTGATCGAATTCCTGATACCGGTTACCATTCTGATCACGGCATTTTCTAACATTGTCCGGAAGCCCGCTTCGCCTGCGCGTGGCATTCCCGGTTATTCGTCTAAAACAGGACGGCTCAAAATGACATATGCCGCTTCCGCAAAAGGTGGCGTGCAGCTGAATTATTTTTTTGCCCTCTTCTTCGGGCTCATACACGGACTGGGGTTTTCCAATTACCTCAAAAGCCTGCTGGGCACCGGTACCAATATTGTGCAGCCTTTACTGGCCTTTAACCTGGGACTGGAATGCGGGCAGATCGTTATTGTTATTTGCGTATTGCTGCTGGCCGCTTTGGTTACGGGCGTATTCCAGGTATCGCTGCGCAACTGGTGTTTCTTTATTTCGTCGGCCATCTTTGGCGTAGCCCTGCAAATGGTGATTGAACGCGGGTACGTACTGGCCACTGCCAACTGATTTTTTTTAGCGCAACATAAAAGCACTCAACCACATCTAAACTCTCGAATTGCTTATGACAAAAAGAACGCTATGCCTCGCCTTGGGGATAAGCGCTGCTACATGGGCCCATGCACAGGATATCATGAACAATCCTGGATCTAACCATGGTAACCGCTTTGAGCAGCTGGGTACCATCCTCCCTGACCCGAATGGCTACCGCTCCGCGTCCGGGGCGCCCGGCCCGCAGTACTGGCAGCAACGCGCTGACTACGATATCAGCGCTACCCTGGACGATATCCACCAGCAACTGACCGGTGCTGAAACCATTACCTATTACAACAATTCACCGGACCCGCTCTCCTACCTCTGGCTGCAGCTGGACGAGAACGAACATGATCCGAAAAGCGATAACAACAGCTTTGACGGCAGCAAAATGCAGGATAAGCTGAGCATGCGCCAGGTAAATTCCCTCCTGGGCAAAGGAGGCGAAGGCCTGGGCGATAAGATCCGGTCTGTGACGGATGCCGCCGGCAACAAGCTGTCTTACACCATCAACCAGACCATGATGCGCGTAGACCTGCCCAAGGAACTGGCGCCCGGCCAGAAGATCACCTTCAAAGTGAACTGGTCCTACAATATCTCTGACCGCATGGTGGAAGGTGGCCGTGGTGGCTATGAATATTTCAAGGAAGATGGCAACTACCTCTACACCATTACCCAGTGGTACCCGCGCATGGCCGTGTACAGCGACTTCCAGGGCTGGCAGAACAAACAGTTCACCGGCCGCGGTGAGTTTGCCCTGGCCTTTGGCAACTTTAAAGTACGCATGACCGTACCCGCCGATCACGTAGTGGGTGGTACGGGTGAATGCCAGAACTATAAGGAAATGCTGACGCCTGCACAGTTCCAGCGCTGGCAGAAAGCACAAAGCAGCAATACGCCGGTGGAAGTGGTGACCCTGGATGAAGCGAAACACGCCATGCAGAACAAAGCCACCGGTACCAAGACCTTTGTATTTGAAGCCCACAATGTGCGCGACTTTGCATGGGTATCTTCCCGCCGCCTGGTATGGGATGCCATGGCTGCAAACGTAGATGGCAAGCACGTAATGGCCATGTCGTACTACGGCCCTGAAGCCTACCCGCTTTACAGCCGTTACTCTACCAAGGTAGTGGCGCACACCATCAAAAGCTACTCCAAACACACCATCACTTATCCTTACCCGGTGGCTATTTCCGTAGAAGCTTCCAACGGGATGGAATACCCGATGATCTGCTTCAACTATGGCCGCGCGGAGAAAGACGGTACCTACTCTGAAGCCGTGAAGAATGGTATGATCGGCGTGATCATCCACGAAGTGGGCCATAACTTCTTCCCCATGATCGTAAACTCTGATGAGCGCCAGTGGACCTGGATGGATGAAGGCCTGAACACCTTCTGCCAGTTCATGGCGGAACAGGAGTGGGATAAGAACTATCCCTCCAGCCGCGGCCCTGCCCACAAGATCGTGGACTACATGAAGCTGCCCAAAGACCAGCTGGAGCCCATCATGACCAACTCTGAAAACATCATCGGCTTTGGACCCAATGCTTATGCAAAACCCGCCACAGGCCTCAACATCCTGCGGGAAACCATCATGGGCCGTGAGCTGTTTGACTTTGCCTTCAAGACCTACGCACAGCGCTGGGCCTTCAAACATCCCACCCCGTCTGACTTCTTCCGCACTATGGAAGACGCCTCTGCGGTGGACCTGGACTGGTTCTGGAGAGGATGGTTCTACAGCACAGAGCCGGTAGACATTTCACTTGACAGTGTGAAGCTGTACAAACTCAACACCCACAATCCTGACGTGGAAAACAAGATCCAGCAGGCAGCCTACGACCAGAATGCCGTACACATTGCCAACACGCGCAACCGCGCTGCCGGCGTACCTTTCACGGTAGACCAGGACACGGCCCTGCAGGATTTTTACAGCCACTACAACCGCTTTGCTGTAAGTGAAGACGACAAGGCTGCCTACAAGAAATTCTACGACGGCCTCACGCCGGAAGAGAAAAAACTGTATGACAGTAACAAGAACTTCTACGAGCTGACCTTTACCAACAAAGGCGGCATGGTAATGCCCCTCATCATTGAGTGGACCTTTGCCGATGGCAGCAAGGAAGTGGACCGCATCTCTGCTTACATCTGGCGCAAGAATGAAAACCAGGTGAGCAAAGTGTTTGCAAAAGACAAGGAAGTAGTGGCCATCCGCCTGGACCCCTACCGTGAAACGGCAGACATTGACGAGAGCAACAATGCTTATCCGCGTACGGTACAGCCCTCCCGCTTTGAGCTGTTCCGCCAGGAGCAATTGCCCCGTGGCGCCAGCGGCGGTGGTAACCCCATGCAGAAAGCGCAGGGTAAATAATACAGCAATTTTTTAGCATAAAGCGGCTGCCTCTTCAAACGGATGGCAGCCGCTTTTTTTATGGCCCACCGGCACCGCTTTTAAAAATTGCCGGCATGTTGTATTTTGAGCCAAACGAAACTACGCTCATGATCAGAAAAATATTAGCCACCCTCCTGCTGGCCGCCGCCTTTATCAGCGCCCGCGCAGCCAGTGTGGACACGGTGCTGGTGCCCAGCGCCGCTATGCACAAAAATGTAAAATGCGTGGTAATAGCGCCCGCCCACGTAAAATCGCTCAGGGGCCTGCACGTGGTATACCTGCTCAATGGCTATTCCGGCAATCACAGCGATTATGCCCGCCACATGGCGCCCTACCTGCGGGCACAGGCAGATGCACACCATTGGATCTTTGTATGCCCGGATGGGAATAACAGCTGGTACTGGAACAGCCCTGTAGACAGCAACTACCGCTATGAAACCTTTATCAGCACAGAACTGCCGGCTTATGTGGATGCACATTACGCCACCATTGCCAACCGTACCGGCCGCGCCATCACTGGCCTGAGCATGGGCGGGCATGGCGCCCTGTGGAATGCCCTGCGCCACCCCGATATGTTTGGTGCCGTGGGCAGCATGAGCGGCGGCGTGGATGTACGCCCTTTCCCGCAAAACTGGGAAGTGGCCAAACGCCTTGGGCCTTTAGATACCGCTGCGCACAACTGGGATAAATGGACCGTGATGGAACAGGCCTCCAGCCTGAAGAACGGGCAGCTCGCCATCATCTTTGACTGCGGCGTGCGTGATTTCTTTTATGATGTGAACAAAGCCCTCCACGCCAAACTGCTGGCCATGGGCATTCACCACGATTACATTGAACGCCCGGGTGAGCACAACTGGGAATACTGGGGCAACTCCATCCAGTTCCAGCTGCTCTTCTTCTCTCATTACTTTGACAATGCCGCTGCGAAATAATTTTTTGCCTTGCTGCTATATCCAACAAAAAGTCCTGCCACGCGTGGCAGGACTTTTTGTTTTGTGTATGCTAACGGTTTATGACAAAGGCGTGGTTAGTGCGGCTTCTTATCCCACCACAGCGGCGTGCCACCCGTATCCGGCCCGCCCAGCAGGGTCACCGCCTTGGCCACTTCCGCGGCGTTGATATTTCTTTCCTGCAGCGGGAAGTTGATGCGGCGGATCTGGATCCTGGTGTCAATCGTATTATTGCTAAGGTTGTTCACCACGGGGAATAATTTGGGATAACCGGTGCGGCGGTATTCCGTCCATGCTTCCTGCCCTTCCGGGAATACGGCGATCCATTTCTGGGTAAGGATGCGTTCCAGCTTTGTTTCAAAAGTGGCCGCATCGTCCCACTTGATCGTGATGGCTGTGGTAGCCGGCGCATTGTTCTCCGCGTTCTTCGGGTCTACATAGGCCAGGGGCTTGCTGGTGGCATCGGCAATATAATCCGGTGCTTTTTCTGCAACCTCCCACTGGGAGAAAGAAGTGGTGATCCCCTTTTCATACAGCTCCTGTACGGTGCCTCCCATATTGGGCCAGCCACGCAGCGCGCCTTCCGCGCGGAGGAACCATATTTCAGCGGAGGTCATCAACTGGATTGGCGCATCCGGCGCAAAGGTGTTGGCCGTAACATAAGCCAGCGTGGAGAAACCGGTGTAGCCAGGCTTGGCGGTAACGCTACTGCCTATACGTATACCCTTGTATTTGCCACCCAGGCCACCTTCCGTGGTAGGGTCAAAGAACAGGGGCAGGCGCGGATCGTTATATCCCACCAGGAAGGATTCCATACTGGCGTTCATGCTAATGTCTGTCCAGGCGGAAGTGATCGTATTCAGCGGGTGTTTGATCCCGAAACCACTTACCATCACGTTTTCCTTGGGCGATTCCAGCAGGCCGCCATTATCCGGGTTCACTGCTTTTGCTGCTTCTGCTTTGCCGCGGGCTTCTTCCACATACGCCAGGCGCAGGGCCAGGCGCAAGCGAAGGGAATTGGCAAACTTCAGCCATTTGCTGTAATCCCCGCCAAACACCATGTCAAATTTTTCAAACGGCTTTTTGCCGGGGTACTTTGCCATGTAGGCTTTCAGGTTGGTTACTGCGGTATCCAGTTCATCAAAGAACTTATGGTATACCGTGGCCTGATCATCGTATGCAGCGGTGGTAGTGCTTTCACCATAGTGAGTGTACGGGATGGGGCCATAAATATCTGTAACCCGGTGCATGCCTTCCACTTTAAGGATGAGCGCTATGGCCCAGAAATCCGGCGCAGCCTCGCGGGCGCCTTTGCGGGCCACCTGGGCCACAGGGCCCATCACATGCGCATAGGCAAGGCTGAAGGGATAACCGTTCCAGCCATCCACCAGGGAGTAGTTCAGGTTATTGATATTGCCACGGAAGGGATCGGGGCTCATCATGTAGCCGGAGTAACAGTCTGCAATAAGGTTTTGCTGCAGCTGGTACTCCCAGGTGGTATTGTTGAAATTATAGTAAATGGAAGACTGTATTTCCGGGAAGTAAGCGCCAATGTACTGGAAGTCCGGCTTCAGCTCGTCTTCGCTGAAAGTGGTATTGTCCGTATTGTAGGCTTCAAAGCTCTTTGTACAGGAAGCCAGGCCCAATGCCGCCACCAGTGCGATGATCCAGGCAAATGGCCGGCGGCTGATATAGCTGATATTCATGATTGCGGATTAAAAAGTTTACTTAAAAAGAAACATTCAGGCTGGCACCAAAACTGCGTACGGCCGGCACGCTGAATGCGTCCACACCGGAAAGACCGTTGGCGGTAGACATGGTGATATCCGGATCGTAGGGAGCGTCCTTGTGGAAATAGATCAGGTTCTTGCCGATCAATGAAACGCGGATACTCTTTACAAAACCATTACCCAGGGCTGCACGCGGGATGGTGTAACCCAGTGCCAGTTCACGCAAACGCACGGTAGTGGCGCTGTACATGTACTCACCACTTACCCCGTCACGGCCGCCGATCACGCCATACCATTTCTGTGCATCAATGGTGGTCACGGGTTTTCCATCCGGGCCCACGCCATTGATCTTTACACCGCCGGCTTGGCGAGCATCGGCAGTAACCTGTGATACACCGTATTTATCCAGCACACCTTGGGTGGTAGACATTACCTGGCCACCAAATTTGCCATCCACCAGGAAGCTGAGGGAGAATTTGTGGAAGGAGAAACTGTTGTTCCAGCCCAGTGTCCAGCGGGGATTGGGATTGCCCACAAAGCGGGTATCCGCGCTTACCAGGGGCAGGCCATCAGAGCCGATCTGCACACGGCCGGCGCTGTCTTTCAACAGGATCTTCCCATAGATATCGCCATAGGAATGACCGGGCACCAGGTAAGATTCATACGTGTTGGAACTGGTGAGCTGGAACTTGTCAATGCTCGGTGCCAGTGACAATACCTTGTTGCGGTTCAGGGCAAAGTTCACATTGGTGGTCCAGCTGAAATCGTGGCTGCTCACCAGGTTGTAGCCCAGCATTACTTCCACGCCCTGGTTCTGGATGTTACCTGCGTTTACAAACATATTAGCGTAAGTAGCACCGGCGGGTGCGGGGATCTGGAAGTATTGGTTTACATCATTTGTTTTGTAGTAGGTCACATCAAAACTCAGCCTGTCACTGAAGAAACGCCATTCAGTACCTACTTCTATTGCATGGCTCATTTCCGGTTTCAGGTCCGTGAAAGGCGCGGTGGAGTTAAATGCAATAGAAGAGCCATCCGTGCTCAAACCACTTTGCAAGTGGGTCTTGTAAGGTGGTACGGAGGTTCCCACCTGGGCCCAGGTGCCCCGCAATTTTGCATAGGTGATGGCGGCCGGCAGTTTAAACAACTGGTGCAGCATGAGGGACAGGCCCAGTGAGGGGTAAGCGTAAGAACCATTGGGCGTGTAACTGAGGTTGGACGACCAGTCGTTGCGCACACTAGCATCCAGGAAGATCATGTCTTTGAAAGAAAGGTTAGCGCTTCCAAAGAGGGATTGCAGCTGGTTATGATTGTTGGGCACACTCTGGTAAGCGCTGCCTTTGGCCATATTCTGCACAATGAATTTATTGGCGATGGTGAGGCCGCCGGAATAAGAATCCGCTTTAAACCCGTTGGTAAACTGGTCGGTGATGGCAGTACCCGCCAGTGCCGTGAGTTTAAAATTGCTGCCCAATGCTTTGTTGAACGTAAGGATAGCGTCGCCATAAGTTTGGGTGGTGGTAAGGTTGCTGGTGATGTAACGGCCGTTGCCACTGGGCTCCAGCACGGGGTGGGTGCCTGCGTAGAACTGCCCGTCATACGTGTCGTTGGTGCGGTCTATGTTACCGCGCAGCTGCAGGGAAAGGAAGCTGGTAAAATCATATTTGGCGCTGGCGCTGAAGATGGTGCGGTTCCTGCGCGCCTGGCTGTTATTGCGGTTAATGATCCAGTAGGGGTTTTGCTGGATGTCTTCGTTGAAAGGCCAGTTCTGGAGATAAATATTGCGCGAGGAATCGTACAACTCAAAATGGTTGCGGTAAGGCGAAAGATCCAGCCCGCGGGGAAACAGGTAAAGACCGGTGAGGGGGTTAAAATACAAGCCTGTTACGGGCGCATTTTCCAGTTTCTGGATCACGGCATTGGCGCTTCCTTCCAGGGTCAGTTTGTTATCCAGGAAATGACCGGTTTCGCGGAAGGTGATGTTATGCCGGCCCAGGTCATTGGTGGGCATCACGCCACTGGCGTGCGTATTGGCGTAGGAGAAATAAGTCTGGTGTTGTTCATTACCGCCGGAAATACCAATGCTGTTCACAAAAGTGTTGCCGGTTTTAAAGAAGTCTTTGAGGTTATCATGCGCGTTGGTGATGGGCGCACCCCAGCTGTAAGTGGACCCTGGCTCACTCTGCCCGTATTCATTTTGCAGCGCCGGCAGCATGGTGGCTTTATCCAGGGTAAGGCTGGAACTGATCTCCACGCGCGATACGCCGGCTTTACCTTTTTTGGTGGTGATGAGCACCACGCCATTGCCCGCCTGGCTACCGTACAATGCCGCGGCAGAAGCGCCTTTCAGCACGGAAATGCTTTCAATATCGTCCGGGTTCAGGTTGGAAATACCATCCCCACCATCACGGCCTGGAGAGTAGTCGGTACCGCTGCCATCACCACCCCAGTTACTGTTAGGCTGCTGGGTGGTGAAGTTGGTAATCGGTATACCATCTATCACATACAAAGGCTGGTTAGAGCCCTGGGCTGATTTCAGGCCACGCAGCACTACTTTTACAGAACCACCCACGCCAGAGCTGCTACGGTTTACCGTGATGCCGGCGGCTTTGCCAGACAGGGAGTTCATAATGTTAGCGTCTTTCACGGTAGACAGTTCTTCGCCACCTATACGCTGGGTGGAATAGGTCAATGACTTGGGCGTGCGTTTGATGCCGAGGGCCGTTACCACCAGCTCATTCAGCCCGGTGGCATTTTCCGTGAGCACTACATCTCCCAGGTCGCCGGCTCCTACCGGGATCTCCCGGGTCTGGAAGCCCACGGAGCGGAACACCAGCACATCACCGGCATTGGCATCGATCTTAAAACTCCCGTCTGCGGCGGTCTGCGTACCTTTAGCGGTGCCTTTGATCATCACCGTAACACCTGGTACTGTGTTGCCTTTTGCATCACGCACGTTTCCCTTCACCACTTTGTCCAGGGCTGCGTTGTCCATCAGCGTTACGGCGTTGAGAGGGTTTGCCGTACGCGCCCCCACAATGATCTTATTGTTCCTGATAGTGAATGAAAGGCCGGTTTGAGTGGAGAGATTATTCAGCACTTCTTCCAGCGGGGTTTTATTACAGTTAAGGCTTACCTTTTTTGTAAGGTCCAGCCCTGTTTTATCATAATGGAAATTAAGACCTGTTTTGCTGGTGAGGTCATCCATCACCTCCTGCAGGGGTCTGTTCTTCACCTGGATGCTTACGTTGATGGTCTTCACATCCGTTTGGGCAGCCGCGGTGGCCGTCAATGGCAGGCCCGCAGGCGAGAGCCCCATCAGGAGCGTCATGGCCAGGCAGACCGGAAGCGATCTTAGATTTTTTTTCATATTGGTTGAACTTTGTTAGTAAATGAAATGTATGGATACATGTGCAGGAGCACGGGCATACCAGGGGCCTTATACGCGGTGAAACGCAATACGGGCACAGGTCTTTACAGGTAATAAAAATGATCTCGGGCACTATGCGCCGGGGCGCGCTGTCAGCGGGGGCATAGCGGAGGCAGGGCCTGCCATCCGGTATAGCCGGTAAATAGAAACAATAACTTGATCTTGGTTGACGATAGCTGGATAAACAAATCTTAGCGCTTCATGATAGCCTTCCTTTGGTACTGTAATCTGTTAGTAGACGTTGCATAAAGATGGAAGTACCATCCTGTTGTAAAAAAATTTTTAATCCCGGAAATATACCGTGTCGTTGCTGATCCGGTAGGTGATGTTCTTGGTAAGACAGATGGTCTCTACCACTTCCTGCAGGCTTTCATCTTTAAAGAAACCCGTGTATTCCCATGCCTGCTGGTGGCTTTCATTTACAATGGTTACCCCGTAGCGGTTCTCAATCTCGGTTTGCACCTGGGGAAAACTGGCGTCTTTAAAAATGAGGAAGCCCTGCTTCCACCCTATGATCTCTTCTTCTTTTGCAAAAGAATTTTTCTGCGCCGCGATGGCTTTGCAGTCATAGTCCAGCCGTTCACTGGGCAGGAGTACAATGGAGGCATCGTGCCGGAAGGAGGTGCCTTCCACTTTCACTTTGCCGCTCAGCAGGGAGATGGTGATGCGCTGCTCTCCGCCGTAGTTGCGGATGTTGAAAGCAGTGCCCAGCGCCGTGGTGGTCAGCTTGCCGGATACTACGCTGAAAGCGCGGGAAGGATCTGTAGCCACTTTAAAATAAGCTTCTCCTTCATCGAGGTACACCTGTCTTTTGTCTTTGGGAAACTGCAGGGGATAGCGCAGGCGGCTGGATGCATTCACTGTTACTGTACTGCCGTCTGCCAGTGCTACCTGTTCGGTGCTGCCCCTGCCGGTGGTGATGATCATAAAACCATGGTCCACCACGCGGCTGCTGTGTGCCGGCAGCTCTACCCGCGTAGATACGGAAGCCGCTACCACTGCCGGTTTGCGGGCTCCGGTGCTGTAAAATATAAGAAGGCCCAGCAGCAGGCAGGCGGCTATACTGCCAAGGGAAATGAGCAGTGTTTTGCGGTTACGGGGCTCCGCTTCCGGCAGCACGTATTGCAGCTGCATTTTTACCTCTTCCAGTTGCGCGTGCAGGGTTGCTTCATCGATCACATGGGTACGGCGGCTGTTAATATTATCGAACCATTGTTCCACCACCTGCGTTTCCGCCGGTGTGCAGGCCCCGTCCTGGTAGCGCGCCAATAGTGCTTTGATCTGTTCCGTATCCACTGGGTTTATTTGTCAGTATTCAGTTGTCGTACATGGAAGGTTGAAGTACCATGTACACTTAATATTTTTTTCGTGCAGGCGTTACCGTTGCATAAAGTGCAACAGCAGCAGCCAGAGTAGCAGGTCTGTTTGCGCGTAGCGGTCCCGCAATATTTTCAGTGCTTTGCTGATCTGGTTCTTCACCGTTTGCTGGGAAAGGGCCATCCGTGCTGCTATTTCCTCTATACTGCGGTGCTCAAAGCGGCTTAGCATAAACGCCTCCTTCATGCGCTCCGGCAGGTGGTTAATGCCTTCCAGCACACGCTGTGCTTTTTCTTTATGTTCCAGGCGGTCGGAAATAAGGTGGGGCTGGGTATCAAAGTGCTCTACCAGCTGCTGCAGGTAACGGCGGTAGCGGTCTTCGCGCCGGTACAGGTCTATGATCTTGTGCCGGGCGCACTGGTACAGATAGGCCCTTAGCTGCGTGGAAACTTCAATGCTGGTACGGTTTTCCCAGAGGTAGGTGAAAATATCCTGCAGGATGTCGCGGGCTGCGTCACCGGTGTCGGTTTTACTGCAGATGAAGAGGAACAGCGGCTGGCTGTATCGGTCGTAGATGGCGTTAAAGGCTGGCACCTGGTGCTGGCGCAGCAATGTTAGTAAATGCCGGTCGTCGTATTGCTGGTACATGCAATTGCGCGGTCAGTTTTGGTTGATAAAAACAAAACCCGGTATTGCAGCTTCTACTTCAATTAAAATTTGATTTAGATTCTACAACACCGGATCCTGACTTTGGTCTATTCGTAAAAACACTTAAGAAATGGAAAAAGGGGTTAAACGGTTGTTTTTCAGTTGCTTTTCAAAACGTGAAACCTAATAAAGACAAACGGCGCCGATCAGCTATGACGGCGGGCGACTTTAGCCGTCAGGGCCTGTAAAGTATAAATTAATTTACATTTTTTTAACTTTTTTTCTCAGATTTTAACCAGCATCCTCCGGGAACGTTTCCGGACGGCTACTTTTCCACTATGCTTCTTTAAGGCGCAGCTCCTGTTTGTACTCCTTGGGGGTTTTGCCCACGATCTCCTTGAAGAAGCGGTTAAAATTGGAGAGGTTCTTAAACCCGCAGCTGTAGGCAATTTCGGCAATGCTCCAGTCTTCTTCGGTAAGGCGCTTGCAGGCGTGGCCTATGCGCACCTCGTTGAGAAACTGCACAAAGGATTTCTTGGTGCGGTTTTTAAAGAAGCGGCAGAACGACTGGGGGGAAAGATTGGTAATGCTGGCTACGTCCTGCAGGGAGATCTCGCGGGAGAAATTATTCATCACATATTTAAATACCTCGTCTATCTTGTGGTTGTCCTTGGCATTGTAAGCGTGGGAATAGCCCGTGCTGGCCAGGAAGTAGTAATCCCGGGTTTCCGAGAGGATCTTCAGGATGTTCAGCAGGGAGATAATGCGGTCCAGCCCCTCTTTCCTGGGCAGGGCCAGTATTTCCTGTTTCAACAGTGCATGGGTGGCGCCGGTAATCTTCATGCCGCGCTGCGCGCGATGGAAAAGCTCCGTCATGGCGCGGGTTTCCGGCAGGGCGTAAAACTTATCCCCAAAAATATCACGGGGAAAATAGATCACCACGGAGCGGGCCCGCAGGCTGTCATCCTGCTGGTAATAACTTTCCTCGTTGTACCACACGTGCGGGATATTGGGCCCCAGGAACACCATGTCGCCTACATCGAAACTTTCAATGCTGTCGCCCACGATACGCTTGCCGTGACTTTCGGTCACGTAAACAAGTTCACACTCCGGGTGGAAATGGAACGGCGTGTTAAAATAGGCGTCTGCGCGTTCCACAATTGTAATCTGGTTATCGGCAAAAGCCCCCACTTTGATCAGTATGGGTTTCATGCAGGTTGCGATTTAGGCTAAAGTTAGCGGTGTTATATTTTGGTTGAAATGGTGGTACGACGTGGTAAATACGCTCAATGTCCAGGTATGCCTTTCGGACGGATTTTGTCCGATGCTTTTCCAAATTATAAAAATTTGGTTAAAAAAACACAACCGGGATAAATTTATTAAAAATATATAGGTAGTGAAACAATAAAATACAAGATAAAAAAAATGCAGTCCCATGGTTAGGTGCACGCATGTTTATTTTTGTATCTTAGTTTGGGCTAAATCGATTAACTGTACTTAATGAAGGGAATCTCAATCAAAGATATAGCAAAGCAGGCAGGCGTATCGCCTACCACCGTATCTTTTGTACTCAATGGCAAGGGCAAGGAAAAGCGTATCAGCGAAACGGTGATCAAAAAGATCAGCAAGATCGCTGCTAAGCTGAAGTACAAACCCAACCAGCTGGCCCGGGGGCTGCGCACCGGCAAGACCAAGACCATTGGCCTCATCGTGGAGGATATTGCCAACCCTTTCTTCAGCACCCTGGCAAAAGTGGTGGAAGACGAGGCGGACAAATCCGGCTACAAGGTGTTGTACAGCAGTACGGAAGACAACCTGGCCAAGGCGCAGGGGCTCCTGGAGGTATTGAAATACCGCCAGGTGGATGGCTATATCATTACCCCCACCAAGGGCCTGGAAAAAGATATTGAAACCCTGCAGGAAACCGGCAAGCCCATTATCCTCATAGACCGTTACTTCCCCAATGTAGCCACTAACTATGTGGTGCTGGATAACTACCAGGGCGGCTTTGATGCAGCTACCCACCTGGTGCAGCAGGGGTATAAACACATTGGCATTGTAACCACCACGTCCAGCCTGGTGCAGATGCGCGACCGTTTTAACGGTTTTGAAGCCGGCCTTAAATCACTGAATGTGCCGTTGCAGAAGCAACATATTAAGCGCATGCCCTTTGACCAGCAGCGGCCTGCCTTCATTGCAGAAATGAAGAAGTTCCTGCAATCTGTTCCAGCGCTGGATGCCATCTTTTTTGCTACGAACTACCTGGGTATTTACGGTATTGAAGCCATCCGCTCCCTGGGCCTGCAATTGGGCAGGGACATGGGTATGATCAGCTTTGACGACCACGATATTTTCCGGTTAAATACGCCTTCTATCAGTTGCGTGGCGCAGCCCATCGAAGAAATGGGGGCACATATTGTAAAGGTGCTGATGGATGAGATCCAAAACCCTACAGAAGAGCGGCACCACGTGGTGCTGGGGCCTTCGCTGATGATCAGGGAGAGCACAGAGAAACATTAGGATAGCCAACAACCAGGGAGTAGCTTCCCGCAAACTGCATATTTCCCCCAGCTTTCAAAATCCTTTTTGAAATAGGCCACAATTCATACCTGAATTTTATCTATTTCCGGTTATCCACAAATTTCACCGGCTTCCGGCTCCCTTCGGGAAACTGCCGCTTCATGATCTCCGACATGGGATGATACTGGATCTCCGGGATCACACGCAGCTTGCCCTGCAGGTAAGAGCGGATGCGGCGGTCCGTATCCTCACTCTCCGTAACCACCGCCAGGTGCAGGGTGATATCATCCGTGCCCAGGTCGTTGGAAAATACTTCCACGATAAACTCTTTCACCTCCTGCATATCTGCCAGCAGGTCAAAAAGCGCCGGCGGGTATAGCGTAGTGCCCTTGTATTTCAGCATTTGCTTCTTACGGCCTATCACCGGCGAGAGGCGCAGCGTATGGCGTCCGCAGGTGCAGGGCGTATTTTCATAGCGGCATATATCGCCTGTCTTGTAACGCAGCAGGGGCATGCCTTCCACGCCCAGCGTAGTGATGGTCACTTCCCCATCCTGCCCCGGTGCCACGGGCTGGTCGTGCTCGTCCAGCAATTCCACGTAAAGCAGTTCCGGGTGGTGATGCCCGCCCACACCGGCTTTGCACTCGGTGAAGGCCGCCTGCATTTCCGTGGAGGCATAAGTGGAATACAATTGTATATTCCAGGTATCGGTGATCTTTTTACCCAGCACATTGTACGTGAAATCCTGGTTGCGGATATTCTCTCCTATGCAAATGGCTTTCTTTACAGAACTGGCATTTACATCCATGCCATGCTCCTGCGCATACGCCAGCAATTTTATAATAAACGAAGGCACCGCAACGATGGTAGTAGGTTGTATGCGCTGTATATTTTCCCATTGCATGGAAGGCACGCCCGGCCCTACTCTCAGCACACCGGCGCCCAGCTTGCGGATGCCCGTGTAATACGCCATGCCGGCCATAAACTGGCGGTCCAGTGTGAGCATGAGCTGGTACACATCTTTATCCGTGCCGTCTGCGCAGCAGAAGGAAATATATTCGTTGTAAGCCAGGCGTTGCAGGTCACGGTCTGTAAGCGCCATCACCACGGGGCGGCCCATGGTGCCGGAGGTGGTAGTATACTCTGCGATCTTGCGCTTATCCACGCACAGGAATTCCCAGTTGCGCTCCTGCAGTTCGTCTTTGGTCACCGGGGGAATTTTGGTCAGGTCTTCCAGCGACTGCATACTACCGGGCACTATGTTATGCCGGGCAAACCAGGATTTGTAAAACGGCGAAAACTGCGCCAGGTAACCGATCTGGCGCAGCACTTCCCTTTCCTGGAACTGCCGGATAGCGGCAGCGGGCTGTAATTCTATATCCGGGATGTACATGGTCTTGGAGATTATGGAACTTCCACCAGCACCACCGCAGTGGCCATGGTAGCGGTGTGCGAGAGGCTGATGTGCAACACGTGATCTGCATAGGCTGTGGCACTGGTCCCCAGCAGGTGGAGGGTAGGGCGGCCTGCTGCATCGTTGCGCACCTCTATTTCGTAAAACTGCAGGCCGCTTTGCCCCCAGCCGGTGCCCAGTGCCTTTAACAGGGCTTCCTTGGCGGCAAAACGGGCGGCATAACTTTCCGCAGGCTGGGCCTGTTTTTCACAATATTCAATTTCCAAAGGAGAGAACACCAACTCGCGGAAGCCCCGCCCCTGCGTTATCTTCAGCCGGATGCGCGCCACCTCCACGATATCAGTGCCGATGCCTTTGATCATTTGTTCTGCTTTTCAATTTTTTGCAGCTGCGCGCGGATGTGGTCTTCCTCGTTCTTTGTGGCGATCACTAACGTTAACGCATGCTCGTAATAACCCTTTGCAGCAGCAAACGCTTTATGCTTAAATGCATAATCACCCGCCAGCACATAGGTGTGATAGTAGGTAGGGTTACTGTGGATCAGTTCCTGCACATCAATATCCTTCCCATTCTGGATGTCTGCCCTGATGGCACGGTAGCGCTGGAACAGGCGGAAAGTATCTGTTTGCAGGAAAGGGTCCGGGCCTATGCTGGCCGCACTGTCATACACCTCGTGGTCTGTTTGCAGGCCGTGCATGTCAAAGATGGTATGCAGGTCATACGCCGCGTACTGGCCCAGCTGCCAGGGCTGGGTGGATACCCATACCTTCAGTTGCTTCGGTTCAAATACGATGGAGTGGTGCGCGATAAACTGGTTGATGGCCTTTTCATTGCCCACGCCAATGTCTGCATTGTGCATACCAAAACGGTCGCGGAGTATGTCTACTGATTTTTGTACAGTGTTGGGGCCTTTTTCCTGCAGCAGCTCCATCAGGCGGTTGTATCGGTATACAGACGCACTGCGGGCTTCCTGCTCTTTGTTGGAGGCCAGTTTCTTCAGGGTATCGCCCTGGAAGTGATTGGTGCAGGTGATAAAATCTGCCTTGCTGTCCGGTTCATACAGGTCCATGCTCTCCGGCGTTTTTTCAATTATCACGGCTTTGTTATCTGCTGCGGAGCCGATGAGGAAGGACTCTGACACGAACATCTTGCGGCGCTGTGCAATGGCCCACGCTTCTTTAATATTGCCGGCGTACTGCAGGATCTCCCGGGCCACCAAAGACACGGGGGTGGCAGATCCCGAAGGGATGCTGGTCTTATCCGCATTGATGGTCACTGTAAGGCCCTGGTCGTTCATGCCGGACACGCAGCCCACAAAGCCTGCCCAGGTCACGATCATGAACTTGTGCCCTTCGCTTGGTTTATAAAAGGCTACTATTTTATCTTCGGCAAATTTATCACCCACGTAAAAATCAAAGTTGCGGCCCACGATCAGGCTACTGTCGGCGGAACGGCTGTTCCAGGTGGCAAAGGAGGTGCAACCCACCAGCGCCATGCTTTGCAGGGCGTGGCCGATGTCATGCGCCGCATGGTAGTTCATGAGGCGTTCATAGTTAGTGCCAATATAGCCGTAGTGGGAGGATGCTTCAAACGAAATACCGTAGATCTCTTCCTTGTATTCTTCCGGCACATGCTTGTCCAGGTCACGGTTAAACCAGCCAACAAAATATTTCAGGAAGCGCAGGTAGAAAGGAGAAGGGATCATGCGGTTGATCTGCTCGGAGAAGTGGTCCTCCTGGCGCTTTACCAGCTCGGAAGTCAGCTTGCCATACGCCACCCCGCGGTCAAACGGCTTGCCCTCCACGTACATTTCATACAGGCCGGTTTTGCTCTTCCGGAACCAGTTATTGCGCAGCACATAAGCGGAACTGTCCAGTGCTGTACGTTGTTCCTTCAACGCAGATTCGTCGGCTATTTCGGGCGGGTCCATGCGGGCCACAGACACCACGTAAATGACGAGCATCAACAGCAAAGCCAGGAAGCCTCCCAGGATAAACAGCAGTACGCGCAGGATCTTAGCCCCTATACTTCTCTTCTTTTTCATAGTCTAATGTTGCTTAATGGCGTCCAGCAAGGGTTCCAGGCCAATGATCTCTCCACAGGTCATCAACGCGCTCATGGTTACGCCCATAATGCCATGCAAGTTCAGGTTTTGCCCGGTAAGATACAAATTAGAAAGCCGGGTGCGGGCTGAGATAAACGTTTTTAACGTATCGTGATAATCCTTTTCCACCCCATACATGCTCCCGTCTGCCGTGCCCAGGTAGTCCCGGTAGGTAAGCGGGGTAGCCGCATAGGTGTGCAGGATGGCCGCTTCCAGCCCGGGAAACCGCTCGTACACCCTGCGCAGCAGCTGCGCCGTTTTCCGGGCCTTGAAAGCCTCGTACGCTGGTCCCCGGTCCCCCGGATGTGCCGTGGTGTTCAGGGTATCTTTCCAGGGTTCCAGCTCCGCGGCATGCATGTAGGTCATGATGGTCACATTATCCGCATACGGCATGGCGGCCTTGCCCGGCGGCACAAACATGGCCCAGGTAAGCGGCCAGTTGTCTTCCGTATAGTCAATGCCTTCCCAGGCATTTTCTTTCGTATGTGCGTAATAGTTGTAGTTAAGATACGGGAATGTATGCGGCTTCAGGGTGATGTTCAGCACAAACGCCCCCGGCGAGTTATCCAGCTCATAAATACGGGTCTTGTAGGCCGGCCGCAGCAGGTTGCTTTCCGTCATCCGCAGGGTTTGGGCCGGGTGTGCATTGGAAATGTACAGGTCTGCTTTTACGGGCGTACCATCTGCCAGGCGCAAATGATCCACCCGGTCGCCCTCCCCTACAATGGCCTGTACCGGCGCATTGCGGTAGATCTCCCCGCCGTGGGCGCGGATCACCCGGGATAACAGCTTGCCGATCTGGGAGCCTCCATCCACGCATTTGTAGCTGCTTTCCAGGTAACTGTTGGTCACCAGGGCATGCACATACAGCGGGGTTTTATCCGCCCGGCCGGCATACAGCAGGTTATTACCCGCCAGCACCTGGCGCAGGCGCTCATTCTGTGTAATGCTTTCCAGGAACCCTGCCGTGCTGAGGCCCAGTACGGATTCCTTTTCCGCATAACTGCCCAGGCGCAGGTTGTACAGCGGGAACTTGCTGCACACTTCCCTGATGGTATGGCAATAAGCGTCCAGCGCGGCTTCTTCTTCCGGGAAATCCGCCAGCAGCGTAGCCTTGAACCGGTCGTAACCCTGGGCCAGCTTGTATTCCTTGGCTTCGTTGCCAAAGTTGATCACATCAAATCCATTCTCATCCATCTTCTGCAGCTTCAACTGGTCCATGATGCCCAGGTAGCGGAACACCTCGTGGAGTGATTGCCCCTTGTCCAGCCCGCCTATGTAATGCACCCCGGAATCCAGGATGGCTTTGTCGCGGCTGAATGTTTGCAGGCAACCGCCTATCTGTTTATTTTTTTCGTATAGGCGTACGCGGTAGCCCTGCTTTGCCAGTATGGCACCGCAGACCAGCCCTCCCAGGCCACTACCAATTATAGCTACAATAGGTGTACTCATGTACGCAATCAGGGGTTATGCGTGATGATGAAAATAAGGTTAGACAAGTGTTTTCCGTTATCGATCGTTTCTACTGTGGCTCCCAGTTTTCCCGCATTGGCGCGCAGCTGTGTGCCGGAAAAGAAGGAAAGTTCCTGGGCTGTTTTATTAAATCCTATCACCTTGGTCGAGAAAAATTCCGTGAGCCGGGTGCGCTCATGTCTTTGTTGCAGGTCTGCATCCCCATCCCGGAGAATGATGCGGCCACCGGGGCGCAGGTGCTTTAAACACTGCTCCAGCAGCTTGTATTGCGCACCTGGCGTGAGGTAATGCATTACATCGCTGAGAATAATGGCATCGTATGCTTTCCAGTCAAAGTTGTTGGCATCGGCGGCCAGGAACTGCAAATGGCCTGGTCTCAGGTACCCATGCCGGGCCACCTGTATTTTTTCCTCGTCATAGTCTATGCCGGTAATGCGGCGCTCATTTGACAAAAAATACAACATATAATCCATAAACCCATACCCGCACCCGATGTCCAGGATCTCACCCTGGCGGGGCAGCAGCGTGTTAAAGATGCTATAGTTACCTTCCATGGCCGTTTTCACGCGCATATACCATTCCAGCACCGGTCCTTTGTACAAGTAATTGGAGATAAGTTGCTTGCGGAAATATGCAGGCGTTTCCGTGCGCAGGCACAGGTCCGCGTATTGTTGTTTGAAATACTTACTGATGCTTTTGGTCCGTGCTGCGTACCCATCTCCCCAGCTCATATCTGTGGCTTTGATACGCGGGAGGTACTCCACCGTGATCTGCCCGTCCTTGAGCAGGAAATCATTCTTGGACATGGTATAGGCCGTGCCATGCAGCACCATGGGCAGGATGTCCAGGCCCAATTGTTCCGCAATGTAGAAAGCGCCCTTATGAAAACGGCCAATGCTGGCATCCGCGGAGCGGGTACCTTCCGGGTACACCACGATGGAGTACCCATGTGCCACCTGTTCCCGCAGGCGTTCTATGCTATCTTCCGCCCCATCTGCCACCGGGTAGTAATCCGCCATACGCACCACCGCCCCAAACACGGGCGAGCGCCACACCCATTGATTGGTGAGCAGGATCACCTTGGGGTGTAGCATGGTGCTCACCAGGATGTCCAGGAAAGACTGGTGGTTACTAATGATCACGGCGGGTTTGCTGTAATCTTCGTTCGCAGGATTACGCACCACCTTCTTTACGTTGGCCATGATATAAAGCAAAGAGTGGGTAAAGTTGGACAACAGGAAATGATACACATATTTGCCCCTCCATTTACCAATGATGCGCAGCTTCACCAGCAGCCAGCCTAGCACCGTCATAAGCAGGGAGCCCACTACAAAATAAGTGAAGGCAAACACAGACTTTGCCCAGCCGGTGAGCGTCCATGGCATGCGGCCTTTGCGCACCCGGTTAGTGATCAGCCAGTTAAACAGGAAGGGGATCATCACCTGCGAGATCAGCACCACGCTGCCTATCCCGATGATGGAGATCAAAGCAATGGAGCGCAGGGACGGGTGCTTTGCAAAAATAAGCACGCCCAGCCCCAGCACTGTGGTAATAGCCGATAAGAAGATGGATGACTTGAAGGACGACAATTGCCTGCGCCCGGTCTTATACTCCTGCAGCAGGCCATCCATAATGAAGATGGAATAATCATCACCCAGGCCAAAGATGAAAGTGGAAAGGATGATGTTTACAATATTGAACTTGATACCAAACAGCCCCATAATACCCAGGATCCACACCCAGCTGATCAGCATGGGAATGAAGGTGATGAGCGTTAATTCTATGCGCCCGTAAGAAAGCAGCAGGGCAAAGAATACCAGCAGGGAAGTCATCCAGGCAATGCTGTTAAATTCACTGTTGATCACGCCCACCAGCCGGTTTGCCGCATACTGGCGGTCCAGCACCGTGGTGCCGGGCAGGTGCTCCAGCGCGGTGTATACGGCCTGTTTATCTGCGGTAGCCACTTTCAGCAGGGTCACCACGCTTACGGTGCCATGTTTTTCTATAATAAAATCGCCCAGGCTACCGGCCTTCAGTTGCTGCAGCGCCACCGTGTCCAGCAGGGTAAATGGCTGGTCCAGCAGCTGTGCAAATGCATCAAAAGCAGCAGGGCTGAAGCGGTAAGCGGCGCCCTCCTGGCGCAGGTGCGCGAGCAGTTGCTGCTTCTTTTCAGGCGTCCAGTAAGCATTCCACCGGTCTATGCGGGCTTGCTGTTCTTTACCAGAGATCAGCAGGGCGCCCACGCCGGCATATTTTTTCACAATGCCTTTTGCCTGCAGGCTATGCACCATGGGCATCATGCGCTCACTGTTTTCCAGCGCAGCTTCCAGGGTGTTCCCTTCGCTCACGACGTAAATGGACTGTGCGGTATAGGCATTGATATCGTTGAGTTGCTTTTCCGCTTTCTGCAGGGCGGGCGTCATGAAGTTCATCCGCATCATATCGCTTTCAAAACCTACGCGGCCGCTGGTAAAAAAGAACACGATGGTGAGCAGGAAGATCACGCCCACCAGGTACTTGTTTTTCTCCGGGTGGTAAGCAGAAAGCTGGTCCAGCCAGTTGTGCTCCTCTTCATGCGCATGCGCCACCGGTTTTTCCTGCCGCCCCATCACAATCCAGTGGGGCAGAAAAATGAGCGAGAACAGGCAGGCGCCCACCAGGCTGAATGCGGCAAAAAAGCCTACATCCTTCAACAGTGGCGATTGAACAAACTGGAGGCAAAGGAAGCCGCCGATGGTCGTGAAGCTACCGATGGTCATGGGCTCTGCCAGGTCACGGATCACCTCGCGGATGTCGTGCAGGTGGCGGTAGTGGTTAAATACGTGCAGGGAGTAGTTCACCGCAATGCCCAGCACCACGGAGCCCACGCCCAGTGCCACCACGGAAATATGTCCCTTGATGAGGTACACCACCGCCATGGAAAACAGGGCGCCAAACACCACGGGCAGCATCACCAGCACCGGCGCCCTTTTCTTTTTGAAGAACAGGGCTATCAGCACCACCAGCAGCGTCAGTGTAATGCCCTGGGTAAGCAGCATGTCCTGGCGCAGCTGGCGGGCATTCCCTTCAGACACTGCCGTGGCCCCAAAATAAGACGCCGCTACCGTGGGATGTTCCTTTTCCACCTGTCCCAGTGTGGCATCCAGGGCTTTGAGGAACTGGCTGTTCTTACCGGTTTCACTGGCTACAAATGCCGGTGAAATAAAGATCATCAGGTGACGGTGATCTTTGGTCATTACGTAGCTATCGTACAGCTCAAATTGTTCATCATATTGCAGGCGTTGCAGCTTCTTTATACCCAACCAGGAAATGCCTACGGGGTCCTGGGCAATGGCCTTCTTCAACACCAGGCCTGCGGGCGAGATCAGTGTGCGGTAATCATAGGCCAGTTGCCCCTTCACCGTTTCCGGGGCTATCATGGAGTCTATTTTCGTATAGTCGTCCGGCTCCAGGAAAATGGGCAGGTGCCCGCGTATGAGATCCATCAGGCCCAGTACCGCAGTATCGGCCATCTGCGCCTGCATGGTTTTGATATAGGGTGCCAGGTGCGCATTGGCACTGTCTGCAAATGCGCCGGCAAAGGCCGTGAGGCTGTCCGGCTGGGGCGCGGCCGTGCTGTCTTTGAGGGAAACAGTGAGCACCAGTTTGTCTGCAAACTTACTGTCCTGGAACACCTGCTGCAGCTTGTCCAGCCGTGCTTCATGCGGCAGGATCTGTGTGATGTCCTCCTCCAGTTTTATGCAGCGCGCCAGCAACCCCACCACCAGGAAACTAGCGATAGTGGCTATCCACAGCAGGAGGCGCCTGCGCTCAAAGAAATTATAAATGGCAATAAAAAGTGTGCTCATAGACGGTGTACAATGCAGTGTGCCTGCTTACGCGCTGACCCGGGCCGGCTTACGGAACACGGCCAGGACCAGGTAAATGATAACAGTAGTGAGCAGCCCGGCCAAAATGGCCAGGGTAATGCTACCGGTAATATATTGCAACAGGTTTTCCTGGATGGTATGCATGTTCAGCCCCTTGCTGAACAGCAGGTCCGTGCGTTCTTTCACCCAGATGCGGCCCATCAGGAAACTACCAAAGATAATGACCGGCACCATAGGCGGAAAACTGATATGGCTGCACATAAAGGTAATGCCCCGGTTCAGTTTAAACACGGTAGATACCAGGATGGCAGTAAGCATTTGCAGCCCCCAGATAGGCAGGATGCCGATGCACACCCCCACCCCGGCCGAAACGGCCTTGCGGATATTAGACTCCCCGGGGCGCAGCATTTCATCCCGCCACATTTTCTTCCAGTTCTCCTTCCGGCTGAAATAAAATAAAAAGTTGCGGGGGTGGATGTATAAAAATGCAATGGTGACCAGCACGGTATTTAACACGCTGATACGGGAAAAATCGCGGAAGGGGCGGAAGTGGGAAATACGCTCCCCCGGCGGCGGGTAATATACTTTCACAGGTGCCCAGTCTATGTTAATGCCCCTCCACACACAGCGTACCATCACTTCTATTTCAAACTCGTACTTGCGGCACACAAACCACATCTTGCGCATACGGTGCAGGGGGTACAGGCGGTAGCCGGATTGGGTATCGGGCATTTTCTTCCCGGTTTCCACGTAAAACCAGAAGTTGGAAAATTTATTGGCAAATGTATTCTTGCCCGGCATGTTCTCCTGCTGCAGGTTGCGGGCGCCTATGACCAGGCTGTCGCGCTCCCCTGTTTGCAGGCGCTCCAGGAACACCAGCAGGTCTTCTGCAAAGTGCTGCCCGTCCGCATCTATAGTAATGGCAAAATCGTACCCCGCGGTGATGGCGGCTTTGAAGCCCTGGCGCAAGGCCCAGCCCTTGCCACGGTTAGGCACGTAGTTCACCACCCGGATGCCCGGGAAGCCGGCCAGGATCTGCGCGGTGGCGTCAGTAGCACCATCGTTTACCACGATGATATTTTTCGTATAAGCCTGTACGTTAGTGACCACGCTGGCCAGCGTGCCGGCGTTGTTGTAGGTAGGGATGATCACGCAGCAGCGGAGTGCCTGGAACTGCTCGTGGTATGTGGGCTGGTTGGCGTCCATTGTTGCAGTGGATAGGCTTAGGATGTTTGGGTAATAAAGTTGCCCTGGAATTTGAAGAAAACGGTTTCCCCATGGCGGATGTTGGCATTCACTTTCCAGCTGGCGTCGGGCTGTGCATCGTACTGCACGCTGATCAGCACTTCCGGTTGCCGGGTGGGATCAATGAAATGGAGGAACTTTATGTTGCTGCCATGGCGCAGCAGGGTGTCCTGCGCGGTGCCCCGGTCCAGCAGCTCTTTCACGATCTGCATCATACACACGCCGGGTACCACCGGCCTGCCGGGAAAGTGCCCTTCAAAAATGGGATGGGCGGGGTTTAGCGTCACGGTCACCGTGATGCTGTTATTGCCCCTTTCTTCATGGGTGATGATATAAAAACTATTTTCTAACATGATCTTCTTTTTAAAACTGCTGCATTCAATCCTTTGCCCGCTGGGTCTTTTGTAAGGTGATATTGAACTTAAACCGGGTGTGGTGTACGCTGATGCTGTCTGGTGTGCCTTGCTGGTAGTGCCACATCTTCACGATCACCACCGGCTTTTTGGCGGATGATTTTTCAATGCGCACCAGCTGGTTGCAGGCCGTATCGGTAATGAAATAATTATTTCCCTTCTCCGTGGGCACCGCTGTGTATTGCAGCCCATTGCCCGTAAGCACCCTGGCCTGGCTAAGGTCCGGGTGCAGGAGCACCAGCTCAAAATCCTTGCGCAGGGTCTTTACCACCGCAGGCTTATCCATTTTGTCAAACACGTAGTGCTTTACAAACGCCCCGCTTTTGGTAAATTCAAAATCAAAGAACTTAAATCCCATTTCATTAGCAAATACCAGGCGCATACTGCTGTCTGGCATTTGCTTAAAAAAGAGCAACCCACTGAGGTGGTGCTTCAAAATATCCACCTGGGTGCTGTACAGCTGGTTGCTGAACTGCGGTGCAAATTTCTCAATGCAATGTGCATCGCGCTGCGGCGCAGGCTGCAGGCTTTTGTACTGGGAGCGGCAGGCGCCCAGCAGCAGCAGGGCCGGCATCCATCGTTTACCTGGTCGCAAAAACGGCATCCGGAATATTTACGTTCACTTGTTTGTGTACAAAAGTGATCGTGGTATTGTCGCCGGAATTTTCCTGCATCACGATCTTGCTTACGCCATAATCTTTTTTATCCACGGTAAGTGTAATGGTCCTGAAGAAATCCTTCAGGGCCTTGCTTACCGGGGTAAGTTCCAGCAGGTAGGTGCTGCCATTTTCCAGGATGCGGCTGGTAAAGTCTGCATTGTCCAATACGGTGCCCTGCACACAATCTACCGTGATCTTGTTCACCTGCTCAAATACCTTGTTGGATTTTGCAGAGATCTTATTTTCTTTCTGGCTGTCTTTTGTCTTAATATCCTTGCCATTGATCACCAGCAGGTAGTAAGAAGGCGTACTGTATTCCATACGCACTTTGTTGTCCTTCTTAAACCAGAACCTGCCTTTGGAAGTGATCTTATCTGCCAGCATGCTGAGGTCTTTTTCCTGCACAAAATCACTTTCAATGCTTTGGGTGCCTTGGGCGGTCTTTGCAAACTGCTGCCGGAAGGCCGTTGCATCCGCCACCGGCTTGTAGCCCGCCTGGGCACTGGTTTTCAGCGCGGCAAAACAGCAAAAAATCATTATCCACCAGTTACGCATAGGGTGCTTCATTTATCAATTTATCCAATCGTTCTATTACATAACCACGGGCCCTGATCGCTGTGATCAGTGCCGGTAGCAGCTGCGCTGTTATAGCGCAGGTATCGTGCAGCAGCAGGATGGCGCCAGGTTTTAACTGGCCCAGGATGCGCTGTTGTAATGCATCTGCATCTTTGGCCACCGTATCCAGGGAACGGATGTTCCAGCCTACGGAAACATACCCGCCCCTGCTGATGGCGCGCGCCAGGTTAGGATTGGTAACCCCGTATGGCGGGCGAAACAGCCTGGGACGGCAGTCAATGACCGCTTCCACGGCATCGTCTGCCTGGTGCATGTCTGTAAGCATGCGGGTACTGCCAAACATATCGAACCAGAAGTGGTGCGCGTAACTGTGGTTACCCACAACATGTCCTGCCTCGTATATGCGTTGCAGTAAGCCCGGGTTGGCTTCGGCATTTTTACCAATGCAGAAAAAGGCCGCAGGCGCCTCCGCTTTAGCCAGTATGTCCAGCACCACCGGGGTATACTGTGGTAAAGGCCCGTCGTCAAACGTAAGGGCAATGGCCTTGCGCCCGGTGTTACCACTGCACACAGAAGGCACAAAGAACCGCGCTTCAATGCGCATGGCACCGTACGCCAGCACCCCACTCCAGGCCAGTAAGGGCAGCACATATGCCCACCACGGCAGCGCCTGCACTGCGGTAGCATATGCGATCATGCAGCAGTACACCGCAAACACGATCAGCTGGTCTTTCCTAAGCCGGGGCCTCAGCATACCGTTAATAAAATTAAGGAATGGTGAGAGCCCATGTGGTGATTGTAAATCAAAATGTTGTTAATTTTTGAAGGCAGTTTTCCCTGCAACACCAGCTCCGGGGGCGCCTGTTGCAGGCTTAACACCCTGTTGGCCAGCCACATAGCAAAGGCCGATGCGGTAGGGTATTCCCCACAGGCCTGTTTAAAGCCCAGGGCGGGCTTACCTGTCCCCATGGCCGTGTACCAGGCATCCGCAGTGCCATCCTGGCCCAGCACCAGCAGGTCTATATCTGCCCAGCCAAGGCCGGCAGTAGCCAGCAATTGGTCGCGTGCGCGCAGCACTGCCGCAGTATCTGCGGGTTTATACACCGTTTGCACACCTGCCAGGCAGGCACTGGCCGCAGGCCCCTGCACGGTCCCCAGCACAAAAAACGCGGCCCCTTCCCCATCCACATGATGACGGAACAGGCCAAAGCGCTCCAGGATGGCATGGCTGAAATGAGTGATCTCGTCCAGGCCGCCCACCAGCAATTGTTTTGCAGTGCCTTCCCGGAGGATCATCGTGGCATCCAGCAGGGCACTTTCAAAGGAGTGGCCCCGGTGCACAAAAGTATTGTTGTACGCGTGGCAGCCCAGCAGCAGCGCTACCTGGCCCCCCACGGTGTTATGGGTACTTTGAATGAAGGCGGTAGGGGTCAGCATCTGCTCCTCCTGCTCCACCATTTTTTTGATGAACACACCGGTATCATCCAGGCAGCCATAGGCTGTGCCGGTAATGATGCCATCCGGCTGCCACAGGCCGGCTTCCTGCAAGCTGAGTTGCGCGGCGCCCACGCCCATCTTTATCACCCGGCTCATACGGCGTATCTGCTTAATATCTATCCACTGCTTGTAATCAGGGTCCACCACCTTGCGGCGGTTACCCTCAGCAGGGATAAAGGATGGCCAAAATGCAGCGCCCGCCGCAGTTTCCTGCGGCGATACTGATCCGGTGCCGTTGATGAATATTTTCATGTTAAATGTCCTATGTCTTAGGTCTTAAGTCTCAGGTACCGGGCTATTTGTTGGAAAGCCCCCAGGACCATTCACATCATTTGCTAAACACCAAACTGGAACAATTGCCGCCAAAACCAAAGGAATTGCTCATTACATGCTCCAGCACGTTGCCCTTGCTGAAAGTGGTGGCCGGCGCAAAAGGCAGCTCTTTCATCCGGGTGGTAAATTGTGCATTGGGGTAAATAATACCATCGCGCACGGAGAGGGCGGAAAATACCGCTTCTATGCCGCCGCTGGCGCCCAGGGTGTGGCCCGTAAAGGATTTGGTAGAACTGGCGGGCGGCAGCTTGTCGCCAAAGAGGCGCGCAATGGCCATGCCTTCACTCAGGTCATTGTTCTGGGTGCCGGTGCCGTGCAGGTTAATATAGCCAATATCACCTGGGAGCAGTCCTGCCATTTCAAGGGCACCCTGCATGGCCAGGTAATTGCCGGTACCATCCGGGCTGGAGGCCGTTTGATGATAGGCATCATTGGCATTGGCAAAGCCACTCAGCCTACACCATGTATGTTGCAGGGTAGCCGCTACCGCGTCAGACACCAGTACCACGTAACCCGCGCCCTCGCCCAGGTTCAGCCCGCGGCGGGTATCGTCAAAGGGGCGGCAGCGTTCCGTGTCCAGGATCATGAGCGTATTAAAGCCGTTGAGTGTAAAGCGGGTCAGTGCATCCGTGCCACCCGCTATTACCACATCGGCCAGGCTGTTCTTAATAAGGCGTGCCCCGTACATCAGCGCATTGGCGCCGCTGGAGCAGGCCGTGCTGATGGTGGTTACATGATGGGTGATGCCCAGTGCATCCGCCGTTATTTCGGTAATGGTGCCACATTCATGCTGGCTTACACCGCGCAGGCGCCCACTCGCAGGATTGGCCAGGAAGCCGGGGAAGAAGTCTTCAGTTTTGTCCATGCCCCCTACCGTATTGGCAGAGACGAAAGCCGTGCGGTAATCCCGCACGTCCCCCAGGCCGGAGGAGGTCCACGCCTCGCGGGCGGCTACAAAACTGAGCATGGCAGTACGGCTGGTATGCGCGGGCAAGCCGGTAAGCACGGCCAGGTGCTCATTATCCGCCTTCACTTCCACCACGGGAAATTGGGCCGCGTGCGCGGAATGCAGCACCTGCATGCGGGCCATGCCCGGTTGCATTTGTGCAAACGCCTGCAGGCACTCCCGTACCTGTTGCCCTATACCGCAGATCACGCCACCACCGGCTATCCAAGTAGGCGCAGTACTCATGCCTGTGCCGCCTTTTGCTCGGTAATGAATTGGGCAATCGTGCGCACCGACTGGAAAATACGCGGTCCATCATCCGGGTTGGCCACGCGGATGCCGTAGTGCTGCTGCAGCAGCACAATGAGTTCCAGTGCGTCGATGGAATCCAGTCCCAGCCCTTCTTTGAAGAGGGGCGCGTCATCGCCGATATCTTCCGGTTTTACTTCCTGCAGGTTCAGTTGCTCAATGATCTGTACTTTCAGATCGGCTATCAGTTTCTCCATTTCCATTTGCTATAGTTTGATATAGATGTTGCATTGCTACCGCGGTAAACGGGATGGCCCTTTCGCCAGCCTGGTTTTCTACCAGGTATAGTGCGGCGTCAAAGCGGTCCTGCATTACCTCTACCCACCCGCATACACAGGCGGTAACGGCTTTTTCATTGAATAATTCCTGCACATACCCGGCCAGGGATGCCGTATCAAAACGGTCCTGCACAAAGAAGACATTCTCCCCTTTGAAACCATGGCGTATGCAGATCTCGCCCATTACAATATTGGGCAGGGTGTATACAAATAAAGCCGGGCTGGCTATATCCTTCACCGTGTCGTAATAGCGCACGTCGGTATCCAGGCTGCTGCTCCGGTTGGCCAGGGCCAGTCCTACACCGGGGGCTGCGTGCCGCTCCAGCAGCGGGTTGGCGCCGAGGAGCACTTCCGCCGTGAGCCATCCCAGTTTACTCAGCGCATCCATTTTGTGAAACTTGGGATAGGCACTGCCCAGCTGCTCGTAGCCATAGCGCAGCAGGGTTTGCAGGTCGCCCGCGGGATGCTCCCATTGGAGCTTCCCATTGCGAAACACGCCCTGTGGCCGTACGGCGCTGGTAGCGGTAATATATGCCGATGCATTATCCAAGCGCATTCAGTTTTTCGGTAAGTTCTATTTTACGGGCCAGTCGCTTGGGCTCTGTGGCATGGCCGGTCACGTACGGGTTGGTCCGGTCCCACACATACCCCGCCAGTACACTGCAGATCTGTTCTTTCACCGCCTGGTCCGGGTTTTCGCAGAAGAAAATGGTGTCCAGCGTGCCTTCATACCAGGCCATCACATAGGAGCGGAATACATTCACCCCATGCTGGGTGGGCTCCATGTATTCTTTTTCCCAGTCCACGGGCTCGCCCTGCAGCTTACGGATCACCAGTCTGGCAGCCGTTTGGGCAGACACGCAGGCGAGGGTAACGCCGGAAGAGAAAATGGGATCCAGGAACTCCGTTACATTACCAGTGAGCACAAATCCATCCCCGTAAAATTTATCGGTAGTGGCAGACCAGGATTGCAGGATGCGGGGCTCAAACACGAGCTCCACGTCCTTGAAGCGCTCTGCAAAGAAAGGCTCCGTAGCGATCATGGCGCGGTATTGTTCCTCTGGCGTGCCGGGAAACTGGTCAAAGAATTCGGGGTTGCCTACAAAGCCCAGGGAAGTAACACCCGTGCTGAAGGGGATGATCCACACCCAAACGCCTTTCTGGTGTACCACCGCGGTAATGCGGTTGGGTTCCCCATCCAGGTGGCGTTTTTTATCTACCGTGTGCGCAAAAAGCGCCTTGCGCGATTGCAGCTGTGAGTGCTTCTCCAGGTTAAACATCCGCGGGATCACACGGCCATAGCCACTTCCATCCACGATGAAGCGGGCTTCTATCTCTTTCAACTGACCGGTTGCATCTTCCACGGTGGTCACAGAATCTGATCCATTAAAGCGTATATCCGTAACCGTAGTTTCGTATTCCACCGGCACGCCCATGGCTTCCACGGCGTCTGCCAGTGCTTTGTCAAAGGTAGCGCGTTGCACCTGCCAGGTCCAGGTCCACCCGTTGGTAAATTGTTCTTTAAAGCTAAAGTCGCAGACCTTGCCATTCTTCACGAACTTGGCGCCATTCTTTTCCTGGAAACCACAGGCTTTAATGGCGTCAATGAACTTTGCTTCCGTAAGCGCCTCCATACAGCGGGGCAGCAGGCTTTCGCCGATCACGAAACGGGGGAAGCGCTGCTTCTCCACGATCTTCACCTTATAACCCGCCTGTGCGATGATGGAAGCGGATACGGTACCAGCCGGGCCGGCACCGATTACGAGCACGTCTACCTTTTCTTTTTGCATTGTATTAGGGTTTGGGGGTTTTAGGTCCTACGTCTCAGGTCCTATGTACCCTGCTTTGGTATATAGATTTGTGGATGTAAATCATCCTGCAATGGACGATGCTTAAGACCCTGGACCTAAGACCTAGGACATTTTCTCGCACTGCAGCAGCGTATAGCTCATCCCTACCTGGTCATTCTCCTCCACTACCTTAAGGCCGGCAGCCTGTACGCAGGCAATGAAATCGTCAGAATGGTACATCTGGCTGTTGCCATTGGCCATGGCTGTGAAGTAGAGCGAGGTTTGCTGCAGGCAGTAAGCCGCGCTTTTAAACACCTGGCGGTTCCAGAAGGGCTCCAGGATATAAATGCGCCCCCGCTCAGAAAGCACAGCGGCACAGCGTTTCAGGATAGAAATGATCTCTGCTTCGGAGAAGCAATCCAGGAATTGGCTCATCCACACCGCATCAAACTTTTCTGCCGGGAAGGGCCGGTGCTCATCCAGCACATCTGTAGTGAAAAAGCTTACGCGGTCTTCCACGCCGGCGGCTTTGATCTTTTGTTCCGCAAGGCCCATCTGGCCGGGCAGATCCAGGATGGTCACTTTCACATCCGGATCAAAGCCGGTGCAGGCCAGGGCCCACTTGCCTGTGTTGCCGCCCAGCTCCAGCAGGTTGCGGGGCTTGCGGGAAAACACGATGGGCAGGGTTTGCGGGTAAGCAATATCGGAATAATAGTGATCGAAGTCGAACCAGCTTTTGCCAATTTCCGGGGGCAGCAAAGACAGGCCGGGGTAAATGGTTTCCCAGGGCCCCAGTTCCCGCAGGCCGGCCGGTTTGCCCGTCACCAGGGCTTCTTCCAGGTGGTCCATGCCGCGGTAGCAGATGTCCTGGGTAAAGTCCATGTTAATGCGGGTCAGTTCATCATGCAAAATGAAGTGACCCATCTTGGTGAGGGTGTATTTCTTATCGTTGATGAGCAGCAGTTCTATACCCAGGCCGGCTTCTACCAGCACGCGCACGGCGTACCTGGTGAGGGTCAGCTTGGCCACGATATCTTCCAGGGTAATGCCTTTGCGCCCGGCATCGGAAATGATCTTCAGGATACCCAGGTTGCGCAGTGCGCGGGTGGCCTGGAACGCCACCGGGGCAAAGGCCAGTTGCAAGGCGGCTTCCTTGGCCTGCAGCGCGGTTTTTGTTTCTTTGGAGAAAAAGTTCATGTTTAAATTACTGTCTTAGGTCTCAGGTCCTAGGCCCTAAATACCAGGTTTTATATGCATGATCATTCCTTATTGAACGAGCTGCACGCTGAATATTTTTTTATCTCTTCTCAAACACCATTGCCGCATTACATCCCCCAAAACCAGAGGTGGTTTTTATAAACCGTTTTAATCCTTGCTGGTAGCGGGTTTCCGGGTACACATCCAAAGGCTGGCTTACGCCCAGGGTAGTGAATCCCAGGGTGCCGGGCAGGCAGTTGTCCATGAGGGCATGCATGCTCACAATGGTTTCCAGCAGGCCGGCGGCGCCCAAAGTATGGCCGTAATAACCTTTCAGGCTGTACACGGGAGCATGGGTAATACCCGCCAGGGCAAAGGCTTTGGACTCCATCTCATCATTGTACGGGGTGGCCGTGCCGTGGGCGGAGATGAAGTCAATATCGTTGGGTTCCAGGCCAGCACTGGTCATGGCTTTTTGCAGGGCCAGGGCCAGCTCCGCACCGGTGCGCGAGGGGCCTGAAATATGGTTGGCATCATTGCTGGAAGCACCGCCCAGGGGCCGTACTTTATTGGTGGCAGACTGGCGGCTGGCATCGTTGGTCAGTACCAGCGTGGCAGCGGCTTCGCCCAGGTTCAGGCCTTTGCGTGCCGCATCAAAAGGCAGGCACCTTTCATCGCTCAGGGCGTGGAAGGATTGAAAACCAGACACTACAAATTGCGTTAAAATATCGGCTCCTGCAATCACAATGTGATCATAGGCGCCGGAAAGCAGGAGGCGCTTTGCCATGAGAATGGCCAGCAGCCCGGAAATGCAGGCATTGCTCACCACCTGTGGCGGGTGTGCCGCGTTAAAATACCGGCCTATGCGCAGGGCCGTATCGTACAGTTGCATTTGCTCCAGGGCCTTCCCGTCGGGTAGCTGGCCGGCATGTTGCTCCAGCCAGTCAATATTGCCTTTGGTAGTGCTGAGCAGTAGCAGGGTACGGGGCTGCGATAACCGTATATCCGTTTGGGTGAGGGCCTCCGCGATGGAGGCAATGACCAGCTGTTCAAACTTTGAAGCACCCTGCACCTGTACGCCGGCGGTGTAGGCCACCAGTTGTTCCGGCAGGATGGCGCCCACCGGCAGGGGCGCTTCCGCACCCGCCAGCAGCAGGGGGTTTACCCCGCTCACACCCTGGCGCACGGCCGCATAGTTCTGCGCCGTGGTGGCCCCCAGGGGGGAAATAATATTGTCCGCCGCTACAAACACCTCATACATAAACTCAAATTAGGGCATGTTCTTTTTTCCATGCTTCAAAAAACGCCGGCGGAATAAGTTGCAGCGTTTGGGTTTCTTTATCCAGGAACACCTGTACAGACGATCCCGTGGCCACCACTTCCAGGGTACGGGCGTTGAAGAGGGTATACTCAAAGCGGACCTTGGCCGCAGGCGTAGGAATATAGCGCGTTTCCACGATCACACTGTCGCCGTAACGCAGGCTGCGTTTGTAATTACAATCCACATGCACCACCGGTACGGTATACCCCTTCTCATAAATATCCAGGTAACGCAGCCCATAGCGGTTGCCAAAAGCTTCCCGCCCATCCTCCATGTAGCGCACGTAATGGCCATGCCAAACGATGCCCAGGGGATCCGCTTCGTTAAACCTTACTAAAATTTCCACTCTTTCCGTCAACGGTGCCTGCATAATAATTGATAAGTTCCTAAAAAAACGGCTGGTCCCTTGTCATATACATGCCATGGAACAGGCCGGGGCAGCGGGTCTTAGCTGTTGGCAGTTTCCCACTTCCTGTAATCTCCTTTCTTAACGTTCTGGAGCGTTTTATAAATAAGGTTCAGCCAGTAATTGCGCACGCCAAAGCCCTGGGGCTCATGTACATAACGCTGGCTCAGTAATACTTTCTTTTTATCCAGGTCCACCAGCACCACGTACAGGGAGCCTTTCTTCTGGCCCTTGTCCAGGCCTTCCATCACAAAGAGCAATCCTACGCCCTTGCCACTGTAATGGCTGGCCACTTTCTGGATGTCTGCCTCTTTCAGGCGGTCAAAGTCCGCACTGTTATCTGATTTCAGCTTGCTTTCATCAAGGGCGGCATTAAGCTTTGTTACCTGGGCCAGGTCATTGGTCACCGGGTGGTTGAAAGCCTCCACGATGTCAAATTTCTTGCTTTCATTAACGATCACGTCGTTAAAACTGGGCACGGTCCTGTCCCTGAAATCTGCTGCATTCAGCGCCGTTTCACCCAGGTAGCGTGCCTGTGTAAAATCCGCACCCAGGTAAGTGAGCTGCTGCGATTTGTCGCCGAAGAATGCCTTCAGGGTCTGTGCCTGCACAGCCACCTGGCACAATACGATGGCGCAGGCAGCCAGTAATACTTTTTTCATACGGTGTTTGAGGTTAGATGGTGAATTTTGATAATTGCCCTGCAAAATACAAATTCAATCGGCAAATAAGGATGTGCAGGTAACCATTCGGTCATAAACCGTAGGGTTCCGGCTGTTTTACGGGAAAATACGCGTGGGTGGAAAAACGCTCCGCCGTGGTGGCGCCGGGCCGGGTAAAGTTGGTCTCCCGCGGGAAGGTGGTCATAGGTAAGGCACAGGTGGCCGGGGCCGGCATCAGGGATTAATGAAGATCTTCAGCTCACAGCTGGCCACCACGGCGTTGTCCAGGCTCACTTTGGCCAGCACGGAAGTGGCGTTGAACACGGTATTCTGCACTTCAATGTGGGTATGCAGCGTAGCGCCTGCGGGAGGCAGGGATTTGATCTGCAGGTCCTTCACCGCGCCAATGAAACCTACTTTCACCGGCTCGTTCAGGCGCAGGGCCAGGTAGCCGGCGTGGGCAGCGGCTGTCTGGGCCATGTTTTCCAGCAGGCCGGAGGGCGAAAATTTTCCGCCGTTCAAAAAGATATTATCCGCGGCAATGGTGAGCGCCGTGTCGGCAGTGCGGTCTGTAGCGCCGCTCAGCGTGTCTATCATCACCATGGGTGGGCGCTGAGGGATGTATTGAAGAATGTCCATGTAAAAATAAGTGCCGTAAAATTATAACGGCGTTCCGTAAAAGCCTAGTGTGTGGCGGCTGTTTTTTTCGGCCCGTCTTCCTGCCAGAAATCGTAATAGTTAAACCACTGCTCCGGGTACTGCCGCACCTTGGCTTCCAGGGCCTGCACAAAATCCTGCACGGCTTCGTTCACGCCCTCCTGGCGCCGCCCATTGTAACGCCGGGCCGGGGTAGCGGAGAGATGGTAATGCGTGGGGCCCTCCTTGAAGGCAAACACCACTGATACCGGTACCTTGAACGTGGCGGCCAGCAGGAAAGGCCCTGCCGGGAAATCCGCATCGCCTCCCAGGAAAGGCATGCGCACGGTCTTATTTCCCTCCACAAAACGGTCTGCATGCATGCACACCAGCTCTTTTTTGCTGAGGGCATCATTGATGGCGTAAATGTGGGACAGGTCATTCTTAATGACAATGATATTCACATTGCGCTGGCCGGTCACAGATTCCATATAGGCCTTAATGCGCTCATGCTCCCCGTCAAACATTACGATGTGGATAGCGGTTTGCAGGCGTTTGAAAAGATGGCCGGCCACCTCCCAGTTGCCCGCGTGGGCGCTGAGCATAATGCCGCCCTGGCCCTCCGCGATCATTTCCCGCAGGTGGCTTTCTCCGTCAAATTCAAATGTGAAGGGACTGGGCATATCCGCCATCACCACCACTTTGTCAATGATGGTCTGCCCAAAGAGATAGTAGTTCCGGTACACCGCGCGGATGCTGCGCCAGCGGCCAAAGTGCATACGATGGCGGAAATACCGGTAACTGTATTTCGAAGACTGTCGGGAAAATAAGAAATAGTAGAAACTCACCACGCGCAGCAATGCATAGGCCGGGTATACGCCTCCTGCACGCAACAGGTTGATAAAGATGCGGTAGCCCAAAGGAGTGCCTTTAGACTTTCCTTCCCATGCGGGCATTATACCAGTTCTTTTTGTTTCAGCCGGTTGATCACGTAATCGTAAAAATCCTGGAAAGTGACAATGCCATGGAAGTCTTCCGGTTTCACCTTGAAACCGAAGTTACTTTCAATGACTACCACCAGGTCGATGTAATCAAGGCTATCCAGATCCAGCGTGGCTTTCAGGTCTGCTGCTGGGGTGATCTTTGCCGGGTCTACTTCAAATTCTTCAACCAGGAAAGCGTTCGTTTGTTTTATGATGGCTGCAACTTCCATAAAGTGTGATCCAGATATAGGTTAAGCGATGAAAAAAACGGTGATGTATGTCGGTGTAAAATTAATAATATATCGGCGGTTTTGCTCCGTCATGGTGTTACGCGTTTGGGATATTACCTGGCATTGGTCTTATCTGTTTCTAATAAATTGTTTCGTCAGGAGCGTGCAAATTAAAAATTTATTTGCGAATCCCCCGGTTTTCCTGCCATCTCAGCAGGAAAGGGATAAATATATGCAAATATAAAATTTATAACTAACAGATAGTAATTTAATTGCACACAGCAAGTTTTCGCTCACCCGGAAGAAACCTGGCGCGTTTTCAATGCGATAGCAGGTTTTTTTTCAGCAACAGGTAGCGGTAGCGGATATCACTGTACACAATACCGCCCAGCAGGCAGCCCACAGCCAGGTACAGCACCCGGGTATGGAACTGCAGGTACCCGATGCCACCCAGCACGCAGCCCAGGAAAAAGAAAGTAATGATAGCAAAGCGGAGTTTTATGGAGGCTAACAATTTTTTGCGCTCTTCGGGGCGGCGGTAGAAAAGCAGGCGGGAAAGTTCTATGCCCAGGTCTGTAAACAGCCCGGTGAGGTGGGTGGTGCGCACCACTGCATTGGAAATGCGGGTCACCAGTGCATTTTGCAGCCCCATGGCAAACAGCAGGGTGCAGGCCACCAGGTGATTGGCATTTGTACTGTGCCCGAACACGCCGCTGGCAACTAAAAACAGCAGCGCCATTTCGGTAAACACCGGTACCGCATTCATATACCGTGCGGCTACCTGCGCGGTGATCTCCACCAGGCAGTTGGACACAAAGGCACCGGTTAAAAAAGAAAGGATATACACCAGGAAAATAGATGCTTCACTGAAACCGCCCCTGACCAATCCGTCAGCAAAATAGGCGAAGTGGCCGGTCACATTGGTAGTGAGCACCTGCACGGCAAAGAAGCCGGTTACATTCACAATACCTGCTACAAAAGATAACAGGGCAGCCAGTTTCAGGTTGTGTACCGGCCTCCTGCCCTTGCCGCGGTGTCTGAACATAAAATACGTTTTAGATGGCAATGCCTATTCTTTCCACTTCCGCACAATGAGGGAAGAATTGGTACCGCCAAATCCGAATGAGTTGGAAAGGAAGGTATCAAATCCCTGCTGCAGTGTATCCGTAACGATGTTCAGGTTTTGGGAAGCCTCATCGGGATTTTCAAAGTTGATGTTGGGCGCTATGAAATCATTTTGCATCATCAGCATGGAGTACACGATCTCGCTGGCACCTGCCATCCAGCATTCGTGGCCGGTCATGGACTTGGTGGAGCTGATGGGTGGGCGCCACTGGCCAAACACGGCATCCAGGGCCTGTGCCTCGCTGGCATCGCCGGCCGGGGTGCTGGTGGCGTGGGCGTTGATGTAGCCGATCTCACTCCCTGAAATGCCGGCATCCTGCAAGGCGATCTGCAGGGAGCGGGTGGGCCCGTCTACCGTGGGGTTGCTGATATGGCTGCCATTGGAAGAAAAACCGTACCCGATCACTTCTCCCAGGATGGTAGCGCCCCTGCGCCGGGCAGATTCCAGGCTTTCCAGGATCACGGTGGCAGCGCCCCCGCTGGGCACCAGGCCATCCCGGTCCCGGTCAAACGGGCGGGAAGCCTTTGCCGGTGCGTCTTCCCGGGTGGAGAAGGCCGCAATGGCGTCAAAGTTGCCCATAGACAGCAGGTTGATCTCCTGGGCGCCCCCGCAGATCACGCAATCCTGCATGCCATTGCGGATAAACATATAGCCCAGGCCTATGGCGTGGGAGCCGCTGGCGCAGGCCGCGCTCACGCTGAAGTTCACCCCACGCAGGCGGAAAATGGTGGCCAGGTTCATGGTCACGGTGGAGTTCATGGTCTGGAACACAGAGCCAGAGCCCACCATCATGGTATCTTTCTTTTCCCGCATGATGTCATTGGCCTCGATGGTCGGCTTGGCCGAGCTGTCGTTGCCATACAAAATACCCACGGGATATTTTTCCATATAGTCTGCTTCGATGCGCGCGTTTGCCAGCGCTTCGCGGGTAGCCATGTAGGCAAACTCCGCCTGCTCCGGCATCATCAGGCGGGCACGCCGGTCCAGGAAAGGCTTCAGGTCAGGCCTGTCCACATAGCCGGTCAGCCCGGAGCGGTATCCAAACTCCTTCCGGGCCGGGTCCAGCACAATGCCGGAACGGCCCTTGAACAATGATTCACTAACCGCGGCCAGGTCTTTTCCTATGCAGGAATAAATTCCCAGGCCGGTGATGACTACTCTCTGATTCATAATCGTAAAACCGCTCAATGGCATAGCGGCCTGATAAAGTTATAAAAACTGTACAACGTACAACGTACGGTGCCATCCCATTGAAACAGCGTGGAATCAATATAGGTCATTATACATTGTGCATTACACGCTGTACGCTGTACGTTGTACGCTGTACGCATTCTCAGGTATACAAACCGCCGTTGATAGAAAGCACTTCGCCGGTGATATAGCCGGATTCCCTGCTTACAAAAAACGCTACGGCGGCGGCCACTTCTTCGGGCGTACCAAAGCGGTTCATAGGCACTTGCGCAGCCAGTTCTTTTTCATTCAGCTCCGCGGTCATGTCCGTGGCGATGAAGCCGGGGGCTACCGCGTTCACCGTTACACCGCGCTTGGCCACTTCCTGGGCCAGGGCCTTGGTGGCCCCTATTACGCCGGCCTTGGCGGCGGAGTAGTTGGTTTGTCCCGGCAGGCCTTTAATGCCGCTCAGGGATACCATGTTCACAATGCGGCCATACCTTTTCATGAGCATCCCGTTGATCACCAGCTTGGTCACGTAAAAGAACCCATCCAGGCTGGTGCCCAGCACGTTGCGCCACTGCTGGCTGTTCATCCAGAACAGCAGGGAGTCTTCGCGGATGCCGGCATTGTTTACCAGCACCTCTATCTGTTTGTCTTTATTGGCTTCTATCCAGCCGCCCAGTACCGTGTTCACGGATGCTTCATCCGCTACGTCAAACTGCAGCAGCACACCGTCTGTACCGGCAGCACGCACAGCGGCCAGGGTTTCTTCGGCCGCGGCCTGGTTGCCTTTATAGGTGATGATCACCTGGTATCCCATGGAGGCCAGCTTCACACATACCGCCCTGCCTATGCCCCTGGACCCGCCGGTAACTAATGCGTATTTCATGCAATGATTTGTTGGATTGATACTATGCGTTAAAGGCCAGCGGAAGGTTACGCAGCAGGTCCTTCACCTGCCGGATATCTTTGTAACGCGGTGCGTCTTCCACAAACACCGGGAATACCTGGCGGATCTGGCTGTACACACCGTGTGTAAAGGACGCCAGGCGGTGCTGGCACTGCAGGTAATCCACGGCCTGCAGGAGCGTCATCATCTGGATGCTCAGCACTTCATAAGCATTTTCCACCACCTTGCTGGCAATGAGGGCCGCATTAGTACCCATACTCACAATATCCTGGTTATCGTTATTATTAGGAATGCTATGCACATACATTGGGAAAGACAGGGTCTGGTTTTCCGCCACGGTGCTCACCGCGGTGAACTGCACCCCCTGCATGCCAAAGTTGAAGCCCAGTTTACCCAGGTTCACAAAAGGCGGGAACTTGTGGTTCAGCTTTTCATTGAGCAGGTAATTGAGCTGGCGCTCACTCAGCATGGAAAGCTTGGTGATGGCTATTTTCAGCTTGTCCATTTCCAGGGAAACATAGTCGCCGTGGAAATTACCGCCGTGGAACACATTGCCGCGGTGATGGTCCACCACCGGGTTGTCGCTCACGGAGTTCAGCTCTTCCACCACCAGGCGGCCGGCCTGCTCCAGGGTATCAAACACGGGGCCCAGTACCTGGGGCACGCAGCGCAGGGAGTAGTATTCCTGCACCTTGTCTTTAAAAATATCTTCTTCCAGCTCCTTGTACAGGTGGTCCGGGCGGTGGCGTATCATCTTGCTGCCGGCCAGCACGGTGCGCATCTGGCGGGCTATTTCATTCTGGCCCACGTGCTTTTTCACGGCATTCAGTTCGGCGGAGAAGTGATCATCAAAGGCTTCCACTACTTCATTGATCATGGCGCTCATCACGGTGCTCCAGTGCAGAAGGCGCTTGGCTTCCAGCACATTCACCAGGCCTATGCCGGTCATGGCGGAAGTGCCATTCAGCACGGCCAGGCCTTCGCGCAGGTGTATTTTAATGGGTGTAATGCCCAGGCGGGCAAATACGTCGGCAGTAGCTTCAATTTTATTTTCGTATAATACTTCCCCTTCACCAATAAGCACCAGGGCCAGGTGGGCCAGCTGCACCAGGTCGCCGGAAGCGCCCACGCCGCCGTGCTCAAACACACACGGATATACGTTTTTGTTGATCAGGTCGCGAAGCAGCAGTACAATGGAGGGATGTACACCGGAATAGCCCTGCATCAGGGTGCTGATGCGCGCTATCATCAGCGCTTTGGTATGGATGGGCGACAACCATTTGCTGGCGCCGGAGGCGTGGCTGCGGATCAGGTTATACTGCAGCTGCAGGGTATCCTCCTCGCTCACCTTGTATTGGGCCATGGGCCCAAAACCTGTATTGATGCCATAGATCAGCTTCTTCCCGGAAAACTGCTTCAGAAAATTGTGGCTGTCCTCCACATTCTGCAACGCCGCTGCTTCCAGTTCCAGGCTATCACCTTCATATAAAATCCTGTAAACTTCTTCCAGCGTAAGCGGCTTGCTACCTAAAACGACCATTATATTACAAATTATATTATTTGATTATGTGATAAGAGCTCAAAAGTAGTGAAAAAAAACTCACCCTTCTTCTACAGCCCCCTCTCCCACTGTTACCAGGATCTTATCGATGCGGTGGGCGTCCATATCTACGATCTCGAACGTAAAGCCGCGCCACTCCAGCTTTTCGCCGGTTTGGGGTATGTGTTCCAGGCGGTACAGGATAAAGCCGGCAAGGGTATCAAATTCCTGCTCAAATTCGGCCATCCAGTCGGCCCGGTCAAATTCTGAGAGGAAGTCATAGAAAGGGATCTGGGCATCTACCAGGTAGCTGCCGTCTTCCCGTTTGAACATCGTGTATTCCGCTTCCTGGCCGGTCTGGGGCATGTCGCCCACGATGGCTTCCAGGATATCATTCAGGGTGATCATGCCCAGAAAAGTGCCGTATTCGTCCACGATAAAAGCGGCATGCACCTGGGTTTCCTTGAACTTTTCCAGCACCTCGTAGGCGGAGTTGTGCTCCGGTACAAACAGGGGCTTTTTCATGAGGGTTTGCAGGCTGCCGCCAGCTTCCGCGGAAAACAGGTCTTTCAGGGTGAGCACGCCCTTGATGTTATCAATGCCGCCATCGCACACCGGGTACACGGAGTGCAGGCTTTCAGTGATCTTGGTCTTGTAGTCTGCTTCCTCATCGGTAATGTCCAGCCAGTCCACGTCTGTGCGGTGGGTCATCAGGGAGGTGATGTTACGGTCGCCCAGGTAAAATACCCGTTCAATGATCTCCTGCTCCGTTTCCTCGATGGTGCCGGAGTGGGCACCTTCGTTGATCATGGCCTTAATGTCTTCTTCCGTTACCGGGGCGTCGTCTGTCTTGAAGTTGAACAGGCGCAGCACCAGGTTGGTGCTCAGCGTGGCCACCGCCACCAGCGGGTAGGCCAGGCGGGAAAGCAGGGTCATAGGCCTTGCCATGGACTTGGCCACCCCTTCCGGGCGGGCCAGGCCTATGCGCTTGGGGGCCAGTTCTCCCAGCACGAGGGAAATATAAGTAGCGCCCAGCAAAATGAGGGTGATCGCCAGGAAATTGCTGTAGGGCTGTAAACGCGGGAAAGTGGAGGAAAGCCAGTTGGCCAGCGGGGTTTTGAGGGTTTCACCGGCGTAAAGGCCAATGAAAACGCCTACGGCGGTAATGCCTATCTGGACGGTAGAAAAAAAGTTGTCCGGGTTGTTGGCCAGCCGCAGGGCGGCCTTTGCTTTTTCATCCCCTTTATTAGCAGCGTGCTCCAGTTTGTTCTTACGGGCGGAGACCAATGCAATTTCCGCCATGGCAAACAGGCCGCTGATTAATACGAGGATGATGATTATGACGACTTCCATAGAGAGGTTAAAAATAAAAAATTATTCAAATATCATGGTAACAAATGCCAGCAGGATGCCCCCGGCAATGGCGATGACCTTACGGCCGCTGATCTCATGATACCTGGTGCCACTTTCAAAAAAGATGGTGGTGGCAATATGGATGAACGCACCGATGACCAGGGCCACCACGTACGCGAAATATTGTTCAATAGCCAGGAAATGCAGCCCCAACTGCCAGGCCAGGATGGCTGCGGCAGGAGTTACCAGGCCAAAACCTACCAGGATGGCCCAGAGCCTGCGCCGGGCCACCCCCCCGTGCAGCATCACCGTCATCAGCGCCAGTGATTCCGGCAGCTTGTGCATGGCCACTCCCAGCATAAGGGAAGGAATGGTGGCCGGATCATGGTAGCGGAAGCCCAGGGGCAGCCCCTCCATAAAGGCGTGTATGCTCAAACCTACCAGCAGCGGGGCCATGGCAATATGATGGTGATGGGCGCCGCCCTCTACAGGCACATGGGTATGCCCATGCTCCATGCCATGCGAGAGCTGCGCCAGCGCCACCTGTATGAAAAAGCCCAGCACCACGTAAACACCTGCCCGGTCGCCCAGCTGGACAAAGACCTCTGGCAGCAGGTGCATGATGGTAATGCCAAACAGGAAGGCGCCCGTGAAGGCCAGCAGGTACACGGCAAAATTGCCCGTTTTCCCTGCCCGCAGGGCAATGAGCCCGCCCGCAAGGCTGGCGGCAAACACTAATATGAGAAAGCTCCAGTTCATGCTACGGCCGGTTCCTGGATAAGCCCGATGCGGCGGTTAAAAACAGTGGAGGTCAGCCAGCCAATACCGGCGCCCAGGATGCCCCCGGCCAGCACGTCAAACGGGTAGTGCACCCCCACATACACCTGGCTGTAAGACACGGCGGCGGCCCATACAAAAAACAGCCAGTTGTACCGTCCAAAGTAAGGCCACAGCGTCACAAAGCAGAACAAGGCCAGGGCAAAATGGTTGCTGGCATGGTTGCTCGTGAAACTCCCGCTGCTGGGGCAGTACGGCACGCGCTGGTGCATGAAAAAGGCCACTGCCGCATCGTGGCAGGGGCGTAGCCGGCCCACCGCCCCTTTCAGGAAAAGGCTGGTCTGGTCGGAAATGGCAAAGGTGATGATGAAGAACATGCACCACCACAGTCCCCGCAGGCGGAAATTTATCAGCGCAAACAGGGCCAGGAACAGGTACAGTGGTGCCCAGGTATAGGGCTCGCGCAGGAAAGGCGCCAGCCAGTCCATCACCGGGCTTGACCACTGGTCATTGACATAATAAAAAATCTTGCGGTCCAGTTGTATGATCGGTTCCAGCATCCTTATTGTTTTTCCGCCAGCAAAATGAGGCGGGGAGAGTGTTGTGCAGAATAGGCGTTAAAATAATAGTCCCCGAAGGTGTCCAGCAGTTTCAGGCCCTGCAGGGCAAACATCCGTTCAAAATCCGCGAGGGTAAATGCATTCACACATTCCGTAAAGGTGGCCCGGGCCGGTTTTTCCCGGTCCAGGATCCTGATCTCCTTGATGAATTTATGATCTTTTACGGCGCGGTGGATGTCAAAAACCACCCGGTCCTTTTCCAATACCTCGTGCGGCACCAGGTGGGCCTCCACAAAAGTACTGTTCAGGTAATCCAGCATGAGCCTCCCTCCCGGTTTCAGCGCCTGTGCAATGGTGCGCAGCGCGTTATTATTTTCCCGGGGGGTGGCAAAATATCCGAAGCTGGTAAAGAAGTTGAATGCTACGTCAAAGTAATTGATGCGGAAAGGCAGGCGCATGTCGTGCTGGTAAAAATGCAGGTGGTCGTTTTCCCGCTTTTTGGCCGCCAATATGCTCTCAATGGAAAGGTCTATCCCGGTTACATCAAAACCCCGGTCGGCCAGCAACTGGGCGTGCCGCCCTTTGCCACACGCCACATCCAGCATAAAACTGCCGGGCCTGGGCCGCAGGTAAGCGATCAGTTTATCGATGAATGCAGCCGCCTCCTTTTCATCCCTGTTGCTGTACAGCAGGTGATAATAGGGAGAATTGAACCAGTCCTTGAACCATTGTTTCGAGACTTCCATGCTGGAAACCGTTAGTCGTTAAAGGTTAATTGTTAATGATAAAACCGTAAGCGAAGATACGGGCGGCGATCCGAAGCTACAACCACTATTAACGATTAACCTTTAACCATTAACCCTTTTTATTATTGAGCATCAAATATCGGGTGCTTTCGTAAAAACCATGCGTTAAATTCTCAAGATAACGCGCGGTATCCGGCATTTGGGCTTTGATATCCACCTGGGGGTTGCCTTTCAGGTCATAAAGGGCAGTGCGGGGAGAGTTGGCCTGGGTCTCAAAAAGATATTGAGGGCCTATCACGGCGTAGTATACGGCCTGGTTGCGCACATAACTGATAAATTTGTACGGGTGCACATGCGCGCTGTCAAAGATATCTGTACCCAGTGTATAGTTTTTATACGGCATGCCCACCATGCCCGCTGCCGTGGGATACATATCCAGCAGGCTTACCGGGCTGCTGATACGCTGGGGCTTAATATGCTTGGGACTATACATCATGGCCGTTACATGCAGGCCACCGGTGGCCATTTCAAACTCCGGCAGCGGCATGAAGCTGTAAGGATTGAGCACGCAGTTGTGGTCTCCGAAGAAAATGAAAATGGTATTATCCAGGTAGCCGCTCTTTTGCGCCAGGTCCATGAGGTGACCAATGTTGTAATCTTCATACCGTACCGCGTTAAACTGCCCCATGCTTACAAAGCCGGAGGCCTTGAACTTTGCCGGGTCCACATCCTTGCTTTCCAGTTTTTTGAAATCGCCGGCGCCGGAAGTGGTGGTGTAGGGCGGGTGGTTATCGGCCAGTTGCAGGAAGGCGATGAAAGGTTGCCTGCGGTCATTGGCCGCTTTGAAAAGATCGTTGGCCTCCGTTACCAGGTCGTAATCGGAAACACCCCATACATCCGCCTTTGGCGCCTTGTAGTAGCCTTCTTCAAAGATCTTGATACTGTCCACGTTATTGGTGAATACCGCGCGGATATTGGCCCAGTTGGTATTGCCACCCAGCAGGTAGTATTTCTCATATCCCTTGAACTGGTCCATCACCACGCGCTGGTCTACCATGCGGGGGTGACGGCTGGCGGTTTTCACGTGGGTGATATCCGGCAGGCCGGTGGTAACCCCGTACACGGTCTTGGCCGTGCTGATAGCGGGTACATAAAAGTTTTCAAAGGTGATGCCCGCGTCTGCAATGCGCTTCATATTGGGCGTGCCATTCAGCGGGTTATTGAACACGCTGGTGGGCGCCGCCCCGGTGCTTTCCATCATTACCAATATCACATTCAACTTGGGCTTGCTGGTATCGCCGGCGGCCGTGCGCACAAAATTCAGCAGCTCATCGTTCGGTTCATCCACATTCAGGTAGCTGGCCATGGTAGGGTAAAAGCTGCGGGTTTTCTTCGCATCAAACGTATCGTCATTCACGGAGAGGTTGCTGATAAAGTACAGCACCGGGTTCAGGGCCAGACTGGTAATGGCGTTATCGCGGGTGAACATGGCCTGGCTCCAGCGCAGGGGGAAGTAGGCAAAATTGCCATAAATGCCCGCGGCAAATACCAGTACAGAGGTCACGATCCAACTGGCGTAGCGCCCTTTGCTCAGGGAAATGGCCGTGGTATGGGCCTGCCTGTAAAATACCCTGCGGAAGCCCCACCAGGTAAGCACAAAAAAGGCCAGCACGCCCAGGGCCCAGCGCACCACGTGGTAGCTCTGCCAGAGCATGCGGGTGTTATCTGCCTTTTCCCCGTTGGCGGCAAAGCGCAGGATGGAAGGCTCCAGGCGTACGCCCAGGTAGGCATACTCGCCCAGGTCCAGCAGGTAAAGGAGCAGTAGTCCCAGGTATATGATAAAGAGGTAAATAAAATGAATGCGGCGGATGAGCGGCTTCACGAAGAACTTTTCCCGGGCAATGAGCGCCAGCAGCAGGAGCGGCGCCATCACGATGAGCACCAGACGCAGGTCAAACTTGAGGCCCAGGTACCAGGCCCTGGCCACGTCACTGCGGTTTGGATCAGTAGTATTGAAGCAGAAGAAATAAAATATGGCCCTGAAAAAGATCAGGAGGAGGTAGAGATATGCGGATTGAGCGAATACGTAGCGGACGTACCGGGGAATAGCCCCCCATAATTTTTTCATGGAAAAAATAAGGATTTGTTAATCTTAAAATGCCTGCAAAGATAGGGATAAAGCGGGGGTTAAAGCACAGCAGTAGGGTAGATACATTAGAATCTGATTAAATAATACATAACATTTTATCATGATACCAGCGTTACCGGGGAGCAGCCCCCCAGGTCCGGGATAAGCGGAGGCCCTGGACTGGATAAAGTTCCTGATGGTCCGGTGGAAAGCCTGCGCAATGCCCGTGACAGTCCGGTGAAGGTTTTTTCCCGCAACCGTTTGTTCACCGGGGATTTTTCAATAAATTATAAATATCCAGATGTGAAATAATCTAAAAATCATTTTCAATTCCCGGTCGCATCACAATGAACGCGGGCGTACTGCGTTTTAAGCACCTGGGAATAGTACCAGTCATTCATCAACTTTATTATCTTCGCAGTCCTTTAAAATCCAAAAATTTGGCACTCATCAAATCAATTTCCGGTATTCGTGGTACCATCGGAGGCAAACCAGGCGAAGGCCTGTCCCCGGTGGATGTAGTAAAATTTACCGCTGCGTACGGCACCTGGCTGCTCCGCCAGCAGCCGGAAAGCAAGAAGATCGTGATCGGCCGTGACGGCCGTATTTCCGGCGAAATGGTGAAAAACCTGGTAGTAGCTACCCTCAATGGCCTGGGCCTGGATGTGGTAGACCTGGACCTGTCCACTACCCCTACCGTGGAAATGGCCGTGAAGTGGGAAAATGCCGCCGGTGGCATTATCCTCACCGCCAGCCACAATCCTAAAGAATGGAATGCACTGAAACTGCTCAATGCCGAAGGTGAATTTATCTCCGGCGCAGACGGCGCCGCCCTCCTGGAAATAGCCGCCAGTGAAGATTTCAACTTTGCAGACGTAACCAAGCTGGGTAGCTATGAACGCAATGAAAGCTACCTGCAAAAGCATATTGACGCGGTGGTAAACCACCCCCTCACCGATGTGGAAGCCATCAAAGCCCGCAAGTTCAAGGTGGTACTGGATGCCGTAAACTCTACCGGCGCCATTTACGTACCGGCCCTGCTGCAGGCCCTGGGCGTGGAATGTGAAGTGCTGTTTGGCGAAGTGAATGGCCGCTTCAGCCATAACCCGGAGCCCCTGCCGGAAAACCTCACCGCTCTTTCCAACGCGGTGAACAAAACCCAGGCAGACCTGGGCATCGCGGTAGACCCGGATGTGGACCGCCTTTGCTTTGTGTGCGAAGACGGCAGCATGTTTGGCGAAGAATACACCCTGGTGGCCGTAGCCGACTACATCCTGGGCAAACGCAAGGGCAATACCGTGTCCAACCTCTCCTCCACCCGCGCCCTCAAAGACGTGACCCTCCGCCATGGCGGGGAATACTTTGGCGCAGCCGTAGGGGAAGTGAACGTGGTGGCCAAAATGAAAGAAGTGAACGCCGTAATAGGCGGTGAAGGCAATGGTGGTATCATTATGCCGGACCTGCACTACGGCCGCGACGCCCTGATCGGCATCGCCCTGTTCCTCAGCCACCTGGCCCAGTCCCAGAAGAGCATCGGCGCCCTGCGCCGCACTTATCCCGACTATTTCATGTCCAAGAACAAGATTGAGCTGGACAAGAGCGTGGATGTGAAAGCCATTTTTGAAGAGATCAAAGCCAAATACAGGAACCAGCCCCAGAACACCGTGGATGGCCTGAAAATAGAATTTGACACCGACTGGGTACACCTGCGCACCTCTAACACAGAGCCCATTATCCGCATTTACGCCGAGAGCCAGAATGCCACCACGGCAGACAATATCGCCCGTAAGATCATGCAGGATATCAAGGAACTACTGTAGCAGGGCCGGTAACCGGGTAACCGGATATCCCGGTTGGCCTCCGCTTACCCGGTACCTGGTACATATTTAAAAGGAGCCGTTAGCTGGAATGGTGAAAGTTTGTAATTTTGTTGCCGTTACAACAAAATTCACCAACCAGGCCAGCTAACCGCTCCTTACTTTTTTTATAGAACCAACCAACCACCATGAAAAGAATTTATTTCGACAATGCCGCCACCACGTCGCTGGACAAGGAGGTGCTGGATGCAATGTTGCCCTACATGACGGAAAAATTTGGCAACCCCTCTTCCATCTATTCTTACGGCCGTGAGTCCCGCCTGGGCGTGGAAAATGCCCGTAAGTCCGTGGCGAAGATCCTGGGAGCCAATCCCGGCGAGATCTTTTTTACCAGCGGGGGCACCGAGAGCACCAATACCGCCGTGCTGGCCGCCATCCGCGACCTGGGTTGCCGCCACATTATCACCTCTCCCATTGAGCACCATGCCACCCTGCACACCACGGAGTATTACCACAAGACAGAAGGCATCCGCCTGAGCCATGTGAAGCTGCTGCCCAATGGCCATGTGGACCTGGAAGACCTGCGCCAGCTGCTGGCCTCCTCCCCGGAAAGAACGCTGGTAAGCCTCATGCATGCGAACAACGAGATCGGCAACCTGCTGGACATGCAGGCGGTGGGTAACCTCTGCAAGGAGTTTGACGCCATTTTCCACTCCGACACTGTGCAGACCGTAGGTCACTATCCGTTTGACCTGCGCAACACCTATGTGCACTTCATCAACGGCGCCGGCCACAAATTCCATGGGCCCAAAGGCGTGGGTATACTCTATATTAACGAAAGCCTGAAGATCACGCCGTTTGTACACGGTGGTTCCCAGGAGCGCAATATGCGCGCCGGTACTGAAAACCTGTACGGCATCGTAGGTTTTGCCAAAGCCCTGGAACTGGCCACCCGTGATCATGAGGCGCACAGCGCACAGATCAACGATGTGCGTATGTATATGGCAGCGCAGCTGCAAAAACATATCCCCGGTGTTACTTTCAATGGCGACCTGTTTGGCCGCAGCCTGTACACCGTGCTGAATGCTTCTTTCCCCAAAACAGAAAAAAGCGAGATGATCCTGTTTAACATGGATATTGCGGGCATCTGTGCTTCCGGCGGCTCCGCGTGTACGTCCGGCGCGGATATTGGCAGCCACGTGATTGCGGCTGTAAACCCGGATACAGATCGTATAGCCGTGCGTTTTTCTTTCTCCAAGCAGAATACGAAAGAGGAAGTGGATGAAGTGGTAGCGAAGCTGAAAGAGATCCTCTGATGTAACTTTAAAAAACAGCAAAGCTGTGTTAGAAATAGTTTCACTAAGCTTTTCTAACACAGCTTTGCTGTATCTCCTTTCTATATGACATATTCTGCACCGAACCAGCCCCTAAAGATCATCTGGAGGTCCGGCTGTCCAATGGCCTATGTCATTTGGTGACTTTAACCACCGTTCTCCCCCAAAAACTTTACTTCCATACACTTCTGCCCTATCAAAATTCTTCAAAATGGAATTATGGAATAAGGCTTCAAATACCGTAAAGCTGTCCATACTAGACATCCCGATATTTTGAGCAAGAATAAAATAAGGAACGAACCTGAATGCATTGAATGTAGTTGTTATCAATTTATCGGTAAGATTAAAAGTGTCCGCATATTCACCAGACGGTGATATCGTTATTAAATTTAAACTTTGATAACTTCTTTCACTTACCGTTACGTAACTTTCATCTACTCCCAAAATAGTATAGTATGGCCCTAGTAAACTGAGAAAAAAGTGAATTTTTTTTATTCTAAGAAAATCCTTCATTCTAAACTCTTCCAATAAAAAGTATCCACTATAAGAAGGCTCTGCATGAAACGTCGTTCCGACAATTTTCCTCCCGAGCTTATCGCCAATAGCAGACTCGAAAGGGACCCATGTTTCCTCAAAAAATGTATTCTTAGCCTTCTGCGAAATGACTTCATTCCACCTTGCATTAGCCGGATAGCCAAAATACAAGTCACCCGTCCTTACTTTTGAAAAGTCATAATAGTCTTGGATCGTCTTTTCCAACGGACTAAAGTCATATTTATCACTATTGTAATGTAGCATGAAATCGTATTAACAGTACTTTGCTTGATTTATCGGCACTGTTCCTTGGCACCCACCAGAACTTAATACAGCTCCAGTGCCGGATTCAAGGCCCGCTGACAACGATATGTTTTGGTTGATAAGTTGTTTCATTCTCATTATAATGGCAGCTTGCCTGGGCAATAGACTCCCTTCTTGAAGTTCACTAACGAGATCTCTGATTGCAGCATTATAACCTTCTATCAAAGCCGTTGACGCCTGACTTCCATTTGCGAGCTTATAGTTTGGTATTGTAATGCAACTTTGGCCAAACTCAATGTTAAAAAATTCCCCTTTCGGACCAACCAGGGAGACGCCAATTCCATCTACTTCAGCGGTAAAGCTATTTCCAATTGTCGCGAAATTATAAACATGGTCATCACACAGATGGCTTTGAGCAGCCGCAGATGCATCTTCGGCTGTTTCCCACTTATTCAAATCACTTGCCGAGCCGGCGCCGGTTCCCCCACCTCCACCAGAACCACCGCCTTCCGGACAAACCGAATATGCGTATGTCACAGAAACTATTTCCTGTGTTTCGAGATCTATGACAACATAGTACCAATCGTCACATGCAGGCGCAACGTTCTCTGTCCGGCTACTTCCAATTGACGAGTTAGCAAGCAACCACTTTGTCTTCAAACTTGCACCCGAAGCCAAGTTTCTCTTTCCACTCATTTGGCCACTACGATATACCAGCCCGTTAATAAAAGCACGATTAACCATTGAGATTGAAATCTCGCCTGTAAAATATCCAATTCGAACGGAATGGGTTAACGCACCTTTTATTATTTCAGCAGCTTCTTCAATTTTCTCCGTGTCAGGGCTGCTTATATTTACTAAATCGCCATTTAAAACCTTGCCATCCTGATCAAAAAATAATGCCAGAAAATTAGCAAACTTGCTTGTATTCAATCTATAAACTACTAGCGACCTGGAAGAATCGAAATTGGTCGATGCACCATCAGACAGTATACTACTCTTAAGCGAATCTATCCAAGATTCGTTATTTTTAAATACCTGCTTCTGTTCGTCAAGCCAGGACAGTGTGGCCGAAAGCTGAATTTGGGTGTGATAAGCTGCCTGTTTCTTGCAAGAGTTGAAAAAAAACACTGTAAAAAAGATCGCAGCGCACAAACTGCTGGTTCTAAATTTCATGGGGACATTTTGAGGGGTTAAAAAATCGAACAAACTCAAATTAAGATAACTATTAAATCAATTGTTAAGGATTAAAATATTCTTAAAAAATATTAGCTTCGATCCTTTCCCGTTTCCTCACCTTCCAATCCTCCATCCCAAACATCTCATCCCCCACGATCGGCACATTCTTTATCGCCCCATCCTTACCCCGTTCTATCTGCAGCACATCATTAAAAAGCGCTTCAAACACAGAACAGGGGCCATTCCCAGCCGGCAGTTCCAGCCCATCCACCACCTGGCCCCACACCTGGAACGGCAGCAGGCGATGATCCGGGAAGCGCTGCTTCATCATTTTCAGCAACGTGTTGGCGTAGTCTGCATACTCGTTTTCCGGCGATACCGTGAGCAGGTTATAGGTGAAATAAGACGTGCCATTCACCGTTACAGCACTTTGGTCTATGCCTGCTATTACGCTGAAAGGGCCCAGCATGCTGGCAAAAAAGCATAATAACTTACGGCGTTCAAAGCCCGGGCCCTTCACTTCTTCCAGCACAATGGCGGCTCCGTAGCCAGCATCTTCCCCGTAGGTGACGTCTTCCACGGGCAGTTGCAGGCGCGTTGAAACCTCCTGCTGGAAAGGCTTCCAGCGGCTGTCGTAAAAACCGCTGTTGAACTTGCGGCCAATAAGTGCCTTGAGCTTCAAGGTGGCAATGTGCTCTTCATAGCGCTGTCCTTCGCTGGGCGCAATGCCAATGGGATAATAGAATCGCAGGGCCCGGATCACTGCGGAATAATCAAAACGGCCGGTGTTGTAGCGTAACATAACAATGCTTTGTGAATGAGTGTGTGTATTTTTTTGCATAAAAGTACCCTTCACCGTAAAAGGCGGCATCCGCTGAAACACAGGCGGATGGCAGCTTTTCGGCTGTCCGGTCTAGTGTACCCCGATTTAGATCTGCTTAGCTGTTGCGGCTGATAAGTTCATAAAAGCGATCGCGATAGCCCTCACTGATGGGAATGGGCTGGTTTGCAATCATCACGGTGTTTCTTTCCACCGAGTTGATTTTATCGAGCGATACAAGGTAAGAGCGATGCACCCGGATAAATTTTTCCTGCGGCAATTTGTTCTCAAATGATTTAAGACTGCGCAGGGTGAGCACCGGCTGGTTCTGTGTATAAATTTTCGTATAATCTTTCAGGGCTTCGATGAACAATATATCTTCCAGGTTGATCTTGATGATCTTGTATTCTGTTTTGATAAAGATGTAATCATTAAGCTTACCATCCCCGATGGTGGCAGATGACGGCGCTTTTTCCTTTGACAGGTATTCCTGCACCTTGGTCACGGATTTGAGGAAGCGCTCAAAGGAAATGGGCTTCAGCAAATAATCGATCACATCCAGGTTATACCCGTCCAGGGCATACTGTTCGTATGCGCTGGTAAAGATGATCAGCGGCGGGTTCTTTAGTGATTTCACCAATTGTATACCATCAATATCCGGCATTTTTATATCCAGGAAAATAAGGTCCACCCGCTCTTCTTCCTGCAAAAATTTAAGGGCGTCTGCAGCCCGGTTAAATTTCTGCACCAGTTGCAGCGCAGCAGATTTTTTAGCATAATCTTCGATGATCTCGAGCGCCAGTGGCTCATCATCCACCGCTATACATCGTATCATGTTTCAGCACTATTTTTAGATCTATGATGAATTTATCTTCCTGCTCGCCTACGTACAATTGATGGGCGCCGGTGTAGCCCAGTTCCAGTCTTTTCACCACATTGGCCAGTCCTATGCCTCCTCTTTCAGATACCCGTTGTTTAAACAGGCTGTTGCTCACCTGCAGGTGCATTTCATCCCCCAGGATATCCAGGTTAATGTTGATGAACGAGGGCTCCGCATAACTGATTCCGTGCTTGAAAGCATTCTCCACAAAGGGTATCAGCATCATGGGCTCTATGAGCAGGCCCTCCGGATCACCGTTCACCAGGTACTGGACGCGGATGTCCTTGAGCAGGCGTAGTTTCTGTATTTCGATATAATTTTCCAGGTATTGCATTTCATTGATCAGCGGTACCCGGTTCTCGTTAGACAGGTAGATTACGTAGCGCATAATGCCGGACAGCTTCAGGATGGCGTCTTCCGTTTGCTCCGATTTTTTATGGGCCAGGGAATAAATAGTGTTCAGGGTATTGAAGAGGAAATGCGGGTTGATCTGGGACTTGAGAAAACGCAGTTCTGCATTTACCTGGGCCAGTTCCAGCGCCTCCTTCTGTTTTTCGGTATTGAACCACTCCAGCGCTATTTTAATAAAGCCGCTCATGAACAGCATGAGCAAGGCAAACAGGCTGGATTTGCGCAGCACTTCCACCAGGAACACATTGCCCGAAAAGAAGCGGCGCTGGGCGGGCACATCTGTGCTGTAGAGGCTATCCCGCAGGCTGCGCTCCATGAAAGAGGGTGGTGCGTAAAAACTATCGCCCACCAGGGACTGGCTCACCAGCGGCTGGCCGTCCTGATTCTGTAATAACGGGGTGTGGCCGGCCGGTGTTACATGCGGGGCCGCACGCTCGTATTGCATCCCGATGAGGCGGGGCTTATTGGTTACATTTTTAAAAAACACATATTCCACGGCCGCCTGCTGTACCACGATGATACCCACCATGAGCACCACCATCCCCAGGTAACGCGGCAGGTGCTTGCGCACCAGGAAACGCGGAATGAGCAGGTAAATATTTACATAAAACAGCGCAATCAGGAAAAGGGCATTGATCAATTCCTTGAAAAAGAAAGATGAATCCTGCACCTGGATGCGGTAAATGAAAAACGGGAAAAAGAAAAAGCAAGCCCATGCCGCTACCTGCAGCAAGATAACGACGATCTTATTCTGGATAAATTGCTTATAGTGGATCATGGGTGAGAATCGCCCAAACTTACACCTTTAACCCTAACGGATTTGTTAAAGTTCCTTAAAGAGGCCTTAAACATATGTTAAAATGAATCCTATATGTAGCCTGGGGAGGGCCACCATTGCGGGTTAGGGAGAAGAAGCAGCCGCAGCGGGCGGGTGGGGTTAGGGAAAGAAGCCACTGCTGGCGGTCAGGGATGTTTGATACCCAGGGAGTCCAGGTCATGCACGGTCAGCGTGGGTAACTCGATGGGTTTTGCCACAAAACGGCGCGCCATGCAGTCACCTGTTTTCTGTGCATCTTCCAGGCTGGCAAAGGCATATTTGCCCTGGATAGCCGGGATGCAGGCCTGGCGGATCACGGTATCGCCGTCCACCAACATATAAAAACCGAAGGCCCCGGGGCGTTCCGGCCATTCAAAAGCCCTGGCGGTCACCTCGTGGCCGGGCCTTTTAGCATGGTGCCTGTTGTTCCTGACCAATACAAAGATCAGGATCAACAGGCTGCCAGCAAAAAGTATCCAATTCGTTCTCGTCATTAGTCGTTCGCAGTCAGCGTTTCGTTCGGTGCAAACCAGTACATATCGGTGTACAGGGAGTTAGTAGACTGGGAAGAACCACCACCGGCAATGTAACCGTGGTTGTTCAGGGTAAAGCCGAATGCGCCATAGCGGGCATTACCTTCAAAGTCAGACTTCTGTGTCCACTGGTCAGTTTTGTAATCATATTCCCAGCAGGTCTGGGTAGAACCACCGTTCTGGCCGGTAGCGATATATCCTTTATCACCGATGGTGAAAGCAGCACCGTAAGTACGCACGATGGTAGTGTACTTGTCATCGTAAGAATCTACGCTGGAGTTGGTGATATCCCGGAGTTTGTGCCAGGGGTTCACACCTGCCTTGAGACTGTCCGGGCTCATTGCATAGAAGTCGGTAGTAGTGGTACCGCTATTGGACATACCTGTAGCAAAATAAGCAATGTTATTGAGCACAAATACAGTAGCACCGTAGCGGGGATCACCGTTATATTCACCATAGCCTTTAGTCCAGGTGTTGGAAGAAGTGTTCAGGTAATAAAAATCCTTCTTGGCAGCCGGGGTAGAGTCCTGGCCGGAAGTCAGGTAACCCGTGTCACCAATACCAAAGCCGGTAGCATAGCGGCGTTTAGTTCCGGGCAGGTCCTGGATACGGGTCCAGGCGCCGGTTTTGGGATCGTATTGATAGAAATCGTTGTAATAGTATTGACCGTCATAGCCAGTACCTACGTAACCTTTGCCACCCGCACCAAAGGCGGCCGCAGCCCAACGGGGAGCACCCGTGAAGTCGGCGATCTGGTTCCACGTATGGTTTTTAACTTCATATGTCCAAAAGGCAGTTGTACCTACGTTGCCGTCAAAGCCAGTACCATAGTAAGCGCTGTCACCCACTACAAAACCCGCAGAGAGAATCCTTCCCGCCGGGAGGGAGCCTACTGATCCATCCTTGTGCCAGTTGCCCAGTTTATCATTATTATCACTTTTGGAGCAGGCCACTGCCGCCAGCAACAACACGAGCCAAGAACCTTTTAATAACCGCATAGCTGAATTTTAATTGAATTTTTTAAGGTGTTCAAAATTATTGGTGCTTACATTAGCCTTCTAGTGGAAATAGATGTAAGCTTTCATTTCCGCCGTGAAATTACGTTTTTTATCTTCCAAAGCTAATATTTTTGCGGCTGGCAGGGGTGCCATAATGCAAATTTTAAAAGATACACTATTAATATTCATCGATAAATTACCGTAATTCGCATAATTAAAAGCGAAAGGGTACCATCCCTGATTGAAATTGCGCTCCATGAATTTTGCCAAGTACCGTTCATTCCAAAGCAGGCGGTTTTACAACACCTGCATGCTTATCATGTGCATTTTGCCCTTGACGGCCATCGTTTCGTGCGATAAGACACCTTTTCAATACGACGGGTTGATTGACCCGGAACATCAGACGAATTACACACTGGTAGATTCGCTTACGTGCGCCCTCAGCACCTACCAGCTGGACTCCTTGGTGACCTCCGGGTCGGCCACCATCCTGACCGGCGAGTACACAGATCCCAATTTCGGGACCCTTACCGCAGGTTCTTATTTTCACCTGGAAACACCGGCTACCACTTCTACCACCATCGACAACAACGTGGTGTACGACTCCACCGAATTTGTGCTGAAGCCCAACCACTACTTCTACGGCGACAGTATGAGCGTGCAGACCATCAATGTGCACAAGCTTACTAAAAAGATCCTGCTGCCCACCACGCAGACGGCCTTGTATAATAATGAGACCTGGCCTTACGATGCCACGCCCCTGGGTACCTGGAGCGGCAGGCTCCGCCCCAGCGTGGACTCCATTATACATATAAGGCTCCCGGACGCCATCGGCCAGGACTTCCTGGACCAGGCACGCCGCCATACCGTGGCCCTCACCAGCCAGGCGGATTTCCTGAACTACTTTGGCGGCATTTCCATCCAGACTACCAGCCACAACGGGCAAAATATCATCATGGGCTTCGGCGGGTCCGATACCACCGCTTACCTGCGTGTGCACTACCACCTGCGGGACCTTGTTTCCACTCCGCAGGCCCTCACGTTCAAGATCACGGATAACCAGCTGCAGTTCAACTCTTACAAGTGGAACCGCACTGGCACCCCCATCGGGAAAATGGATCAGATCCCCTATCCTGGCCTGAACAAGTACCGGTCTATCAGTTCCAACGACCTCGGCCATGTAGCCTACATACAGCCAGCTACCGGCCTGGTAGCCCGCCTGGATTTCCCTACCCTGCCCAACCTGCTGAACTATGCGAAGTTCACGCATGTGCTGAAAGCCGTGCTGGTCTTGCGCCCGGTGAACAGTTCCTATTCTGTATTTACCCTGCCTCCCAAACTGACACTTTGCGAGGTAGACCGCGATAACCACGTATTAGATACACTCACTTCACCCACGGGTGGCACCCAGTATGGGAACCTGGTGATAGACAAGCTGGCGAGTGAACAAACGGCTTATACGTACGATATTTCCAACTTTATCGCCAACCAGATCGCTGTACAGGGCGGCCCGGAAAATATGCATGGCCTGATGATCATGCCTAACCTGGGCGATTTCCGTGCCCGCACAGACCGGATCCTCCTCAGCGATGCCAAGCATAGCACCGCCACCACCAACAGAATGACCATTCAGGTTTATTACCTAAACTACCAATAATAAAAGGCCGTAATCATCGATATGAATATTAAAAAGATCTTAAGCGTTGGCGCAGGTTCCGTGTTACTGCTGATAGGACAACAGGCAGTGGCGCAGAAGGGAGCGAATTCTTTGTACTCCGCATTTGCCATCGGGGACCTGGACCAACATGATTACAGCCGTGGTTTTGGTATAGGTAGTTCCGGTATGGCCCGGCAATCCGTAGGCTTCCTGAATGAACTCAACCCGGCCTCCTATGCTGCCGTGCCCACCCAGAACTTTATGCTGGAAGGTGCGCTCAATTTTAAAATTTCCGACTATAAGAGCACCCAAACCAGTTCTACCGGCGGGGATTTCCAGTTCCGCCACGTAGCTTTCGGGTTCAATGTGGTCCCTGGCCGCTGGGGCTCCGCAGTAGGTTTTTCACCTTACAGCTCTGTAGATTACAGTCTGAGTGAAAATAAATCCATTGCAGGTGCCGCCACCGATCTGAAGGCTACGGTGGAAGGCTCCGGTGGGCTGAACCGCATCTATTGGTCCAACGGGGTACGCGTTACTAAGAACCTGTCACTGGGTATTTCTTCCGCTTTCCTGTTTGGCCCTATCAATGCCAAAGAAACCTTCAACGATAATATCTCCAACGGGTCTATTTATTCACAACGCAGCGAGTACGCTTACAACGTGAATTTTACGGGTGGCGCGCAGTACCACGCCAAGTTGTCTAAAAAATGGAACCTGGGCCTGGGGGCAACCTACCGCTTCAAGACGCCGCTCACGATGCGTCCGAAGATCACCATCAACAATTCATCTGACCAGACCCTGTTTGAAGACGACCTGGCCAAGGAAGGTTTCACCCTGCCGGTGGAATATGGAGGTGGTTTCTCCCTGTCTAATGACAAGCTGACCATCGTAGGGGATGTGCGCCGCCAGTTGTGGAATGACCTGAACAAGACCACCACTTACCAGTTGAAGGATGCTACCCGCATTTCCGGTGGCCTGGAGTATTCCCTGACCAAGACCTATTATAATGGCGCCATGGAAGGTATCCTGCTGCAACTGGGTGGTAGCCACAATGAAAGTTACCTGAGCATTGACGGTCATAATATCACTGACAACAATGTAACCGTAGGGGTGTCCATTCCCAAGGGCTACATTCTCCGCTACTCCCTGGCCATGGAAATAGGCCGGCGTGGTACCATGGCGGGGGGCCTGGTGCAGGAAACATATGTGAATGCCGTGTTCCACCTCACCTTCCGTGACCTGTGGTTCATTAAGCGCAAGGAGTACTAATTATGTGAATGTCATCAATACAATGAAAGCCGCCTTTGAGGGCGGCTTTTTTTATAGGTTCATCCGGTGAAAATGCATGTCAGATACGGAGATGTCCCGCCCTGGTACCTGCTGTTTGCGCGGCCACATCCGCTCCCCGCAAAAAATGCTGGAACCACCTCCCTGAAGCCTTAATAGTACGCTGCTGGGTCTCAAAATCCACGTGCACCAGCCCAAAACGCGCCCGGTAGCCTTCCGCCCATTCAAAATTATCGGTAAGGGTCCAGGCAAAATACCCCTCCACCGGGATGCCTTCCCTTTTGGCCCGCAGCACGGCGCCCAGGTATTCCCGGAAATAATCAATACGCTGCTGATCCGGCACATTACCCTCAGCAATCAGGTCCGGGAAGGACGCTCCGCCTTCCGTAACGATGATCTTCTTCACCCCATCATAAGCGGCAAATTGTTTCAGGATATTGTACATCCCCTCCCCGCTGATCTCCCATCCCAGCCCTGTAAGCGGCACTTGGCGGCTGGAGGCCTTCACCTCCGACATTTGCACGTAAGGCATGAAGGCATTGAAATGCACGGTAAGTGGAAAATAGTTCTGGATACCAATGTAATCAAAGTCGAACGCCAGCTTATCCCAATCGCGCCAGAGGGCGTAACGCCGCTCTATTTTATGCAGCAAGGGAAAGGCATCTGCCGGGTAACCCAACCCCAGTGCGGGCTCTATGAACAAGCGGTTAAAAAGCGCATCTGCCCTTGCAGCGGCCTGCAGGTCCTGCGATTGCTGCGTATAGGGCACAATGTGGGAGCAGGAATACGTGGTGCCTATCACGGCATCTTTCACCATTTCCCGCACCACGGTGCCACCGGCCGCCTGGGCCAGGGCCACATGATGCACGGCCGGCAGGAAGTAGGACAGGCCAAACCTGCCGGGAGCATGTACGCCCAGCATATAGCCCAGCGAAGTGAAGCCAAAAGGCTCATTGAGGATGATCCAGTTCTTCACTTTATCACCATACTCGCGGCAGCACAGGCGGGTAAATTCTTCAAAGGCAAACACGGTGCCCCGGTGGGTCCAGCCGCCTTTTTGCTCCAGGGCCTGGGGCAGGTCCCAGTGATAAAGGGTCACGTAAGGCTCCAGGCCCATTTCCAGGCATGCATCTATCACGCGGTGGTAAAAGGCAATACCGGCATCGTTAATAGCGCCGGTGCCCAGGGGAATAAGGCGGGTCCAGGAAATGGAAAAGCGGAATACGGAGAAGCCCAGTTCTTTGGCCAGGCGGATGTCTTCGCGGTAACGGTTGTAAAAATCAGTAGCGATATGCGGATGGCTGCGGTCCCTGATCTTGCCTTTTTGCTGGCTGAAAACGTCCCAGATAGAACGGCCTTTGCCATCCAGTGTTGCGGCGCCTTCATTCTGGACCGCGGAGATGGCCACGCCCCACTTGAAATCATCGCCAAAATCCTGGCGGGTAAAATGTTCCGGGAATTGATGCATTTGTACGATACGGACAGGCATGTTCACCTACCTGCCATAACCCTGCATTTTACGCCAGTTTAGCGGGATACAGGCATTATATTATTGTTAATCCTGAAACACAACTGCACCGGAGTGAGGCCGGTGCGGTTTGTGTACGATCAGCGGATCAGGAATGAAGTGCCGTGGTTGTTTTTACGGTATGCTGTCTATTTTCTATAAATGGTACGGGCAGTTTATTGTTTGTTACCGGTGGATGCGGGTGCCTGGGAACCCTTTTTAGTGGTAATGAGGATCACGCCATACTTCGCCCTGGGGCCATAGATGGCAGTTGCGCCGGCGTCTTTCAGCACGTCAATAGACTGGATATTGTCCGGGCTGAGGCCAGACAGCGCTTTCGTGTCTGCCGGTTTCCCGTCAACAATGTATAGGGGTTCTTCCCCCGGCTTCCCGGTCCCTATCCGGATGGCTCCCTTCCGGCCCAAAACGGTGTCCCGTATTTCTTCGCCGCGCGGTGTACCATATCCTACGATCATGATGCGGGGAGCGCCGGTATCCCCGGATTGCAGTGTGGTAGCGCCTCTTTCGGACATCGTGATGTTATCACCCGTAATGGTAGCGGCGCTGCCTCCGTTACCCGGCATTACCCGGTCTTCTGCTACAAGGACATCACCTTTCATCGTGAACGTCTGCCCGTTTTTTGTGTTTTTGTCCCCGGACACCTTTGTACCGGTGGGCTCCTGCTTGTCTTTGGACTGGCCGTCTTCTATGATCTTCGGCGTTGCTGTATCTGCGGGCGTTGAGCGCAGCGGTGCCGTAAGGCTGATGATCTTGTCTTTTACGGGCATGAGGGCAGCCTTGCTGGCATTGAGCACCAGTACCAGCGCCATTGCGGCCACCACGGGTATTGTATAGCGCAATACCTGGTATTGCGGTGAGCGTTGCTTGTTCATCATTTTGATCCTGTTTTTAAGAGATGAGAAATTGAAATTGTTTGCGATGGCCGTCGCAGTTGGGATCCCATTAACTTCTAACAGACTGTATTGATATTGTTGGGCGTTCATGCCTTCCCGCAGGATGGTGCGGTCTGTAATGAACTCCAGGTTTTCGCGGATGGCGTGCTGCAACAGCCAGGCTGCGGGGTTGAACCACGCAAAGACCTGCACAACAGCGCCCAGCATTATATCCAGTGTATGCCACTGGCGCACGTGCACCGCTTCGTGGCGCAGGATGCCGGGCAGCGCGTGGGGCGCATGCAGCGCGGGATTGAGGTATATGTTCCTGAAAAAAGAGAAAGGACTTACGCTTTGCCGCAGGGTGTGCACCCGGTATCCGTCTATTTGCGCTGGCTGCGCACTGCGGTGCAGGCGGCCCAGCGACAGGAGCTGTAATATAAAGCGTATAGCCATTACCGTTACCCCTATCCAGAATACCGTGGTGACAATATCCCACGCAAAGGGGCGTGCAGGCTTGGGCGCGGGCAGGGATGGCAGGTAAAGTATCACCACCTGTTGCAGCTCTTCGTGCTTCATCAGCAGGTCGTTGACGGGTATCAGTGGCAGCAGCAGCGCACTCAAGGCGCCGCCCAGCAGGAACCAGCGGTTACCTTTCACGAAGGTGAGACGGTGCAGCACCGCGTAGTGAATGCCGCAGAAGATAGCCAGTGCCAGGTTTGCTTTGAACAGGTAGACGAGCAATGCAGGTATCATGATCAATGGATTTATTTGTTTTCAATAAGCCGGATGATCTCTTTGAGCTCTTCCGGGCTGATTTTCTTTTCCTTCGCAAAGAAGGTGACCAGTGATTTGTACGAGTTCTCGAAGTAATCCTTCACAAACCCGTTCATGAACTTTTGTTTGTAATCTGCCTCGTCTACCACGGGCGTGTATTCGTGCACGTTACCTACTTTGCGGCTGGTCACAAAACCCTTTTTCTCCAGGTTCTTGATGGTGGAGGCCAGGGTAGTGTAAGGTGGCGCAGGATCTGCGTGTGCGTCAATGAAGTCCTTGATAAATCCGGGCCCGGATTTCCAAACGGCCTGCATCGCGGCTTCTTCTTGCTGGGTGAGTTTTTCCATGGTAAAAATGATTCACTGGAACAATATTACGACAGTTTCGTAGAACTACGAAATTTTCGTAGATATTTTTTTTGTAACATTTTTTGATGCCTGTTTTTTGGGGGGCATGGAGGCGTTATGGGACAAATATTCAGCTGCTACTGGTATAAAAAAACGCCCCGGGGCATCCCAGGGCGCTTCTCTTGCTAATACATTTTATGCTTTAAAGGGCTGCAAATGCTTATTTGCTGGCCAGTATTTCTTCCAGTTTTTTATCCAGGGCATCGCCGCGCAGGTTCTTGCCAATGATCTTGCCATGCGGGTCCAGCAGCAGGTTCTGGGGAATGGCGCGGATGCCGTATTGCTCAGCCACAGCATTCTTCCAGCCTTTCAGGTCAGATACGTGGGTCCAGGACAGGCCGTCTTTGGTAATGGCCTCTTCCCATTTCTCTTTATCGTCATCCAGGGAAATACTCAGGATCGTAAAGTTCTTGTCTTTGTAGGTATTATAAGCTTTTACCACGTTCGGGTTCTCTGCCCGGCAGGGGCCGCACCAGCTGGCCCAGAAATCCACCAGCACATATTTTCCCTTGAAAGCAGCCAGGCTCACCGTCTTGCCGGTAGTATCCTTCTGGGTGAAGCCCAGGGCCTGCTGGCCAATGGCGGTTTTGCGGGCCACGGAAAGGCGTTCTGCAAATTCTTTTGCGGAGGGCAGTGCTTTTACAGCCGGCGCCAGTTTGTTAAACACCGGCGTCACTTCTGCCACGTTAATATCATACCCGGCATAGTTGTTCATCACGAACATGGCCACCGGGGAGGCCGGGTTATTCTTGAGGTAATCCGCGTAGATCACTTTTTCAGCGGCATCCAGCTCTTCAAATTTAGATTCCAGCGCCTTCATGCCGGCAGTATCCTTTTTATTATACAGGTCGCGGTACTGGCGCTGCAGGTCTTCTGCCTGGGCGTTCACATCTTTCAGCTTGTTTTCCACATCCTCATAGGCTACCTGCGCTTTAGAGCCCGTCACGGTGGCTTTACTGATAGAATCGGTGGTGGTAACGTTGATAGTTCCCTTGTCCAGGAAAAGGCTCAGGCGGTCGCGCTTGTAAGGATTGAGGGGATCTACCGGCGCATTGGGTACGGCTCTAAAGGTGATCATGGCCATGGAAGGCTCTATGATGGTGCCCTTGAACGTAAAATGACCTTGCACTACATCCGTGCTGTCTATCACGTTCTCCCCGCCACGGCGGGTATTGAAGTAGGCTTTGAGCCCACCTTTCTGCTCAGTTACAGTGCCCACGATCACAAAAGGATGGCCGGGATTGGTTGGTTTGGTTTTAGCCTGCGCAAAAAGCGACATCGGGCTTAAAAGCACCGCGGCTAAGGTCAGTTTATTCATTTCTCTGATTAGATTTTACTCAGTTACAAATTTGTTGAAAGCAAGCGGGAATTGCAATCGGATTATGATAAGCGGTGTGTCCAGGACCTGCCGGAAGGCGGGCAGGCATTGATTTTCAGGTAAGTGTGCCTGGAAGGCATAAAAAAACCTGCAGGATGGTACTGCAGGCTTTCCTATTATGAGCATGCGTTTTTACTTATTCAGCAATTCTTCCAGCTTGGCTTCCAGGGCGTCCCCGCGCAGGTTGCGGGCCACGATCTTGCCATCGGGGCCTACCAGCATGTTAGCAGGGATAGACTGGATACCGTACTGCACCGCCACGGAATTTTCCCAGCCTTTCAGGTCAGATACCTGTGTCCAGGCCAGGCCGTCTTTCTCAATGGCGTGTGTCCAGGGGTTTTTATCCTTATCCAGGGATACGCCCAGGATGGTGAAGTTCTTGTCTTTGTATTTGTTGTAAGCCGCCACCACGTTGGGGTTCTCTGCACGGCACGGCCCACACCAGCTGGCCCAGAAGTCTACCAATACGTATTTGCCACGGAACGATTTGAGGGACACGGGTTTGCCGTTCACATCGTTCTGGGTGAAGTCGTCTGCCTCCACACCAATGCCGCTCAGGCGGGCGGCGTGCAGGTACTTGCCAATGGCCTCGCCGTATTGGGATTGCTGCACGGGCTTATCCAGGGAGGTGAACAGCTGCTCCATCTGCTGGGGGTCCACGCGGTTGCGCAGCTCATTAAGCATCAGCCATACGCTGGCCAGGTTATGCGGGTGTTTTTCTACGAATGCCACCCCGGTCTTGGTCACTTCCGCGCCAAAGGCCTCTGCTTTTTTCCGGAAAGCTTCTTTGGCCGCTTCATCATCACCACGGATGCCGCGGGCTTCTACGTTGAGTTGCTGCGCCTGGCCAATCAGCGGCTGGAATGCCTGCTGGTAGGCTTGCATGGCTTTGGCATCTTCATCGCCTTTAAAGCTTTGCGCCACGGGGAAAGTGGCTGCTTCCGCATTCACCACTACATTTTCCTTCCCGCTGGTGAAGAGCATGGGCTGGTCGTTATCCTGGAGAATGAGGGCGTAGATGGCTTTTTCCTTGCCTTTCACGGGCATGGAGAACGATTCGTCGGCTTTGAGGGCTACGCTGTCTTCCGGCGTGTTGCTTTTATCGTTGTAGAGGTAAATGGTCTTCCCATTTCCCCCTTTAATCTTCCCACTTACGGTTTGCTGGCAAAAAGCAGCGCTGCCACACATTAAACCAGCTGCTACGAGGACAATTTTTTTCATGAATACGGTTTACTTTATGCGGCAATATAGCTAATATTCCATCTATGAAATTGCCGCTCCTGTAGTTTTTAACCTTTCTTTTGACGCCCCTCCAGCACTTTCACAATGTCGTTCAGCTGGTAGCCTTTTGCATTCAGGAGAATGAGGTAATGGAAAAGCAGGTCGGCCCCCTCGTTGAGGAACAGGGCTTCGTTATCGTCTTTGGCTTCAATCACCAGTTCTACAGCCTCCTCGCCCACTTTCTGCGCAATCTTGTTAATGCCTTTGGCAAACAGGCTGGCGGTGTAGGATTTCTCTGAAGGATTGGCGCGACGGTCTGCAATGGTGCGTTCCAGCTGGTACAGGAAATTTTCGTTCACGTTATCCTCGTTCCAGCAGGTGCCGCTGCCGGTATGGCACACGGGGCCCACGGGCTGCACGCGGATGAGGAGGGTATCGTTATCGCAGTCTACTTTCACGTCTTCCAGCAGCAGGAAATTGCCGCTTTCTTCACCCTTGGTCCACAGGCGTTGTTTACTGCGGCTGTAAAAGGTCACTTTTTTACCGGCCAGGGTCTTGTCCAGGGCTTCCTGGTTCATATAGCCCAGCATCAGTACTTTCTGGGTGCGGGCGTCCTGGATGATGGCCGGCACCAGGCCATCGGGCGATTTTTGGAAATTCACTTGCATGATGAGCGGTTAAAAGCGGATGTTCACACCCTTGTCGTATAAATAATTCTTAAGATCGGGAATGGTGATCTCATTGTAGTGGAAAATGCTGGCAGCAAGGGCTGCATCTGCCTGGGCCACTTCAAACACCTGGTCAAAGTGCTCCATGGTACCTGCGCCGCCGCTGGCTATCACGGGCACATTGAGCTGCTGGGAAAGTTGTGCGGTAATGTCCAGTGCAAAGCCTTGCTTGGTGCCATCATTGTTCATGGAGGTCAGCAGGATCTCGCCCACACCACGGTCTACGGCCTCCCTGGCCCAGTCCAGGGTGAGGCGGTCTGTTTTTACACGGCCCCCGTTCAGGTACACGTACCAGTTGCCGTCTTCAAACTTGGTATCAATGGCCAGTACCACGCACTGGCTGCCAAATTCCAGGGACAGCTCATTGAGCAGCTCCGGGCGTTTGAAGGCGGAAGTATTGACAGAGATCTTGTCTGCACCGGATTGCAGCAGCACCTGCACGTCCTCCACGGAAGCAATGCCGCCACCCACGGTAAACGGGATGTTGACATGGCGGGCAATGCGGGTCACCAGCTCTGACAAGGTCTTTCTTCGTTCATTCGTAGCCGTTATATCCAGGAATACCAGCTCGTCTGCGCCCTGCTGTGCGTACAGTGCACCCAGTTCAATGGGGTCGCCGGCATCGCGGATGTTCTCAAAGTTCACCCCTTTTACCGTGCGCCCGTCCTTGATGTCCAGGCAGGGAATAATGCGTTTGGTCAACATAGCATTTAATGATTTGTGCGGATAAATTGTTTCAGCTCCTCCGTGGTGATGCGGCCCTCATAGATGGCCTTACCCACGATCACGGCGCTGCACCCAATTTGCTGCAGGTCGTAAATATCTTTCAGCTGCGCCACTCCGCCGCTGGCTATGAAGTACAGCTGCGGAAAGGCTTCCAGTATGCGTTTATAAAGGTCCAGGGAAGGGCCCTGCAGCAGGCCGTCCTTGGCCACATCTGTGCAGAACAATTGCTGCACACCGGCTGCAGTACGGTCTTTCAGGAAATCGAAAATAGTTACGTCCGTGGTTTCCAGCCAGCCGCTTACGGCCATCTGTTCCCCTTTCACGTCGGCACCCAGCAGGATCTTTTCCGCGCCGTATTGTTTTACCCAGCCATCAAAAAGGGAAGGCTGCTTTACTGCCACGCTGCCCACGGTGGCCATGGCTGCGCCGCTTTCAAAGATGATCCCGAGATCCTTTTCCGTCTTTACGCCCCCCCCAAAGTCTATGACCAGCGCGGTTTTGCCGGCAATGGTTTCCAGTACTTTCCAGTTCACCACCTGTCCTTTCCTGGCGCCATCCAGGTCTACCAGGTGCAGGCGGCGGATGCCCATGTCTTCAAACTCCCTGGCCACTTCCAGCGGGTGCTCATTATACACTTTCTGCTGCGCATAATCACCCTGGGTGAGACGCACACATTTGCCATCAATGAGGTCTATGGCGGGAATAATTTCAAACGGCTGCTTTGCCGTGTTCAACGGGATCTCCATCCGGCAGTATGTAATTTGTTCTTTTTCAAAATAATCCCCTGCCTGTACAAAACCCAGGGGCGTATAAAAACTTTGGGCGGTGTTACGGGCGTGGCACCACAACAGGGTTACCCCAGAAGCGCCGGCCACCTGTGCAAAGTGGTGCAGCAGCATTTTGCCATACCCCTTACCCCGCTTATCCGGTGCAGTGGCCAGTTTGCGGAACTGGGCGGAGCTGCCGTTAATGAACAGGGAGCCCACCGCCACCAGTCTTTCCCCTTCAAATACGCCATAGTGGCGGCCCTTGTCGTCATTTTCCACCAGCACTTCGTGCAGGTCTTTACTGGGGTACAGCACATCCCGCCGCAATTGCAGTGTATCCGTTACCGTTATCTCCCTGATGCTTGCGCCCATCCTGCTTACAGTTTCAAAAAGTTCTCAATGATGCGCTGTCCATGCTCCGCGGATTTCTCCGGGTGGAACTGCACCGCATAAAAATTATCTTTTTGCAGCGCGGAGCTGTAGTTGATCACGTAGTTGGTTGTAGCCACCGTATGCGGGCTGAGGGCGGCATAATAGCTGTGTACAAAGTACATGTAGCTGTTTTCCGGCACATGCTCAAACATAGTGCTGTACAGGCCTGTGATGTTGTTCCAGCCTATTTGCGGGATCTTCAGTCCATTAGGCACCGGCGATTCAAATTTCTTTACCTCCACGTCAAAGATGCCGAGGCACTGTGCATCGTTCTCTTCGGAGTGTTTGCACAGGAGCTGCATGCCCAGGCAGATGCCCAGCACGGGTTGTTTCAGGCTGGTGATCACCTGGTCCAGCTTATGTTCCCGGAGGTATTGCATGGCGGTACTGGCCTCTCCCACCCCGGGAAATATCACCTTATCGGCAGCCATGATCTCCGCCGGGTCGTCTGTGACCACGCCGGTAGCGCCTATCCGTTCCAATGCAAACTGCACGGAGCGGATGTTGCCGGCGTTGTATTTTATAATAACTGTTTTCATATGCTAAGCAATGATTCCCTGGATAAAGGTCTTTACGGTAGCTGGCAGTGTGCCATTGGCATTCCCGATGGCTTTGATAAACGCGGTGCCGATAATGGCGCCGTTGCTGTGCGCGCAAGCCGTTGTAAAAGTACTTTTATCTTTAATGCCAAAGCCTATCAGCACGGGGTTTTTCAGCTGTAATTGCTGTAATTTCTCGAAGTAGGCCGCCTGGTCGTTCATGTTCTTATCCTTACCAGTGGTGGAGGATGAGGACACGGCATAGAGGAATCCCTGGCTGGCGGCATCCAGTTGGCGGATGCGGGCTTCGCTGGTTTCGGGTGTTACCAGGAAAATGAGGTGCAGCCCGTACTGGTCAAAGGTGGTCTTGTACTCCGCCTCGTATTCCGCCAGTGGCAGTTCCGGCAGGATGAGCCCATCCACCCCAACTTCCTTACAGCGCTGGCAAAACGTTTCCACGCCCATTTGCAGGATCGGGTTCAGGTAGCCCATCAGGATCACCGGCAGCGTAATGGTGCTGCGGAAGCCTTTCAGTTGCTCAAACAACTTGGCAAGGCTCATCCCGTTCTTCAGCGCACGGGTGCTGCTGTCCTGGATCACCGGCCCATCGGCCAGCGGATCAGAGAATGGCATGCCTAGTTCAATGAGGTCTGCACCGGCATCCTGCAGTGCCTGCATTACCGGTAAAGTGCTCTCCAGTTCCGGGAAACCCGCCGTGCAGTACACGTTAAGCACATTCTTATTTTTCCGGGAGAATAATTGGTCTATTCTGTTCATAAAAACTGTATTGCGTACAACGTACAACGTATAACGTACTTCTGCTGGAAGCCCTGTCCCTGTTGTATTGTACAGTTCTCAAATTTCATGTTTCACGTACGTTGTACAACCATTAAAACTTATCCAAATTCCTGATATACGTCTCCATGTCCTTATCACCACGGCCGCTAAGGCATACTACTACCACGTCTGCGGGTTTCAGGTCCAGGTCTTTCAGCTTGGCCACTGCGTGGGATGATTCCAGCGCGGGGATAATGCCTTCCAGGCGGGTAAGCTCAAAGGCGGCTGCCAGGGCTTCATTATCAGTAGCACTCAGGAACGTACCGCGGCCACTTTCGTATAAGTGGGCGTGCATGGGGCCTATACCGGGATAGTCCAGGCCTGCGGAAATGGAGTACGGCTCCGTGATCTGGCCGTCTTCACTTTGCATGAGCAGGGTTTTGGCTCCATGGATAAGGCCTACTTTTCCCAGCACGGTGGAAGCGGCCGATTCGCCTGTTTCATTACCATGCCCGGCTGCTTCTACGGCTACTATTTTAACAGAAGGTTCGTCCAGGAAATGGTAGAAAGTACCAGCGGCATTACTGCCGCCGCCTATGCAGGCCATTACGTAATCCGGTGTTTCACGGCCTTCTTTTTCCTTCAGTTGTTTGCGGATCTCTTCACTGATCACAGACTGGAAGCGGGCCACCATATCGGGGTAAGGATGCGGGCCGGCGGCGGTGCCCAGGATGTAGTGGGTATCCACCGGGTTGTTGATCCAATCGCGGATAGCCTCATTGGTGGCGTCTTTCAGCGTTTCGCTACCGCTGGTGGCGGGTACTACCGTGGCACCCAGCATTTTCATACGGGCTACGTTGGGGGCTTGTCTTTTAATGTCCACGCTGCCCATGTACACTACGCATTCCATGTTCATAAGGGCGCATACGGTAGCGGTGGCCACGCCATGCTGGCCAGCCCCGGTTTCTGCAATGATGCGCTTTTTGCCCAGGCGTTTGGCCAGCAGGATCTGGCCAATGGTGTTATTCACCTTATGCGCACCGGTATGGTTCAGGTCTTCCCGTTTCAGGTAGATCTTTGCTTTGTATTTTTCAGACAAGCGCTTCGCTAAATACAGGGGGGAAGGGCGGCCTACATAGTCGGTGAGCAGCTGCTGGAACTCGGCCTGGAAGCCGGGATCACGGAGAATGTCCATGTATTTTTGCTGCAGCTCTTCCACGTTCGGGTAGAGCATTTCAGGAATATAAGCACCTCCAAACCGGCCATAGAAGCCATTTTCATCGGCCTGGTAAGGAGAGTGAAAGGTATTTTCAGCAATCTTCATTTGCTATTGATTTTGAGTTGAGGAAAGGGCTCCTATAAAAGCCTGTACAGCGCTGAGATCTTTTACGCCGGGGGCCGTTTCAAAACGGCTGTTTACATCTACCGCATACAGGTGTGGCCATCGCAGCGCACGCAGGGCACCGGTTTCTTCCGCGCCAATGCCCCCACTCAGGAAGAAAGGCACGTCAAAAGGATAGGTGTCCAGCACCGCCCAGTTAAACTGGTGGCCTGTGCCGCCATAGGCAGCTTTACTGGCTGTATCAAAAAGAAAATAATCCACGATGTGCGCATAGGGCTTCAGTGTGTCCCAGTTAACGGTATCGCCTATACGGAATGCTTTGATCACCGGCACATACTGGGCCAGGGTAGCACAGTACTCGGGGCTTTCGTCCCCGTGCAGCTGCACCAGTTGCAGGCCGTAGCCGGTCACTTTATCCAGCACCCCTTCCAGGGTTTCATTGACAAACACCCCTACCCTGGCCAGTTTGGGTGCGGTTTTCTTTACATCCGCCCCTTGCAGCAGGTGGCCCATGTAGCGGGGAGAGCGTTCATAGAAAATGAGACCGGCATAGTCTGCCCCAAGCCTGGAAAGTGTTTCCAGGTCTTCCAGCCTCGTGATGCCACATACCTTTATTTTCATTTGGATGTTGTTTGTGCCAGGGCGTTCACGAAATCATTAAAAGCCTTGCCGGGATCTTCCTGCTTCATGAAATACTCGCCCATTAAAAATCCTTTGAAACCCGCGTTGCGCAAGGTCACAATGGTATCTATATTGTCAATGCCGCTTTCCGCCACCTTCAGCTTATCCGCCGGCAGTTTTGCCGCCAGGGCTATAGAGCGGTCAATGTCCACGTTAAAGGTGACGAGGTCGCGGTTATTGATGCCCACCATATTCACATGCTCAGACACCTTGTCCAGCTGTGCTTCCGTGTGCATTTCCAGCAGCACTTCCATGCCCAGGTTATGGGCCACGCCGGAGAGGTGCAGTACTTCTTCTTTGGTAAGGCATTCTGCGATGAGCAGGATCACATCCGCCCCGATGGCGCGGGCTTCGTAAACCTGGTATTCATCCACGATAAAATCCTTGCGCAGGATGGGGATCTCCACCAGGGTGCGCGCCTTGGTAAGGTCTTCACTGCTGCCGCCAAAGAATTTATCATCCGTGAGCACAGAAAGCCCGCTGGCCCCGCAGTTGGCATAAGCCTGGGTCACTTCTTCCACGGAGTTGCGGTCATTGATCACACCCCTGGAAGGCGACTTGCGCTTGTACTCTGCGATGATGCCGGACTTCTGCGGTTGCTGTAAGAAATTAACCAGCGAGACCACAGAGCGGTTGAACAAAGGCGCATTTTCCAGGTCACTGATCGTGCGTTGCTGTTTGGCAGCCGCTACCACCGTACGTTTGTAAGCCACTATTTCCGCGAGAATGTCTTTCATAATCCTTTATAATTATTGCAAAGAAATCAGTTTGTTAAAGGCTTTGTGGGCAGCCCCGCTTTCCAGCGATTCGATGGCCGCCTGGAAGCATTCGTCATAGGTGGAATACCGGCCCATGCAATGCAATCCCATAGCGGAATTGGCCAGTACCACGGCATTCTGTGCCCAGCTGCCTTCGCCTTTCAGGATCTTCATGAAGATCTTAGCGGCATCGGCCACGGTATTGCCCCCAAAAATATCTTCCGGCGATACGCGGCGGCGACCCAGTGCTTCCGGGGTGCAGTCCTGCTCCCCTTTACGGTCTATCACCTTGGTATCGGCCGTCAGGGATATTTCATCATACCCATCCAGGCTGTGCACGATCACAAAGTCCTTGTCGGTTTGCTGGAACAGGTAGTTGTACACGCGGGCCATTTCCAGGCTATACACGCCAATGAGCTGGTGCTGCGCAAAAGCGGGATTAACCAACGGCCCCAGCATATTAAAGAAAGTGCGCACGCCCAGCTGGCGGCGTACACCTGCCACGTTCTTGAGCGCAGGGTGGAACAGGGGCGCGTGCAGGAAACATACGCCTGCCTCTTCCAGTTCTGTTTTCAGCTTGGCAGGATCGGCCTTAAATTTATACCCCGCACTCTCCATCAAATTAGATGCCCCGCTCACGGAAGACACGCCATAATTGCCATGCTTGGCCACCTGGCCTCCCGCACCGGCTACGATAAAGCAGCTGAGGGTAGAGATATTAAAAGTGTTCTTGGCATCGCCACCGGTACCTACAATGTCCAGCACCGCGTGGCCATTCAGGTCTACCGGCACACAAAGTTCCAGCAATGCATCGCGGAAGCCCAGCAGTTCATCGATCGTGATACTGCGCATGAGGAACACGGTCATGAAGGCGGCCAGTTCGCTTTCGTTGAACACGCCGGCAGAGATCTGGGTGAGAATGTCTTTTGCCTGCGCGCGGCTGAATGTTTTATGTTCAAATAAATAGTTGAGTATCTTTTTCATCGTTCGGTTTGCACTAAAAATGGGATAATTACATTTTACTTAAAATCCTTGCTGTATCAGGCTTTCAGCCAGTTACGCAGGATCTGCTCACCGTGGGGCGTCAGTACACTTTCCGGGTGAAACTGTACACCGCTTACGTCATAACGGGTGTGCTGCATCGCCATGATGAACTGTTCATCATCTTTTGCCGTCACCACCAGTTCTGCCGGGATGGTCTTTTCATCCACCACCCAGCTGTGATAACGTCCTACCGCAAAGCGGTCTGGCAGGCCTTCAAACAGGCGGCCGCTGCGGTCAATGATCGCTACATCTGTAGCTACGCCGTGGTATACATCCTTGAGGTTAATGAGGTCTGCCCCAAAAGCCTGGCCTATGGCCTGCAGGCCCAGGCACACGCCAAAGATGGATTTACTGGGTGCATATTCTTTGATCAGCGGCAGCAGCAGGCCTGCTTCTTCCGGGATGCCCGGACCGGGGGAAAGGATGATCTTATCATAGTCTTTCACCTGTTCCAGGGGAATTTCATCATTGCGGAACACTGTCACTTTCTGCCGGATGATCTTTTCAACCAGGTGCACCAGGTTATAGGTGAAGGAATCGTAGTTGTCAAATACCAGGATGTTCATATCAGATCGTTTGTGCCAGCAGAATGGCTTGTTTCAGTGCATTGAGTTTATTGTTCACTTCTTCCAGTTCGGACGAGGCCACAGACTTGGCCACCACACCGGCGCCGGCCTGGTAGTACAGGGTATTGCGCTTGCTCAGCATAGAGCGGATCATGATGGCGTGATTGAACTCACCATTGAACCCTACAAAGCCGATGCAACCGCCGTAGAAGCCGCGGGCCGTAGGTTCATACTGGTCAATGATCTGCATGGCGCGGTACTTGGGCGCCCCGCTCAGTGTGCCTGCGGGGAACGTGGCTGCCAGTAAGGAAAAGGGATTGGTATCTGCGGGGATCCTGCCGGTCACTTCGCTCACCAGGTGGATCACGTGGGAGTAGTATTGGATCTGCCGGTCTTTCTCCACCTGCACATTGGTAGCATTGCGGCTCAGGTCATTGCGGGCCAGGTCCACCAGCATCACGTGCTCTGCATTTTCTTTCGGGTCTTTCAACAGTTTATCCGCCAGCACCTGGTCCTGCACGTCATCGCCGGTACGGCGGAAAGTGCCTGCTATAGGGTGTATGGTGGCTTTACGATCCTTGATCACCAGCTGGGCTTCGGGAGAAGAGCCCATCAGTTTATAATCGCCGTAATCAAAGTAGAAGAGGTAAGGTGAGGGGTTGATGGAACGGAGGGCGCGGTATACATTGAATTCATCTCCTTTGAAGGAACGCTGGAAGGCTCTTGATAACACTACCTGGAATACATCCCCACGGTAGCAGTGTTGCTTGCCCTGCTCTACCATCTGCATGTAAGCGGCGTCGTCCATGTTACTTTCTTCTTCACCTTCGGTCTGGAAGCGGTAGGTAGGTGTGTCCTTGTGCCGGATCAGTGCTTCTATCTGTTCAAACTCGCTATCTACGCCGGCCACCTGGTTTTCACAGAGGTACATTTCATCCTTGAAGTGATTGATCGCGATCACATACTGGTAGAAGCGGTAGCGCATGAGCGGGATGGCGGCATCTGTCTGCTTCTGCTGGTTGAAGGAGATCTTTTCAAAGAACTGCACGGAATCAAATGTGCTGTAACCAAAAAGCCCTTCTGTAAGGCGTATGGGCGACTGCTCGCTGAAGCTGAAGCTCTTTAGGAAGGCTTCCAGTTCATTGAGCACGGATTGCTTGTCTTTGAGCTGCTTCTTCTCCACCGGCTGGTTCGGGTATTTGAATTCAAAGTCCCGGGTGGAGCTCACTTCAATACCGGCAATGGGTTTGATACCAATATAGGAGAAACTGTTCTCGCTGGCCCGGTAGTCCGTGCTCTCCAGCAGGATGGTACCGGGAAATTTGTCGCGCAGCCGCAGATAGATGCCCACAGGCGTAAATACGTCCGCCAGCATTTGCTTGTACCTTGTTTTTACCTGAATGATCCGCATAGTAGTAAGGGTTACTAAAAGTTGACGTTGAGCTAAAAAGAAAAAGGCTCGCTGTGTTAGCGAGCCTTTCTATTATATCCTGAAAATAGACATAGCACTGAACACAGTTATCGAAGATCGATCCTGTGCCACCACCAGTATTTATTTGTCATGTTATTTTGCATAGCGAGAACAAATATGGAAGGTTTTTCCCACAAATGCAAATTTTTTTCAAGAAATAGCACGCTTGTGGCACAGGTCCCCTTACAGCACACCTTTGGTGCTGGGCAGCTGCATATGCATAGGATCGCGGCGCACGGCCATTTTTATCGCTTTTGCAAAAGCTTTGAAAATGGCTTCTATTTTATGATGTTCGTTCTGCCCTTCAGCTTTGATATTCAGGTTGCTGCGGGAGCCGTCGGAGAAGGATTTGAAGAAATGGTAGAACATCTCTGTTGGCATTTCTCCTATCTTCTCACGGGTGAAGGTGGCATTCCACATCAGCCATGCACGGCCGCCAAAATCAATGGCTGCCTGCGCCAGGCAATCGTCCATAGGTAACATGAAGCCATAACGCTCAATGCCCCGCTTATCGCCCAAAGCCTGGGCCATGGCCTCTCCCAGCGTAATACCGGTATCCTCAATGGTATGGTGCTCATCAATATGCAGGTCGCCTTTGGCTTTGACCGTAAGGTCTATGCCGCCATGGCGGGCTATCTGCTCCAGCATGTGGTCAAAGAAACCCAGGCCCGTGTGGATGTCTGCTTTGCCGCTGCCATCCAGGTTGAGGCGGATGGTGATGTCTGTTTCCTTGGTGGTGCGTGTATGCGTTACCGTTCGGAGGCCCAGTTTCAGGAACTCGTAGATTTTAGCCCAATCCATAGATTCCAGTGCAATCACATTGCGCAGGCTGTCCACCTCTTGCTGCGTCAGTTCCGCCTGGCCCAGGCCATTGCCTTCATTGAGCCAGATGGCCTTAGCACCCAGGTTCTGGGCCAGTTTCACATCCGTAATGCGGTCGCCGATCACGAAGGAATTTTTCAGGTCGTACCCTTCTCCGAAATATTTGGTGAGCATACCGGTACCGGGCTTGCGGGTGGGTGCATTATCCGCGGGGAAAGAGCGGTCAATACATTCTTCGGAAAAGATCACGCCTTCGTTTGCAAAAGAACGCATGACGAATTTATGCGCAGGCCAGAACGTATCTTCCGGGAAGCTGGGCGTGCCCATTCCATCCTGGTTGGTCACCAGTACCAGTTCATAATCCAGCTCCGCGGCAATCTTGCCCAGGTAGGTAAATGCTTTCGGGTAAAACTCCACTTTTTCCAGGCTATCGATCTGGTAAGTAGGCGGTACTTCTTTGATCATGGTACCATCGCGATCGATGAAGAGGACACGTTTCATTAGCTTGTTCAGTTATTGGATTGCTAGATTGTTGATGGTTAAAAAGCGCTGATAGCCGCTACCAGCGTGGCATTTTCATGGGGCGTGCCCACGGTGATGCGCAGGCAGCCGGCGCAAAGCTCTACTTTACTGCGGTTGCGCACAATGATACCCTGCTCCACCAGGAAGTTGTAGATACCATTTGCATCGATGGTTTTTACCAGCAGGAAGTTGGCATCACTGGGATAAATACGCAGCACCTGCGGCAACAGCGACAGCCGGCTCACCAGCAGGTCACGTTCCTGCACGGTTTCTTTGATCCATCCGTTTACCTGCTCAATATTGCCCAGGGCTTCCAGCGCCAGCTCCTGCGTGGCCTGGCCTACGTTGTAAGGAGGCTTCACTTTATTGAACACATTGATGATATCCTCGCTGGCGAATGCCATGCCCACGCGCAAAGCAGCCAGGCCCCAGGCTTTGGAAAGGGTCTGCATCACCACCAGGTTCGGATATTCCGTAAGCTCCTGGATGAAAGAACGCTGGCGGGAAAAGTTGATGTATGCTTCGTCTATCACCACCACGCCATCAAAATTGCTCAGGATCATTTCAATATCATCCCGGTTCAGGGCATTACCGGTCGGATTGTTGGGAGAGCAGATAAAGATCAGCTTTGTATTGGCATCAATAGCCGCTTCTATGCCTGGCAAGTCCAGCTGGAAGTCATCGGTGAGGCTCACTTTACGGATGGTCACATCGTTAATGTTAGCGCTCACTTCATACATTCCATAGGTGGGCGGGCAAAGGATCACGTTATCTGCACCGGGGGTGCAGAAAGAGCGGAAAAGCACGTCTATGGCCTCGTCGCTGCCATTACCTATGAAGATATTCTGGGGCGGTACCCCTTTGATATCCGCCAGTTTATATTTCAGTTTCCACTGCATCGGGTCCGGGTAGCGGTTGTAATTTACCGGCAGCGGGGAACCAAAGCTGTTTTCATTTGCATCAAGGTAAATGCTGGCCTCTCCTTTAAACTCATCGCGTGCGGAGGAGTAGGGAGTAAGGCGTTTTATATTATCTCTGAGTACCTGGTTCAGGTCAAACATCGTCGTATAAATTGAGTCGTTGAATTAATAGTTCAGGCGGATGGTCACGGCCTGTTTATGTGCATCCAGGCCTTCCGCAGCCGCCATCAGTTCAATGGTCTGGCCTATCTGCTGCAGGCCTTCCCTGCTGAGGCGCTGGTAAGTGATCTTCTTTAAAAAGCTATCCAGCGATACGCCGCTGTAGGCGCGGGCATGGCCGTTGGTAGGCAGGGTGTGGTTAGTGCCGGAGGCATAGTCACCGGCGCTTTCCGGGGAATAGTTGCCCAGGAATACAGAACCTGCATTGATCACTTTATCAGCCAGCATTACATCATCCTGGCAGGCAATGATGAGGTGTTCCGGTGCATATGCATTGAGCAGGTCCATGGCTTCCTCCATGTCTTTTACCAGGATCATGCGGCTGTTGTCCAGCGCTTTGGAGGCGGTCTGATGTCGCGGCAGTTCCTGCAATTGTTTTACTACAGCGGCTTCCACATCTTTGATCACCTGCAGTGAGGTAGTGACCAGCAGCACCTGGCTATCAGGGCCGTGCTCCGCCTGGGATAAGAGATCTGCCGCCACAAAGCCGGGTATGCAGGTCTCATCTGCCAGCACCGCCACTTCCGAAGGACCGGCGGGCATGTCGATAGCGGTACCGGCCTTGTTCACCAGCTGCTTGGCAGCGGTTACATATTGATTGCCGGGGCCAAATATCTTATACACGCTGGGTACGGTTTCCGTGCCATACGCCATAGCGCCGATGGCCTGCACACCCCCTATTTTAAATACCTTTTCAATGCCCACGGCCTGCGCGGTGAAGAGGATGGCGTCGTTCACTTTGCCTGCGGCATTAGAGGGCGTGCACAGGACCACTTCGCGGCAACCCGCTATAGCAGCGGGAATGCCCAGCATGAGGATCGTGGAGAACAGTGGTGCGGAGCCCCCGGGAATGTAAAGGCCCACCTTGTCAATGGCCACGGATCTGCGCCAGCATTGTACGCCGGGCATGGTTTCTATCACCTGTGATTGTTCCTGCTGTGCTTTGTGAAAACGTTCTATATTCTGTTTGGCCTGGAGAATGGCCTGTTTGAGGGCGGGGTCTAAATTGGCGTTGGCTTCGGCAAATTCTGCGGTGGATACCTGTACATTTTCCAGCTCCACATTGTCAAACTGTTTGGCATAGCGCTTCACAGCTGCATCACCTTCCTGCTGCACTGCCTGGAGAATGGCCGCCACCTTACTTTCCAGGGCGGCGGTATCCATTACAGGGCGCTGCAAAAGCACGTCCCAATCTTTTCTATCCGGGTATTGAACGGTTTGCATGGATCGGATTTTTAAATGATCATTTTTTCAATGGGCACTACCAGTATGCCTTGTGCGCCTGCTTCTTTGAGACTTTCAATAATGTCCCAGAACTCATTTTCATTCAGCACACTGTGTACGGAGCTCCAGCCGGCTTCTGCCAAAGGCAGTACGGTAGGGCTTTTCATGCCGGGCAGCAGGCTGATGATCTTTTCAAGGTTATCATTCGGTGCGTTCAGCAGGATGTATTTATTATTCTTGGCCTTGCGAACGGCCCGCATGCGGAACAGCAGTTTGTCCAGCAGCTGCTGCTGCGCGGCAGTGAGGTCCTTATTGGCCACCAGCACCGCTTCACTTTTCAACATCACTTCCACTTCCTTCAGGCCGTTCATAAACAGCGTGGAACCGCTGCTTACCAGGTCACAGATAGCATCTGCCAGGCCAATACCGGGGGCTATTTCCACGGAGCCGCTGATCTCATGGATCTCAGCCTGCACCTTATGTTTCTTCAGGTAATCTGCCACGATCACGGGATAGGAAGTAGCAATGCGCATGTTGTGCAGGTCATTGATACCATTGTATTCCACGTTCTTGGGCACTGCAATGGAAAGGCGGCATTTACCGAAGCCCAGCTTCTCCACGATCTTTACCTGTTTTTCCTTTTCAAATACCACGTTCTCACCTACCATACCAATGTCGGCCACGCCATCTTCAACGTACTGCGGAATATCGTCATCGCGCAGGAAAAAAAGTTCCAGGGGAAAGTTGCTGGCTTCGGTTTTCAGGCGGTTCACGCCATTGTTCACGTCAATGCCGCACTCTTTCAGGAGTTTCATGGAATCGTCGTGCAGGCGGCCCGACTTCTGTACTGCAATTTTTAACTTGGCAGACATAACTGGTATTTGTTTAAGGTGTTTTTTTAAATGGCTCCCGGTAGCACCAAACAAAAAGGGCCTACCGTTGCGGTAAGCCCTTGAATGTCAATATATTGTGCAGCACAATATCATCCCAGCCTACCGTTTGGTAAGATATGATGGTGATGATGGATGTGCACGTTTGCTTTCATGATGGCACAAAAGTAATAACTATTCTCAACTATCAAAAGATTTTTTCATTTTTTAAAACTCCTTCAGGAAAGACGGCGGTTGCTTAACATTTTGCTAACACCGGAGCCCATGGCGCGCCTTACTGCCTACCTGCCTTCATCATATCCGCCGTCTGGTAAAGTACTTCCGGGATTTCCGCCAGCGTGGAATAATGTACCTTCTCTCCCAGCCCATAAAATTCCTGGAAGCTCATGATGAGCGGCCGCCATTTATCGGGATCAATGCGGTTGGGATGCCCATCCATCATGAGTTGCGGCAGGGCGTGCACCCGGAGCATGCGCAGTTCAAAGATGAGGATCCTGCCACGCAGGTCCGGGTCTTCCAACCCGGTAGTGTGCACTGCTGCAAGCGATGCCTCCAGTTGCACCGGGCATTCCAACACCCGGGGTGCTGCTACCAGCTGTCCTGCCTGCGGTGTAAGACCTGCCGTTTCAAACTTGCGGGGCTCATAGCGATAATCACGTTTTAGTTTGGCGGCCGGCACGGGATTGCTACCGGTGGTCTTGGCCAGGCGGTTCACGGCAAAAGCTTCGTTTACCGAGGGCAGGTTTAGTACACACTGGCGGGTACGCAATAAATTCTCTGCTGTTTTAGCGCTGGCGCTTACGCCGATGATAGCCCGCCAGCCCAGCCAGAACACGGAGGAAATGGGTGCCAGGTTATAGGTATCGTCTTCATTACTGGTACCCACCAGGACCACCGGTGTGCCGAAATACAAAATAGACGGTGTGCAAACATGATGCATATAATAAAAGGTTTTAGAATGGCCGCTGTTACTGGTGCAAAAGTTCAACATCCGGCGCAGGTGTAAAACCCGATTCTTGCTATCTTCCAAAACCTGCTGCTATGGCGCACTGCGCGGCGCACCCAAAAACAGAGCCGGCACAGGTTTACACCTGCACCGGCTTTGCATCGATACTGTCCTATGAAATTCATGTCCCGGATAGCTGCGTGCCTGGTAATAAGCACTATTGTCAGCTTCCTGCATATAAGACTGCCATGGAAGGCTTTCGTTTAAAACCCCGGCGTTAGGATTATGTTAAAGGGAGAACCCTTACCTTTAGCCCGTTGTAACCAAAATCCTCGTATGGACCTCGAACAATTCCGGCGGCATTTTGAAGCAGGACTGATCTCCGAAGAAAGCCTCAAAAAAGTAACCCTTGCCGAAACAAACCGCCACTTTTCTGTCCACTGGGAACTGAGAACACTGCTCTACCTGGGTGTAGTGTTGCTCACCACTGGTTTGGGCATCCTTATTTACAAGAACATTGATTCTATTGGACATGAAGCGATCATCACGGCCATCGCAGTGGGCTGTGCTGCCTGTTTTTATTATACGGTAAAGCGCAAGCCAGCCTTTGCCTGGAGCAAGGTACAATCGCCGGACACTTTTTATGACTACATTGTATTGCTGGCTTGTACCCTGCTGGTAACACTGGCGGGCTACCTCCAGTTCCGTTATACTTTGTTCGGCACGCATTACGGGCTGGCGCTGTTTCTCCCGATGGCGGCACTTTTCGTTTGTGCGTATACGTTTGACCACCTGGGTATCCTGAGCATGGCCATCACCGGCCTGGGTGCATGGGTGGGCGTGGCACTTACACCACTGGACATCCTGCGCAATAATGCCTTTGATAACCCAGTGTTCCTGTTCAAAGCCATTGCCCTGGCGGTGCTCCTGGTGCTACTTGGCCGGGTTTCCGGCACAAAGCAATGGAAACCGCATTTCGCTTTCACGTATGAGCACTTTGGCATCCACCTTTTCTTTATTGCCACCTACGCAGAGATGATCCTGGAAAGGCCTGGCCATTATGCATGGTTCCTGCTGCTGGCAGCCGGCGCGGTCTACGTATACTGGCTGTCCATGCGCAGTCATTCCTTCTACTTTCTCACGCTTATGGCATTATACAGCTACCTGGCCGTATCTACGATCATTATGCAAGTGTGGGATCAATATGTTCCCAAAGGCGAATGGGTAGGGCCACTCTCCTTATTGTTCATGTACTTTATTGTTACCGCCATACTACTGATCCTGTTACTGGTACGCTGGCACAAAAAACTGAAACAAGATGATCGCATACCATAAGCAGCAGTTGGATAACCGGGCAATACAGGAAGACGTCGTCGCGGCCTTCCGGCGCAAGGCCATTACAGCGGAGGAAAAACAGGCTATCATAAATGCATATCCCACCAGGGGGTATTCTCCTCATTTTGCTATCCGCGTAGGGCTGTTTGTGCTGACGGTTGTAATTGCCATGTGCGTGCTGGGCATTGGAGCGCTTTGCATGATGAGTGGGCTTGACAGCGAAGCTGCACTGCGCTCCCTGTTGATCATAACGGGACTGGTTGCTTATGGCGGTATGGAATTTTATATCAGCCAGGGGCACTTTCATTCCGGTGTGGATGATGCGTTGCGGTGGACGAGTGCAGGGTTATTGCTGGCGGGCATGGCCCCGTTTGAGCGTGATACAGAAGCTACCCTCCTGGCGGTAAGCTGCGTTTTAGCAGGCTTATTCACCTTGCGCACGGCAGATCCGCTGATGGCAGTAGCGAGTTTTCTCTCGCTGCTGGGCAGTGTTTTATTTTCCCTTCACCAGGATATAGCAGGCCAGTCCACGCTTCCTTTTACAGGAATGGCTTTATCCGCCATTGTGTACAGCGCGATGCGTTACCTGCATCACAAGCCGGCCTGCCGTTATTACAAAGGAGTATTCCCCTGGGTGCTTACCGCCAGCCTGCTTACCTTTTATATGGCAGGCAATTATGCGGTGGCAGCCGCCATGACCGGTAATCCGTACGAGGGCAATGCGCCGGCCCATATGCCCTTTTACTGGACATTCACCGCATTAGTGCCCGTCGTGTATATCTTCCTTGGCATCCGTTTTAAAGACGCCATCCTGCTGCGTACCGGGCTGGGACTGGTGGCAGCGGCCATCTTTACGGTGCGCGCTTATTACCATGCGTTGCCACTGGAATGGGCGCTGGTGATAGCAGGGGCCGTATTGATCTTTATTTCATATATGCTGATCCGTTACCTCAAAACGCCCCGGCACGGCTTCTCCGATGAACCGGGGGAGGACGCTTCCCGCTTTACAAAGCTGCAACTGGAATCATTGATCATCTCCCAAAGCATGCAAGCCCCCGCTGCACCGCAGGATCATTTTGACTTTGGCGGTGGCAGCGGAGGCGGTGGTGGTGCTGGTGGCACGTTCTAAGCCATGGTGATTTTATTCCTGCCAGCCTTGTAGCCTGCTGCAGCATAGTAGAGGATAAATAAATACAAGGGTAACATGATAATGTAGGCATAACGGCTGGCATGGCCGGTGGTAAAACCTGCATCGCCCTGAAGACCATCTACCAGCTGACCATACAACCACGGAAATATAGCGCCGCCGGAAATGCCCATGATCAGCATGGAAGAGGCGGTCTTGGTGAATTTTCCCAGGTCTGCCAGTGCCAGTGGCCAGATGGAAGGCCACATCAGGGAATTGGCCAGTCCAAGCATTGCAATAAAGGCAATGGAAACATAACCATTCGTGAGCACGGCGCCTATCGTAAAAGCCACGCCCAGTGCGGCGCTGATAAGCAATGCCTTTTGTTGGGAGAGATAACGCGGGATGGTTACTATGCCAATGATGTAACCCACCACCATAGCACCCAATGCACAGGCGGTGAAGTACTTGGCCTTTTCAAGGCTGATGCCAAGGGAGTTGCCGTATTTAATAATGGAGTCACCCACCATCACTTCCACCCCTACGTAAAAGAACAGCGCCAGCACACCGAGCACCAGGTGCGGGTACTGGAATACACTGGTTTTCTCTCCCACTGCGGCGGTGCCGGTTTGCTGCTCCGTATCCAGCTTCACTTCCGGCAGGTTAGAATAATAGATCATTATAGACAGGGCTACCAGCACTACCACGATCACTGTATAAGGCAGGATCACCTTGGCCGCCATGGCATCCAGTTCTGCAACCTTTGCCGCGGGCGACATATGTACCAGTGCAGCCTTCAGGTCATCTGCTTTTTCCAGCACTACGGCACCCAGCACAATGGGTGCCAGCACGCCCGCTACTTTATTACAGATGCCCATAATGCTCATGCGCCTGGCTGCGCTTTCCGCAGGCCCCAGGATGGTGATGTAAGGATTGGAGGCCGCCTGCAGTACGGTGAGACCAGTGGCCTGGATAAACAGCCCGATGAGGAATAACGGGTAGGCGCGGGCCAGGGCAGCAGGTATAAACACCAGCGCACCAATGGCCATGATGAGCAGGCCTACTGCCATGCCGTTCTTAAAGCCAAAGACCTTCAGGATCCAGGTAGAAGGGGCGGCCATCACCACGTAAGCAATGTAGAAAGCGGATGTAACGAGGAAGGCCATGGCGGTAGACAATTCACAGGCGATCTGTAAATACGGGACCAGCACGGAATTCATCCAGGTCACAAATCCGAAAATGAAAAACAACATGCCGATGATGGCGATAGGATTGATCCCCCTGCGCATGGTGCCTTGCGCAGACATGGTTACTGAATTCATAAAAGCCGCTGGTTTTGGTTGAAAGAATAATTGAAAAATGAAAAACAATAGAAACACACGGATTGCATTACTGCAAGATCAAATACAGGCCGCACATTCAATGTACAGCTTAAAAACGGCAAATACACGCCATTTATTAGAAAATTTCAAAGATAAATCGACTAAATGCGCTTTTTTCACCAAAAATTTTCTAATAAATGCGAATTATTTTTAACGCAAACGTTCGCGCCAGCGTTGGCATTTTTGAATTTTTCCAAATTCCAGGCCCGGATATACACTTTATAAAACGTATTTTGTACATTTATTAACCACAACCGTCGGAAACTATTAGCAATTCATTTATCAATCTTATTCGTTACCAATGAAAAAGCACCTTGCACGGCTGGGTTATTCCATGCTGGCTGTCACGTTATGTAATTCGGTGTATGCACAAACCGCTACTGTAGTTGCCAAACCATCCAACGCCACTTCCAATGCTTATTATGTGAGCAACAAGGCGCCCCTGGCACAACAGTATTTCGTAAAACTTCCTGTCACCGCCATCACACCCGGCGGCTTTGTACGCAAGGCCCTGGAGCTTCAACGCGATGGCCTGGCCGGCAACCTGGGTGAGATCAGCATCTGGCTTACCAAAACAGACAATGCCTGGCTGAATAAAGAAGGCAAAGGCAAGTACGGCTGGGAAGAGCTCCCCTACTGGCTGAAAGGCTACGGCGATATGGCCTACGTACTGCACGACGAAAAAATGCTGAAAGAAACCAAATTCTGGATAGACGCTGTGCTCAAAAACCAGCGCGATAATGGGGACTTTGGCCCCAACGTGGAGAAAGGCCCCGGTAAGCGCGATCTCTGGACCAACATGCCCATGCTCTGGTGCCTGCAATCGTACTACGACTATTCAAAAGACCCGCGCGTACTGCAGCTGATGACCAAATATTTTAAATGGCAGCTCTCCATCCCGGATGATAAATTCCTGGAAGACTACTGGGAAAACAGCCGTGGTGGCGACAATATGTACAGCGTGTATTGGCTGTATAATATTACCGGTGATAAGTTCCTTCTGGACCTGGCCACCAAATTAGATAAGAACACGGCTAACTGGCGCCAGGCCAGCAACCTGCCCAACTGGCATAATGTGAACATCGCGCAGTGTTTCCGTGAACCGGCACAATACTACCAGCAAAGCAAAGACACGAACGACCTGCATGCCACGTATAACGACTTTTACCTGGTGCGCAAAATTTACGGACAGGTGCCAGGCGGTATGTTTGGTGCCGATGAAAATGCCCGCAAGGGTTATGATGATCCCCACCAGGCGGTGGAAACCTGCGGCATGGTAGAGCAGATCACTTCTGATAACATGCTCACCACCATTACCGGGGATCCGCTCTGGGCGGAGAATGCAGAAGATGTGGCTTTCAATACGCTTTCTGCCGCGTTCACACCGGATTACCGCGCACTGCGCTATCTCACGGCGCCGAATATGATCATCAATGACGGCAAGAACCATGCACCGGGCATTGCCAATGAAGGCCCGTTCCTGATGATGAACCCCTTCAGCAGCCGCTGCTGCCAGCATAACCACGGTGCAGGATGGGTGTACTACTCGGAGAACAGCTGGATGGCCACCCCGGATAATGGCCTGGCCGCACAGCTTTACTTTGAAAACAAAGTAAAGGCCAAAGTGGGCAATGGTAAGGAAGTAAGCATTACCCAGGCTACCCACTATCCTTTTGACAGTGATATTGAAATGACGGTGAACACCGCATCTCCCGTAGCTTTCCCGCTGTACCTGCGCATCCCTGAATGGTGCAGGGGCCCGGTGGTAAAAGTGAACGGCAAGGCACTGGATATTGCGGCTAACGCAAACGGCTATATTAAAATTGACAACAAGTGGAAGAATGGCGATAAGGTATCCATCAACTTCCCCATGGAATTGACGGTGCGTACGTGGGATCGTAATAAGAACAGCATCAGCGTAAATTACGGCCCGCTCACCTACTCCCTGAAAATACAGGAAGACTACACCAAGACCGATGGCCGCAATAACGCACAGGGCGACGCCGGCTGGCAGCCTGGCGCTGATCCGCAGAAGTGGCCTTCTTTCGAGATCCATCCCGGCTCTGCTTGGAATTATGGACTGGTGGTAGACAAGGCAGATCCGTCCAAATCATTCAAAGTGGTGAAAAAGGCATGGCCTAAGGATAACAATCCCTTTACCAATGCCAACGCACCCATAGAGTTGATCGCCACAGGTAAGCAATTGCCCGGCTGGGGTATTGATGAACATGGGCTGGTAGCGGTAGTGCCGCAAAGCCCTGTACAGACCAGTGAACCGGCAAAAGAGGTGACGCTGGTGCCAATGGGTGGCGCACGATTGAGGATCTCCGCATTCCCCGTAGTAGAATAGGATTGTGGATTTTTGGTATAAACTTAAATGGCTGCATGATGATCATGCAGCCATTTTTTTATTGGGTTAGTAATTTGAATAATGCAGTATTGAGATAGAAATTATCGCGCCCTACTTTGACCTTGCCCAATATCTTGTCGTCTACCAATTGTTCCAGGTTATAGCGCAACATCAGGTCTCTGATATTTCCAACCAGCAATACCCCCTCTTTTGCAGCGGGCGTGATAAAGGCCGCTTGCTGTACATCGCTTTGATATATCTCATCAAAAGTTGCAATAATGTTTTCAATGGCCGAACTGTCTTTTGCCTCTTGCAAGGTGAGTGTCTCTAAGATGATGTTCTCGTTTGGCAGGCTGCTGATGCCCCCTTTAAGCTCTGCCAGGGCCTTGTGCGCCACAGCCGCCTTTTTAAAGGACGGTCCTGGTTTCCAGCTCAGCCTGCAATGGTAGCGGCATTATTGTATAGTCACCCATATCCAGATATGTGTCAAAATCACCTGCTTTCGTTTTCCTTTCTCTACCTCCATCCCCCGCCCAAGCTCCTGTACAAATTCACTACCGCCTGCAACTGCTGCAGCTTGTCGCTCACGTGATTTAGCTGTGCGGCCAGCAGGCTTTGTTCAGAAGTAAGTACGTCCGTATAATTTGTGGAAGATGTGTATTTCAATAACTCCTTCGTGTACTCCACCGCCTTTTGCAGGTAATCGATCTGGTGCTGGCGCAAGGTCATTTTTTCGGATGCCGCTTCATAATTGTACAGTGCATCAGACACCTCCTGTCCCGCGGTAAGCAAGGTTTGTTTAAAGGAGATCAGCGCCTCGACCTGCTGGGCTTTGGCTACTTCCAGGCGTTGCCTGTTCAGTCCCTGGTTAAGGACAGGCTGGGTAAGCCCACCCACCACGCTGCCAAACAACGCCGGCGCGTTGAAAAAATCGGAAATGCTGGTGCTGTACATGCCTCCCTGTGCCGTAATGGTAAGCGATGGGTAAAAATAAGAACGGGCCACGTTCGTCAGTTCAAAATAGTTGCGGTATTGATACTCCGCTTCCTGCACATCCGGCCGGTTTGCCAGCAGCTGTACGGGCAGGCCTACACGAAGATCCTGGTACACCGCCTGGTCCATCAGGCTATCCCGCGCAATCGGGCCAGGATTACGCCCCAGCAACAGGCTGATGGCATTTTCCGTTTGCCGAATGGATTGCTTCAGGTCCGGGATGGTTACTTCTGCGGCATAGCGGTTGGCTTCACTTTGCACTACGGCGGCCCCGGTCACTACATCACTTTCCTTGAGGGTCTTCATCGTGGTTACGTCCAGCTTGCGGTTCTCCACCGTTTTGGTAGTGATCTGCAATTGGGCATCGTAGCCCAGCAGCAGGTAATAGTTAGTGGCAATGTCAGACACCAGCTGTGTCATCACGGCGCGGCGGTAGGCTTCACTTTGCAGCAAAGCTGCCAGGGTAGCGCGTTTAGCGCTGCGGTATTTTCCCCAAAGGTCTGCCTCCCAGCTGCTGTTGGCGCCCAGCTGGTATTGTTCATTGTGTGCCGCGTTGGTATTGGTAGGCTTTTGTAAGGTGGCCGTGAGCCCCGCGGACAGGGTGGGGAAAAAGGCATCTTTGCTCTGGCGCAGGTTTGCCTGGGCAGCGCGCATGCGGGCCATGGCCACTTGCAGATCCAGGTTATGCGCTATGCCCTCCGTAATGAGCGACTGTAATACCGTATCGGTGAAAAGCTGCTTCCATGGCAGGTTTGCCAGGTTGGTACTATCTACCGTGCGCGTAGTATCTGTTGTCTGCGTACTATCCCGGTACAATCCTGTGCTCACGGCTTCCGATGGCGTGTGGTAGGGTTGGGCCACCTTACACGCTGCCCCCAGTAGCAATAAAAATATAACAAGTGCCCATTTCATAGTTGCATGCATTGAAAGTTTAAGAATGTGCGGGTGCCTGTTGATCGCCGGTTGTTTCATCATCATCTGCTTCAAACTTTTTCTTTTTCCTGCTCCGCAATTTTTCCTGCAGTCCCTGGAAGATCACAAACAGCGTAGGGATCACGAACACGCCCAGCAGGGTACCAAACAACATCCCACCAATAGCGCCGGTACCGATGGAACGGTTCCCCTTTGCCCCTACCCCGCTGGCAAACATCAGGGGCATAAGACCAAACACAAAGGCAAAGGAAGTCATTAAAATAGGCCGCAGGCGCGCCTTTCCACCTTCTATGGCCGATTCCAGCAGCCCCATGCCCTTGGCCCTGCGCTCTACCGCAAACTCCACGATGAGGATCGCATTCTTTGCCAGCAGGCCTATGAGCATGATCAGTGATATCTGCACATAGATGTTATTATCCAGGTTAAAGATCTTTGCAAAAGCATACACGCCGGAAAGCCCTACCGGCAGGGACAGGAGCACTGCAAAAGGCAGGAGATAACTTTCATACTGCGCGCTCAGTAACAGGTATACGAACAGGAGCGAGAGCACAAACACATACAGCATCTGCGAGCCTGCGTTCTGCTCCTCGCGGGAAATACCCGAGTATTCAAAACTATAGCCTTGCGGCAGTGTTTCACTGGCCACCTGCTGGATGGCCTGGAGCGACTGGCCCGTGCTGTAACCCGGGTTGGGAGAGCCATTCACAGAAATGGAGGAGAACAGGTTAAAGCGGTTCATACTCTCCGGCCCAAAGATGCGCTTCATGGTGATAAATTCCGTGATGGGTGCCATACCATTGGGCGTTTTAACCGAGATGCGGTTCAGCCCCAGCGTAGTAGAACGGTAGTTGGTATCGGCCTGTATGATCACACGGTATTGCTGTCCAAATTCATTGAAGTTGGACACATAAGAACTACCGTAAAATGACTGCATGGCGTTGAGCACATCCGTTACCATAATGCCTGCATCCTTACATTTGGCCACGTTCACATCCATTTCGTATTGCGGGAAATTGGGATTGAAAGAAGTGGCGGCATACTGGATCTCCGGCCGGTCGTTCAATGCTCCCAGGAAGGCCTGGCCCACTTTATAAAACTCATCGACGGAGTGCGCGCCCCTGTCCTGCAGTTGCAGTGTAAAACCGCCACTGGTACCAAAACCCGTGATGGTAGGCTGCTGCATGAACACCAGGCTGGCCGGGTGGAGGTAAGCCGTGCGGGCCGTCAGTTGTTTGATAATATCATCGTCACTCACGCCTTTACGCTCGTCCCAGGGTTTCAGGCGGATGATGATAAGGCCATACGCACTACCCGTACCGGCAATGAAGTTCTGGCCCAGGTTGCGCAGCGTACTTTGCACTTCCGGGATGGTATGCGCAATGCTGTCTACCTGGTTCTCAATGGCCGTTACCCGCTCCATGGACGATGCCGGTGGTAGCGATACATTGGCATAAATGATACCCATATCCTCCTTCGGGACAAAGCTTGATGGTGTGTTATTGAGCAGGAAATAAAACAACCCGCCAAAGAACGCCACTGCTATCCACACCAGCCATCGCTTGTGCGACAGGAAGGTCACGGCCTTGCTGTATTTATCTGTCATGGCGTTATAGCCGGCATTAAATGCTACGCCAAATCTTTGCATGAGGGTACGCTTCTCCCCTTCCTTCCCGTGATCCGGTGGCTCGAGGAAAAGCGCTGCCAGCGCTGGGCACAGCGTTAACGCATTGACAGCCGAAATAATAATGGCAATGGCCAGGGTGATCCCGAACTGCCGGTAAAATACCCCTGCCGATCCTGTTACGAACGTCACTGGCAGGAATACGGACACCATCACCAGCGTGATGGCCACGATAGCGCCGGCTATTTCGCTCATGGCATCTTTAGCCGCCTTTACCGGTGATTTATAACCGCTTTCCAGTTTTGCATGCACAGCTTCCACCACCACGATCGCATCATCCACCACGATACCGATAGCCAACACCAATGCAAACAGGGTAAGCAGGTTTATACTGAACCCAAACAGATACAAAAAGAAGAAAGTACCAATGATGGACACCGGTACGGAAATGCCGTGGATAATGGTAGAGCGGAAATCCTGCAGGAAAATGAAGATCACCAGGAACACCAGCAGGAAACACTCGACCAGCGTATGTACCACTTTATCAATACTGGCATCCAGAAACAGGTTGATGTCCACCATATAAGTGTAGTGAATACCGGCCGGGAAGCTTTGGGATGCCTGTTCCAGTACTTTCTTACAATCGTTGATCACATCGCGGGCATTGGAACCAGGGGTCTGGTTGATCGATATACCCACCGATTGCTTGCCATTTGTAGTGGTAAAGCTGTTGTAAGTCTGGGAGCCCAGTTCCACGCGGGCAATATTTTTTAAACGCAGGTATTGTCCGTTGCCAATAGATTTAATGATGATGTTCTCAAACTGGTCTACCGACGTGAGGCGGCCGCTGTAGCGGATCACATACTGGAAGCTCTGGTTATCATTTTCACCAAACTTACCGGGGGCTGCGTCCACATTCTGTTCCGTCAGTGCGTTGGACACATCGTCCGGCGTAACGCCGTATACGGACATTACATCCGGTTTCAGCCAGATGCGCATGGAATAGGTCTTGGCAGAACCAAACACGTTGGCCGCGCCCACGCCATTCACACGTTGTAACTGCGGGATGATGTTGATGGCGGCGTAGTTCTGTAAAAAGGTCTGATCGTACTCCGGCTTATCACTGTAGATGGACATGATGAGCAGGTTACTGGTTTGCTGCTTGCGCACGGTTACGCCTACCCGGTTTACTTCCTGTGGCAGCAGTGCGGTGGCAGCGGATACACGGTTCTGCACATCTACCGCGGCCTGGTCGGGGTCCCGGCCCACATTGAAATAAACCTGGATGGTGCCCACACCATCATTGGTAGCGGTAGACGTTACATAGGTCATTCCTTCCACTCCATTGATCTGCTGTTCCAGGGGCACAATCACGCTTTTCTGCACCACGTCTGCATTAGCACCACTGTATGTAGTAGATACCTGCACCGTGGGTGGCGCAATGTCGGGGTACTGGGAGATAGGCAGTTTTACCACACCCAGTACACCCAGCAGTACAATTAATATGGAGATCACCGTGCTTAGCACGGGCCGTTCTATAAATATTTTCAGCATCACTCTTGGCTTTGACTGGCTTGGAATACACGTTGGAGGCTGTCTGCATTGGCAGGCTTGGCAATGATCTTCGTACTGTCTTTAAGGTTATTACCACCTATCAGTACCCGGTCGCCATTTTTAAGCCCCTGCTGCACGATCATAAACTGCCCGTCGTTACTGGGCACGCCCACAATGGCGGTACTTACCACCATATCATTGGGCAGCACCACGTATACAAAGCGCTTGTTCTGCAATTCATACGTGGCGCTCTGAGGCACGAGCATGGCGGTATCAATAATGCGGGGCAGGCGGATGGTGGCACTGGCCCCACTGCGGATAATGCCGTTCGGATTAGGGAACAAAGCCTTGAGACTGATGGTACCGGTTTCTGTGGAGATAAGCCCACTGGCCGTTTCTACGCGCCCTGTTTGCGGATAGGGCGAACCGTTTGCCAGCACCAGGGTGGCGGGCGGCAGCTGTTTCAATTTGTCTTCCCAGGTATTGCCTTTGAGGCGCTGTGACAGGTTGAGGGATTGTTTTTCGTTCAGGGAAAAATAGGCATACACATCGTTGATGCTGGACAGCATCGTGAGCGGATTGGTAGTAGTGCTGCTCACCAATGCCCCTATTTTATAAGGTATGAGCCCTATTACCCCGTTCATGGGGGCACGCAGGTAAGTGTAGCCCACGTTCGTCTGCGCATTGGCCAGATTGGCCTTTGCCTGGGCCAGTGCGGCCTCCTTGGATTCCAGCGTGTACTCGGCCGATTTTAGCTCGTAAGCGCTTACAATGTCTTTTTCTACCAGCGGCCTTACCTTCTCCACGTCCATGCGGGCGGCATTCACATCGGCCACAGCACTTTTAATGGCGGCATTAGCGGTTACCACGGCCTGTTCATACACCGGATTGCTGATCTTAAAGAGCAGTTGCCCTTTGGTTACCGTGGCGCCTTCATTTACATAAATGGCTTCCACATAGCCGTCTACTTTGGGGCGGATCTCAATGACCTGCTGGCCTTCAATTACGGCCGGGAACTCGTTGAAGATGGTGGCCCGTTGCGGTGATACGGTAAGCACCTGGTACACTTTGGAGCCGCCTTTCTTATTATTGTTGCCCTGCTTTCCTTTGCAGGCCGGCAACACAGCGGCCCCACACAGGACCGCACAGGCGATGGTTGCATGTAATCTCATTACTGCGCTTTTTACTTTATGTTTCGGCGTACTTTATCGGCAGGCAAAGAGAAATGATTGGTAGAACAGCGGTAGATACTGTATGCCTGCTCTTATAAAGATACATAATTATGGTGTCCGTTTTAATTCCATTCTAATCCTGTTCTAATGTAACCCCAGCGCGGGTTTCATTGCTCCGCAACCTACACAATTTTTGCACCAGCAGCCGGCATGGCATAGTTATTTACTGTTAAGCAAAAAGAAAAGCCGCTACAGGAGCGGCTCTTTTTCTTGGGGCAACAAACGGATTTATCAACCGAAACAATTTCACTTCCGGAGGGGCGGCGTGATGGTAAACCCAACGTCGCCATGGAACCAGCGGGCTGCCTGGCCAGCCAGCCAGAGGTAATAATCGCTGCCCAGGTGGGATGGAATGCCTACAAACTGCCCATCTCCATTCCCGGGTAGCTGATCGCTGGTATTGCATTTAAAAATGGCCGTGCCTTCATTCACTTCGTCAAACATGGCAATGTAGAGCTGCTTTGCACCTGCATCGTGGCAGGCGGCCACCTGCTGCCAGAAGAAGCGGCCGTCATCGCGGGGAATGCTGGTGGCCTGCGGGCCATTCATATTCCGCCACGAAAAACCGGGAAAGGCCAGTGGCACATAGTCAACCCCGTTCGCCTTGCACCAGGCCATATCTTCCGCCAGGAGCGACTGGAATTCCGGATAGCTGTCACCGTTATACCGCCCCACAAACCAGGGAGCCACCAGGTCTGCCTGCCGGATAATGCGGTGCAGTGCACTGTCTTTCACCGCATCGCTGCCCAGCGTACGCCAGTAAGTGGGCACGCCCAGCATAATGCTGAAGCCCCGCTGCTTTATGCCCTGCACTAAACTATCCGCCTCCACGAAGCCGTAACGCCGGTGGTCATTGAACCCAATGCCCCATACCACCACCAGCGGCTTATTGCGGTGATGCAGGTAAGTACCGTGCTGCAGGTCGTACCGGTGGGAAAGATCATCCAGGTCGCGGAGCACAACAGCACATTCACCTGGCTGCATACCACTGAGATCATACATGATGCAAATGGCACGGTCATACCTGCGGGATGCGTCCATGGCATTATCCAACACCTTGTTAAAGTGGCGCCGCCCGCTCTCATTGCGGATCTCCGCCACAAAGCGCTGCATGAACACACCGTCAATACCATAATCTTTCATCCACTTGAAATGCAGGAACACCGTTTCCTTATCATAGGCGCTGAACACGCGGGCCGTGCTGCCATCTGCATACTTAAAAGGCGTGGCGTAGGTTTTTTTGTATTCGCGGACATCCGGCCAGAGATCTATTTCACAGGAGCCGGGCGCAAATACCCCCCGCCTTGCATAGTGATGCCACCCGCGCCCGGCGCCATCTTCGGGTGTATTGAACCATCCCTGGTAACCGGCCATTACCAGGCCGTTGTAACTGGGATAACGAATGACAGTATGCGCGGATTGCGCACGCATACTGCCGGTTAGTGAACATAAGAACAAGATAGATACGATGATCTTCATAGTATACGCATAGTTTCCGTAATATAAAATGCAACAGGCACTTATTTGCGCCTGACGCTGCCGGGCTTAGGTGCGTTCTCATTGCCCAGGGTCTGTACTACTTTCTGAATGGTGCCATCCGGGTTGTAGAACAGCTTATCCACGCACACGGAGCGCAGCTCGCCTACGTGGCCGGACAATACGGCATTATGATAGAATGCCCACCACTGGCCTTTGTACTCCACGATGGAACCGTGATTGGTGTAGCAATCCGTGGGGTCCATGTAGATGCCCTGGTAGGTCCAGGGGCCCAGCGGGCTTTTGCTGGTAGCATAGCACATCTGGTTATACTTGCCGTCCTTATCATGGTTATTGGAATAAGAAAGATAGTAAGTGCCTTTGTACTTATGCACCCAGCTGGCTTCATGAAAATCCACCAGGCCTTCCATGGGCTTCATTTCTCCATCCACCTCCATCATGTTGTCTTTCAGCTTGCCGCCGCGCGCTTTGGCACCGCCACCATAGTAGAGATAGGCCTGCCCATCGTCATCCACAAACACGCAGGGATCAATGAGGCTCTCCAGGCCCTTGATGTAGCCCTGCACTTTAAAATCCTTTGCAGGATACTTGCTGGTGGCCACCCCTATCTTCCAGGTGCTGTTCCATTCCGTACCGCTGGGGTGCGGGAAATAAAAATAGTACGTACCATTCTTGTAGGCACAATCCGGCGCCCACATAAAACCGCCTTCCTTGCGGCCCCAGGGCACCTGGCTGGCTTCCAGGATCTGGCCTTCATCTTTCCAGTGGATCATGTCATCCGTGGAAAACACGTGGTACTTATCCATCAGATCGCACCCGCGAGGCGGATCAATGTCGTGGGATGCATACACGTACAGGCGGCCGTCAGCCCAAACGTGTGCCGACGGGTCCGCGGTGTACATGTGCGTTATGAAAGGATTTTTCTGTGCAATGGCTGCCTGTACAAACAGCAGCAGTATGGTGATAACACGCAGTCTTCTCATGGCAATAAATGCTTGTTTTAATTACTTAACGTCTACCTGGAAAATCTCGGAAAGGTTGCTGGATTTAAAGCTGTCGTTGAAGCGCACGCCTACCCTTGCGTAGTAGGTGCGTCCACGTTTCAGGTTACGGATCTTCAGCGTGAAGGTCTTGGTGGCCATCGTTTCGTTCCAATCTGCGTTGATAGATTCAAAACAGCGGATCTGTTCACTGCCATCCAGGCTGCCATCCGTGTATTGTGAAATGGTGGCACCAGCACCTACATACTTGTCCACATTAATGTAAGAACGTACATCAATGATCTGTGGAAGACCTGTCTTTACGGGCGGATCAATTTTAAAATTCATGGTCAGCGTGGTAGTATCCAGCTGCCAGGTAAGGCCCGTGATATGCGCGTAAGGCGTAATAGTGAAGTCATGACTGGTCATGCCGTTAATATCCAGTTCTATCGGATCTACCGGCCAGAATGCCCCACCATAGGGCGTTACACGGTAGTGTCCTTTAAACAGCTGGGAATCTTCAAACGTGCCATCCGGCTTTGAAGGAATATATTGCGGCGTGGGCGTAGCGCTCCAGCTCAGCTCTTCCAGCTTTATCTGCATGCCGCCAGTCTCGGTGAGCACGTTTGATTTACCACCAGCGGTAGCATCTACCAGGTTGCCCTGGAAGCCGGAATCAGGGCCTGCCAGGTTATCGGTCTTGGTGCAAGCCATCATGGCCAGCAGGGAAAGGCCCAGGAAAATGGATGCGGTCTTTTTCATATCAGGAGCAATTAATAGTTCGGATTATTAGGATACAGGTTGGGATTCTTACCCAGCTCTCCGCCGGGAATGGGCTCGTAGTACCACTTCTTGTCGAAGGTGTAGGAGCGCTGGTAAGGTTCCACTTCCCGCAGGAAGATGTATTTTTTCTCGTCATACACATAGTAAGGCAGCAGCGCGTGGTACTTGGTATTGTCCAGCAGTTTGTCTGCAATGCGCCAGCGACGCAGGTCCCACCAGGTATGCTTTTCAAAGGCCAGTTCTATGAGGCGTTCATTGCGTACGGTATCAATGGTGATGGTGGCTTCATTGGCGGCAGGCGCACCGGCACGGTCGCGCAGCAGGTTGATGGAGGCCGTGGCATCTGTCTTGTTACCCAGTTCCATGGCGGCTTCCGCACGGTTGAGCAACACTTCTCCGTAGCGCATGTCTATCCAGCTTTGCGTGCTCATATACAGGCCGCAGGCAGACTGATCGCGATTGTAGTCCACGTATTTCCTTACATAAAAACCGGTACGGGTCAGTTCATCACCGCCGGTCCATACGCCGGTGAACCCGATCACACGGATACCGTTCGGATCATTCTCCGGGTACAATTGCGCCGTGGAACCGGAAAGGATACGGTCTTGCGCATTGGGTGGATTAGTGCCCAGTTCCGCAGCGGCAGTACCCGTGAAATGTTTGTAAATGCCGCGCTGCACATCAAACGTACGGCCACGCAGCGTAGCGCCGGGGAAGTAGATAGTAGCCAGCAGGCGGGGTTGCAGGCCCTGCATCAACTCCGCCGTGGTATTGAAGCGGCGGGGCGTACCATCTGCATTGGTAAGCGGCAGTGCACCACCAAAACGCTCCACCAGTTCCATGGTAGGATAAGCGCGGGAAAGGCCATCCGCCGTCATGTAACGGCAGGTCATCGTGGCATCCCAGCTATGGGCGGTATTGGTAGTAAGGGAATAATCCTTCACGAGGATGTTCTCCACGCTGGAGGGGTCCAGGAAGGCATCCACGTAATTCTTCACTTTATCGGGATAGCCTTTTTTGTACAGGTCATATTTACCTTCCAGCAATTTAGCGGCATCAAATGCCTGCTGGAAAAATCCATTGGCATCTGCCGCAGGAATGCCTACAAGGCCCTGGTTGCGGGCATCTCCGGCCACGTAATTTACAGAACCATATTTGGCAATACAGCCCGCATACAGCATGGCCCTCGATTTCAGCGCAGCGGCCACGTAGCGGTTTGCGCGGCCACGCACGCTGGTTTCCGGCATCAGCAGGTAAGCACTGTCCAGGTCTGAGCCAATGAATTTCCATACATCTTCTTCCTTATCGCGGTGCACCTGCAGGTCTTCAATGCTCTGGGCAGGATAGTTCTGCACCTGTTTGATGATGGGAATACCACCATATCTTTTGGCCATTGCAAAATAGAAGTATGCACGGCAGAAGTAGGCTTCACCCAGCCAGCCATTGACCTTGGTCTGGTCAAAATTCTTTGCATTGGCCGGCAGGTTCTCCAGCAGGTAGTTCACCGTGCGGATGTTATCGTAAGGCCAGTAGCCAAAGCCCTGGGCGCCATCACCGGTACCACCGTATGGGCCGCACAATTCCCCGCACAAAGCGCCGGGGTGATAGAACTGTTGCCAGTCGCGGCCAAAGCCGGAACCTTCCGGTTTGTAGAAAAAATCTTCAATGGGCAGTGCGCGGTACAGGGTGGCCATGTAGGCAGTCACCCCCGCTTCGCTGTTGAATACGTCCTTATCCTGGATCACGTTCAGCGGCGCAAGGTCCAGGCTGTGGCAGGCTGCAAAGTAAGTGCCTGCAAAAGCTATTGATAGTATATATAAGATCTTCTTCATGTTGTTCCAGTTTAGAAAGTAACGTTGGCGCCTATACTAAAAGTGCGGTTGTTCGGGTACTTGTACCCACCCAGTGAGGCGCTCCAGTCCGCGCCATCCGCCACCTTACCGGGGTGTTCCGGATCGGCATACTTCAGTTTCGTGAAAGTGAAAAGGTTGTAACTGTTCACATACACCCGCAGATTGCCAATGCCCGCGCGGCTCAGCAGCTTATGCGGCAGGGAATAGCCTAGCTCCAGGGTCTTGATGCGCATGTAAGACGCGTTCTGCACCGCCTTCGTACCTTCTGCAATGGGCGAGCCCATGGCCGGGTAGTAGCCGGGTACCCACACCGTGTTGGGATCAAATTCATCCGCCTTCGGATCGGCGGTATGCCAGCGGTCCAGGAACTGTACCAGGGCGCTACGGTTATACATCAGGGGCTGGGCCAGCTGCTCATCATACTGCACATAGAACTGTGCAGCGCCTTGCAGCAGCACGTTCAGGTCAATGCCGCGCCATGCCGCACCAATATTCACACCATAGTTTACCATCGGGATGTCGCGCACCGCAATGGGCACTTCATCTTTGGCGTCTATCACACCATCGTGGTTCAGGTCCTGGTACCAGTAATCGCCTGGTACGGCGCTCTGGTTACCGCCACCGGCATTCACATCGTGATTGTAGATCTGGTCATAACTGGTGTATTGCCCGCCATATTCCTTGCCCCACCAGATATTGGTATAGCGGCCGGACTGCTGGTTCTTCCAGTTCTCATAAGAGTTACCTGCGCGGGTTTCAATGCGGGTACGCCACATGGTGCGGGTGGAAGCAATGTTAGCACTGATGTTATAGCTGAACTCACCGATGTGGTTGCGATGGCTCAGCGTTACTTCCAGGCCCCGGGTACGGTCGCTCTCCAGGTTTTCCAGGGGCAATGCGGTGCCCACGGTACCGGGCAGGGTGGCATTCCTGCGGGCCAGCAAGCCGTCGCGGTTGCGGATAAAGTAGTCGAAAGACGCGCCCAGCAAGCCTTTGTACAGGTCCACGTCAATGCCCATGTTCAGGGTAGTGGCGGTATACCAGGTCAGGTCCGGGTTTACGGCGCCCCTGGATTGCAGGCCATTCACGTAGTTGCCGCCAAAAATATAGCCGGATGCGGGGTAGTTATAACCGGAGATGTACTGGAAACCAGCGGCACCATCGTCACCGGTTTTACCATAAGAGGCGCGCAGTTTCAGGTTGCTCAGCACATTGGGCGATACGAGTGAGCGCATAAAATTTTCCTCGCTCACGCGCCAGCCGGCTGATACCGCGGGAAAGAAGCCCCACTGATTACCGGTTTTGAATTTGCTGGAAGCATCATAACGGAAGCTGAAGTCCATGATGTACTTCGTATTGAAATCGTAACCCACGCGGCCCACCACAGCTTTCGTGGTCACTTCACTGAGGCCGTTGGGGTCCTGGGTCGCCTGCTGGTTCACGTCATCACCGGCAAAGAGGTAGGGAATGCCCAAAGAGAACTGGCGTTGCGCCGCAAAGTTGTCATTCGTGGTATAGCTTTCTTCATACAGCAGCAGGCCGGATACATTGTGCTGCTGTGCAAAACGGTGGTTATAGTTCAGCGACAACTGGAACAAGGTGGATTGATTATTCCAGTAGCTGCGGTTCACCGTGGAAGGCGAGTTCACTAACGTAGGCAGGTATACGTTGTTCTGGCGGTCGTAGTCATACAGGTTATAAGCGTTGCGCACCTGTGTATTGTCAGAGATGTTAGTACCGTAATTGTACATGCCTTTAGCCGTAAGGCCCGTAATGCCCGGCACATCATACTCCAGGCCCAGTTGCGCCTGCAGGTTCTTATTCTTGTAGGTTTGCCCGCCCACAATGTCGGAATTGGTGATCACCACGGGGTTGGCGTTATCCGGTTCAATGTGCGGGTAGTTCGGGTCACCGTTTGCATAGATCTGGTCCGTAGGCATAGCGCTCCAGGTATATTTGAACATTTCCCATACACCGCGGCCACCGGGTTGATTCTTGGTATCCAGGTAGGCAGCTGTGAGGATCTGGGCACGCAGGCGGTCTGTAATGCGGGCATTGATATTGGAACGGAAATTCCAGCGGTTATAATTCATGTCACCGCTTTTGAACATCCCATCCTGCTTAAAGTAGCCCAGGTTGAAAAAATAATTCACCTTTTCACTGCCGCCGTTCACACTCAGCGTGTGCTGTGTTTCCGGCGCAAAATCGCGCATGGTGGCCTTTACCCAGTCAGAAGATTGCAGGGTACCGTCCTGGTACAACTTGATGTTGTCATCAGAGAAATACGGCGCCGTCATGTTCACATAGTTCTGGCCAAAGTCGCGGCGCTGCGCCTCATTCTTCAGCATCATGAACTGCAGTGCATCCACGCCCTTGGGTGCGTTGAGGAATTGCTGCCAGCTCTGGTTGATGTTGTAGGTAATATCAAACTTCCCGTTGGGATTACGGCTGCCTTTGCGGGTGGTCACGAGGATCACTCCATTGGCCGCGCGCACGCCATAAATGGCTGCGGTAGCGTCTTTCAGCACGGAGATATTATCGATCTCGTTAGGGTCCATGCGGGCCAGGTCGCCACTGCCACGGGGCACGCCATCAATTACGATGAGGGGGTTGCCGAAGCCACGGATATCAAACACGTTGTCGAACGCGCCGGGCTCACTGCTCTTTTGCAGCACGCGCATGCCGGGCACTTTCCCGGTGAGCATGTTGATCACGCTTTCATTTTTGGTCACCGCTACTTCACTGCCTTTCAGCGTGGAGATGGCGCCGGTTACGCGGGCCTTGGCCTGGGTTTGTCCATACCCGATCACCACGATATCACTCAGGCTGCTCACGTTAGGCTGCATGCGGATCTCGATGGTGGCCTTATCCCCCACCACCACTTCCTGCACGTTGAAGCCAACGTAAGAGAATTGCAGCACTGCCTCTTTATCAGGTACGGTAAGCGTAAACTGGCCGTTGGTATTGGTGCTGGTACCGGTGTTGGCGCCTTTCACCCGCACATTCACACCAGGTAGCGGCGTACCGCTGGCGTCGGTTACGCGGCCTGTCACCGTCACCGGTGGTGCGGCGGGTTCCGGCTTTGAAACGGCGGGCTTGTTCTTTAATACCACGGTTTTACTGATGATGTCAAACGAAAAAGGCTGGTCTTTCATGCAAAGCACTAACACATCTTCCAACGCGGCGTCTTTTACATGAATGCTCACAGGACTGGCGCCGGCCAGTGCCTGGTCGTTATAGAGAAAGTTATACCCGCTTTGTTTATGTATTTCCCTGAACACCTTTTCCAGCGAAACGTTGGTACCAGACAACGTGATCCTTTGCTGTGAGAAGCCAGTGGCGCTGGCTTGCAGGAAAACAGCAATGGACAGGAAGAATGTTAATTTCATAACGAGGATCATTTTTGGCAGGCAAAGCACAGGCATGCGCCTCCCTTTGCATTGTGCGTACAATTGCATACATTAGAGGAGTTTACGTTTTGAATTAATAATTCTGGCGAGAATGTTAATACGGAACTGGACTTGCCAGGAACACTTCGACCTGTTCCTGGTTTTTTTTGCGTGGAAGTTTACGTTTTCATGTGTGGCGGAATTAGGAATTGTTTGGCTGATAAATGCGTTTTTATTTCATAACGGTGGCTGTTTTCTGATCTACGCTGAAATGTACGTTGCCGGCCAATTGCAGCATCTTAAATACTTCCGATACGTTTACATTCTTGCTGATATTGCCTGAGAGATAAATGTTCAGATCGTCTTTATAGTTAATGTCCACATCGTACCAGCGCGACACCTGGCGCATGATCTCGTGCAGGCTGGTATGGCGGAATGCAAACTCCCCGTTCTTCCAGGCAAGGGCCACTTCCAGGTCTGCGGGCCGCACCAGTATTGCTTCCTGGCCCAGTCCCCCTCCCGGCGGGGAGGTTTCCAGCACCGCTTCTTCACCGGGTTTTAACCTGGCTTCGTGGTGCGCACTGTTCACCTGCACGGCGCCATCCACCAGGGTGGTGCGCACTGCTGCTTCATCTTCATAGGCCATCACGTTAAAGCGTGTGCCCAGGTCCTTGATCTCCAGGCCGTTCACCTGCACCCGGAACGGTTGTTTGGCGTTGTGGGCCACTTCAAAATAAGCTTCCCCTTTCAGTACTACTTCCCGCACATCGCCGGTAAAGGCGGTGGGATATTTTAAAGAAGATGCCGCATTGAGCCACACCAGGGTGCCATCCGGCAGTGCTACCTGGAACTGGCCACCACGGGGTGTTGTAAGCGTATTGTATGTAACCGGCGCGGCAGCGTTTTCACTTTTATACGCCAGCGATCCGCCCTGCTGGTGCACCGCTGTGCCACCCTGTTGCAGTACCTGGTGCCCGGTACTATCCAGCGTTACCTGGGAACCATCGCCCAGCGTAAGTATGGCCTTGTTGGAACCAGGAGCCGCGTCATGTGTGCTAGTGGTATTGCCTGCAGTGACAGGCGCAGGCGCACGCCGCTCCAGGCACCAGTACATGATCCCCGCGCCCAGTGCCAGCAGTAGCATGGCCGCGGCAGCGTACTGTATGTTAAAAAAAGGCCGGCGCCGTATTTCCTGCGGAGGGGTAACGATGCGGTGAAACATGCGGTCCCAGTCTACCTCCCTCACGCTTTCGTCCGCGTCCATCCCACCAAATTGCTCATCCAGCAAGGTTTGCAGTTCCTCGTCGCTGGCGCCGGGAATGGCCGTGTACAACTCTTCCAGTTCCTCCCGCGAAATGCGGTCTGTAAAATACTGTTGCAGCAGGTACTGCAACCGTTCTGGCTGTAGGGGCATGTCCAATTTTTAGTTGAGTGTATAAACGGGCTACTGCCCGCTGTATATAATGACGAATGTGGAAGCACACCATAACCGGGTTTTTGAAAAAATATTTTTATCCGGGGTTGTGGCTGTAAAAGAACCGGGGGACGACCCCAGAAAAGCAACCCGCAAATGCCGGCCATAGGACCTAAAACAGGCTGCCATGGCCGCATTGCGGTCGTATCAGTTTAGCTATAAATGGGAAGAGGTTATTTGAAAAGATATTCCCAGGCAGTGATCCAGAAGACCAGGGCCATGAGACGGGAATGCTGGCGCAGGAAGGTACGCACGTATTGCAGTACTTCCACCAGTATATTGTTGATGCGGCTTTTGGAAAGCCCCAGTTTCTCTGCGATCTCCAGCTGGCTTAGTCCTTCGCGCCGGCTAAGCTGGAACACCAGCTGTTTCTGCTCCGGCAGTACATGCAGGGCTTCCTCTATCAGCCGGTTATACTCCCTGGCCTGCAACTCCTGCTCCAGGCTATGGTCTTCCTCACCGGCAATGCGGCTCCACACCTGGTCCAGCAAATGCTGGTCCCTGGCGGCTTTGCGCAGGTAGTCCAGCGCCTGGTTGCGTGCAATCACATAACAATAGCGGCCCGGCTTTTCAATGAACGGCAGGCTTTCCCGATGATTCCATATCTTCAGGAAAGTGTCCTGCACAATCTCCTCCGCATCCGACCTGGATTTAGTAAGGCGGAGCACAAAAGTGTAGAGCAGCGGTGTGTAGTGATCGAAGAAACAGCGGAACGCATCCTGGTCGCCCTGCGCGATCCGGTGCAATAATACAGGTTCATTATGTAAAGCGGTTACATACAAGTGCGACGTGGAATTTGAGATAAAAATAGGGAAAAAGCGGATATAAACAAGCTAAAAATGCCAACGTTTGCACTATGCGTTTTATATGGTGAAAATTTTCATTTTTCAAATGGAATATTTTCAACTACCTTCACTGGGAACCCAAATCACTACACCATGGCCCTGTCCACTTCCCGCGGAAAAAAGGCGGCCTCCGTAACAAAAACAGCCACCACACCCAAGCCGAACAACTTAACCTGGATCAGGAATGACAAGCATGGGCAGCTGAAAGGCAAGTATGATAATATTACCGGGCCACTGCAGGTGATCGTGCGCGTGGCAAGGGCCGGCGTGGACACAGACGTGTTCTACAGCTTTGCCAGCATGGTGGACATGCCCGACAAATTACTGGCGGAGATGATCAACATGACAACCCGCACCCTGTCTAATTACAAGGAGCAGCAGAAAATGCTGGAACCCACCAAGGCAGAGCATTTGCTCAAAGTCATCACGTTGTTTAAAAAAGGGGAAGAGCTGCTGGGCAACCTCACGGAAGTTAAGAACTGGCTGAACAAACCCATGTGGAAATCCAAAGAAAAGTATATTGACTGGCTGCATACACCGGGTGGCGTAGACCTCGTATCACAGGAGCTGGATCGGATGGCAGAGGGCTACTCACTTTAAATTATTCCGCGCATGTTAGTCTACAGGATCGTACATAAAAAGTATGCGGGGCAATTATATGCCAGCGGGTTCAGTGGCCGTTTTAATTCAGAAGGAAAGAAAGTGATCTACACTGCCGGCAGCATTGCACTGGGCATGCTGGAAAACCTCGTACATCGTAATGGTGCGGGCTTTAACGAAGACTTTCGCATCATGGTTATCTATGTACCGGATACATTGGAGGTGCTGTATATCCAGAAGCAGGACCTTCCCAAAAGATGGAACATTGACCACGACTATACACTGACGCAGCCGCTGGGCGACAGGTGGTACGATGAAGGGCGCTATCCTGTGTTAAAGGCGCCTTCCGCTGTAGTGCCGCAGGAGTACAATTACATATTGAATATCCAACACACGTTATTCAAAGAGATCAAACTGGTAGATACCTTGCCATTCTTCGCAGACAAGCGCATAGACGATATCATCACCCACTACAAAAAATAACCATTCCAATAACAAGGCGGCAAGGTGCAGCACAGTCCTCCATCTTGCCACCCTGCCCCTACTGTACCACCACATATTTCTTTTTCATTTTATCCAGGTACCAGACCCCCAGTACCATCAAGACCAGCACCACGGGCGTTTCCACCGTTTGCGCCACAGGATAGTGTGTAGCCACCTTGGCAATGAATGCAGAGATAAGGCAGATACCAAATCCCGCATAGATCCACTCCCGCACGCGATCCGGCGTTTGGGGAAACAATAACAACATGGCGCCGGCGATCTTGGCCAATGTAAGCTCTATCCTGAAATATTCGGGAAAACCGAATGCGGCAAAGGCCTCTGCATGCGTACCGGAAAACCAGGCACTGAATAACATAAAGAAACTGATGCCCCCCGTAATTGCCCAATAAGGCCATGCATAATTTTTCATACTGTTTGTTTTATCAGTTGAATTTGAAAACACTTAATACAATGATGATAGCAAAGCAGGTAAGCTGCACCGCATGGAACCAGCCCAATGGGCGGCGCATGCCCGCTACCTGCTGTACACCGCTTTCATCTTTCACCAACCCACGCAAACGGGCCGCCAGCCTGCGCCCCACCAGGATGCCATTGGCAATGATGACCAGCACAATACCAAACTTAACCCGGAACCACACCTGCTCTCCAAACACGCCGCCGGTAAGCGCCATCATACCCACGCCGGAAAGAATGAGCAACAACATACCGGTAATAATGAAAGGCTGGAAAAGCGACTGCACCTGCAACACCGCCAGCCCATCTTTAGGCGCCGCCTGGAAACGCCGCCAGAATTTTCTGAACACTACGTAATCAATAATGGTAGTTCCTGCCAATAACGTGAGGCCGGTAAGATGCAGCACCAGGGCCAGCGGGTACAAGGTCTGAAGGATCATACAAGGAAAGTTTATTTCGTTACCGTATTATTTTCGTCAAAAGTATAACGATTTCGGTATAAATAACGGTTTTCGAAGCAATATTTTTATATTTACAACGAATCCGAAATAAATAACATGAACAAAACCGTAGCCCTGGTAAATGAGTGGGGAAAATTTGAAGCCCAGCACCCCGATGGCAGCCTTGAAGATTTTTGCCGGCACTACCTGGCCCACCAGGAGCAGCAGCAGCCAAAAGGCAAGCTGGTGGCGGGTGTAGTACCAGATGTTCCGGACGGTCTATTGTTGAAGATCATTGGGCGCATTCAAAAACTCAACCTTTATTATGCGCACCTGGCTTTGAAGGAAACCGAAGTAAACCAGCTGGAAGAATTTGGTATGCTCACCTATATCCACCAGGAAAAACACCCGCGCAAAACAGACGTGATCTATGCGAGCCTCTTTGAGTTGTCCAGCGGCACGGATATGCTGAACCGCCTGAAGGCAAAGGGCCTCATTGAAGAGCAGGAGGATAAGGAAGACAAGCGCAGCAAACGCCTGTCACTTACGCCGCGGGGGGAAAAGGTAATGGCGAAATGCAAGGCGCGCATCCTGCGCAATGCAAACATGATCATGAAAGACCTGAGCCAGGACGACAAGCTGTTGTGCATCCAGCTGCTGAGAAATGTGGAGATAAAGTTCTCTGCCCTGTGGCCCACGCACCGGAACAGTACGTTTGAAGCAGTATACAGGGAAGTGATGGAAGCATAAGTACTTTTATTTCACATGCTCCGGGCGAATGCCCATGCCAATGAAGCGCGCGGGAATGCGGCGCAGGTAAGGCCACCGTTTCAGGAGGTGCAATACCCATGGGAAATTATTCCCGGCACTGCAACGTGGATGGGTGAATGGTATACCATACCGGCAGGCCCTCCGCTGGCAATGCAACAGGTGGTATGCAGGCTGCGGAGCTCAGGATTGTTGCTCATACACACCCAGGAGTTTAACCGGTGCACGTAATTTCCAGGAGGCCGCCAGCATGGCTTTGAGGCCGGTATCGTCTATTTTGTTCATACGCACCAGCACGTAGGGTTCATAGTTCAGGTAATGATCCGTGATGTAAAATATATCCGGCTGGCGTTTCATAAGTGCGTTACGGTTTGTGGTGTGCACCACCAGGCTCACGCCGTCTTCTTTCATGCGGGCAAACAATTTCTTCTTTACGAAAAATGCCGGGGTACCATAAGAGGTGGCCTCCTCCACGCCAGGCAGATCCTGCACCAGGTTGCGTAGTCTTTCCAGGTAAACAATGCTATCGATGTTCATGGAAAAGTATTTACCTGAATGTACAGAAAAAAGAGGAAATGGAGGAGTGGGGAAATGCAGGAGGATGGTACGTTTGCGAAGTAAAGTAATCGTGTACTTGCCCTATACAGGCACTCCTTACGATACGCAAGCGTAATGTCATTTGATAAAGCGGTACCAGTCGTTGCTTAGTTCTTGATAGTGAGCCGCCGCATCTTTACAATTTGTATATGGTGCGACCAGGAATGATTTACGTGCTCCAGCCACCATGCCCCTGGATAGGATTGCATAATAAAAAGCAGGCCGTATCTCGTAGGCATCCGTTCAACATCTTCTCCACATTTTCCTAAAAAAAGCTTAAATTAAACACCAGACTTGACCATCATCCTCATGAAACTCTCAACACCCTTATCCCTTCTCGTATTGTGCCTATTCCTCTGCGCTTCGGAGAAGAGCGTAATGGCACAATCCGCCACGATCAGGCAGGAACAGCAACATTTGCTTTCTATCAAAGACAGTATTGCGTTTGCCGACAAGCTTAATCGCATCGGTATGCTGTTTTATATGAAAGACATTGACAGTTGCTTTTATTATGGCATGACGGCAAAAGCGCTCTCGGCCCGGCTGCGATACACCAAAGGTGAAACCGACGCTGATAATGTGATCGCAGCAGCATTGTATTTCAGAGGACTTTATAAGGAAGCGCTGGAGCTGTTCAATAAATGCCTGATCTCATACCGGAAAATGGGTGATTCTGCCAATGTTGCCCAGGTAGTCTCTAATATGTCAACTGTCTATACGGACATAGGGGACAGCGTAAAGGCTGTCAGCTTCGGCCGCCGGGGCTTCGAGCTCGGGCAGCAATTGAAAGGTGACAGCATCCAGACCCTGCTCTACCTCAACTATTGCCTGGACAATCCACAGCTCCCGGAGGATACGATCAAATATTACCTGGCTAAAGCACGGGCTAATGCGGAGAAGTATAATGATCAGCCAATGCAGTCACTGGCTATGCTCATGCTTCCCACGTACATGGTCGCTAACAATCGCATAGACGAAGCACTGCCCCTGATCAGGGCTGCGCTTGATCACTCCCGCAATACTGGAATGGAATACCTGGAGATCAGTTTGCTGATACTGTATGGAGATTGTCTGCAAAACAAACCAGACAGTGTACTGGCGTACTATACACGTGCCTACGAAATCGCGGAGAAAAATGGCTATAAGAACTTTAGCCTGCAGTTATTGAAAGTTATCCTGGCCAACACGGAACTGATCGGCAACAAAGACCAGATCATCCATGTACAAAAACTGCTGGCATCCGCACTGGAGGAAGACAATAACAATCTGAAGAAATTCATCGGTGATTACACTGTTTATAGTGCTATCAGGGAGAAGAACCATTTACTGGAAGTCGGCAACCGGAACAAACTCACCCAAATATGGATGCTGGCAGGCATCTGCGCTACCACTATACTGCTGCTGGCTTTTATTTACTACCTGTACCGCCGCTCCCGCCATATGAATAAAATCATCTCAAGCCAGTTCCAACAATTACAGCATACAATGGCCGCACTTGAACAAAGCCAGGCAGACAATACCCAGATGCTTAAAATAGTAGCACATGATCTACGCAACCCCATAGGTGCCATGACATCTATCGCCGACCTGATGTTACTTGACGGACCTCGCAGCGATAATGACCGTATGATGCTGGACCTGCTCAAAACCTCCGGCGAAAATTCACTGGAACTCGTGAACGACCTGTTGCTCATGCATACCCGCTCCGAAGAATTATTGATAGAGTCGGTGGACATGTACGAGCTCCTTGAATATGGTGTAAAGCTGCTGGACTTCAAGGCAAAGGAAAAAATGCAGCAGCTGATCCTGACGGCAGTACACGTGATCATCCATGTTAACCGGGGAAAGATCTGGCGTGTGATAAGTAACCTCATTACCAACGCCATCAAATTCAGCCCCAATGGCGCCCGTATCCAGGTGTCGCTGGAGGCGAAGCCAGACAAAGTGCAAATCAGGGTGCAGGATCAGGGAATCGGGATCCCAGAAGACATGAAAGACAAAATATTTGATATGTTCACCATATCACGTAGAGCTGGTACCGCAGGAGAACAGTCTTTTGGTCTTGGATTATCTATTTCCCGGCAGATCATAAAAGCGCATGGCGGTACCATCTGGTGCGAAAGTTCTCCGGGTAATGGCAGCACCTTCTATATTGAGTTGCCGAGGACTACGACCTGAATACCTTATAAACAAGTCATGGAAATTTAGCAGACCAGGTGCACCGCCACCAAATGCAGGGGATCTTCGCCGGAGTAGTTAAAGGGGGGGATGTTTCCCTGTATTTATATCTAATTGAAGGTTCAAAAAATCTGCATCAGAACAGGTTAAAAAAATTGAAAAGCTATGGTGAATTGCAGAAAAACAAAAAGGCCACGCTAATGCGTGACCTCGAAAATTCAAATTAAGAAAAATCTTAACTATTTTTTGTTGCCCCAAGTGGACGAATTTTGAGTCAAATAACATTGATTATTAAGAAAATAAGGTAAATCAAAGCTTTCTAAAGTAGCAGAATCTCCAATTCGAGGAATTAAAAATTCAGCGTCTATTAGCAACCGCCACACCCACCACCGATACCTTGACCACCCATGGCCACCACCTGCCGGGTCGTTATCATCGGCACCATTCCCCCCACGACTATACGGCGTTTGCAATGGACTTTTTTATGGCAGCCAGAGTAGCATCTGGATCATTTTGGCAGAAGCTTTTCCCGCCCATCACCCGGGAGCCTGTCCTGACATTTTTAGCTGCCCACCGCATCACCATGAGTGATACCATCCGCACCTGTGACCGGATTTTCAACACCGCCCTGGATGCCCATCTGATACCCAGGGCCTACAACCTGGAACTGGTGGACCAGCTGCGAAACAGCCAGATAGAGCACATATTTTTTACCACCAGCGTTGATACCATTGCGGAAAGCTTCAAAAAAATGGACCATGCCCATTAGAAATTGGGGTATGATCCTGAATCAATTTTTAACTATTTTCGAAGGACGGGTAAAAATATAACCCACCCTGTTTACCTCGATTTTTAAACTTACACACTTAGTGAAATAGTCCCAAATATTCAAAGAATTGATTTCTATTTAACATAATGTAAATCATACAAATATTTAAAAAATTGGCTTTTAAGTTATTGCATACCGTTTCTTTGCCCAATTAGGGCGATATAAAGACTTTTTGCAACAATTTTTCAACATTGGCTGATCTAAAATTTTCGCAACCACGGTTGGCAAAAGTGTCATTAAAATCTTTTCCAGGAAGAAATAGGCCCGCTACCGCGGGCCTATCTATATTCTTTAAAGACCTGCTCCTTTTAAGCCAGTCTGAAAATTTGGCCTTGTCAGACAAACTAAGGGTTTAACTGTGTGAGCGAAATGTTTGCATGTATTTTGGCCCCATTCAGCATTGGCTGGTTCTGTACTTTAAATTGAACCATATAATAAGTAGTAAAACTTCCATTAGCAACATGCAAAATTTGTGTTTCCCGACCAATGATATTTAGATTAAGGGCAGCAGTAGAACCAGAAATAGTACCAGTCTGATGTAAATAACCCCAACTTGTTGGAAATGCTGGCATGGTAGCTCCCGCATAAAGAAAATCGGAAGAATTTATTGTTGCAGGAAGGCCAAAAGAGAAGATCGCGTTATAAATACTTGGAAAGGCCAATTCGTATAAATTCGGAAAACTCCATGTTAGGTTAAAAATCTGACCACCTTGTTGAGAAAGCGGAACAGTGGTGTTCCCATCATCCCCATCACTGTATACATCCCCCTGGCTTTGAGGAGTAACAGTTCCTTCGATTACTTTAGCGCTTGAACCAAAACCTGCTTTATGTCTGGATTCCATTAAGGTGATAAAATCACTGATTTTTATCCCTCGATCAATTGAAGATCCAGGCTCAGATGTAAATTTGGCGCCATAATGTTTTGCAATAGAATCGACCTGAATCAATGTAAAGCCGTCAATTAAATCATCCTTATGGGCTGGAGCTGATTTGTCATTCTTTGAACATCCGATAAAGAGGGACAAAGACCCTGCAAACAAATAAATGAAATATTTCATATAAAATTTAAATTGTGAAAAGCTTGGCGAAGTCAGTAAGAGGCTACATGTACAACGTGAATTCTCAAATGATTAATTTTAATCAATTTGATGAGGGTTGCAGTAAAATTTTATGTTTGCTCTGAAAATTATGTTGTTGGATATATAATATCTTATAATGGTTTTTGTAAAATGAATCAATTACTGCTTGTCCGGCATCTTGTCCTGAATATTGTGAAATTTCTATTGAATCTGGTGCAAGCGCTGCTGCTCGCTCCAATTCTTCAAGTCCTATTTTGATTTCCTTCCGTGTTCTTGATGGTGTGTTAGCATCTGGAATAAATTTGATTCTGTAAAGAGATTGGATCCTTTTAATTTCACTTGCCTGATATTCTTTTGTTGACTGGCATGAAATACAAAACAAGTATAAGATTGTTACAAACAGGGGAATTCTCAAAATATTAAATTTTAAACGTTCAGATTTGTTGTAAACGATAGATAACATTTGCTACAACATTATTTACAGGGTTACATTTTTAGGTATGCTACAGACTTTTTTAATTACTGATTGTAGCATTAATGGTCTTTTCCACGAATTGAAGATAATAATTTAAAATACATTTTCAATTGTCTAAGTCAAAATATTTAATTCCCTTCTCTAATGGCCATGGCCTATTAAAGTTCCTGCAGTGTAGTAAAACCTATAAAGACGTTGCACTCTATAGGGCATGACAATGAAGAAAATATTTTATACAGAAGTAAAGAGCCCCAAATTGATGAAACGATAAATGCAAATAAAATAGCTACTTTGAATGTAGAAATATTAGCAGCTGAAATTGGGCTACTGTAATTGTTCGGTTTTTCCCCAAATCAATGCTATATTCCTTATGCAGGACATTCTTGTTAGTGTCGATTTCATAGAGATCACCAAATCGTTGGTCTGTAACCATTTACTCTTTTATCCTTTGGCGTTAAGTGATGTGTGTTTTCGGATGAGGGCTGAGGATAATTTATGATTCGTTCCCGGTTTACATCAAGTGTTGCTGAAGGAAATATATCTGTAAAAGGCAATACGTTAATCTTCCCTGTTTTGGGATCAATGGCAACCTTTATCGCCTGACTAACATTTACGATGTCGTAGTCCATAATTTTTAACCCAGCTTCCTCAACTAAAGGAACACTTGCATGCTGTTCGAAAAATACTGTCGGAACGCCGCTTTCAGCGTCGATGCCAAATTTTCATTTTGCAGTATTTTTAGCTTGTTTTCTTTTTCTTACTTGGTGCGGCAATTACATCAATAGGTTTCAAATTACAATATGGGCTAATGATGGAATCCTGATTCAACGTGGGATCAGGGATCAGGGACCATGATTTGGTTACAGTTGCATGCCAAAAATATTCCTGCTTGATATCATCGGACATTTACCTTTTGACCAAAAGACCACAATCTTCAATTAAATTAATCACAATGCTTGCTTAATCAATTTGAGGCAATTTTTTTTACAAAATTTCCTCAAAACTTTGCGCAATTATTCTCAGCTCACTCCCCGTGGATGACGTTTTAATCACATAGCAATGTAGAATTATATTGTCATTGAGGCCATTCCATTTCTTACGAAATGTCTTGATGTCCTCACAGTCATCAGCCTCCATATATCCATCATCTATTGATTCTGGGGCAATTACCCCAAAATTCATCCTTGCATTTAACTGAAAAACATCCCTAAACACTATTGAAGACTGGGGCTTATCATACCAGTCAATGTGTACGGTTAATATAAATGCTTTTCATAACAGAGTCATGCCAATAAAAGTCATTGAAGTTCATATGTTAAATTATCTGCTGTTTCGTGTTGAGTAAGCTAACCAGAACACATTACCAACCACCTCAGACTATCAATTTTTCCTTGGTTGATAACTTCTATTATCGGTTACGCTCGAGATGTGCTAAACAAGACTCCTGAAACGTCATCTGCGATATTTCGAATCTAGTTCCTTTAACCAGCCTGTCGAATTCACTACTTTTACATCGTCTAGCTCAATAAACAAACATCCAGGACATTTGACTCTTTGATGTTCAGGATGTAACAAAACAATCAATTTATTCTGATTAATGACTAAAAAATCATAACAAACCGTATAAGGCCAGACTGTTCGCCATCACCATTTAGCATCACGTTTTTCAAGTCATCCACAGTAAATACTGACTGCTTTAAACTTAGCTTTTTGTATACCTCCCTATATTTATCAATAAGATTATCCAATTGAAGATTTAAAAAATCAACATCAGGATATTCGCGACTTACATTGCCGGATTTCTCGTCAAAGTACTTCGCCGGAATACTTACGCCGGTTGACATTTCAGCCTTATTGCCGCCGAATTGCAGTCGAAGATAGATAGTATTTTCACCTTTTTTGTTGAATTTGGCTTTATTTAACCATAGTTTATAAGAAGCTCTTAAAGCATTCATTTCCAATCTTTTGATGGGCTAAAAAATTTTGTAAAAAATTGAAAAGCTATGGGGAATTGCAGAAAAACAAAAAGGCCACGCTAACGCGTGGCCTCGAAAATTCAAATTTAGAAAAATCTAAACTATTTTTTGTTGCCGAACCTGGATTCGAACCAAGACAAACAGAGTCAGAGTCTGTGAACCAGATTTTTTATTATTGTGATGCAGTACTTTACGTTTTCACATTTTATTTAATATGCAGACAATCCTGCAAAATTATTGACGGTTATATTGACCGTGCAAGGAGGCCTGTAATCCCTTTATTTGTTATAAAGAGCGCTATATTTGCTGTCCCAAGTACGCAGCTGTCCAAACATGCTATCTATTCTCAACATCGTTTCCGCAAACACATCACTCACTACGTCGGTGTTTTCAATTTTAACTACTGTTCCAGACATACATACCATTACCATTCCCTTAGCAGCCCCCATTTCTGAGTAGTCAATATCAGTGGCTACTACTGCATTTCCGCCCATTTGCAAGGCCTTACTTCTAAGTTGCCTATAGCATAGCAATTCTCCTTCTGAAATCTTTTTATTGTATGCACCGGATTGCATCCCAAAGAAGTCAGTCCAGGAAGCGCTAACTTCAGTTAAGAATCCGGTACCTGAAGTACTTTGACCCGTAGCCATGCCAATGGTGCGATAATTCCATCCCATAGGTGACGGTGCCGTCACGATGGGCATTATTTCAGATTGCTTAACAATTTCTTCGGCCAGTTGATCCCGTCTTTGTCTAAGTTCTGAGATCGCGTTGTAAAATGCATCACTCCGGCAGCTCGCGCACGCTTGCTCCTTTGGAGTATTCGTCATTTCTGCTATGAGCTCACATTGTGAGTCTTCAAGTAATTGGTTTACACCTAAGAACCCATCCTTTATTTTGGCACCACATCGGGGGCAAGATGCATGATTTGACATATAGGGAGGAAGTTTTGAATGTTAACAACTTTATCCACACGGTAGGCTATGCGCAGATTGACTGCGTAATGGCCGCGTTGATTTGCTAAAAAAATTAGTATTTTAGAGTTTTACCCACAATACCTGTAGTAATGAAGAAGAAGAAAAGGAAGACCATAAAGCCCCCTAATCCACGTCCGCTTGCCGTATTGGCCCCTAAACGCTTAACCGTTTATTTATCGCCGCTTCCAATTCTCCAAGGACAGATACCGTTGGCAGATTCCGTTGATGAGCCAAAATCTCCGCGATCGCGCTAAGTGATACTTCCTGGCGGGCCTCAATTCGTCTTAACGCTGCACCGACATCCACCACGACATAGCCCTCGGCCGCCTTCATGTTTCTTGAAGCAACTAATTTTTTAAGCTTCGCCAACAGTTTGGGATTACCTCCTTTGGATAGCTGTTGAGCTATGTAATTATCACTATATGCCAGTTCCTGTTCTATTTGGGACCTGTCAAATCCTTGTGATTTTAAAATATTCAATAATTCCTCGGTTTCTTTTTTGAGATCCATTTAATTGTTTTGAGCAATATTGAAGAAAATCAAAATTTTCCTTGAGCAACCAGATTTGTTTTTTAGATTGCTTCAAGCAACATATATTTGCATTGTACACATCGATAAACACAATGAGCAACGCAAATGTAGTAAAAAATAATAATACGGCTATCAATATGAAGCCATTGGCTGAGGAGGAGTGTAACAAGTTGGCGGCCGTGGTATTGGGATACGGCAAGTTGCTCCAGGCCAGTGAAACAATGGCTTTGCCGAAAAATACTATCAAGCGGGCGATAGCGGGTATGAATCTGACCCCAACGACCGCCGCAAAGATCCGCTCATTCCTTAAAACCATCCCTGATGAGCAGTAAGGAACAACAGCTACTGCTCACTGAGCTGGAGGCCATCAAGGTGCGCTCAGCGATGCTGGCCAGTGAGCATAATAACATCGTCAACAAAGTAACACAGCTAATAAATGCCCTGGCGCCTGTCCAGGCGCCGGGAGCCCGCAAGGGCCGCAGGAGACGCGGAGCGACTGACGAACAATTGGCCAAGCTGCGCGCAAACATCCTCGGCAAGATCACCATCAAAGCATAAATCACCATGAACAACAAGCCATCCCTTATTTCCGCATTAAAGGCGGCCGCCCTTGCCATGTCTGCTGCAATAGAAGCCATGGACAATGAACAGCCTGAAATCGTTGATGTTGGAGACGATTCCATCCGTCTGCACGAAGCCGGTTATGCCGGCCATTACGACGAGTACATTGAGATAATGTGCTATCGCCCCAGCCAGAACGCCAGCTACGTATACAGGGCGCGTTGGGAGGTTTCCTATATGCAAGAATGGGCTGCTGAGTGGCTGCAGGTGGGAGGCGATTTTAGAACATGGTGGGAAGACATGAGCTGGTCTGATATGGTGAAGAACATGGAAGAGTTCATTCGGCAGCACGGTGTGGATGAGTTGATAGACCGGGACTACTCTGAATGGCTTGCTAAAACCGTCATTTCATAGGTATAAGGATAAGTAGGAATAGCCGGGAGTAATCCTGCTTCCGGCTTCCTTTTAAACCTGCACCTTTTTTCATAACTCTTTAACTCCCTTAACTAATGGACATTTTAACTGCATTCAACAACTATTTCAGCCAGCCTACCACTGTAGGTGAATACGTGGCAACTGGCCTACAGCTCATTGGTTACTCGCTAATTATTGCTGGCGGCATCATCTTCATTGTGGAGCGCGTGAAGCGCTGGTGGATCCTCACAGAGCCGGCACGTGTTGCCCGCGGCATCAAGGCCATGGAGCGCGCCAAGCGCACGAAGTACGCGCTGTACTATTGGAGCAAGGAAACACGTCACGTGCTAAACGTCATCTTTAAATGAGCGCGGCCGATGCACACCGGGCCTTCGTTGAACAGCAGGAACAAATTGCGAAGGTATACTTCTTCCTGGGTGTACTCGCCCTGCTCCTTATCGCGATGATCTTCCTGGCGTTCATACTCGTGAAAGCAGGAAAGAAATATGACCAGCATGTTGAGAAATATCCCAACCTGCTGCCAAAACAGGAAGACCGCGAAAGGAACAATTGACGCATTTTTCATAACGTGGAAATACGACAACCCCGGCGGTGGTCTCGCCGCTGGATTCATTTTCATTCACTTTTTTATTTCATAAAACATGGCAAACCTGAAAATTGAAATCAAAAGCATCTGGGGCTCTGTACTGTTCTCTTATGAGAAGGAAGACAATACCGTAAAGGATACAGTAGAGGAAGCTGTTAAGCAAGGCGCATCCCTGGACGGCGCATCCCTGTACGGCGCATCCCTGGACGGCGCATCCCTGGACGGCGCATCCCTGGACGGCGCATCCCTGCGTAACGCATTCCTGGACGGCGCATCCCTGCGTAACGCATCCCTGCGTAACGCATCCCTGGACGGCGCATCCCTGGACGGCGCATCCCTGGACGGCGCATCCCTGCAGCCGTTTAAGGCAGACCTCTATGAGATCCTTGTTCATGCTATCCCTGAAGTCTCTGATTTGAAACAGGCCATCATTGACGGTAAAATAGATGGTAGCGTCTACCAGGGAGATTGTGCATGCCTTGTAGGTACTATTGCAAACGCCCGCCGTGTGGATTACGAAAAGATGGCTGGCATTATGCCACAAGCTTCTCGCCCCGCTGAAAGACTCTTTGCCGCCATTAAGAAAGGCGATACTCCTGAAAGCAATGGCATTGCAAAGATCGTTTTGGATTGGATCGAAGAATTTGAGCTATTCGTCTATCCCAAACCGGCTACGCCCGCTCCTGATACTACTCTTTCCTCATCATAAACAAAGCACCTCGCCCGGATGGCGCGGGAAACGGCCAAAAGCTCTGTTGGACAGGGAGGTGCTTTCCCGGAAGCTATACGGGGTTAAGCTGTAGCCGTGAAGCAACACGTAAAAACTAGCGAAAGGGCCGCCTGTCCTTGGCAGCCGGGAGAGACCGGCAAATGGGGAGATAACATGAGTGGTTAATGTACAGGAGCGTATGCCTGGACGGAGGTTCGAATCCTCCCCTCTCCACGAACCATACAGAAGAAGGCCGAACTGCCAGCCGATGTTTGAGCAGCAATTGCAAGTGCCGCAAGAAGATGCTGGAAATACCACGAAGCTAGCACGTAGTGGAAGGCCGCATATGGGGCGCGGTGCCTGTTGGTCTTTGGGGTTCCAATAGCGCGGCCTACACCTCGAAGGGTGAGCGCTCCACTTTATGTGATACCGGATTCCTGCGAGTGTCTTATGCCGGGGCACAGCCGATACCACGGCAGCAGATTTACTTTTAAACATATCGCATGCACAAATACCGCGAAATGCATCCTGCTGATCCCGATGAGGAAGAGGATGACGAAGAAGGCGCCGAAACATAGGCGCAACAAAGTATAGCAACGGACAGGGATAAGGCCTGGTTAAACGCTTCACCAGGCCTTATTTTAAAAGGATCTCATCTTACCCAAAAGAAAAAGCCGGGCGTGATCGCACCGGCTCGTCAATAAAGCAAAAATTATATCGCTAAGATATGGAAAATTCAAAACAACAACTCCTGCAACTAATCAACAACGCCAGGCCTGCTGAGCTTATCGAGGCACCGGTGGTGGCTGATCGCTTCAAGGACCTCTACAAGGTAATACACGGCATTCAGAATGACACCGCAGTGGCTGCCTACTACGAAGCGGAGAAATTCCATTTCCTCAAAATGATCAACGACAACCCGAACCTGGCAACCTGCTCCAAATTATCCATTTATGGTGTGTTCATGGATGTAGCGGTATCCGGCCTGTCGTTCGACCCATCCGCCAAGCACCTATACGTAGTACCATACAACATTAATGTGGGCACAAAGGATAATCCCAAATGGGAAAAGAGGGCGGCCCTGCAAGTATCTGGATATGGTGAATTGCTGTTGCGTACCATCCAGGGCCAGATCAAGCATGCTGATAATCCAGTCTTGGTATACGAGGGTGACAAGTTTATGTATGGTACCAGCCGTGGCGCCACCTTGCTTGAACATACCGTAGCGCTGCCCCGTACGAGCAACAACATCCTTGCTTGTTATCTCAGGATCACCCGCGCTGATGACACGGTGGATTACAAGGTAATGTCCATGGAAGAGTTGCAGGTATTGCGCGGCTTCAGCAAGGATTCAAATAGCGTTGCATGGACCAAGGGCATTGCCGGCATGATGGTGGCAAAAACCATCAAACACGCCTTCAAAACTTACCCGAAGATCCGCCTCGGTGAGTTCAGCCGGCTGGAAAGTGAAACGGTAGATACCGAAGCCGATATTATTAACGGGCCGGATTACGGCTTGCCTGCAGGTGATCCGGTGGGCTCATTCCTGGAAGATAATTCCAAACCGCCTGTAGACATAGCGCCTACGCCGTCTGATGAACTCGATTTCTAACCCCTAATCCCTTATCAATGTCTGAACAAGTAACTATATACAACAAAGCAATTGAAACTTTCCGCGGTGGCGGGGAAATCCTCCTCGCCAACCAGGGCATAGTTTCCAAGGCGCTCACTGCTGGCAACGCCATTCTCGGAAAGATAAATGCAAATGGCGGTAAACTGGATGCTGGTCTAGATCAGTTGGTGAATGACTACCTGGTAAAGATCGGCCAGCGCAAAAAGGAGATTGAAGAAGCCCGCAAGCCCATCACCCAGATGATGGATGAAATGAAAAAGTATTTCACTGCAGAAGAGGCAAAGCTGGATGTAAAAGGCGCCGGCACCATCCCCGCGCAGCTTCAGCAGCACAGAAATGAATATGCAAAGGAACAGGCTGAGCTGGAAAAACAGCGCCAAGAAGAAGCCGCGCGCCGTGCTTCCAAAGAGCGTGAGCGAGTGCAGTTGGTAGCAGACGTTGAGACCCAGCTTAATAAGCACTTCAATGATCACCTACTATCGTATAAGCAGCGCATGCATACAGGGTTCAACGAGATCACCCTGGAAAACTTCGCTGACAAGGAGCGCAAACTGGCGGATATTCCCTGTCTGTACTCCCTGGATCACTACCAGTCTTTCAAGCCCACTCTGCGCCCTATTCAGCATAACCACGATGAACTGGCAGGCATCATCACTGGAGTGGATCTCTTTGCCAACTTCTCTGCCATTTTCAGCAGCGAGGTGGAGGAACTGAAACAACAGTTCATTGACCGTCTCCCATCCAAAAAATCAGAATTGGAAGCCCTGGCTGCTGCAGAGAAGGCACGCCAGGAAGAAGCGGCTCGCGCTGCTGAAGCTGAACGCCTGCGGCAGCAGGAGATCGCCAAAGCAGAAGGTGAACGTAAGCGCCAGCTGGAAGAGGAGGCCCGCGCCGCTGCAGTTGCTGAGAAGGCACGTCAGGAGGAACTGGCGGCTGAACAGCGTCGGCTGGAAGAAGACCGCCTGCGCCGTGAGCAGGAAGAAGCTACCCGAATGGCCCAGGAAGCCAAAGAAAAAGAAGAGAAGGCAGCCCAGCAGATTGAAATGAACAAGGCCGCTGGTGAGACCATGGCGCTCTTCGATGCTGAGGCCAGCCTGGCCGAAGGGGCTGAGGCGCCGGAGACTCGGCAGGGCTTTGAGATCAAAGTACTGCATGCTGCCGGCTACGTTCAGATCTTTCAATTCTGGTTTGAAAACGAAGGCAAAGGCCTGGGTATTGACAAGATTGGAAATACAAAGATGGATCAAATGAAGGCCTACTGCGAAAAGCAGGCCCATAAGAACAGTACTGTGATTGAAAGCAAGTTCCTGCAATATGTACCCACTTACAAGGCAGTTAATCGCAAAGCAGTTAAGTAGCATGAAAGACCCTTACTACGGCCGCCCGGAGGTATCCAACAGCGACCTGTCAATGATAAAGAAGTACTGGCAGCCACAGGGTATTATTTACGACCTGGAACAGGCTTATAAGTTCGGCACACTGATCGACTGCATGATCACTGAGCCTCATAAGGTGGATTATTTCCGCTTCTCCTGCGCCGGTGAGCAATATACCAGGGAAGACTTTGAACGTGCTGAACTGATGAAAAAGGCTTTCTATAGGGATCCACTCTGCGCAATGATGGCAAAGCGGTCTTCTTTCCAGAAGGTAAGCATCAGGCAGAATTTCGGCATCGACTATAGCCGGTTTTCATTCTCTCTGGATGTCAGATGCAAGTGGGATTTGTTCATCGACGAGTACGACATGTCAGGTGATATAAAAAGCACCACTGCTACCTCGCAAAAGCAGTTCGAGGATGCCGTGCGATATTTCGACTACGACCGCCAGCGCGCCTGGTATCTGGATATCGAAGAACGGAGCAACGACATGCTCATAGGCATTAGTAAGGTGAACTTCAAAGTATTCAAAGTGCCGGTGAAGCGTGGTTCAGACCTGTATAAATCCGGCAGAGACAAATACCAGGAACTGGCTTTCAAACATGCATACCTCTTTGACGATATACGCAATATCAGAATCTCAGCATAGCTGCTTCCATAATGGCGGACACCCGGAACAATATGCTGCTGTGGGCGATATCGTTACCCCGGTTGCTTATCACGGCAATGTGTGGATCGTGGAGCTCAATGGCAGACGCTTTCCAGTCAGGACAGAATTTATTATCAATCTTTCAATCATAACACTTAAAACATGGGTAGAAAAAGAAAAGTAAGCGATCCGGGAGGCAAGTTCCTCTCCGACAGCACCCGCCTGGGCTTAGAACGCATTGAACGGGCCAACCAGGAAGCAAAGGCCATCGAGGTGCGCAGCGGGAAGCTGAGCGGCATCTTCTGTCATTACGAGTACCTGCACACCGTGGCAGAAAACACAAAAAATAAGATTGGTGTAAAGAGCGAAGTGCCTATGCACGAAGACCTTCCACGTGCCTTTTCCAAGCTGAACGTACACCTGGCAGTAGTCTGCGAGGAAATCCGCCCAGACGAAATCCCGGACATCGACGACCTGCCTGTTTGGGATGCAGATCCTGACCTCACAGAATCCGACCAGGATCCGCTGGCCGTACGGTTGAACCGCTTCCATGTTACCGCCTTCCAAATATCTGGCACCGGGGAAAATGAAGGTGTGATCCTCACCGGCAGTAAGAGGCTGTCAACCGGCGAGCTGGTAAGCCTGCAGACCCCCGTTGTGCGTTGGAAGTCTGAGTATGCTTTTACCAATGAGCTGCACATCGCGGTGTTTGACCTGGTCACCGAGATTGAAGAATACAATTCAGGTAAGCAGGCCCCCCAGCGCCAAATGGAAATGGATTTCGGCGGCTTTGAAGATGGGGAGGACTTATGAGCCGCGTGAAAGCGGGTATCCTGGATGACGTGCTGAAGGAGCTACGGTCAGCAAAAAAAATCCATCCAGGATGGCCCGATCACATCGTCGCCCGGGCAGCGATCGTGGCGGAAGGGGCAGGGGAGTTGTTAAAGGACGCACTGCAGGCGAAGTATGAACCTGGAAAGGCAGGACTGTCACTCACTGATCAACGGGCCGCCATGCGCAGGGAAGCCGTACAAACAGCCGCTATGGCTATCCGCTTCATTGAAGTACTGGACGCAGAAGAAATAGCAAGAGAACCAAAATTACCAGACACCTGACATGGACATTATAGAACATCCTTCTGAATTTCACATCAGCATCGGCTTTAACCAATGGTTCAAGCGCAATACGCAGGCCGTAAAAGCTCTGCCAGATCGCCGCTGGAACCCGGTAAAGAAGGTATGGATTATACCTGGACATGCCCGCAATGCCGTGTACGAGCTCCGGAAGACACACCATGCAAACATTCGGCTTGCTGCTATGTTGGCTCCCGAGCAGGTTGGTGAGATTGCCCCCATGCCCGATCTGGAAGTGGAGCTGCCCCTGAAGGCAGACCTGCGCCCTTACCAGCGCCAAGGCATTGCCCGCGGCATGCAACTACGGCGCCTCCTGGTGGGTGATGAGCAGGGCCTGGGTAAGACACTCCAAAGCATAGGCATTGTGGTTGGTATTGAGGCTGCTTTAAAGCAGGCTTCTTTCCCCTGCCTGGTGATCTGCCCGTCGTCCACTAAGATGAACTGGAAGCGTGAATGGGAGAAGTTCTCCAATAAGCGCGCAATGATCCTCGAGGACAAGGTAAAAACAACCTGGCATACCTACTGGAATGCCGGCATGTCCGATGTGTTCATTACCAATTACGAGAGCTTGAAAAAGTATTTCGTGACCAGCGTGCCTGCCAAACAGAAAGGAGAGCGCCTGCTGGCCAAAGAAATTGAAATGCGCAGCACGATCTCCCTATTCAAGTCAGTCATCGTGGATGAGAGCCACCGGTGCAAGGACGCCAGCACGATGCAGGCCAAGCTGGTGCTGCGCATGTGCCACGGCAAAGAAAACGTCCTGCTTCTATCTGGTACGCCGGTTGTGAACAAACCAATCGACCTATTTCCACAACTGGCCATAATGAACCACGCCGGTACGTTCGGTGGCCGAAAGGACTTTCTGGACCGGTTCTGTGAGGGTGGCCGTGGTGCCAGCAACCTAAAAGAACTCAACTTCCTGCTGAATAAGTACTGCTTCTTCCGCCGGGAAAAGAAGGACGTGGCCAAGGACTTGCCAGAAAAACAGCGCCAGACCATCGTGTGCGATATCACTACCCGCATCGAGTATAACCGCGCTAAAAACAACTTCATGCAGTTCTTGAAGGATAACGGCTGCGATGACCGGGAAATCGCCCGAAAGATGAAGGGTGAGATCATGGTGCAGATGGGAAAGCTCAAACAGATCTCCGCCCTGGGCAAGATGAACGAGGTACAGGAATTCACCCAGGAGATCCTGGATGCCGGCGAAAAGCTCATCCTGTTCTGTAGCCTGCACCAGATAGTTGATAAGTTAAAAGAGCTCTTCCCCCATGCGGTAACCATCACCGGCCGTGACGACATGGTATCCCGCCAGCGTTCCATTGACTCTTTCCAGCAGGATCCCAAATGCCAGCTCATCATCTGTAACATCAAAGCAGCCGGCGTGGGCATTACCCTCACCGCTTCCAGCCGCGTGGCCTTCGTTGAGTACCCCTGGACATACGCGGACTGCGTGCAATGTGAGGACCGTGCACACCGCATCGGGCAAACCAACAATGTGATGTGCACCTACTTCCTGGGAGGTGACACAATCGACGAACGGCTGTTCGAAATCATCCAGGAAAAAAAGACTGTTGGTAATGCCATCACCGGCGCCACAGATACTATGGAAATGGCCATGGTAGACAAAATGCTTAACCTTTTCAACATTTAAAGTATGCGTATAGAAAAAAACATCACGCTCCAGCAGGTAAAGAAAACAGGCAGCACCACGGTGTATTATTCTGCTCATACATTGTGGTGGACTGATGATCCGGACGACCTGCAACATGGTCCTGTTCCGCTGGACGTCTATGGCTCTCCCCTGTACCAGGGTGAGCTGGATATCTTCCTCCGGAAGGCCCAGACAAAGCCCGAGCACTATGGTTCCCATGGCCTCACTACTCTGATGGCTGCACATCATAAAAACATGAAACCGGAAAAGGACGATGATCCCAAACTGCGCACCAGTTGGGCAGCGTTAAACCGGGTGGTACACCAGCAGGCGGAAGCCAGCGCCACCGGATTCCAGCTTCTCTCCTAACAGTCAATATTACCATATGGATCAGGCAACACTTGAAGCCAGGTATAGATCACTGGTTCACCAGGCCACAGAGGTCCGGAAATATCAAAAGCGGTACTTCCAACACCGCGCCAGTTCGGACCTGGAAAAGGCCAGATACCACGAACGGCAGTTGGATAAGCTGCTGGCCAAACAGAACGAAGAACAGATATCACCACAGCAGCAGTTGTTTTAATGAAGCGGAAAGACGATACACTCAGCAATTTTATACCTATCAATCGTAAGTTCTTTAACCATGCATTTTGGAAGGAAGAACGGACGTTCTCGAAGTCGGAAGCTTGGCTGGACCTTTGCGTCAGCGCAAGATTTGAAGAATCGGAGGCCACTGAGCTGATAGGCGGGAAGCTGGTTTCTTGGACAAAGGGACAGTTACCAGCTTCCCTACGATACTTGGCTGAGCGATGGAAATGGAGTAAGAACAAGGTGGACGATTTCCTACTACTCCTTGAACGTGAGGGCATGATATGCCGACTGGCCGTAAACGGCATCACGATCCTTTCACTGGTAAATTATTCCGTCTATAACGGTTCAGGACAGCAAAAAGGACAGCAAAAAGGACACGCAAACACAACACAGCACTACATTTCATCAAACAGAGAGGACAGTGAAAAGGACAGCAAAGGGGACAAGCGAGGGACACCGGGGGGACAGCAGGGGGACAAAACTAATATAGAGAATAAAGTAAAGAAAGAAGAAATAAATACCGGCACTGACGTGCCTGTGGGTGTGCCTACTGGTACTTTGGATAAATTCAAGGCCTTTCAGGACTGGATAAAGACCAACGCTCCCCGCGTGGCACAGATGAAAGAACAGCTTACCCTGCAGCAGTATGTGGCCCTTCACCAAAAAGTAAGCAAGGACCAGCTTAAAAACCTGCTGCTAAGCATGCACAATTACGAGCCGCTGCTGCGAAAAAACAGAAGCGTTTACCTGACGATCATCAACTGGTCAAAACGAGACTATAACCAAGAAATACCCGTTAAAAATGGACCTGGACCTGCGAAATCAACAGAACAGTACCTGGCAGAAAGGAAAAAGCAAGAAGAACATACACTCAGGCCGCCAGAACGCTGATCTAACCAACATGGTCTACGGCAAGGTGCCGCCGCAGGCCCGTGACCTGGAAGAAGCCGTGCTGGGAGCTATCATGCTGGAGAAGGGAGTTTTCGACTTGGTAGCCGGCGTGTTCACCAACCCGGATGTGTTCTACGTGGAAGCCAATAAAAAGATCTTCCAAGCCATGATCCGGCTTTCTGCCGCCTGCATACCCATAGACATAATGACTGTGGTGGAGCAGCTCCGCTTCATGGGAGAACTGGATGCCGTAGGAGGGCCCTTTTACGTGAGCCAGCTTACCAACGATGTGGTCTCTTCAGCCAACCTGGAGGCCCATGCCCGCATCATTTTCCAGAAGTTCATGGCCCGGGATCTGATCCGGATATCGGCTGAGACCTTACAGGATGCATACGAAGATACCACCGACGTGTTTGACCTGCTGGACAAGACGGAAGCGAAGCTCTTTGGTATATCCGCCGAAAAGGCAAAGACCGATAGCAAGCATATCATATCCGTATTCGACAAGCAGATAACCCAGCTCAAGGCCCGCATGCAGGCGAAAGAGGATATTACCGGTGTACCAAGTGGTTTCCATTCCCTGGACCGTATCACCGCCGGATGGCAACCTACGGACCTCATTATCCTGGCTGCCAGGCCTTCCATGGGTAAGACAGCTCTGGCACTTAACCTGGTGCGCAACGCGGCCCTGCATCCAACAAAGCCCACCGGCGCAGCCATATTCTGCATGGAAATGAACAGCGGGCAATTGAATGACCGCATAGTTTCCGCCGAAAGCGGTGTAGAACTGAAGTTTATCACCCGCGGCAAGCTCACAGAATCCGAGTTATTCCGGGTAGAAGAGTGCCGCGCCGTCTTCGCCACCGCTCCCCTATTCATCGATGATACACCGGCGCTCACGCTGTTTGAGCTGCGCGCAAAATGCCGGCGCCTGGTTAAAAACCATGGTGTAGGCCTGATCGTGATAGATTACCTGCAGTTGATGGGCGGCGGTGATGACCAGCGCAGTGGTAACCGGGAGCAGGAGATATCCAGGATATCCCGCGGCCTGAAACAGATGGCCAAGGAATTGCACGTGCCGGTTATTGCCCTCTCCCAGCTCTCACGCGCCGTTGAAAACCGAAAGGAAGGCAACCAGCATCCGCAGCTCAGTGACCTTCGGGAATCGGGCGCTATTGAGCAGGATGCGGATATGGTGCTCTTCCTCTACCGGTCTGACTACGGCAAAGAAGCAAAGGACGTGGATCCTGCCCTGCGCAACGACGCCTCCCTGAAGATCGCCAAGCACCGTAACGGGGAGCTGGACACCATCGCCCTGCGCACCAACCTGGCTATTCAAAAATTTTATGACCTCACGGAGGTGAATGATGCCGAGCGTAGTTCCAGGTTCATACCATTCAGCGAAGCAGAGAAAAGATATTCCATAGACGTGCCGCCGGCACCGGCTGATGGCATTGATGACCTACCGTTTTAAACTACTCATATGCAAACAGACATCAATCATCCTGCAAATCCTTTAAACAAACAACCGGATCCAGCAGAAAGAAGGACACTTTCTGGAGAAGGATTCTTTAAGTCCTCTTGGCAAAATGGCGAAACGAAGCGCGAGAAGTGGGCCGCGCAGTTCATGGCGGCACACCTTTCAGCTTTTAACAGTTTCCCTCCTGTGCATGTTTTAGACGAATATGCCAGGGAGTCTGTGAAGGCGGCCGAAGCCCTCGAAAAAGCATTGAACGAACGGCAAAATGAAAGCAAATGAGCAACGAACAGCAGTCATGCCCCGGAGCATATTATCAGCCCCTCTTCAACCTGATGGAACAGGAACATGGATTAATACTTTTGGAATCGCAGATGATAGATATTATACGAGTTGTGGAATCCATGAAATCGAAGCCAGGAAATAACGAACAGCAAAAGCCGATCACGGCAGAAGAATTTTTAAAGCAACACCACGGTACATACTTGCCCTACGACGACATCCCACATATCATGCGGCAGTACGCCGACCAGCAGACCGCGCAGCTGCGGCAGGAAAACGAACAGTTGAAGCGGTGGAAACAAGAGCAAATTCAACTGTTCCATCCGCTGTTTGACTGGGTAGACGAAAATATACCAGTTGAATTGGGCCGTAGCCGCGTTACCGCGCTGTGCGAAATGAAGGCGGAAAACGAGAGGTTACAGCAGGAACTGCAACAGGTGAAGGCGCAGCTGGATGAATGTTCTCATTTTTTAAGGCAATGTGTTGAATACTTCGATGGAGACATGCTTGAAAATTTTAAGGATGCAGCTGAAAAGTTCCTTTCCTCCATTACCAAATAACCCGCGCCGGCCGGCAGCCGGTAGAATAGTATGAAAAGGAAAAGGATATTGGACGTGACCGCAGGCAGCAAAAAAATGTGGTTCAATAAAAAGCACCCTGATACCGTATACACTGATTTCCGCGATGAGGATATCACCTTGTTCGATGGAAGGATGCTCCAAGTCCGGCCTGATGTGGTGGCCGACTTCCGGAGCCTGCCGTTTCCCGATGAAAGTTTCCACCTGGTGGTGTTCGATCCCCCACACCTAAAAGAACTCGGCGGAAAGTCAGTAATGGCCCAGAGCTACGGGGTGCTATTTTCCACCTGGGAGACCGATATCCGCGATGGATGGCTGGAATGCATGCGGGTCTTGAGGCCGAATGGCACCCTAATCTTTAAGTGGAACGAATTTCAAATCACATTGAACCAGGTACTGGCTGTTATACCAGGTAGCCCCCTGTTTGGCCATACATCTGGCAAGCACGGACGCACCAAGTGGATGGCATTTATAAAATAACCCGCGCCGGCCGTATGCCGGTAAGACAGCTATGAGCATATTGGAACAAAAAACGCAGGAGGCGGCAGAACGCCAATTGAACCACCACATTTATAATGAGGACATTGAAAGTGGGGAATCACCCTATGAGTCATTCAGGATTGGGTTTACAGATGGCGTCGAATGGGGGCGCGGCCCGGAGGCCTGGATAAGCGTCGAGGATGGGCTGCCGGATAAAGAAAAAGGTAAAAATTATTCAAAGTTTTACCCAGTAGTATCCGAATGTGAATTTTACGCTGCTGCATATGATTTTGATGCAAAAGACTGGTTTGATAGGAGCGGGGAAGAAGTATTAGTTACTCACTGGCAGCCGATGCCGCAATTGCCAAAGAAATGAAGAAATCAAAGATAGGCTGGGCCATCAAAAACAAGCACGGCGACTTGCTGATCCACACGATAGAACCGTACCGCAAAATGTGCATCGAAGAGTTCACGCGAATCAATAAACAAACTTGGCCCGATTTGAAGAAGCTGGGAGCACAGTGCGTAAAAGTTAAAATCACAGAATTATGACCTACGAACAACGTTTACACGCCCTGGCCGAGGAAATGGCCGCAGGCGCATTTGAAAGGGCGATACAAGAAGGTGTTTTTGAAATGGAGCCATGGGAGGGATTTAATTATCGTAACAATTGGATTACGACGCATTTACCATTTGCCCGCATTGCCATGAAGCACATGGCGGAGGAATGGAAGTCCGCGTACAATTATTTTTACAATTTCATCGATGAACCGGGTGTCGGACCGGATTTTACAGAAGGATTACAAGAACGCGGCCTCGTGCCGGTAAATTATGAACAATGAAACTACAAGATCAAGTTTGCACACTGGAGCAGGGCAAGCGCCTGGCTGAATTGGGTATTACAGCATCACCGAAATGGATGTATTTTAATTGCCACCCACATAGTGGATTGTGTCTTTCAGAAATGCCTAATCGTCATATGGCAATTTTAACAGGACATTTCCCACTTGATCCATCCGAGTATTCGTTGACACCCGCATTCACCGTGGCCGAGCTGGGGCAGATGCTGCCGGATCAAATCACACAATATATCCGTAGGGAGAGCAATAACTGGTGGGTAGGATTAGGCCCGTTAATGGCTGCCAGTTCATCGGAAGCCGATGCCCGGGCCCAGGCATTAATCTATCTCCTCGAAACCAACCAACTCACCGCCGATGAGGCGAACAAAAGACTGATGCAATAACGTTGCAAAAATAGTTTGAAAAAAGTTGCCACTTTACGGGTACCCGTAAGGCCAGGTCATAGCACTGTTCGATCTTTGTTATATCAAAATCAAACAACATGAAAAATGAAAAAATAGAACAACTGCAGGCCGAAAACCAGAGGTTGAAATCTGAACTCGAAAATGTGGAACGCATCTATCTGGACGACTACAACAAGATCTGCCAACATCGGGACGAGATACTGATGAAATTGGAAGACCTGGAGCCAGAAGCCGCGGCGTACAAAAACACCCTGAACCAGTTGCTCAGCAAACTCCTCTTCCCGCCTCCTGGGGTTATTTGGACTGGCACCGGCGAAGAATCACTGGAAGATGTCATCGAAAAGGTGACAGCCGACAACCGAATCAAAGTAGCCACATATTCGCCAAAGCAAAAGGCAGGTGTGGTTTACCTCCGGCCAAAAGAGTAAAACAAAAAAGCGCCTGGTTTAACAGCCAGGCGCCTATTTAAACATAGTGCGATGAAGGGACCGAGAATGACCCTGAGGGATATAGAGAGTAGTGCCTGCGGCCCATTGAATAAATCGATCATCCAAGAGTGCCGCAAAGCGCCCAAACAGCCCAAGGGCGACTGCCCACCCGTGCAGCGCATGTGGTCACAACTCGCCGCCTGGTCCTTGGCTACCGGCATCCCAGTCACCCGGGAACACCGGTTCCACCCGGAACGGAAGTGGCGGTTTGACTTCGCCCTGGTGGACCACAAGATTGCCATCGAATACGAAGGCATCATGGCAGGCAAGAGCAGGCATACCACCATTTCCGGATATACCGGTGACACGGAGAAGTACAACGCCGCCGCGGAGCTGGGGTGGACCGTGCTGCGGTTTACAGTAAAGAATAGTAGGGAGGTAATAACGGTTCTTGAGAAAACAATAAAGGGATAGCGTAAACTATCCCTTTTGCAGGTTACCGTCTCTTACGGCCGGTCACAACATAAAGTTGGGGTTGGCTTGCCGCTTCACTGCCTGACAAAGGTACGGTTTTGTCGGCTCACGAACGTACATAACCACCGGTTATAAGCTTGATCCATTTCGCTACCTTTACATTATGGCATTGAACGAGAAGCAGAAGCGATTTTGTGAGGAATACCTGGTGGACTTGAACGCCACCAAGGCCGCCATACGGGCCGGATACTCCCAGGCCACCGCATACTCACAGGGCCATGACCTCCTGAAAAAACCCGAAGTCCAGGCGTATTTGGCAGAAAAGCGCAAGGAATTGCAGGAGCGAACCGGCATTACCGTGGAACGAGTGCTCAGGGAGTATGCCCGCATTGCCTTTTTTGATCCATCCTCCCTTTACACAGTGGATGGTGGCTTAAAGCAGGTGCGTGACCTGGATGCCGACACGGCGGCGGTGATCGCCGGTGTTGAGGTACACGAAGACTTCGTCAGCGATAGCCCGAACAAGGAAGCAATAGGCCAAACCAAAAAAGTGAAGTTCGTGGACAAAATACGGGCCCTGGACAGCCTTTCCCGGCACCTGGGGTTGTTCAACGATAAAATGGAACACACGGGCAAGGATGGCGGCCCAATTCAAACAGAAACGATAATTAGGGTAGTGCGTGGTAAACGAGATAGTGCTGGAGCTGGACAACCTACTCCCCCATCAACAGAAACTAAAAAACGAGGCAAAAAGGTTTAACGTAGCCTGCTGCGGACGCCGGTTCGGTAAGACCGTCCTGGCCATAGATCTGCTGCTGGAACCTGACCGAGAAGATAACGGTGCCCTGGCCGGCTATCCGGTGGCCTATTTCGCCCCCACGTACAAAATGCTTATGGAAGTATGGCGGGACGTGGTGGATGCCTGCAAGCCCATTATACGCACCAAAAACGAGCAGGAAAAGCACATTGAACTTATTACTGGCGGCGTTATCGACATGTGGTCCCTGGATAACATCGACAGCGTTCGGGGCCGGAAGTATAAAAGGGTGATCGTGGACGAAGCCGCCATTATCCCATACTTGAAGGATGCCTGGCAAAAGGTGCTCCGACCCCTTTTAACGGACCTGGAGGGCGATGCCTGGTTCTTCTCCACCCCCAACGGGAAGAACTTCTTCTTTGAGCTATACGGCAACAAAGAGAAGTTCCCGGATAAGTGGATGTCCTGGCAGCTGCCCACCAGCTCCAATCCGAAGATCAACCCTGCAGAGCTGGAAGAATCCCGCGCCACGTTGCCTGCACTGGCCTTTGCCCAGGAGTACCTAGCGCAATTCGTGGTGGATAACCTCACCCAGTGGCTGTATGCCTTCGATGAGCCCAAGCACGTAAAAAAGCATCTCCCATTCATCCCCAGCCTACCGGTATACCTGGCTTGGGACTTCAACCGGGAGCCGTTATCGTGCAGCGCATGGCAGTTTTCCCAGATACTGGGCCAACCTTCCAGCTTCATTCACTGCATCCGGGAGTTTGGCGGTAACATGCAGATAAAGGAGCTGTGCATGCATATCCGCTCCACTTACCCGGCCAGCATCTTCTTCGTTACTGGGGACAGCTCCGGCAATAAGGGCGATGTGGCATATGAAAGCCGGCACGATAGCGCATACTCCCTTATCGCCTCCTACCTGCAAATTGGCCGCCGGCAGCTACAACCCAACACCAGCAACCTGACGCACGAGAACAGTCGCCTGCTGATGAACACCATGTTTCAGAATTACCCGAACCTGTACATCGACGGCACCCAGTGCCCGAACCTGATCAACGACTGCAATATTGCCACCGTAGACCCGGATAAGCCACATGCCTTATTAAAAGACCGTAAGCTATACAAAATGGACTATTTCGACGGCAGTAGGTATTTCTTCCAGAAATACTTCCAGGCCTTTGCCCATAAACGCTATTTCAAAGTAGTAGAAACAACCAAAGATGAAGACAGACTTCGCCAATGATCCATCATTCCGCCCGGCCCACCTGGCCGCCGACGGCACCAAGCTCTACGAGCCTACCACCAACCTGGTGCTCTACACCTACGCCAGCGACACCCAGTACCATATTTCCCGGTACGTCGCCGCTTCCGCCATGGAGAACTACTGTAAGTGCGGCATTACCCCCGAACTGCTGACCGCCATCCTGGATGCGATGGAAGCATCCGTGAATGCCAATAAGCTGGCCGATGTGGCCGTGCTGGTGAACAACCTGCGCTACCGCACCAGATACCCGGTTGACGAGGATGCGGCCCTGCGCCTGGCCATGATATTCTTCTTCCACCCAGGAGAGGATCCCAACAAGGTGGAAAACGCCTGGACGGCCCGCAAAGTAGCGCTGGTTAAGGAGGATCCAGCAGCCCATGCTTTTTTTACGGAATGGGGCATGCTAAACTCGTTAACATACAACGAATTGCACAAGGGCAGTTCCCCAAGCAGTTCAAGCCAGCGGGAGGCCGACCTACAGGCGCTGATACCACGCCTGTAAGTGCCCAGGTGGATAAGGTGTACTGGGATATCAACCATGAAGCCTTGGTCATGGCGCAGGGGGACATACAGAAGGCAGACTACCTGCTGGACTGCACCTGGTACGAGTATTTTACCCGCCGGGAGCAGATGGGCGATTATGTGGAGTGGTACAACGAGCAGATGAAAGCGAAATAGCATTACTTTTGTGCATGTAGGTGCGCGATCACCTAAAAAACATCGTAGTAGGCCTTCTTTCCTGCCTTTATCTGGAAGGATCACCCTTCCACCCTACTACGACATGGGAGACATCATAGACGTTGTTACACGCCTTTCATACGAGACCAACCCTACCGGCCTGCAAACTGCCCTTAGCCTGGTTACCAAGAACAGGGAAGAGATAGAGCGCCTTGAAAAGGAGGTTAAGCAGTTGGGCGCTGACTATGCCAGGACCGCCGCTACTGACATCCAGACGCGCCAGAAGATCATGGACCAGATAAACGCCCACCAGCGTACCATCAAGGGACTGAATGCGGAAATAGATAAGGAGATCGTAAGCAACAAAGAGCTCTCCGCGGTCCTGGAAAAGGAGATTGGTACCATTGGGTTGTTGACGAAGAAGCTGGAGGTACTGGAACGGGCCCGTAAGGAAGCCACCGATCCGGCGGACATTGGACGGTATAACCAAGCCATCAAACAAGCGCAGGAAGAGATATCGAAGCTCAAAAACCTTACCCCACCTCCCCAGCCTGGCCAACCTACCCCGCCCGCACAACCCGGCAATAAAGCCAATGTATCGGGCGTGTATGCAGGTCTGAATAATATCGTGAGGGATGCGCCCTTTGGTATTATAGGTATCTCCAACAACATTACCCAATTGACCGACGCATGGGCCCTCCTTGGAAAGGAGACAGAAAAGACGGGTGGTGCAACAAAGGCATTCTTCTCCGGACTGCTTGGATCTGGTGGCATCGCCTTGGGCATATCCCTTATTACCACATATCTGACAACCCTGGCGCAGAAGTATGGAAGCCTGGGTACTGCAATAGACGTCTTAACCGGTGAAATGACCGTGGAAGAAAAGGCACATGCAAACCTCATTTCTACACTGGAAAAAGGCGCACATCAGTATGCCAGTGCTGTGGAAAACGTAGACGAGCTGCGCAACCATATCAAACTGGCAAAGGATGGCTTCATTGATAAGGATAAGGTGGTCAAGGAGTACAACGACACCATCGGGCGCACGGTTGGCCAGGTAAAAAGCCTGGATGAAGCGGAACAGAGCCTGGTAAAAAACGCCGATGCCTATCTGAAGTTCATGTTCCTTAAAACAAAGGCAACAGCCGCCTACCAGCTGGCATCTGAAGAGGCGAAGAAATCAGTCGTGGAACAGGCTAAGACCGATAAGGAATCCGTAGACTATATATTCAGCGGTGCGTTGCAATCTTCGGATACGGCCGTTGCGAACCTGGCCAAGAAAAATGCGAAGTCAAACCGTGATCAGGCTTCAAAGGAATATGAGGAGAATCAAAAGGCCTATGAAAAGTTTGCAAAGGAGGCGGAAGATGCCGCCGCCGCTATTTCAAAGAAATATGGCTTCAATTTCTTAGAGGATAGAAGGTCCAGCGGAGCAGAGCACCAGATTGAAAACGTGTACGCCCAGAAGCTGCAGGAAATGAAGGCCCAATTGGCAGCCATCACTGCAGCCACCTTCCAAAGTGATGATACCATCACTGCCAAGGTGAGGGAAAGCATTGCCAAAACCAACGCGGACATTGATAATTTGCTCAAAGACAAGAAGCTCACCACTCCGCAGGCGGCTATTCTAAAAGCACTGGCCGGCGATATAGGAAATGCCCAGCTCTCCAAAGAACTCACCGAATACCACGATAAGATAATCGATGCACAGCGGAAACTAAATAGTGAGCTGGCAAGAATGGCCGAGGAAGACGCGGATAAGCATGTGGCCCTTATCGTGGACGATTTCGACCGGCAAAACGCCCAGATAGATAATGACCTGGCAAAGCAGAAGGACGTATATGCCAGGGCTCTGGATGACATGCTGAAAGAGAACGAGGATAAGCGTAAGGAAGGGCTGCTGGGCCGTGACCCCTTCTCCAACGATGTCATTGCCCTGGCGAATGCAGCCCGGATACGGATCATTTTCGGTAAGCTGCTGGACAACTTGCAGGCTGATGCCGATCAGAAGAAGCAACGCCTGGCGCTTTCCCTGTTCGATATCGCAGGCACCTTCGATAAGACATACTATGACGGATTCCAGGCACAGATATCCGAGCAGTTGGCGCCCAACATAGAGGCCCTTACCAAAAGGTTCCTGGATGGCGAGATCACTTATAAAAAGTATCAGGACGAGCTTACCAAGATCACCGAAGACGGGGAGGCGAAGCGCCGTCAAATCAATCTGCGGGCACTCCAGGATGAACTGGATCTGCAGGAGCGAAAGTTGCAGGCTGCGAAGCTTACTGCTACCTCCGATGATGAGCAGAATGCCATTCAGGATAAAATAGCACAACTGCGTAAGCAGATTGCAGATCTGCAAGCCGAGATAGCCAAAGCCACTGGCCAGGCCCAAAACACTGTCGATACCAAGGACAAGGAGCGCCGGGATAAGACCATTTCCGGATTTAGAACTATGTCAGATGCGGGAGTAAGTGCGTACAGGACCATATTGCAGGCCCAGATAGACCAAGTGGACAGGTCCATATCCATCGAACAGCAGCGTGTAGATCGCGTACAGGCTATTGCTGATCGCGGAAATGCCAAGGCCTTACAGCAGGAAGAACAACGCCTAAACCAGCTCCAGAAGCAGCGAGAGAAGTATGCACGTGCCATGCTGGCCATAAATGCGGCACAGACCCTTTCCGAATCAGTGCTGGCCATCGCTTCAGCGGCTGGTGAATCAGGCGCCGGTGCCATAGTGATTGTTCCTGCAGTGATCGCGGCGCTGGCGGCGGGCTTCGGGATCGTCAAAGGACTGGCTGGGGATAATACAGTGAACTTGGCTAAGGGTCGCGTTGGACTGCAAGGGCCAGGCACTACCACCAGCGATAGCATCCCCGCCAACCTTTCCCGCGGGGAATCCGTGATCACCGCAGATGCTACCGCTCACCACCGGAACATCCTGGAAGGGATGAACAAGGGTACCAGGTACGAGCTGATTGACCGGAACCGTATCGCTGCCGTGCAGCTTGCACCGGTACCCACCCTGCAGCGCACGCCCATTAACGGCATCGTGCAGGCACCAGGTGCTGGCGGCATGGGCAACACCAAGGAAGTGGAAAAGCGCCTTGATCGCGTGGAACGGGCCGTCCGCGCCATCCCGGGGACAGTACTACACCTGGATGAACACGGCCTGTCCGCCCGGGTAACCCAGGTACAAGAACGTAACGAAAAAATGAGACGCCTGTGAACCTACGCATATACCTCCGTCATTACCAGCTCTATGATGCAAATAATAACCCGGTGTACTACGATGGTACCGGGCCTACGCAGTTACGGCAGTTCATCGGGCCCGTGCCCAACCATGAATACGTGGAATACACTGACGACTTTGACGGCCTGGATAAACTGCGCCTTTCCTGGTCCGAGAACGAAACGGACCGTGGCGATAACGTGCAGGCAGGCCTTTCGAACAGCCTTACTGCCATGGGCGATGCTTACACCTTCATCATGGACTGGCTAAATGACCACGTGGCTGCCCCGCTCAACGCCATAGAGGCCGTGATTGAGGACTACGGCTGCGGCAAATATGCTTCCTTCCTGATCAAGGCCGACGGAATAGCTTACTGCGATGATGGCAAATGCAACGTGGATGTTAACCTCAAGCAGGCTGATGCCCCCTGGTCCTGCATTGAAAAGACCCTGGTTACCGATAACTGGCAGGGCTGGTTCCCCACGGCGGCCGAGCCGCTGAACGCCGGCAAGCAACACCCGCGTTACACCTATTGCGATGAGTTCCGGCCCGCCTTCTTCCTTGGCCTGCTTTTCTCCTGCATATCCATGATCGCGTTACCAATGTACATCCTATCGGTAACCCTTGTACCGGTGGTGCTGGCCATTATCACCATTGCATCGGTGATCATCCATAAGCTGAAAAAACTGCGCGACCAGCTCAAAGACATGACAGGCTGGGGGCCGGTAACCCATGCCATCCAGAACATGTACCTGAATGCCGCCGGCTGCGGCCGGGAAATGCCTTCCCCCCTGGTGCGGGACTACATCGCCAACGTATGCGATAAATGCGGCATCAAATACAGCAAGGAAACCATTCCAATGCTGTTTGACCCTACCAGCGACTACTATAACCTGACCTGGACGCAGTCAGAGATACAGAAGGGGGTGAAAAAAGACAATACAGACCAGTTCTGGATTGAGGCGAACGATCCGTTAATTACACTGGACATGCTCTTAAACAAGCTGAAAGACGTGTTTAACGCGAAATGGCGCATTGCAGGTAACGTGCTTTATTTCCGGCGCAAGGATGCATTTGATCCGGGCCTGCTTTATGACTTCACCACCGAACCCGATAAAAGCAAGCTGGTGACCTTCACCTGTTACGAATGGAATGGAGATAAGAAGCCAGCATACGCGAAAGCGGGCTATACCCAGGATGCTACTGATACCGTGGGCAACGATGCCATTTCCCGGTTCAATACTTATGTGGAGTTCAATAAGCCAATCAACCCCATGCTGGAAGGCGAGATGACCAAGATCAACCAGTTTTCTCCGGCGCGCTTCCGGTTTGACGGCGTGGGCCCGGATTACATCGAGGATGCCGCCAAAAGCATGATAGATCTCACCGGCAACCTGCTGGAGCTGATCACCCACAATTTCCGGGATGCCTTCCATACGGTGGATAAAGGCGTCCTGCTGGTAAAGGATGACAAGTTTGTCACGCCCAAGCTCATTATCTGGGATGGCCGCAGCTACCGGGATGCCCGGGCCATAGGTACCTATGGCTGGGGAAGGGATGGTGCCAACAACTTCCCGCAAAAGAACCCAGTATATAACACTGATGGCAAGGATTACGCCCAGGTGCACGCCTCGGACATCGGGCGGAGTGACACCTGCGACCCGGTTTGCTTCGGCGAGTATTCCACGATTTGGAATTACCCCATGGTTTACGATGAAATGTTCCTGGGCAACCTTTGGGACCGGTTCCACCAGATAGATGATCCCCGGGTGAACCCGCCCATGAACAAGAATTTCACCGCCGTGCTGGCCTGCTGCTGCGATGACCTGCAGCGTATCGGCGTGATGGGTGATACCAGCCAGGTAAAGATAAACGCCAAGGTAAAGATCCGGGATAAAGGCTGGTTCCCATACGGCCGGGTGGAAAGCATTGAGGTAAGCTACGATCCAACGGCCAGGGATGGCCGCACTATAACGCTAAAAGGAAAACAATGATACTGCACAAGGATTGCATGCCGATATACCGTTTATGGCTGGATAAGCCCTTCTGCCAGCCATTCGTATTCCCATGGGAACTGATGCTGACGGACCATTTCGGTTGTGAGCAGTTGACCACAGCCACCTTCACACTGAAAGTGGAGTTCCTTTTGGACGATGATTCCCCCGGTACCGACATTACCAGCAGCTTTGCGATCGCCTTGGGCCTGGATGCCGATAACAAGAACGTGTTTGTGGCCCAACTGAAGGAATACCCGGAAAATATGCCCAGCAGCTTCCGCTTGCAGGTAACAATTAACAATGGGGACAATGTGGTATACCAGCAGAGCACCGAAGCCTGGGCCTTTGTCAATGACCAATGCGTTACTGCCTGGACAATGCCAAGCGGTGACTGGGGCCGGGTGGTGGCCGGGCGCCTGGTGGTCAATGGCATCCGTTACGCCGTGGATGCAACCGGCGCCGGCCTGCCTGATGGCCTCACCTTTGGCGTCAACAGCGTGCGGGGTGAAGTATCCCTGGGAGCGGATGCCGGGTTTGTGTATGAGATCTATGGCGAGGATGCCACCGGCGCAGAGATCCTGTTTACGAATATGGGCACAGTGTGCGGCAATGATGGTCGGTGTACCAACACCACCGTGCTCCTGGAGGGCGTCTTTGACTGTAATGCGCCTGATGGGCGGTTTACCGGCAGCGTGCTGCCCCTGGGGGATGATTTCGCAGATGATGTGCGGTACCGGTACATGACCAGGTTAAAGGCTGATCTCCTGGAGCTGGCCACCGGCATCACGCGCACCATTTCCTACAACAACAGAATCCAGCGCACCGAGTGGGCGGATAAATACCAGCTCATTTCCTACCAGCCGCTTACCACCTGGCAAAAGAATGAAGTGGAGACCATCCTGAAGGGCGGCCGCATCTTTATCCAGGGCGTAGAATATACCTTCGACAACCAAACAGCGTTTGACCGGGAAGGCATAGCCGGTACCACCGGCTGGTGGTTGAAACTGGAATTGAGCAAGTTTACAGGACGCAAGGAATACTCCTGCGAGGTGGTTTGCCTTACCTGCCTGAAGCCAAGCCTTGATGCGCCCATCATCCAACCAGTGGCATGTGATCCAATAACCAGCCTGCAGGCGACCACCGCGGCCAACGAAGACGGCACCGTGGACCTCACCATCAACGCCAGCAACTTGACTGGTGCCACTCGCTTCCACATTGGCTACCGCGTGGCCGGTACGACAACATATACCTACATCTCGCCGGATCCTTCCACCCTGCCGGTGACGGTGCCAAGCCTGGCCAACGATGACTACGAGATCGTGGTGACCAAAGTAATGGCCGAAAGCAGCTGCCCGCCGCAAACCGCTACCTCCAACGCCACCAACCTAAATCCCTTTGATTACCTGGTAGTGCGTTACATCTGGGGTACAGGTGCTGGTCGTGACCTGGACACGTTCACCGGCTTCATTGATACCGGCACGGCCTACGACAATGACTGGGTGGGATATGGCCAGGGAGATCCCAAGGTACCGGCAGGTGCGGCGGATACTGCAGCGTACTTGTATTGGGCATCAGACAACACCCAGAGCGGCGTGGAAGCCGTGCTGATGAACCTCAAGCAGTTTGTCCAGGATAACGTCGGCGTGGCAAACGAGATCCACGTGCGAATGAATGCCGTATGGTATGCCCAGCACCTTACCGGTGATGTGCAGGTGCAGCTCACCACCTACCTGGGTGGCGTTATGAGCCGGTCAGGATTTGACTTTGTAAACACCGGCGGCACCCAGGTGGACCAGGTAACACTGCAGGCCAATGTCAGCGCTCAAAGTACAAGCGCCAACATCCTGAACTCAACGGATGTGGCCATTGTGAAGTATAACAAGAACACCAAAGCAGCTACAATCACGCTTGTATGACCAGAACCGTAACACAGACCTGGGCCGCGGTGCCCCGGGCCACACAATATGAGGTGCAATACCGGGTGATAGGCGATCCCACCTGGTCCGCCTCCATCTTCACCAATACCAACAGCATCGACCTGCAGTTGGAGGAAGGCCAGTCCTACCAGATACGCGTGCGCACCATCTGTGGCAGCGATACCAGCGATTGGGCGTATGGCGGCATCCCCGTTTACTCCAATGATGCGACCTGCCCGGCGCCTACCGGGGTGCAGGTGGAACAGCAAGGGCAGAACTTCGTCTTTACCTGGCTGCCAACCAGCTCCGCAACCGGCTGGAATTTCCGGTACCGGGTAACCGGGCAGCTGGCATGGACCACGCTCACGCTCACCAGCCCCACTGTCACGTTAACGGGCCTTGTCGTTGGCGCATCTTACGAGTACCAGGTAAACACCGTGTGCAACGGCAGCACCACCAGCGATTGGGGCAACACTGGATACTTCTCCGCCGGCAGCAGTTCCGCCACGCAGAGCTGTCCCATTTCGTATGAGGAAGATGAAGACTTCAGCGGCACGCTGATAGGCCGCAAGGATGGTTCCAACATTGTCACCCTCTCCGGTAACCTGGTATACGGCGCCAGCCTGCCCCCAGCAAGCGGGGACTTCATAATTGCCGGCCAGGTAGCCCTTTGCTGTGCGCCTGCCGCTGATACCACGGTGCCAGTAAGCGCCCCCGGCTTTACCGGTGAGCTCACGATTAGCGCCTCCGGCCAACTGACGCTATACGTGGATACCTTCACTGGCTCCATGCCTATCACTATTGCCCTTTCCGGTCTTTCATACCAAGGGTTTACTGGTACCTGCCCACCGGTAACACCTGATGACCCCAATCCGCCAGTGAGCACCCAATTAAACGGCGTACTGTCCATTATGTGCAATGACCATGGCTGCAGCCAGCAGGGGAACCAAACTATATCCATCACGTTCCCGTCGGCAACGCCGGCAGCAGTCACCCTGTATCTTGGCTTCGTGGATCATGTGTCGTCTGGCAACCGTTATGCGGGTTCCGCTATCTTTACACCACCTGCCGGTGCAACGCCAAACACGTTCTACCCCAGTGCTACAGCGCCCTTTGTGCTCAACATACCGGCGGGTGTTACCGCCTTCACCAGCCCAGCAAATATTTACTTGATGGGATATGCAAACAACGTCAGTGCATCCTGGGTATGCCATTCCTGCCTGAATCCTATCAGTGATTTGTATGTGCGGGTGGCCAGTCCTTCAGGGTACACAGCCAACTTCACAAAGGGAAGTAGCAACTATAGTGGACTTACGCTGCATAATGTGTAAAAAGGTGTATTTTTGGGCAACAAACGTAGAGGGTACGACCCTCTTTTAATCCATCGTCGTAGGTCAATCCTCCCACCTCAGAAGCGGATAATAATAATCTCTTCAAACTACGACGATGGCTTCTCTCTGCAACGATGCTTGCGCAGATTTCACCCTCACAACAATTCTTTCCGCTGCCTGTAAAATCGATGAACGCAGGCGTGCTTTAAAGCGGATTGGATTTTACAAGTGTAACATCACCATTCCGGACACGCCTGACTGCGCTGCCCTTGCTACGCTCATGGCTCCCACTGGTGTAGGTGCAACTCCCGGCCTGGTGTTCTCAAATGAATTGCAGGACGTGGCTTTCGCAGATCCTACCACAGTGTCCCGCGAAATATCCGACACTCGGCCAGAGTTCATCAAAAAGGTATCACGTCAGTTAACCGCTAAAGATCGCATTGGCCTGGATGTAGACGCCGCTGGTGCTCCCGCTAAATTTTACGACTGGAGCTGGTGGAAAAATATTGATAACCTGGCTACCCAGCTTAACTTCCTGTTGCTGTACGATGATGGCACGCTGGAAATTCCCCGCGCTGAGGGTTCGCTGGTTGGCATGCCGGCAACTCTGCAGGTATGGCGCGGCCAGGAGAAGGTACAGGCAGGGTATATCGTGGACCTGAAATCGTTGTCCATCAACTTCCTTGGCGATCCACTGAGCTTCAATGCGCCTACCATTTCCCTGAATACATGTCCTGATCTGGCAGGTCTGTTTTAATCACTTCTTTCCTTCACAACGGGAGCGGAAACGCTCCCTTTTTGCTCTCCCATGGCTTTACTTACACCGCAAAAGGCGCAGGATCTTCTTAATGACGTATCAAAAGCGCCAGACAGCCAAAGCATTCTTCTGAAGAAGCGAAAGGATGTGTTTCTGGAAGTATCCCTACACACACGTGGGGTAAGACCATCTTTTAGGGATCTATCGGGTGACAACGGAGGGTATATTATCCCTCCACGTTGGGGTGGGAAAGAGTACCAGTATATCTTTGAAACATTCCTGATAAATCGGCACCCCCGGGAGGCAGACGTAACCAGACAATGGCGCCTGAGCCAGTACAGGCCGCATACCAAGGCGCCTTTTGGCATGCTCACCGATATCCTGCGTGGTGCGATATTCCAGGATAGCCAGTATACCCTTACGTTGCCCGACAAAGACGACAACGATTACATATGGGGAAATAACTTCCAGGGCATGAACCTGATAACCTATATGTCGGAAGTCGTGTTACCTGGTATTATAGAGGATCCCAACGGCTACATCGTGCGCATGCCTTCCAAACCATACTTCGACCAAACGGCAGACAGGCTGGAGATCATGATACTTTTTGTGAACAGCAAAAATATCGTATATGATGGCCCGGAAGACCTTGTGTTTAAGCACGGAGACTGGGGATATTGGCTTACGCCAGGCGCTATATTTAGATTTGATAAGGTGGACGGCGGCCAATACCGGGTAGATCCGCGCGGTTACTTTGCCACCATGCTGGGACACCTACCTGCATCCATAGCCGGAGGTCTGTGGAATAATGATGGCTACTACGACAGCTACTACGATAAGGCGATCCCCACTGCCAACGAGTATATTTCATCGTTCTCTGCAGAACAACTGGTGGACAAGGAAGCAAGCCATCCGTACATTACGCAGATAGCCGATGATTGCAAAGAGTGTCATGGATCCGGAGAGGTAAATTGGCCCGGTGAGAATGGTGAACCGCCGAGACTGAGGGCGTGCCCAAAATGTAAAGGCGAAGGTTTAACCAGCAACAACCCGGCGGACAGACTGAAAGTGCCATTCAGCGACTGGGAGAAGCTCAAGGATGGCGGTACTGTATTGAACAACCCGGATACTAATATCAATAAGTACCACAACGATAAGAACGGCAAGATCATGAGCGACATCCTCCGTGCGCTCAATCTGCTCAATATTGACGCTGCCCAGAGTGGGAATGCTAAGGCCATAGACCAGGAAAAGCTGTACATGTTCATCAGCACGGTGAGCAATAAGCTATTCGACACCATACTTTTTCCCACCATTTCTGATATCATTGCATTCCGCAATGTGAGGGCCACCGGTGATGGTAAGACCATGCCATACGTCTATGATTTCACACTGATAAAGCCTTCTCAATTCCAGATCAAAACGGCTGCAGATCTCCTTGATGAACTTATCAACAGTACCAAGGGGAACATTCCAGGTTTTATTCGGAAACGCCAGATAACCGAATATGTTGACAAGCGTTTTGCCGGTGATGATGTCTTCCAGAAAAAAACACAAGTCATTGAGCAGCTGGACGATCTGTTTGTATATACTGAAGATGAGCAGCTAACAATGATCACAACTGGGAAGGTGCAGAAAACCGATCTGATTTTTTCCCGTAACTTGCCCTCCATTCTGGACGAGATCAGCAGGGAGAAAGGCACCAGATATTTCAAGAATGCCAGTATTGACGACCTTAAAGCACTGGTTGACGCGAAGATGAAGCCCCTCCTTGTGGTAAAGAACTTCGCAGTCTTGGATGGTAATGGCAACCCAACGGATGTACAAAATCAGCCCAATAACTGAGTTATATGCATGGTGTGTGGCAGATCGTGAAACTACGAACTGGCCTAACATCAGAGATCGTGTGCACGTAATGCACCTGTATCGTGTAGATCGTTTTGTGAGTGATGATAAGCGCTTCTATCCATTTGGCGTCAGAGTACGGGACTTCAACGGAAACGAACTTGACCAAACCTTCTACATGCAACAGTTCCAATACGAGGAAATATTCCTGAACTGAATTACCGCATGGCCGATAACCTTCACGACGATATTGTTGAGCACCTGGACTGGATTCAATCCACGATCAGCCAGGTAGACACCAGCTCTCAGCAGGTGCAAAAGGAGCTGCTTGCCATGCTGCAGCAGCAGATTGCGCGTTTTGAGATCAAAGATGGACGCTTCATTGCCTCCCAGGATCTGCGCCAGCGCATGGTGATCATTGAGCAAAAGTTTGAGGACATCCTGACCGGGAAACTGTACACCAACGCTATCAAAGACTATCTTGGCACATTCTCCACCATCGCGGAAGTCAATGCCACCCTTCACCAGAATTACAATGATCTGCAGGTGAAAGCATCTCTGCTGGAACCGGCCCGCCGGGTTGTCTACGAGCAGGCCCGGGAAGCTATGTATGGTTCCGGAATCGACAGCCAGTTTAAGGAGCCGGTAAAGCACCTGCTTCTGCAAAAAGTGACCACCGGCGCCAGCATAAGTGACATGGAGAAGATCCTCGACCGTTGGACCACGGGAGACCTTTCCGGGCGCCAGGACACATTTGGAAAACCGTTGCCAAACCTTTCCCAGTATAACAGCCAGGTGGCCCGCGATACCAGCTACCAGTTCAATGGTACAGTGAACCAGATCATCAAAGAGGAATATGGTTTGGATGGGATAAAGTATGTCGGTGGTACTGTCCGAGACAGCCGCCCACTGTGCGTGCACCTGGTTAATCTTCGCAGAGACATCTCAAATGAGGAACTGGCTAAATTCCTTGAGGACCCAAATCTGAAGCCGGGCCGTATCCCTGGAACAACTGTTGAAAACTTCTGTACCTACCGTGGAGGTTACAATTGCATCCATGGTGCTTTTCCCATACGTATGCAGAGTAAATAACTTTTAGTTATCTTTGGATAACTAAAAGTTATAATAGATATGGAAGATTTGAAACTTGCGCCGAAAGACGCCAAGATTTACAGAGAGAACCCGGGGAAGACTCCATACGAACTTAAAGAACTCGGCCTCTCCAATCCTGCCTTTGAGCGCCTGATGGCACAGACAAGCACCAATGTAACAGTGATTGCTGATCCCAATTTGGAGGCGGAAAATGCATCCAACAATGGCGGGGAAAATCAGCCCGCCCTCCAGCCCCCGGCCAACGAGCCGCCGGCGCAGACTTCCCCCACTCCTGGCGCCCCTCTTCAGCCGTCCGCCTCCGCTCCGGCTTTGGATCCGAACAATGACGCGCCCGCGCAACCGTCGATTACCAATCCCCGCATCGGGAAGATTACCAATCCATCATCTTCCACCGCCAATTCAAGGCATGGAAATCTCAAGCCAAACCAGGTATGGGTACAGGGCCCGGACGGTCGCGTCAATCCCATGGGACGAGAATTTGCCGTGAGGTTGGCGAGACAAAATGCTGGCTACAAAATCATATAACACATGGCACCAAAAAAGAATACTAACACGTCAGATGCGGCACCGGAACAGGGTTCCAACGAACCTCTAATGCCGGCTTCCGCAACTCCCGCTCCTGATCCTGTAAAGGACGAGATTGGCTCCTACAAGCTTGCATACGGAGAAATATTGCTGGCAAGTTTGAAGCCTGATGGAAGTGAAGGTATTCCCTTTAAAGTCAGCACCTCAACTTACCAACAGTACTATCAGGACACAACCAAATTCGTAATAAAAAAAAACGCATAAAAACATATGGCAAAGTTCAAAATGACGGCCAAGCAGGCCCACGAACTTATCAAACAGCTAGGGGTGGATGTAGAAATTGTGGCAGATGATCAGGCTGATGCCGCGTTTAAATATGAAGATGCAATCACCGATGTAGACAACTCGAGATCTCCCATTATCAAGCCTACATTGGAGGCTGCGATAAAGGGAGATCTGACAAAACAACTTGCTGGAAAACATGGCGGCGATCTTCGCGCGCATCTTCGCCGGCTTTCCAACAATGTATTGAAGACTTCAGACCTGGAAGGCTTGAAGGACGAAGAAGCACTGCAGAAGTTCCTGGACACCATGCTGGGCCAAAAGGATAGCTCCTTGGAGGATATCCGTAACCAGATGAAGACCAAGCTGCAGGAAGCAGAAGATGAAATGAACAGGCGAGTGGCTGAAAAGGATCAGGCCTTGACTGCCCTGCGCAACCAATATAACGAGCGCGACATCGATGCTTTGCTGGAAACGGCGCTCACAGAAGTGCCTCGCACCGGCGGCAATGTAAAAACACAGGCATCCTTGGCAAAGGCTTATTTACGGTCAAAATTTAAGGACCACTACGATGAAACCAATCGAACCCTGGAGCTGCGCGATCTGGCCAATCCAGAGCGGCCCGCGCTCAAAGGAAATGTTGCTGTTCAACTAAATGACGTTATGACCGAGTTCGCAAAAGAAAGCGGCATCCTGAAAACGGATAATCGCACCGAAAACCCGAACGACCATGTAGACATGAGCAAGCAGACACACTCAGCTCCCGGCTTCTCTACCAACAATCAGGATTTGGACGCCCTGGGTAGTGCTATCATGAACCAATAATTTTTACAGTACGCGATAAAACGTTACTTTTGGTTTTGAAATAAACGTAGAGACGTCGTACTCTTTAAAAGAAGACAGTAGGTTAATACCGCGAGCCTTTAAGTCGGGTGATTCATTCACTTTATAACTTAAAGGCTATGTCTTTTAAAAAGGCACACCAGAGCATTCAAAAAAGCATCTGGCAATACGCTAAAAACGACTACGTTGGCGGCCTTCTCCGTGCACTGATCTCCGCTGCCGCCAAGAATACCAGAATACGCGCCCAGGATATGGGCTCTGAACCTGGTAAGAAACGCACTCTCAAGATCAATTATCTCCCCCCCAAATGTTCCGATAGCGGTTCTTGCTCTGACAATATCTGTGAAGGTGGTGTTAAGCAGATCCCGCAGCAGACATACCTTACCCTATCTCAGTGCGTTTCTTCAGATGTCCTTCTGATTGCTTTGGAAGACCTGCGCGACCTCGATGACCTGGGCGCCAATGAGTGGGCCATGGCCAATATCTGGGCCAGCCTGCAGGAAGTACGTGGCAAGCTGGAAACCGCGCTGATGGCGCTGTTGATAGCAAAACGTGGTGTGCAGCCGGATGGTTCGGCTTCCAAACTCGTTAACCTTATCGATCCGACTACCGGCCAACTGCGGCCCATGGGTATGTGGGATGTTGAACGTGCCTACGTGGATGCCCAGCTCTCCACTCCCTACGTAGTGGGTAGCGCGCCGCTGTATAACATCGAAAAGCTGCTGGAAATCGGCGCAATTAATTCCCTGGGTCAGGATATCAGCAAAGTAAAAGGTACAGACCAGTGGTACTACGATAAGCATATCAACGGGGCCATCGGCAACGACACCGAGAACCTTATCACTTTTGACCCGCAACTGATCAAATTCCTGCCGTTCAACTTCAACGTAGGCCGCTTTGCTACAGACCTGAAAGGGCTTGTTCCTGAACAGATGTTCAAATCAGGCCCGGACTGGCTGAAAAGCACCATTCCCGACCCCGCGACGGGTCTGCTGTGGGACCTCAACATTATCTACGACAAGTGTGAGGAAGTATGGCGCATCCAGTGGAAGTTGAACTTCGATCTGTTCACAATGCCGCTGGACGTTTGTGCTATTCAAGGCATGAACGGTATCATGCAGTTCACTACCTGCCCGCCTGCTCCCGTTACCTGCCCTGAAGACGGTGTTCCGAGTGGTGGCACAATTGCGGCGAAAATTTACCAGTATGATCCTGGCTTCACCTATCCGCTGACCGTGAACGACTTCACCATCGATGGTAACACGTTCCGTCCGCAGGTAGTATTGGCAAGCGATACTGACATGCTCAACATGTTCAAGAGCTTTGCCGGCGATGGCTTCAGCCTCAGTGGTGCCTACATACAGTACAGTGGTTACAGCGCCCGTGCAGGTCTCATCAACTCGACTGCCTACGCTTTCACACCTACTACCTGATCCTATCTATAACTGCCATAAGGGAGGCCACGGCCTCCCTTTAATTCTTCGTGCATGAACACCTGCCTGCAAAACATTGTATCAATAAATAGCCTCTGCCCTGGTGTTTCCAATGTGCCATCCACTTCCGGGTGGGATATCTGGCAGGCTGCTGAAGTGAAATACAAAGGCATTGCCGCGATCACGGATGAAAAATACATTCGTGGTATGAACGTGCTGAAGGCAGCACGGGACCGGGCCATCATGGAAGTTGAGAACGACTTCGGTAAGATATTGCTTGGGGAAGGTTATTCTACCAATGATTCCCTACAGTTAATTGATGCGGCAATATTCAATACCAACATCACCAATCCCGCAACATCGCTTGCACGCGGAATTACGATATACGGCGCGAAACCTTCATTTATCCGTAAGCTGAAAATATCTACAGTGTCTATCTGCCCTGTGCAATCTGTGGAAAGCATCAATTTGAAGGTATGGGATAACAACGTAGAATACACCTACCCTATACAGCTGGTGGGTGGCCAGGTAAACCAGTTTAACCTGGATTTCGTGGCTTCAGGCGACAAAGTGCGCATTACGCTGGATAACACCAACCTGGCTACATATAACGCCCAAATCATCTGCCGTGAGGGCTGCGGCGGCACATTGCCAAATGAATGTGGCTACGTGCGCGGCTGGAACGGCACCAATGAAATTAAAACGGAGGGATTCGGCATCTCCGCGGCTTTTGGTTGCACCTGCGACCTCTCTCAACTGCTTTGTGCCTGGTCAAAACAGTACATAGGAGAAATAGTGTTCTGGAAGATGCGGTCATTGATAATGGAAGAGCGCCTGTACAGCGACCGGCTGAATAACTTCACGATCTACAACAGGGAGGAAGCAGAAAAGAAGCGACAAGAGTTTGAGGCGACCTATATACAGAAGTGGAATGAGTTCGCCATGGCCGCACCGCAGCTCATGCTGAAGGTAAAAGAATCCTGCATCACCTGCAATCGTCCATCATTTAAACCCAACGTCTAAACCATGGATCTGGAACAATATAACACCAACCTACGCGAGCTGGCCGAAAGGACCGGTGAACGGCTTTCTGAGCGTGTTATCGTTGTTGCAGCTACCAACCTGCTGGCAACCATGAGTAACCGAGTGTTTCGGGATGGCCTGGACAGCGAAGGAAAGCCCATTGGGCAGTACAGCACCACACCCATTTATGTACCGAAGGAAAAGTTCATCCAGAAGGGCGCTTTTAAGGCCATCGGTAAGAACGGCAAGGATACCACCCGGGTTAAATACAGCGATGTAGCTACCAGGAAGGCGAAAAGCAAGCTGGTAAAGAAGGACTACTCTGACCGCACAACCATGTACCTGAAAGAAGGCTACAAGGAATTTCGCGAGATCCAGGGCAGGCCAACCAGCGAAGTAAACCTGCAAATGAAAGGAGACCTGAAGCTATCCTTTACCATGCAGAACGGTGATAACGAGACGCTCATCGGCTTCGATAGCGAGTTGCAATCCAAAAAGCGTAAGGGCTTGGAGAAGCACTTTAAGAAAGAAGAAAACACCATTTTCCCGGCTACCGCTGAGGAAAAAGAGATATACGCACAAGAGGTGGTTTCGGAGCTCAATCTTGTCACACGCGAATTGCTTGATAACATATGATTACAACCGATTTCATAGCACTCAAAGACTTTATCCTGAACAGGGCCGGTGTGTTTTGTTCTGGTTTTGCCAATGTTATCCTGGATGAAAGCACTGGCCTGATTGTTCGGGGTGACGGCTTTGAAAAGCAAGCTATCGGGATCGATGACCGCTATGGGAACTACTTCTATATCAGAAACGAGCCGGAGATCCGCTACACAGATGCCAGGTCACAGATAAGCGACACCAGGCGCTCCGTGGATGAAACCGTAAAGTGTTACCTGGTGGCAATTGTTGAAAATGCCATGCCGAAGGAACTTATTCAAATTCTTTTAGACTCCCTCCTGCAATATGGCGATAAAAGGATACGTCCGATCAAATCGATCAGCACGCGCGAAGCTGCAGTGGCAAAGGAATTTGCTAAGATTCCAAAAGAAGACCTGCAAAATGCGCTGCAGCACCTATACAACCGGCAGGTGGTAATCATTGAATTTGATTTCGTCACTACCTGGAATGCTGGGGAGTGCCTTCCCTCCATCACACCAAACACCAATTGTTAATATGGCTATTCTCGTTTTTATCATCATTACATTCTTTGCCTTACTGGCCGCAGCCAGCATTTTTCGCTCGCTCTGGATCAGTATCCAGCAGGGGCATTGGCTGGGCAAATGGCAGCAGCAGCTGCGCACCTGGGACCTGGCCGGCAAAACCTTCTGGCACAATGCCCTGGGTGGCTGCGCCGTGTGTACGTCGCACTTTGCAGCGCATGCCCTGGGTTTGCCCTATCTGGCATTTATTCTCTTTCAGGATTTTGTACACATAAACTTTATATGGATATTCTTTATCTACCTGGGTTATGTGTATCTGAGCACCACCGTGAACCAATATTTCATCACCAAGCTATTCAAATGAGCACGCTCATCTCGCAATGCCTGAACTACGATAAGGCGGCCCTGATGGACTGCCTAACCGGCGTTACGGCTGCTACCCCGTCCGGCCCGGCCGTTACAGCAGGGTTATTGTCTTCTTGCCAGGATTATGACAAGAAAGACCTGCTGGAATGCCTCACCGGAGTAGGGGACGTTTGCTGCTTTGTGGTAGGCATTGAGGGATGTGAGCTGCTTTTGGATGGTGAACCATTTTCAATATTCGACAATGGCTAATTGTGCAACAGAGTTACGGGATGCCGCGGCCACCAGGGTGCAAGACAACTGCCCGGATGATACGGAGCTGGTCATGTTCGTCGGCGCCACTGGATACTTCTTCCGCACCTGGCAGAAACTGATCAGTTGCATAGCCACAGCCGTTGCCGCCCTTATCGGCACCGTGCCGGATGACTGGGAGCTGGTGATCACAGGCACCTTGATTGGAAAAACATACTACCAAAACGATGACCTAAAAAACAAGCGGTACCGCCTATATCGCGATGGACTGCTGCTGAACTCAACGCAGTACTCAAAGAACAGCTCTACCGGCACGTGGGAGCTTATAGACGGCGCCGTCCTGGAAGAAGACTCAGTATTCACCGTTATATATTACTAATATGAAAATAACATCCATATTTATACTTACATTTCTTCCCCTTTTCGCCTTAGGACAAGGGATATTAAACCAGATACCTACCAGTAATGAATATGTAGGTATTGGTGGTAAAAAGTGGCTTTTGTTGCCTGACGACACTTTGATCACTACAGCCACCAATGTAAGCCCAGAAAGACAACTGGCAATGAAAAACGGTTCGATTTACCGGTATTCAGCGCTTCTCCACCGATGGGTAAAGCAGGCAGACAGTCCTTCTCCAAATATTCAGTTGGTGGGATCAAATGGTAGCGCGGATCTAATAGATAATTCGCTGCAATTCGCTACTCGAACACAAGGAACTTTCGTGAACAGGCAAGCTGGGTTGCTCTCATTTTTATATGACAGTTCCTTTACTGTTTTGTCTCCAAATGGTATCGGCTGGGAAGGTAATTTGATCGGCCTAGGATTTGATGTAGCGTATGACCCTGCACTAAGTAAATACGTAATGCTTTACTCGTCTTGGAATGGAAATGGAGATGTCAATATTGGCACAGAAAGCATTGGTGCGGCTACTTCAACAGATCTCTATAACTGGTCAAAATATAACGAGAATCCCGTATTTCAATATAGTGCCACACCAGGTACATTCGATAGTGCAGGAGTAACATTTCCTCAGGTCATTTTCGATCCAACCGACAGTACATGGCATATGTATTACGTGGGATTTCCCAATTTGGGGTTTGAGAAAGGACAATCGAAGATTGGTCATGCAACTGCGAAAAGTCTTTTAGGCCCCTGGACACGTAGTTCCACTCCCGCATTAACTGCACCTGCTGGTTTTCTGCAAAACGGAGACTATATATTTCGCCCTTGTGTGGCTAAATATCGTAACAAATATTATATGTTCTTCAATGGAGGACCGTATGGTGATGAACGGCTTGGTTACGCTACCAGCAGCAGTGCTGCTGGTCCTTGGACTGTTTCAGATACTACTCTATTCACTTCTAACATCGCCCCATGGAATGTGGATGCTTTTGCTTCTGATCCCGAACTACTTCAACAAGGAGATTATTTTTATCTATTGTATTGGGGGCGCGGGCCATCTTCCAGCACAAACTACAATATAGGTGTCCTGTGGACTACTGTTGATAATTTTCCAAACGGATGGAAACCTTATTCACAACCTATTACTTTTCCGGGATCGTCAAACCTTGCATTACGTCCGCTCACTGTTATACGTGATGGAAAGACATTCATGTTCTTTAGCAATGCTACGTTAAGCACTGGTTCTATAAAAATGGCATATTATAATAATGACAGATTGCCTTCCTTGATCAAAACAAGCAGGTTATATACAGATGCTTTTAATTATCGTGCTTTGCAAACAAATGTGCAGAATTCCGGCAGTTTCGCCACTTGGGATTTCTTATTTAATGGCGCTCGCAGGGCGTATGTCGGGTTTAACAATACCAACAGCACACTTACGCTGGGATTAGCCACTGGATCGGCCGGTGGAGAGACGGAGACCCCCGTAATAACATTGACCCCTGGTACTATTCAACTCGGAAGCGTAAAAATAATTACCGGTTCTGGATCGCCTCAAAGCGTAGTTTCTGCGCCCGTTGGAAGTATATTTCTCCGAACGGATGGCGGTTCAACCAGCACATTGTATATCAAAGAATCTGGTTCCGGAAATACTGGGTGGATTGCAAAATAGATAAGTAACATGCAAGATCATTTCAAACCGACTTACTGGTTAATTGTGGGCCTGGCCATTGCGGTTATAGGGTATCAATTCTGCATATCCTTCCTGCCAATACCAAAAGAAAATATTCGCCTCGTCGACACTGGGCAGGGCATCCTGCTGGGGTCCGTGTTGACTGCCGGTATATCCTGGCTGATAGGCGGTAGTCCATCTTTAAAGAAAACGCCACCCACAGGAACTACCACCGCCGACATTAGCGCAACGATCACGCAAGAAGAAAAAAAGGAGGGATAAATGGCGGAGGTGAATGCAAAAAATATCACCATTTCTATTGCTCAGCTGGTGGTTATTGTGGGATACGTTGCCACCTCAATATGGCAGCTTGCAACCATCAATGCTAAAGTATCTGGATTGGTGGACGACAGGGTGAAACAGGCTGAGGTTCAGAAAACTACCGATGGTAAAATACAGAAGAATACTGATGACATCCAAGAGGTACAGGTATCCCAGGCGGACCTACGCAGCCGCGTCACCACGTTGGAGCAAACAGTGCAGAAAATAGAGGATAAAAAATAAAACAATGTGCAGGCTCACTACCATCTGTTTCCGTGAAGGGGACACCTTCAAAGAGAGCATCCAGGCTACGGATGCAAATGATGACCCCATTGATTGGTCATTGATCCCTGACCTGGCCGCCGCCTTCCGGGATCTGATTGGAAACATCGTGGCCATTTTCAGCATTGGCGCAGGCCTGCAGGTGAATCCCGATAACTCAACAGAACTCTGGTTGATGAGCACTGAAGAGACCATGGCGCTTTGCCCACGGGAGTATGAGTATGACCTGAAGCTCCCTTTCTCTGTTAACATCATCACCCATTCTCCAACCGGCATCGTTAAGGTGCTCAAAACAGTAACGCCATGACCGATATTAAATTCAAAGTCGCCAGCGTAGCTCAAAACGCTGGCGACGGGCAACAGGGGCCGAAAGGTGATCCGGGAGAATCTGCCTATCAGATATGGTTGGATGCCGGCAACACCGGCACTGAAGCTGACTTCCTTGCTTCTTTGAAGGGAGAAAAGGGAGATCAGGGGGAGCCAGGTGAAAAAGGCGACCCGGGGGATGCAGGACCACAGGGTGATAAAGGAAATACTGGTGATCGCGGTGCTGACGGTAATACGGTGCTATATGGCGCTGGTGCACCTGCTGCGGGCACCGGCGTTGACGGCAATTTCTACATTGACACCACCACGCATACGATGTATGGTCCTAAAGCCGGCACTTGGCCTGCCGGTACCGGCCTTATTGGCCCCAAGGGCGATCAGGGAGACCCAGGCACACCTGGCACAAATGGAGATGACGGCGCCGCCGGGAGATCTATACAGGTGTTTGAGCAGACGGATGAACCCGCAGGTAGCACTTATTTCCCGGGGGATTTATGGATACAACCGGCATAACCATGAGCAACGTGAAAATACATACAGGCAGTGCTTGGGCTGACGCCCTTGACCGCAGCGCGAAAGTGTACAACGGATCCGCATGGCTGCCGCTGAAGGCAGGTGATTATGTGCGCGCTACAACAGCCTGGCGTCAGATCGGCAGCACTACGCCAATTCCCCAGCGCTTCTTTGGTACCGGCGGTCCGGACGATAATGTCTACGATGCAGCCAGTGGGCAGCGGCAATGGACATTACTACCGGGCGGGGATAATGGAACTGAGCTATTACCTCTTTTGGTATTCCTGCACGGGGTTGACCAGGGAGGCTCTGACATTAATAAGGTCCTGGAGGATGGTTTACCATTGGTTATATCCGAAACCGGCCAGTTGATGAAGTGTCGTGGGGCTGCTCCGCAGTTGCCTGCAGGGTCATGGACTGAGCATCTTGACCTTATTGATAGTTGCATAGCCTACAATATCTCCAACTATAACGTAGACCAGAACCGCATTTATTTATGTGGTCTTTCGGACGGTGCTGCGGGCGTGATCGCAAAGGTCATCCAGCAACCGACCCGGTTTGCGGCCTATGCAATCAGCTCTCCGCCATCCAACGGCATGGCCGCCAATGCTTCATTGATCAAAGATATCCCCTGTATCATCATACAGGGCCTGCAGGACCAGCGTGTAGGCGTTGGGAACGTTGCTGCTGCCGTAGATGCACTGGCGGCAGCCAACGGCCGTATCGCTCCCCAGACGCAGTTCCATTACGACGGTGATCACAGCTACCGGGAATGGAACCAGCACATGTTCGATTTCGCCACGGCAACCAACTTCATGAGCCTCACGTTCGAGGACTGGCTGCTCCTGCATAGCCTGGATCGTGTCCAGGAAGCCGGAAACTACGTTACATATGCTGAGGGTACGCAGGACTACCTGCACTACCTGGCCGCCAAACACGTGGTAGATATGCTGCCTGCAAGCAGCGATAAAACAGCGCTGGAGGCTCGGTTGTCAACACTACAGACTACGCTGGAAGTCGGCAAGACGCACCTGGTGCTGGCCTTTGGAACAAGCGCCAACCCGGCTACCGGCAACTACACCAGGATTACCGCTACCGATACGGGCACCACGGTTAATGCGCTGGTTGATACGAATGGCAATCCAACAGGCATTTCGTTCGTATGCCAGTACACCCAATGGCCCGCGGATCTCCCGGGCGCAGGCCCCGGTAGTTACCATGGCCTACCTGGCGGCGTCTTTCTCCAGTCGCGCAGGGTATACGCCTCCAATACATGGAATTTCACCGGACTACCCGCCAACGCGACCTGCCGCGTGGATATTTTCCCTTTCTACAAAACGGAGAGTGGCACCGCCCATTACGGGATCACTGGTACCATTGGTGGCGTAACAAAGAACTCCGTGGGTGATGTGTACAACGTCCTGGATTACCTCACATGGGATGGCGTTGCCGCAGACGGATCTGGGGTACTCTCGATGGCACTCAATGCGCAATACCCATCCAGTAGCAATGATGGCGGCTTGTGTGCAATTATGTTAACAATCAATTCTTAATATGAAACTAAAATTACTACTGCTGTTATCGCTTATCGCCGGTACAGCAACGGCGCAATTCACAACATTTCAGAGCCCATCTACACAGTGGGCGTTGCCGGCATTCCCTGACAACACCGTGGTGTTTACGCCCAAGGAGTACAAGGATAGCGTGACCAAGTATTATCCCACTATCATCTACTTCCACGGCACTGGCGAGGCGGGTACCGACGTGAATAAGCTCACCAGCAATTACCTGCTGGGCCGCATCAAATCAGGCTGGGAGCCGCAGGCCACGAATCCCGTAACGGGCAAGTTGGAGAAGTTTATCGTGATAGCCGTGCAGGACGCCGGCGGGTGGTCTCCTTACCCGGCAGCCATGCGGTATGCTTGGAAATACACGGTGGCAACTGCCATGAAAGGGCTGCGGGTAGACACCAACCGGATATACACAACCGGCCTTTCATCCGGCGGCCAGACCTCGGTAATGTATGCCTGCTGGGATTCCACTTTTGCCGGCAAGATAGCGGCCGTGGTGAGCTTGTCGCCGGCAGCCCTAGAAGCGCAGGCGGTGCAGAACCTGCCGATGTTCGCCAAATACAACACCCCGGTGTGGTTTATTTCAGGTAGTACAGATGGGAACACAGACTATGCAAAAGCGTACACCACCACCATCAATAATGCCGGCGGCTATGCCTGGACAACGGTGTACCCTGGCGGGCATGGTGGCTGGGATGCAATGTACAACGGTACAACCACCCGGGTGGTGAATGGCAAGACGCTCAACATCTACGAGTGGATGCTGCTTAACAGCCGCGGCCCGGCGCCGGTTGCCCCGGTTGACACTACGACCACGCCGCCGGTTATCCCGACAAAAAAATTACTCATTACGATTAAAGTATATTCCGATGGGACTACCGAAAACATTCCTGCTCAGTAGCCTGGTGATCCTGGCCGGCTGCTCGACGCTGAATAAGCACAAAACGGTTACCCGCAGCACCAGTGATAGCACAGGCAGCAGCCACGTGTCGGCAGACCTGCAAGTACACAGCGTGACCAGCGTTAAAGCTAGCCGGCCGGTGATACTGGCCCCGGACAGCGTGCACGCCTACGGCGTCTTTCTGCCGGTAGACAGCGGCATTGTTCACCTCATACATATTACCAATGGCAATATCACGATGGATGTCACGGCGCAGCGCCAGCCCGGCGGCGGTATTAAGGTGGATGCCGCCGCTACCACGCCGCAGAAAACGGTTCTGGCGCCGGTTGATAGCATTTATACTGTGGACAGTGTGTCGCATAACACTCAGCGTACAGCGGCTACTGTGCACCAGGAAACGCTGGTGAAGGATAAGCAGGTGGCGCGCAGCGGTGTGCCCTCCTGGGTGTGGTGGATAGCCGGCATTGTGGCCCTGGTTATTGGGGCAGCGCTCATTTACAAACGAATTAAAAGCAAGATACCATTACCATGACGAATGCATACACAGATAAGCCATTCCTGCCCTATATGCGCACTTCCGTTGAGATGGGGGCAGTGGTTAAATACCTTCAGGGCCTGGCCGTGCCAGCGGAAGTAAAGCGTGCGGCTTACATCATGTTCCGAAACGAAAGCGGTAACGGCCGGTCGGGAGTAAATAACAATTACGCCGGCGTGCAGGCGGATGGTGCGCGGTGGCCGGAAAAATGGGACAACCGCATCCAGGGCGTTGTGAAGAAGGGCGAGAACGGTACAGGCAATCAACGACTATTTGTCGCCTTCGGCTCATGGCAGGACAGTGTTGATTTCCTGGTGGACCGGGTGGAGCAGCGCGGCCTGTACGTGGGAGGTACGCCACATCTGATATTGCACATGCGTATCGATAACGAAGTGGAACTGTCCGACGCCTACCTGAAAGAGTGGGTGCACGGTAGTGCGAAGTATATGCCTACAGACAAAGAGCGGAATAACTTCGCGTCAATGTATAAGCAATCAAAAGAGTTATTCTTATGAATAGGAAGGAATTAAAGAAACTTCTAATTTTCTGCGCCGTTGGAGCGGCCTGGGGGATCATCGTTAGCGTTCTTTATTTTTTCTGCATGCATGTCTTGAAATAGATAAGAAAGGAAAAAGAAAACTACCACAATAATAACGTCTAACACAAATGCTAACCCCAAATATGAAACGACTTGGCGGTCTGATATGATAATATCAAGGAATTTTTTGTTTTCTGCCAAAGGAATAATTGATTGGCATTGCATGAGCGCATCAACGTGACCCCTATAATAAAACACAATACCCAGCATAATTGGCAAAGTTACATTGGCGAAAATCAACGACACCTTGCGGCAAATTGGTGGGTGTTTATAGCTAAGATAGGCAAAGCCAGTTACAAGAAGGCCTACCAACGTTGTTACCAGAGTGGTAATTAGGGATTCCATTAGGGTTCAGGGTTTACTATCAAATAACAAAAAATCCTTGTTAAAGTACAGATTTTGGTTGATATATGCACGGCCGGGGATTGTTCCCTGGCTTTTTTATTACGCAGATACCATGCGCAGCGACACCTGATATTCGTCCTGCATCCGCAGCCAGGCACGTATAAAGGTGCTGGTTAAAAGCCACTCTTCCCAGAGTGGTTTTTTTATGTCCCGGAGGGCCTGAAAAAATATTTCCTGTTTTTTGAAAAAATAATTTGTTTTTTCAAAACATAGTCGTATCTTTACTTCATCAAACAACAAACACTATGTACGTTATCAACTTAAAATATGGCATCGGAGAAGTGAAAAGTGTGGATGGCAAGATGGGTATTGTTTTTTGGGAAGAAAAGAACCGCACAGAGACTTACCTGCTTCCCGAAACTACCTTCGCCACATATGAAGAGGCTGAAAAGGCGCTTGACGAACTGGAAACCAAGGCCAAGCACCTTGGCGTTGAACAAGCCGCTGAAATGATGGCTAAAATAGCCCAAGAGGATGCTAAAATAGCAGAGGGCAAGGCAGCTATTGCCCGGATTGCTGAAGGAAATGAAGCAGCAAACAAGGCATTGAAATCAAATCTTTTTTAATATTAAAGCAATCAATCACAATCAAATCAAACAAAATGAACAAGTACATCAACCAGGTGATCATCAACGGAGTAGCTTACACTCATATCATTGAAGCCTCATCCTACAAAGAGGCGCTGGAAATCAATAAGCAAAGAAAGGTAGATGCAAAAAGAAATGGCCGTAAAATAGTTGGCCGGTTGGTAAAAAATTAAGCGACAAAAAAATAAAGCCCCGGGTAATCACTCCCGGGGCTAATTGTTAAAGCAATCACAATCAGTGATCATGGCAAAGATAGAACAAAATAGGTTCCTTTTAGCGGAAGATCCGCAACGCCCGCAAGCCGGACAGTACATTCTGCACACGCAGTCCCCCATATCGCTTATCCGGGTTCTGAGCATGGACGATGATGATCCGGTAGCCGGTGATAGCTATGTCAGCAAGGATTATCAATATGGAAGGGACGAGGTATTCCAGCTCGTTGTGATGAAATTTCATGACAATATTGTCGAGTTCAACAAGGACGACGAGCCCCAATTAACGGCCCTGCTGGACGATGCTTGGGCATGGTACCGTGCCTATCTGGTGTGGGAGGACCAGCAGAATGGATAAGAAAAGAAAGCCCGGCAGCGGGGGCGCCAGGGTAGATGCCGGGCGGAAGTCAGCCGCGGCCCTGAATATAGAAAAGCGCCAGCAGTACCCCCTTACCGTGCTCCCATCCATTATGGCCGCCTTTCGTGCGAAGTATGGGCGTGGTGCCAGCCGGAGAATTGAAGAGCTAATTCTACAGGATATATTAACTGATAATTAACATCCTACAAATAATATTTTCCTACCTTCAGATGGGTTAACAAACAATGAGATTACCGGCCGCCTATTCATGGGCAGCTTTTTCGTTGCCATGGATCCCGGGCGTGGCGGATTTCGATGCGCAACGGATAATTGCTTTCATCTCCGTTCAGGAGGAATGCAATCAACTCCATTCCCTCCATATCCACTATGTTGTTTGGGTTCATGTGGAACACCCAATATCCATCTGACAATATCACCGTGCCCAGGTGCCAGTATTTGTTAACATCCGGGTTCTCGTAGTAAGAAATGTCATAACCGCTGCCGCCACCTGGGGGCTGGCCAATTCTGAGCATCTGGCGGTTGTCACCGATGTGAAGCTCGATTTCAAAGTCTCTTCGCATATACTAACATTTCGCGAGATCAACAGAAAGGGTTGCTCACTGCTGCCGCCCGCCAGTTCTTGCGCTCGGCATTCTTTTGATCATACACCTGCTGCAGCATCTTTTCGCTGGTATGGCTCATAATATCCGCAACCTCTTTTTCGGCCTGCTCAATGCTGGTTTCTTTTGACAGGGCATCCATCATTTCTTCCGTGTTGAGGTGCTTCAGGGAATACAGATCCTTTTCTATGCCCAGGTCACCCTTAACGTATTTCTTCCAGCGACGGCCAACCTGATCGGGCCGTATTGTACTTCTATCGCTTAATATGCCAGGTTTGAGTAGCCGCCCAAACAAGTTCACCGGCGTACCAGGATGCTTTGCGCGGACGGCATTGCACTCCTGCAATACTTCTTGCCATATAGGTAGCGCTATGGTTTTAATAGGCTTCCTGGTTCTCACTGGCGATCCTTTCCGCTTCCGAACGGTAACCCATACGGTTTGGTTCTCCAGGTCAACATCAGTGTCCTTCACCTCTATCAGTTCGGTTTCCCTGGCCCCGCTGTGAAAGAACATTTGGACGAACCGCCAAAATCGGTAATCTCGTTCCTTCAGGTGGTCGCCTATCTTCTTGCGCTCTTCCCAGGTAGGCTTCTCCCGCGGTGGGCGTACGACATCTACCTTATCAATGCCGGCAGTGGGATTGTTTTCCAGGCATTCCAGGGTGAGTAATGGTTTGATGATGCCAGATAGGTATGCCTTGTACATGTTGCGGCGGTTATCGCTCCATTTGGGATTGAGCTCTGCACACTTCTCCAGGATGAGCACCAGGTGCCGGCGTTTCAGCTCAGAGATCTTCAGCTGGTCCAGCTGCAGGGCCCTGGCAGCGTCTTCCACGCCGCGGATAATGCTACCGATGTCATTTACTGCTTTGGGCGCGTACACCTTTCTTTTAAGGCCAAGCCATAGGGCCGGGATTAACGGCGTGTCCACATCCGGTATCAGGCCGTTGAGCGATTCCAGGTACTTATGAGTACTGAGTGTACGATCATCGACCGGGTAATGTATTGGCGCTGGCGCTGGCGGGAGGGTTGGTTCTGCATCTGGCACTTCAGCCTCCAACATCGTTTTGGTAATGGGATTGTAACCTTGGTTTTCCAGCAGATCCCGCTGCAGATCACACAGCTGCTGCATCAGTTGCTGACGGCTATCAAGATCCTTCACGCGGTTAATACCACCCTTACGGCGAACGGGGAAGCCATTCGGATAGCGGTCCTTAAATGCCGGGTCATGAAAGTAGTATTCCATGTACCAAGTTTTTTTGATTGAAGCACGGGAGGTATTCCAGTTGGCGGGTACGATGTTGAACTCGCTGTAAGAACAGCCGTTGGGTAACATTTTCATCTTTGCTTTTATTGACGTTTTTAATGACGAACAACAAAGCATCACAGCTAATAAATGGGGCTTTAATTTATAAAACCCGCTACTGTTGCGGGTTTCATTTGTTGCCGAACCTGGATTCGAACCAAGACAAACAGAGTCAGAGTCTGTCGTACTACCGTTATACTATTCGGCAATGCTTTTTCCGTATTGCGGGATGCAAAAATATGATTTTTCCCAATAACAACAAAAGAGATTTCAATTTTTTCCCGGCATCCCCCGGAAACGGCTACCACAGCGGCATCCTCGTCAAAAAAAAATCTTCCAGCTAGCAAACCCAGCCCTGGGAAGCCGCCTTCCTGCCGTTTGTAGGCCGGGACCGTTGTTTGCAGAATGCCCATTGGGCACCGCGGCAAATAGTGGTAACTTGAAACAAATGTTTATCCAATTACGGTCCATATTCCAGCGCATCCTCTCCACCACCTGGGTGGGGCACCTCCTTTTCTGGGTGTGCTACTACATATACGACGGGCCCATCGCCTCCACCATAGAAGTAGTGCCGTACAAACGCATCTGCTCGGCCGCCATCGCCTTGCCGGTGAAGATCACCGCCACCTACGTAACGCTCTACCTGCTCACCCGCTACCTCCGGGAGCAGCCCCGCAACCGGCGCCTGCTCTACCTGCTTTTCCTGTCAGTGACCGGGTTTGGCATCTGTGCAAGACTGGTGAGTTACGAGATCGTGTATCCCAATTTCTACCCGGATTGGGCTACTGTGCAGCCGCTGTGGTATGTGCCCAAGATCATCATGGAAACCTTTGGCGTGTACTCTGTAGTGGCCCTGGTAGCTACAATGCATTTCATCAAACAATGGTATGTAAGCCAGAAAGAAAAACAGGTGTATCAGCACGAAAAGCTGGAGGCAGAACTTAAATACCTGAAAGGGCAGATCCACCCGCACTTCCTTTTCAACACCCTTAACAATCTCTACGCCCTTACCATCGATCAGTCGCGGAAGGCGCCGGAAGTAGTGTACAAGCTTTCTGAGCTCATGAGCTACATGCTGTATGAAAGCAACAAGCCTTTTGTACCGTTGCAAAAGGAGATCGCCTATATTGAAAATTATATCGTGCTGGAAAAGATCCGTTATGAGGACAGGCTGGATGTGTCATTGAATGTACTGTCAGATGTAAGTGGGTACCTGATAGCGCCCCTGCTCATCCTGCCCTTCGTGGAAAACAGTTTCAAGCACGGCTTCAGCAACGATATTGGTAATATCTGGGTGCACATTGACATCCTGGTAAACGATGCACAGCTGATCATTAAAATAGAAAACAGCAAATGTGATCCGCCCCTGGAAAAGTCCGCCCATTGCGGCATTGGGCTTACCAATGTTAAAAAACGGCTGGACCTGATCTACAAGGACCAGTATTCCCTGCAGATCTTTGATGAAGAATCTTACCTCGTGATCCTGAAAATAGCGATATGAAATGTCTTGTTGTAGATGATGAACCCCTGGCTATACAGCTGCTGCAAAATTACATACAGCGCGTGGATAGCCTGGTACTGGCCCGCAGTTGCAACAACGCAGTGGAGGCCCTGGCCTGCCTGCAACACCGGCAGATAGACCTGCTTTTCCTGGATATCCAGATGCCCAAGATCACCGGCATAGAGCTGCTCAAATCGTTGTCTTACAAACCCAAAGTGATACTCACTACTGCTTATCGCGATTACGCCGTGGAAGCCTTTGACCTCGATGTAGTGGACTATCTGCTGAAACCTATTTCCTTTGAGCGCTTCCTGCGCGCAGTGAGCAAGGCCCTGGGCAGCCAGCTTTCCAGCCCCGCGGCAGACCCGGACCACCAGCTCCTGCATTCATTCAACGAATCTTACATCTACCTGCGGGAAGAAAAGGAAATGGTGAAAGTATTGCTCAAAGACATTATTTACATTGAAAGCCTGCGCGATTATGTGCGGGTAAAAACCATGCAAGGGCAGATCATTACCTATAACAAGATCGGCTACCTGGAAAAGAAATTGCCGGAGCACAAATTCATCCGCGTGCACCGTTCTTACATCATAGCGCTGGAAAAGGTAACCACCTTCACCCCTGCCCTCGTAAAGCTGGAAAACGCCATCAGCCTGCCTATTGGCCGCAATTACAAGAATGCCACCGTAAAGGCGCTGAACCGGTTCAATATCCTGCAGTCTAACGGATGATCAAGCGCCTTGCAGAAACAATGCTGCTGCGCCATACAAAGGGGCCGCTTCTCCCAGGCTGGCCAGTTTTATCTGCGTGGGAATACCATATTGCTGTAGTGCTGCTTCCAATGCGGGCCCGAAGAGGAAATAACTATTGGTAATATTTCCACCCAGCAAAGCCAGTGCCGGCGGCACTTCCAGCAGGGAAAAGAATTCCGCGAGGTTGCCGCCAAACTCGCTGAACAACTGCCGGGCCGCTCCATCATCCGCCGCCCGCATGGCAATGGTCTTTACATCAGCAATAAGCGCATTAGGCTCCAGCACGGCATAGCGCTGCACCAGCCAGCGGCTGCAAAAGTAATCTTCCGCACGCGTGCCACGGAAAGGAAAATCGTAGTAATGCGCTTCCTGTGCTATACCCTGTGCAGCCACGGAAGAGCCAAAGCCAGTGCCGAGCGTGAAGCCCATTAGCTCCTGCGCTCCCTGCACGGCGCCTGCCAGTAACTCCCCTTGCAAAAAGCAGCGCGCATCATTGGCCATACGAATGGACTGTAAATCCAAACGCTGCATCAGCAAGGTTTTCACGTTCTTCCCATACAATGCCTCATACTTGTGGAATCCCTTGATCAGGGAGATACCCGTTTCATAATCAAACGGGCCGGGCATGGCAATGCCCAGTGCCTGTACATCTGCGCCCTGCATGCTTCGTTGCATTACTGCCGCCCAATCATCCAGGATGATGTTCACCCCGGCCTGTGCACGCACGTGGCCACGGTGCAGGGTATCCTCCAGCAGGCGGCCGGATGGCAGTTCTACCAGGGCAGTGGTGATGTGAGTACCGCCTATATCAGCCACCAGTACCAGCGGTGGTGTTAATGCATGAGGTTCCAATGTTGTTGTATTTGTTCCAAGGTTTGCCCTTTGGTTTCGGGTACCATCCTGTATACAATAATAAATGCTACTACGCAGAAAGATGCAAAGAACCAGAAGGTGCCTGCAGTACCAATGCCGCTCAGCAGCATCGGTGTAAGCTGCCCTACTGCAAAATCCGCCACCCACATCACCAGGATGCTGAGGGAAAGCGCCTTGGCGCGGATGGCATCCGGGAAGATCTCTGCAGCGATCACAAATTTCAACGGTCCGATGGAGAAGGCAAAAAAAGCCAGGAACGCCAGCACGCAAAGCAGCAACAGCACGCCGCCTGTATGCCCGGTATAAAAACAGATGCCGGTACAAAGCAAGGCCACCATGGCACCGGCGGTGCCCCAAAGATACAATGGCCGGCGGCCCAGGGAATCTACTTTCCAGATGGCAATGAACGTGAATAATACATTGGCTGCGCCGAAAAACAGCTGGCTCAGTAAAGAATTATCCAGGGTAATGCCGGCGCTGTGCAGGATGGTAGGCCCGTAGTAAATGATGGCATTAATGCCGCTGAACTGTGAAAAGAATGGCAGCAAAATACCTATCAGCAGGGGTTTGCGGTATGCCGGCGACCAAAGCATGCGGTAACCGCCATCATTCACTTGGGGCAGGTCTTTTTGCATCAGCCAGCGGGGACTTTCGGGTATCCATACAATGCCCAGCAGGAAAAGCGCGGCGGGCAGCATAGCCACGCCAAACATCTTACGCCATACCAGCATACCTGGCAGGAAGTCCTGCCCATGCTGCAGCAGTAAAATATTGCTGCCATATGCCACAAAAATGCCGATGGTCACTGCCAGTTGGTAAAAAGTAACCAGGCGGCCACGGTTGTGCGCCGGCGCTATTTCAGAAAGATACAGGGGCACCACACTGGAAGCAATACCCACCGCTGCCCCGCAGCAGATGCGTGCCACGATGAGCAGGCTGAAAGGCTCCAGCAGCGCACATCCCAGGGCAGAGAGCAGGAAAAGTAAGGCGGCAAAGAAGAGCAGTTTCCTGCGCCCCAGCCGGTCACTGATGTCACTGGAAAAAAGTACGCCACCTATGCACCCGGCCAGGGCGGAGGAAACAAACCAGCCTTCCTGTGCAGGATTAAGCTGGTACTGTTCTTTTACAAACGGCAATATGCCCGATACCACGGCCATATCAAAGCCAAACAACAGGCCGCCCAACGATGCCACCACCGTGGCTAATGTGAGATTACGTGGAACATGAGATTGCATACTTACATGGATAAAAGGCGGTCAAAAATATAGTGGTGCTCTTTCAGATAGGCGCTCACCAGCTTGGCCGGGCGGGCACCTTTATTGACCACCCGGCAATGCCCGGCAGCAGCGGGGATCACAAAGGTTTCCGCATAATGGTACACGGTTTCAACGCCACCCGTTTGCACTGTTATGTTATCGCCTTCCACCAGCATCATGATCAGGCAGGTGTTATTTGTCGGAATGTCTACCACGGTTTCAAACTCAAAGCGCTGCACAGCATAGAAATGATCCGGGTGCGTGGAAAGCTGCAGCAGCTGCCAATCGGCGCCGGTGGCTACCACGCTTTGCTTTGAGATCAGTTCTTCCTGCACCTTACTGCCCTGGCGGGTGAAATCCAGGTTATCAAATGCCTCGGGAATGCTGATGGGACGTGGCTTTCCATCGAGGCCCAACCTTACCCAGTCATACATTTTGAAAGTGAAGATGTAAGGGGTGGCACTGATCTCCAGTACCAGGTTGTCTTTACCGGCGCTGTGCACAGTGCCATTGGGGATCAGGAACAGGTCGTGCTTTTTAGCGGAATGCTTTTGTACATATTGTTCTATCGCTACCGGCTGCCCGCTTTCCTGGCTGGCTTCCAGCACCCCGCGCAGCGCGTCCCTTTCTACTCCCTGCCGGAAGCCCAGGTACACCGCAGCCTCCGGCTTGCAGTCCAGGATGTAATAGGTTTCGTCCTGGGTGAAGGTTTCACCAAAATGCTGGCGGATGTAATCAAAGCGCGGGTGGCATTGTATAGAGAGGTTGCCCCCGTCAAAAGTATCCAGGAAATCAAAACGGATCGGAAATTCATAGTGGAAGATCTCCGCATGCTTACCCAGGATAGCCTGGTTGGCGTGGTACATCAGCCATTCAAAAGGCAGCTCCAATACTTGCCCGTCACTTTCAAACACTACGCCGTTTTCCGGTACGATCATTTCAAAAGACCAGGCATAGTTCACCTCCTCTTTGGGCAGGTCTGCAATGTGCGCTTTCATCCATTGCCCGCCCCAGGCACCGGCTTCAAACCAGGGCCGCACCCGGAAAGTACTGGCTGCAATATGATCTATTCCCCGCAGCAGGTCCGGCTGGAAGGCCCAGCTGACGTGGTCTCCCCACTGTGTATCCGCAAAGATGGCAATGCGGGACAGGATGCTTTGCTTATGCGCATCCAGCACCGGCCAGTCTACAAAGTAGTAGCGCTTATACATCTCCCCAGCCTGCTCCGGCACATTGTTGCCCAGGTTAGTGGTGGCGCCGGCCCGCATGCGGTATTGCAGTTCATTCTTCGGAATATCAAAATACACCACCGGTGCCGCAGGGTGTAGCAAGGCTGCACCGGTGCCGATAACCAGCTGTAAACCGCCAGCGGGCAGCGTTTGCTGCGGTTCAAAAAACTGGTGCAGGGCCAGTTTGCACTTGGTGCCCCACACGTCACCCCGCTGGCCCAGGTAAGGTGCTACCATATTTTGAACGGTAGCCACACTTTTCAATACGGGTTGCTGCCAGTTTACGGCAACGCCCAATGACTTCAATTCAGCGGAAAGGTTCTCCTGTACTGTTTTCCAGCAGATACCCACGTAGCCATCCAGGCACACGGTTTCCTGGGTAGACAGCCATTGGGCCAGGGAGGCATAGCCGGTATGTATCTTGCCGGCGCCTAAGGCGTGCACGGGGTACATGTTGTAACCGCCTGCAGTAGTGGGTTTCAGAGTTGCCGGCAACAGTCGCTGACTGGTTTGCCGCAGGTTTGTTTTCGCTTGCATCCTAGATCTTTTCTACGCGCAGCATCAACACGCCCTTACCGGGAATGCTGAAACTATCGCCCATTTCTTGTTGATTTAATTCCAGCAGGTTGCACTGCCTTACTTTCAATGTGCCGTTATCCTTTGCTGTAAAATGTACGGTGGTAGCGGTTTCGCTGGCATTCACCAGTTGCATGACCACACCGTGGCCATCTGCCGCAGGGTTGATATTTTCCACGTAAGCGGTGCCTGCCTGCAGGTCAAAGAACAGGTTTTCCTGCGCAGGCCCTGCAGCTGCCGCTACGATCATGGGTTGATGGTTTTCCAGGCCGGTGGCATTCACCGCTGCCGCATCGTACGCTTTGTGCACCTGCAGGTAGTAGTGGAATGTTACCGGGCCTTCCTGGCTGTGGCGGAAATTGGTGTGCCACAGGTTATTCATGGCCCAGCTGGCGATGAGGGGCTGCTGGTCCGTGTATGTGCGCCACAAGCGCGAATGATGCAGACCGCCCAGCAGGCCTGCTGTGGGGTACTGGCCTATCTCGAACAGCGGCGCATCCGGGCTGCTCCAGGTAATGCCTATGTCTTTGGAAGACACATCCACCCAGCGCTGCAGGGTATACCAGTTGCGGTTTGCAAAGGGCAGCTGGTCACTTTCCGCCGTAACGCTGTTCCAGGGAATATTGTAGCGCACCTGTGCGCCTTTCACCGCAAAGGGAAATACAAAGTGCAGGCTTTCTTTATCACCAATCGCTTTTTTATCTACGGTATTGCTGATCTCTACCCTGTCCAAACCCGCTACCAGCCGTACCTCCCGGGTGAGCGACGTAGTGCCGGCGGCAGGGCCGCTTGCTTCCAGGCTTACTACCAGGGGGCCATTTTCCTTCACCCGGATATTGGCATGCCGTACTACCTGCAGGCCGCCCACGGAGTCACCTACCAGGTAATCATATTGGTTCAGTCCACCGGAATCGGCCAGGTTCGTATTGTTGCCGGTCTTTTGCAGGCGGGTGATGTTGCCCGTTTGCCGGTCCAGGGTGAGGGTGTAGATGCCATTGTTCAGCGTATAGCCGTTTATGGTAGCCTCTGTTTTTACAAATGCCTTACCTGGTTTGATAAAATAACGTTGCTTGGAGAAAGGCGCCTGTTCTGTTACAAACACCAGCTCCCCGGTGCTAAGCCGCTGCGAGGGCAGCTTACGGCCGCCGGCGTCTGTTACCAGGTCGCCGGCCTGGCTGAGCGTGGCGGGCACCGTAACCAGGGCGCTGCGCTGGTAAGCCAGGGTATTGTATACATCCACGGCATTGGCCACGGCCTGCTGGCCCGCTACGCTGGCTTCCAGCAGGGTTTTCGTCTGCGACTGCGCCTGCAGGGCAAAGTTTTGTTTATAGTGCCATTCTGATAACACCTTGGGATCATTGGGCTCAGACACGCTGTTGTAAGCTCCCCAGGTATGCTCATTGAACATCACCATGTTCACGAAGGCGTTGTGAAAATCCGCCGCAGGAAAAGCATCGCGGCCACGGATGGCCCAGATGGCGCCAGCCTGCTGCAGCTGGTCTGCTGCGTTGCGGTTAATGGCCGTTTCCTTTGCGCCAGAGGATACCCCGTCTGTCCAGTACTCCGTGTAGTCTCCCTGCACCGTTGGGATCTTATCCCGGTACTTATTTTCAAAATCACGGAAGAACTGTGCCGTGGAAGTGATCACTAACTGGGGGGAAGCATAGCGCTCATTCCACGCCTTCACTGCATCCGGCAACTCGGGATCTATAGGCGCATTGTCGCTCATGGCCCAGGTGAGCAGGGTCATATCATACGCAAAATGCTTTTGCTGCAGGTTATCCAGGTAACCAAAGATCCACGGGTTCAGGAAATTTTCCGAAGGCTTGTTGGTATAATAAGGCTTGGGATCGGCCACTGTAAAGAAGTTGGGGATCTTATCGCCTTTCAGCATGTAACCAATGGAGTATGGAGACGACTGCCAGAACAGCAACTTTTGTTTACCGGAAGGAGAAGCCCAGTAGAATGGGTTATCCCGCAGGTTGTCCGCATCGCCAATACGGTCTGACGAATTGGGTGCGCTCAGGAAATATTTAATGCCGGTAATATCACACTGCGCGCTCAGGCCCCAGGAGGCACCCGGCACGTCTACCTGCATCATGGTATGCAGCTCCAGGCCCTGTGCTGCGGCCAGTTGCAGGCCGGTCTGGAACTGGTGCATGAGTTGCACCGGGCTGGTAGCGCTGGTGTTTACGTTGCCATAAGAAGCATCAATATTGATCCATCCTTTTTTTACGGCGTTCCAGAAGGCTGCTTTTTTCCTGGCATCCGCCCGTTTGAGGTAGTTATCCACTACCCAGATGGCTTCCGTGTTCCATTTATAACGGGCACCTTCGGGGTAGTCCTGCGTATGTTCGGCAATTTTAATGGCTTCGTCGATATTGTTCATGTGGATGGCCATCACCTTCTCCTGCACATCGGTATAGCCCACATCCACATGTGAGTGGGGCAGCAGGTATACCTTCCATTGCCGGGCCGGGGGGACCAGCACGCGGGCCGTATATTCATTACCGTTAGTTACAAACCTTACTGCGGCCTGTGCCATCTGGCCGGGATCAGCGCCTGGCAGCGGCAGCTCATAATATTCCAGCCCGTCCGGGCCGGGAGCGATATGTATGCTGTCCAGCGCCCCGTTCCAGGTTAGGTAGGCAGTACCTTCTTTATAGTCTTTGCCTCCATGGAATTCCAGCCTTACCATGCGCGCGGCCTGGCCATGGTAGCGGAGATAGGCTGGCGTAGCTTTTAGTCCTATGCCCGTAAAGGCTTGCTGGGCATGGGTTTGCAGGCAGAGGACGCAGCAAGCCGCCCACCCTATAATTGCTTTCATTTGAATGCTTGGTTTTAATATGTACAAACATACGTACATACTAATTAGTTTCATAATCTTTTTTGGGGTAATGGGGCGGTGGTGAAGGAAAAAAGTTTAGCGGGTGGAAAACAGGTGTTGATTCGAAAGGGGTATTGGAAAACAAAAAAAAGTCCTCCCTGGAAAGGGAGGACCGCTCGCTATGAAAAGGTCTTAGAAGCCGGGATTATTCGGCAGCAAGTTTGGATTTACATCAATTTCCTGTTGCGGCACCGGGAAGAGCCGCTGGTTTTCTGAGAAGGTAGCATTGTACACCGTTTTGTGGCCAACGAAGTTGTCCCAGTTACCGGTTACATCATTGTGCACTTTCAGTGTACGCACCATATCAAACCACATTTTATTTTCAAAGCACAGCTCAAAGTAACGCTCCAGCCATACTTCTTTTTCAAATGCATCCTGGCTCAAAGTGCCCAGGGGCGCCAGGTGTGCACGTTTGCGGATATCGTTCACCACTTTGATGGCCTGTGCGTTAGGACCACCTTCTGCGCGGTTGCTCGCTTCTGCGTACATCAGTTCCACATCTGCCAGGCGGTAGATCGTGTAGTTCAGGTCCGACTTGGTGGTGTTCACTACTGCCACGGAGTCAAACCATTTGTAAATGTAAGGCGTGCGGAACTTCACTGTATCACTGCCTTTGGAGCTTTTGTATTTGCTGTAGAAGAATTGTCTTTCGTCCAGGCGATGGTCTCCCGCCGGGAAAGAAGCGAGGAACTGCGGCGTGGGATATACCGATCCATATTCATCAGAATACTTGGAAATGCCCGAGTAGTTAGGAATGGTCAGCGGTGTAAGCGGGTTAGTAGACGGTACGGACGCCGCATACTGGATCTGGAAGATGAATTCCTGGCTGTTCTTATTAGCCGGGATGGTCATATCATGGTAGTCATTAAAAAGATTATAACCGCCGTTGTCCAGCACGTTCTTGGAACGTTTGGCAGATTCTGCATAATTAGCAGCCCCCCCATTGATCGCAGCGCCTGCATACGTGAGGTATACATCCGCCAGCAATGATTCCACCATGCCTTTAGACACGCGGCCATTCACATCCCGCCAGGGAAAGTTCACCTTTTCTGCTTCCAGCAGGTCGGGGATGATGATATTATCGTAGATGGTCTTCGCATCGGTACGTTTTAACTTCAGTCCTGCGGAGCTGGTGGGTGTTTCACTCACCATGGGCACCGCACCAAACATGCGCACCAGGTAGAAATAGTAGAACGCACGCATGGCATGTGCTTCACCCAGCAAAGCTGTTTTGGAGGAATCGTCAATGCCGGTCACGCGGGGCAGGTTGCCCAGCGCGGAGTTGCACGCACCTACGCCCTGGTACAGGTGCTGCCACCAGGTGTCCATGTAAAAGGAAGAAGCGCTGTAGCTCAGGTTCTGGAACTGTGCAAAACCGGTTTGTCCCAGGTCACTGTTAGACTTGCCCGTGGCAAATTCCATCAGGTTCCAGGTGTTACCACCATAAGAAGAGTTCTGGCCGTTCAGCAGGCCTTGCATGTCCTGGTAGCAACCATCCGCAAAGGCACGCGCCACCTTCATGCCGGCCAGCGGCGCACTGGGGCTGATGAAGCCCGTTGGATTTTCTTCCAGGAATTTTTTACAGGCACTCCCCATGAGTAGCACTGCAATAACGAGGATATGTTTAACTGAGAATTTCATGTTGTAATTTTTTGAATCCAAATAAATTAATACACCCTTAGAAGCCTACCTGCACACCCAGGTTCCATACGCGGGGACGTGGATAGGAGAAGAAGTCCAGGTTCTGGGAGAACGCGTTGTTCTGACCTACGGTCGTATTGTAAGTATCTACTTCAGGATCGTAACCAGTGTACTTGGTGATGATAAAGAGGTTCTGTACGCTGGCATAAACACGGAACTTGTTGATGTGGGAGCGGGTCAGCACAGCAGAAGGCAGGCTGTAACCCAGTGCAAAGTTCTGGCCGCGGATGAAGGAACCATTTTCTACCCACCAGGTATCAAAGTGAGAATCCTGGGTGAATTTGTAGCTGCGCACCTGGGCTACCATGCCGGTCTGGTGATCCGGGGTCCATGCATTCAGTACCGTTTTCAGGCTATTGGCCAGGGTCTGGCGGTCTTCTGAAGAGTGCTTGAAAGTAGCAGCAGTATTGATGCCTTGCACAATGCGGATATCAAAAGAGAAATCCCAGTTCTTGTAGTTCAGGGTACTGGTAATGTTGCCGGTCCATTTCGGAGTGCTTTGGCCAATGATGCTGTAGTTTACGCTACCGTCTTTGTTATACAGGTATTTGCGGTCGCCGGAGTGCAGGCCATGAGACGCTGCTTCTGCTTCTTCTGCTTCGCTGTAAATACCGAGACGGGTCATACCGTAGAAAGAACCGATGGGCTCTCCTACACGCAGCACGTTGGTCTGGCCCAGGAAGTTGGGACCGGGGAAGATGTCTGCATTACCATCATTAAGCGCCAGGATCTTGTTCTTGTTATGGGAAAAGAGGAAGGTGGTGCTCCAGGTAACGTTCTTTGTTTTTACGTTCACAGTATTCAGTGCTACTTCAATACCGGTGTTCAACACGGAGCCCACGTTCTCATACAGGTCTGCCTCACGCATACCGGCGCTCCAGGGAATGGGCGCCTGCAGCAGCAGGTCCTTGGTTTTGCGGTGGTAGTAATCCACGTTCAGGTTAATGCGGTCCTGGAACAATCCCAGTTCGATACCTGCATCCGCCTGCACGGAACGTTCCCATTTCAGGTCTGGATTACCCAGGTAGTTGGGCAACAAAGTAGGCTGGCTGGCGCCTCCAAGCACCACGGTGCTGGCAGAGGTTTGTGCTTCAGATTTGTAGGAAGGCAACTCTGAGTTACCCGCAGCACCAAAGCTGGCGCGTATTTTCAGGTTGGTGATGCCTTTCACATCTTTCATGAAATCCTCTTGTGACACACGCCATGCAGCGCCCAATGAGGGGAAGAAACCATATTTGTTGTTCGTGCCAAATTTGGAAGAACCATCGTAACGTGCCGTACCGGTAAACAGGTAGCGGTCTTTAAGGTTGTATGTAACGCGCGCAAACTCAGACTGCATGCGCCACATACCGTCATTGCCATTGATGGAAGAACGTACTGCGGCGGCATTCAACGCATGCCATGCCAGGAAGTCTGTTACAAAGTTCTGGCCTTCCACGTAAGCATATTCATTGGCATACTGCTGGAATGAAATACCCAACAGGGCGGTCATGCTGTTGTTGGCATTGAATTTCTTATTGTAAGTAAAGTAGTTTTCAGACTGCCAGTATTTATAAGTATTGGTAGTGATGCTGGCCTGGCCGCCCTGGTCCTGAGACAGGTGAGGCAGGTCCTGGCCGGAGTAGAAGTTGTTCTTTTCTGAAGTGAGGCTGAAACCAAAGTCAGATTTGAAATCCAGCTCCGGTGTGATGTGGAACAACAGGTAAGCATCGCCCAGGCCCAGTACCCTGTTATTGATAGTGTAGCGGCTCTTGGCAATGTGCACCGGGTTAGGGCCACCTTCGAGGCCATCAATGTCATTGTTGCCTGCCCAGGTACCATCAGGATACTTGATCGGTACAATGGGAACCTCTTCCGTTACCATGCGCGGCACGTTCAGGGAGCCGTTGGCGTCAGACACCAGGTTCTGGCGGCTGTTGATCACAGAAAGGCTACCACCTACCTTCAGCCATTTCTTAATATCGTTGTCCATCGTGAAACGGGCAGAGTAACGTTTGAACCAGGAGTTCACCATGATACCATTCTGGTCCAGGTAGCCGAGTGACAGGCTGTATACGCTCCGCTCGTTACCACCCTGGAAGTTCAGCTGGTGCTGGGTGGAGATAGCCGGTTTGTAAGTTTCCTTTTCCCAGTTGGTATTATAAATGGGTTTGTCGTTCTGGTCAAACAGTTTGGGGAAGTTGATGTGGTTGAGCTCCTTGGGAGGCGTCCAGGTACCGCCGTTCGGGTCAAACTTGGTATCGTTTGCAAAAGCCTGGTTGTAGACCTTTACAAATTCTTCAGAATTCAACGTAGGCAGGTGGCGGTAGTTTTCAGCCAGGTTCACGTTACCATCGTAGGTCACGGTGGCATTGCCGGCGCGGCCACGTTTGGTGGTGATGATGATCACACCGTTTGCACCACGTGCACCGTAGATAGCGGTGGAAGACGCGTCCTTCAATACTTCCAGGGATGCGATGTCATTCGGGTCGAGGGAGTTACCATCCACACCGATCACCCCGTCCACTACATACAGCGGATCAATGGCCAGGTTGATGGACCCCAGGCCGCGCACGCGCACCTTGGCAGCAGCACCGGGGGCGTTGCTGTTCACGCTTACGTCTACGCCGGCCACTTTACCCTGCAAGGCCTGGCTTACGTTAGGCACGGGCTTGTCCATGAGTTGTTCTGCCTTTACCGTGGCTACCGAGCCGGTAAGGTCGGATTTCTTTACCGTACCATAACCGATCACCACCACGTCACTGATCTGGTTCACTTTGGGCACCAGGGCAATATTGAGCGTAGTGGTCTGCGTTGTTACCGGGATGTCCTGCTGGTCGTATCCTACGTACGATACCTGCAGGGTGGCCTGGCTGCCGGGAATGGTGAGGGTAAAATTACCATTGGCATCGGACATGGTGCCGGTGTGCGTGCCCTTGATCACCACAGACACACTGGGTAGTGGCGTGTTGTCTTTGGCGTCGGTGACCCGGCCACTGATTTTGTGCTGGGCCATTGCATGCAGGGAGAGCAGCAAGCATGCAAGTGCATAGACAAGTTTTCTCTTCATAACGGGAGTTTTAGATGATGATATGATATTGTGGTACTGAAATTGGCAATACAAGCCCGGCCGCGCCGGGCAGTGTGTGTGCGGGCGCAGCGGGTAAATGGAATGACGATATGTGTCGCTAACGTAGTGTTGTTACTGTGACGACGTTTTTTAAGGTTTAATGTTTCAGAAACTGGTCTCCCTGCTGCTACTGTTGAATGGCTGACGGGCTATAACACGGATCTGTGCTACATTTCTCTCAACGGATTGCCGGAACACGCGGTTTCGTGTACTGTTTCGGATCAATGAATTTATTGATGGGTCCCGGGTGCCCGGGACGTGTAAAACCGTTACACGCGTGATGCTGTAATTAGTTCCAGGTTTTGCCGGCGGTTGTTGCAATGACGGCCTTTGCGTGTGTAACTGCTTACTGTTTTGCTTTGCGCTGAACGTGGCTTTTGACAATGTTTTAGAGAGCTGTTTTTGCGCGATACGGTTTTTTGTACTACTGTTTTGCTTGTGAATACTGTTTTGCTTGTGAATTACTGTGTTTCCTTTGTGACTTACTGTTTGTTACCGTGGATGGCGGCGTTGCCGCTGTAATGTGCTTTAGTAATAATATACAGCGGCTGCGCCTGATGATCTTTTGTTTCGAGGTTGTTCCGAGGCTTTTCGTCTTAACGTGATGCTGGTTATCGAATATATACGTAATAGTTATGCGTGTTGTTTTGCCCATTGCCTGAGCTGGGAGATGGCATCGTACAGCACACCGGCCTCTCCCCTAAAGTCTCCCGAACCTTTAGGGGCGCCGGTTTCCACATCATACCACTCATGAAATCCTTTTTGTTCAAGCGCACGGTCTATCATCGGCGATAATTCGCTGTACGCTTCTTTCACGAATCCGTTTGCGGTAAGGGCTTGGATCATGCGGCCGCCAAACCAGGTCCAGTCGCCTGCATTCTGGTATACGTACGGCTTCATGTTGGGAAACTCTTTTTCGGGGTAAGGCGGGTATACCGTTATCCCGATAGTGGCATATTTTTCTTTGGCCGCAGCGGCCAGCATCTGCCGGTTGATGGCGGCGATCTCCGCTTTGTTGTGCAATCCCGCCAGCACCGCGCAGGCGGTGCCACCGGTGTACAGGATGGCAGCTTCGTTGAAACCAGCAGAGAAAGGGCTTCCGTTTAAGTACAGGTGGGGTAAATATTTTTGCGCTTTCGATTGCCAGAGGTACTGGCGCACGTGCCTGCGGATGCCCGCTGCTACAGTATTCCAGTCGCGCCGTGGTTTGTATCCCCTCGGCAGTATGGTGTTAAAGTCGTGCAGGGCGATGAGCAGCATGGCATTGTCATAAATATCGATCGCCCATTTGGTATGTTCATTAATGCGGACACCCCATCCTTTTTCCGGTTGCACATCACCCCAGTCTATCGTAGTAGCGCCGGTGACCAGGCCATATTTTTCAGACCAGCGGTCTTTCAGCAAATATGCAAAAGCATCTTCCAGGCGGGCCAGCACTGTTTTACCACCTATCGTTTCATGAAGGATGGAAGTATCGCCGGTGGCATCAATATACTTTTTAATGGCCTGTACCAGGGACGACTCCTGGTCTGTTTCCACGGTGTTCTTATGGGCAGCCCATCCCGGCGCCAGGTCGGAGTAGCGGTATTCGTAGCCCACATAGGCCTTTTCCTTCGGGATGAATCCGTCTACGATGTTACCATCTTCGCCCTGGAGCTGGAAGAAACGCAGCAGCATTTCTTTCACTTTTTCCTGCGGGGCTACCTGCAGGGAGCCCCGGATGAAGGTGTTAAAATCCCGGATCCATACTTCCCCATAGGAGGTGCCGGCCGCAAAGCCGGTGAGGAGGCGCAGTGCCCGGGCCTGGATGGTATCCAGCCGGCTGTCCTGCAAAATCGTTTTAGCCAATACCTTTAAAGAATCGCCTGCCACATTATTAGTAAGTACTGCAGGATCTGGTATAATAGTGTATGTAGCACCCTGAATTGGAGGAGGTGTAATATCCTTTACTTGCAGAATCGATTTAGTAAAGGGGCAAGTGAAATCCGGTGCCAGCGCCTCTTCACTATTGAGTGTAATGGCCAGCCCATGCGCACGGTTGTGTGCCAAGGTCAGCCCATGCTCACCACCGTGAGGTAATGCATTCAGTTTATATGGAAGATGGTAAATGCTACTGTTTGTTTTCCCTGCACACGGCTGATAAAATGCACACCCCCACAACAAACCAACAGCGGCGGCTTTGGTCGTAAAATTCTTCATAACGTGGCTTTATTCGGGCCCTGGATATATGTACAAACATATGTACATAAATCAATTTTAACAAATTTTATTGAAGGTTTTTTACATCTGGTTTACTAAATCGATTTTGGAACACATTATCAATGGATTATACAGTTTTAGAATTGGTAACTAGTGCCAGACAGTCAATCAAAATCGTGGAAAATGATCATACATATTAACCAGAAAACACACACGCAAAGCAAAAATTCCCGTGATTTGCACTATGAACTTTAGTATTGACCACAAAAACCCACTCCCACTACATATACAGGCCGAGAACCTGATCCGGAACCTCATTAAAGACCCGCAATACGCCGGCGGAAAGTTCTTGCCCAACGAGATCCAGTTGGCAAAGCAACTTGCTATCTCCCGGTCCACCTTGCGGCATGCCTTAAATAAGTTGGTATATGAGGGATTGTTGGTACGCAAAAAAGGCGTCGGTACTAAAGTCGCAGAACCCGCTATCAGTTCTAAATCCAAGAATTGGCTCAGTTTCACCCAGGAAATGCAAGCAAGGGGCATTGCCATAAAAAATTTCGAGCTACACGTTACCTGGGTTAATCCTGATGACAATGTAGCCAATTTTTTTGAGATCAACACAGCTAAAAAAGTGCTAAAACTGGAGCGCCTTCGCGGTAAACAGGAAGGCCCCTTCGTATACTTTATCTCCTACTTCCATCCCCGTGTAGGCCTCACCGGTGAAGAAGATTTCAAACGCCCCCTGTACGACATCCTCGAAAAAGAACAACACGTGGTGGCCACCCTCTCCAAAGAAGAGATCTCCGCCAAGGCCGCCGATAAATTCATTGCCTCCAAACTCGAAGTAGAACCCGGCTCCCCCATCCTGCTGCGCAAACGCTTTGTATATGACCAGGGCGACCGCCCCATTGAATACAACCTGGGTTATTACCGTGCAGACAGTTTCGTGTACACCGTGGAAAGCAGAAGAGAGTAGTCCTTCCGGCAAAAATTCGCACAAACGTTTGCACTTCGACAACAAAGCGGGATGGTGTAAGTTTAGGCTACAACCATAAATTTATCACCATGAATCGCTACGATCGTAGAAAGTTTATAAGAGATACTGCCCTCGCAGGCATCGGCATTTCACTGCTGCAACCCGCCAGCCTGTTTGCCAGCATGCGTAAAGACCGTGTACGCATTGGCATGATAGCCGTGGGCCTGCGCGGACAAAGTCATCTTGCCAACCTGCTCCGCCGCAACGACGTGGACATCATCGCCATGGCAGATCCTGATAAAGATATGATGGCAATGGCACAGCGGCATGTGACCAAAGCCGGTAAGAAGGCCCCCATTGAATACACCAACGGCCCCTATGATTATAAGAACCTCCTGAAACGGGATGATATAGATGCAGTGATCATTTGCTCCCCCTGGGAATGGCACATCCCGCAAGGCATTGACGCCATGAAAGCCGGCAAGATCGTAGGCATGGAAGTATGCGGCGCACAAACACTGCAGGACTGCTATGATATTGTAAGCACTTACGAGAAAACAAAAGTGCCGGTGATGATCATGGAAAATGTTTGCTACCGCCGCGATATTATGGCAGTGCACCACATGGTAAAGCAAGGCATGTTTGGAGAGATCCTGCACCTGCAGGGCGGATACCAGCACGACCTGCGCGGCGTACTGTTTGGTAATGGCAAAGACAACAACAGCCTTGACTTTGGTGAGAAAGGCTTTAGCGAAGCCAAATGGCGCACCAACCAATACCTGCACCGTAATGGCGATAACTACCCCACGCATGGCCTGGGCCCGGTGGGCACCATGATAGACCTGAACCGCGGCAACCGCCTCACCCATCTTTCTTCCGTATCTACCAAGGCCCGCGGCCTGCACCGTTACATTGTAAAGAAAGGCGGTGAGAACCATCCCAACGCCAAGGTAAAATTTGACCAGGGTGATATTGTAACCACTTCCATCCAGTGTGCCAACGGTGAAACCATCGTGCTTTCACTTGATACCTGCTCCCCGCGCCCGTACAACCTCGGTTTCCGCGTGCAGGGCACCAACGGTATCTGGCAGGAGTTTGGCTCCGGCGGACTGGATACCGGCCACATTTACCTGGAAGATGTAAGCCCGGATGACCGCTGGGAAAACACGAAAGATTACCTCACCAAGAACGACCACCCGCTGTGGGCGCGCTACGCAACAGATGCTCAGGGCGCGGGCCACGGTGGCATGGACTTCTTCGTGGACAACGCTTTCATTGAATCCATTAAACGCAACGTGGAGTTCCCACTGGATGTATATGACCTGGCTACCTGGTATGCCATCCGTCCCCTCAGCGAAAAATCTATCCAGGAGAACGGACAGGTACAGGCCATCCCCGACTTCACAAAAGGCGCCTGGAAAACGCGCAAGCCCATCTTCGGCGTAAGCGACGAATTTTGATTTGAGACGAAACGGTTATTATTTTTATACCCCGCCCTGCGTGTCCACGTGGGGCTTTTTTGTGCCCGGTAACACCTTGCGTATGCGATCAGGCCCGGTACAATTAAAAGAGCCCCGCATTGCTGCAGGGCCCTTTTACCACGTTGCTTTACTTGTTGCTGTCTAAAACGATTTTGCTGCTTAAACCGGAAGCTGCAACATCTTCCGGATCATATTGTTGAATGTCTCTTCTTTGGCGGAGAGCTGCTCCAGCAGTACCAGCTGGTTATTGGCGCGTACCAGGTTATGACCTTCGTAACGGGCGCCATAATAGCGGTCGTTGTTCAGGTGGTCTGTGAGGAAGCGCAGGGCCTGCATATAGATCATGAACTTACCGGCATACACCAGGTGGCGCAGCTCCGCCTGCGTGAGGCTGTGCTTCATTTCACTGAGATAGCCGTCTACAATGGCCGTGAAGTAGTGATCGCGGATCTCTATCTTGCTCAGATCTGCCTCTTCCTCCGTAACCGGCGAAAGATAGGTGCGCAGCATATCACCCAGGTCGCTGATGAAATAACCGGGCATCACGGTGTCCAGGTCTATTACGCAAAGGCCTTTCCCTTTTTCATCAAAAAGCACGTTGCTGATCTTGGTGTCATGGTGCGTAACCCGCAATTTGAAATCCTGGCTGACCCGTATATGCTCATACGTTGTAACAATGCCACGGAACTGCTGTGCACGGATGATGCTATCCCGCGAAGCGGCAATGCGGTCCTTATCCCCCTGCAGGAGGGCGGTTTCAAACTGCTGGTAGCGCAGGGAAAGGTCATGGAAGCCTGCCAGGGTAATGCGTAGCTCAGCTGCAGGAAAACCTTCCAGCAGGTGCGTAAAGCGGCCAAATTGCTTGGCGGCTTCATAGGCCTTGGCGGGCGAGGTCACTACGTCATATGCCACAGAAGGGCCTATGAAGGGCATGAGACGGAAATAGCCGTCCTCGTCACGTACAATGGTATTGCCGTCCAGGGTGGTCAGTGGCTCAGGGAAGATGTAACCGGGCACATGCTCCCGCAGGTATGCCGCCAGGGCACTGAGGTTGAGGGCAATATCTTCCGGGTTGGTAAATACATCCTGGTTGATCTGCTGCAGTATATAATCACGTTCTCCGCCGGGGCATTCCACTTTCCAGGTGTGATTGATCAAACCACTGCCAAAAGGACGCACCTTGCACTGTGCTGCGCTCAATCCGTATGCTTTCAATATCGACTGCAACATGCGACAATTTGAATTGAATAGTCTATTGATAATTTCCGCATCAAAGGTAATACCCGCGGGTATTGCCCGTACGTGCAAACGCTTGCGCGAAATATGCTCATTGTAATTGGTTCATGCATTTTGCAAACAATTATTGCAGGATTATGTTCAGGGGAACACGAAGCATCACACATAACGGGGACGACTTGCTCGAAACGCCTGGGAAAGCTGCATTGGTTGATGGTAACCTTTAAATTCCTTCTTTTTTATCACAATTTATAATCCTTGCCAGGGCGGGGCCTTCACGCAAACGTTTGATTTTGGCTGCAAACGTTTGCGCCAATTTCGCAAATTCCCTACATTTGAACCACACGTTATTCCTTCCACCCACTTACGGGCATCTTAAACCTCATTCTTCTAAATCCTTCTTCATGAAAAACACAAAGATCATTTACTGGATCACCACCAGCATTATTTTCCTCTTTGAGGGGGTCATGCCTGCTGTTTTCGGCACCAGCAAAACCGCCATGGATGATGGCATCCTGCACCTGCAATACCCGCGCTATTTTGGCATCCTGCTCGTGGTGTTCAAGGTGATAGGCGCCCTGGTGCTCATCATCCCGGCATTCAAAGGGCGTATCAAGGAATGGCCCTATGCAGGCTTTACCTTTGTGATGATCAGCGCCTGCGTATCTCACACCGTGGTAGACGGTTTTGGCGGGCAAAGCATTGCCCCGCTGGTAGGCCTGGCCATCCTCTTCACTTCTTATTTTACGTACCACAAGATCAATGGGTAACTCACATTCCCACGCCGTATATAACCCGTTATGCGCGCAGTCAGCTTTCGTTGCGCGTATGTTTTTTACGGATTATCCGGCCCATGCAGGGCTACGGGCCATGCAAGTACACATTACAAACGTCCGGTGCGTTGCCGTTAAAGCAGCAAAAAGGCTCGGCTAAGCAGAACTGGGGAAGTTAATACCGGTGTGGTAATGAAGATTTACCATTGGCGTGCACCCCGTTTTCCTATACTATTTAAACGGTAAGCAATGGGGAACCGGTGTCACAAATTAGTGCGTTCATGTGCTAGAAAAAAAAATAATTCCGCTATCCTTTTCGTCCGGAACGGTCATATTTTAGTTAATGACCGGTTAACACGCCAGCTCCCATTTCTACTGGTTATTTAAGGATGCCCTTCTTTACCGCTCATCCAGCACATTGGTCCCGGCAGATTTTTTTTATTATTTTTCTTTCCTGTAAAAATCCCACTGTTATGAACCGTGCTTTCCTGTCAGCAATAGCCGTACTGGCATTGCTGCTGTTTACTAACAACCGTGCCCAGGCACAATCACCCGCTAACCTGCCCGCCCGCTGGGACGAACTCACAGCCAGCGACTGGCCCAGGGCGATGGAGAAGTCTTCCCGCACTTGCATTTTGCCTGTTGGCATCCTCGAAAAGCATGGCCCGCATGCGCCGATCGGCTCAGACCTTATACAGGTACGCGAGTGGGCGGCCCGGGCTACCAAAAAAGAATACGCCGTGGTGTTTCCCGACTATTTTTATGGGCAGATCAATGAGGCCCGTCACGAGCCAGGCACCTTTGCCCTGCCGGAGCGCGTGGTATGGGATATGCTGGAAGCCACCTGCGACGAAATTGCCCGTAACGGGTTCGACAAGATCATCCTCGTAAATGTGCATGGCGGCAACCCGGAATTCCTGCGGTATTTTATTCAAACCCGCCTGGAAAAACGCCGCAACTACGCCGTGTACTTCTTTGTGCCCAGCACAGACTCCGCGTACAACAATACGCTGACACGCATGCACAAATCTGACCCTGCCGGCGACCAGCACGCGGGGGAAAGGGAAACCTCCGTGCTGCTGTACCTGCGTCCGGACCTCGTAAAACTAGACAGTGCCAATATTGAATCCGGTGTGAACCAGCACCGCCTCGCTATTCCGAATATTTACACCGCTATCTGGTGGTACGCAAGCTACCCGAACCACTACGCCGGCGATGGCAGCAAGGCCACGAAAGAAATGGGACAGTTTGTTACAGCGCATGTGATCAGTGACCTGGAAAAGGCCATCAAAGCGGTAAAGGCGGATACAAAAACACTGGAATTGCAGCGGGAGTATTTTGATAAGACGCATGAGGGCCAGTAAAGGGATTATGATCACCGCTTAGTGATGTGTTAAAAATACAAAGTCCCCTCACCAACAATATAATCACTCATAAACAAGGCTCTTTTTTTAAGCTCTCAGGCAATCGTTGTTTTGATTACAACAAGCATTGATTTGGTTAATTTCACGCGCTCCATTCATTCCAATTTTGCAGTGTCAGCATTCAATAATTAAAAATTGCAAAAATGGACACAAAAAAAGTATGGTTTGTAACAGGAGCATCCAAAGGATTGGGATTATCCTTAGTTAAAAAACTGTTGAGTAACGGATACCAGGTTGCCGCCACCTCCAGGACTGTTGAACGATTACAGCAGGAAGTTGGAACAGCTGCACATTTTCTGCCGTTGGAAGTAGATGTGACGGATGAACAAAGTGTAAGAAGCGCCATTTCAAAAGCCATTGACACCTTTGGTGGTATTGATGTGGTTGTAAACAACGCAGGTTATATACAATTTGGCACCTTGGAAGAATTGACCGACCGGGAAGACCGTCAAAATTTTGACACCAACGTGTTTGGTGCGCTGCATGTGATCAGAAGCGTTATGCCACATTTCCGCAACAAAAGATCAGGGCACGTTATCAACGTTTCTTCTATTGGAGGGCTGATCGGCACATTCCCGAGCTTTGGTATTTATAGTGCCACAAAATTTGCATTGGCTGGTCTTACAGAATCTTTATCTGTAGAAGCAAAAGAATTTGGGATAAAGGCAACGATTGTATATCCAGGGTATTTCCGCACTAGTTTTTTAGATAAAGACTCGCTTCGCCTTCCTCAAAATCCGATCGCCGGCTATACATTGGCAAGAAATTCTGAACAGTGGCACCAAACCGAAATGAATGGCAAGCAGTTGGGAAACCCTGACAAAGCAGCCGTTGCGTTTATTCAATTAGCGGAAAGCGAAACCCCGCCACTTCATTTCTTCATGGGAAGTGATGCGCTCGGAATGGCTTATAACAAAATTGAAGTGCTGCAAAATGACCTGGCCGCCAACGAAGCGCTGAGCAGGTCAACCGACTTTTAATTGCAATACCAAAAGCGATAGGGCGATCCAGGTTCTATCGCTTTTTCCTAATTTTGAGAAGGCCATGAAGCAAAAAAAATACATATTCAATACCATCAGCGACTTTCACAAAATAAGTGGCTTACCTAAACCCGAACACCCGCTGGTTAGCCTGGTGGACTATGGTTTGGTAGAATATCAGACCGGTGAAAAGGAGATCTGTTGGGTTCAGCATTTCTATTCCATCGGCTTAAAGCGATGCATGCCGCAAGGGAAATTCCGCTACGGGCAACAGCAGTATGATTTTGATGAAGGCCTGTTATCGTTTATCTCGCCCGGGCAGCTGATGCGTCTTGAGATAGACAACCCGTCCAATGCAAAACCAACAGGATGGCTTTTGCTGATTCACCCGGATTTTATCTGGAACACAACGTTGGCAAAAAGCATTAAGCAATACGAATTTTTTGGCTATGCCGTAAACGAAGCCCTTTTTCTCTCAGAAAAAGAAGAAGTTATTATTACAGACATCCTGCTGAACATTCAGCGGGAGTATCATTCCAATATTGACAAGTTTAGTCAAAACATCATCATTGCCCAAATCGAATTGTTGCTCAATTACTGCGAGCGTTTTTACCAACGCCAATTCATTACCCGGAAAAAGAGCAGCCATCAAATACTGGAACGACTGGAAAAAATCCTTGACGATTATTTTAACAATAGCGATCCAACATACAAAGGCTTACCCACGGCTCAACACATTGCGGGCCTGCTGAATGTTTCACCTAATTATTTGGGTAGCTTACTTAAAACATTAACAGGACAAACCACACAACAACACATTCACAACAAGCTTATTGACATAGCCAAAGAAAAACTCTCAACGACAACCCTGACAATAAGTGAAATCGCTTATGAGCTAGGTTTTGAACATCCACAATCTTTCAGCAAGCTATTCAAGACAAAAACGAAGCTCTCGCCGTTGGAGTTTAGGCAGTCATTTAATTGAATGGCAAAAGACACTTATCCTCGCATAAAAATTCCATTAATACCCGTCATTTTGTAGTAGTGTACAATTTGCAGGTCAATTTCGACCGAGCGTTGGGGCACCTTCTTTTCCATCTTATCTTTTAAAGTTAAGCGCGCCTGACATAGCTTATTTTATACTCATGTCTTTTTCTTCTTCTATGAATGATCCCATGCTGCTTCATTTCATGTCATCCAGGTAACATATGGTTAATATAGGGAACTTAATTTTGGAAAAATAAAATCTTATACCATGAAAAAGGCCCTGATCGCCGCGCTGTTGCTCGCCGCGGGATCTCATGGCTTCGCGCAGCAGAAGCCCAAACTAAAACACATGACGATCACACTTGTTGATAGTCATGCAACATTTACAGTGGGCCACAGGGCCAACAATATGTTCATTACCCGGGATGATACGGCCCAGGTTCAGAAACAGGTTGATCTGAACACGCATGTAAAGGCAAAAGAAGAACCGGCCGCCTATGAACAAATGTTAATGCGGCTCCTGAAGCCTTATTTTGACGAAGACTGGCAACTGGTGACCGCGGCTGTGGAATTTGTTCCTAGCAGCAATACCGAAGTATTCAGGTATTATTTGACCAAAGAAGAATAGCTGTTTGGCCAGGCCCGTCAAGTTGCTGTCCGCGTTTTGGGTCTTTCCTCTTGCCATACCCTGATTTAGCCGGTGCGCGTAATGCTGCGCGGAAAACAAAAAAAGGACGCACCGTTCTACTTTCGGGGTATCCATTACCCTTATTTATGCGGAGAGAAAAGGACAAAGTTCCGGAGCTTTTAGAAAGACTAATAAAATAAGCGGCGAGTGATCAGGCGTTAGTCCTTGATTTGCTTACAAGCTTCAGGGGTTTGCATACATGTTCCTGACCGGGCTTGCCGATCTTTGGATCATGGAAATAAAACAAATTGCATTGGGCAGCCAGGGTTTGGTTGTTCCCGTAATCGGCCTGGGCTGCATGGGCATGACAGGTTTTGAAGAAGCAAATATATATGGTCCCGCAGATGAGCAGGAAGCCATCGCGACGATCCACCGTTCGCTTGAGCTAGGCGGTAATTTTTTGGATACGGCCGACCTGTACGGGCCGCTGAAAAATGAGCAGCTCATCGCCAAGGCGATCAGCGGTAAGCGCGATCAGTACATTCTGGCCACCAAGTTTGGCTGGGAGATCGATGATAACAATAAAGTGACATGGGCTATCAATGGTAAAAAGGCCTATGTAAAGAAATCTTTAGAGCGTTCCCTAAAGAATCTCAACACCGACTACATTGATCTGTATTACCTGCATCGCCTGGATAAAAACACGCCGATCGAAGAAACGGTTGAAGCCATGGCCGGGCTGGTTAAAGAAGGTAAAGTAGGTTATATTGGTCTGTCGGAAGTATCGTCTGAAACGGTCAAGCGGGCGCATGCAGTACACCCGGTCACCGCGGTACAAAGCGAGTATTCCTTATTTGAACGAACAGTAGAAGAACGCGGCGTGTTAGCCACCTTAAATGAACTTGGTATTGGGTTTGTAGCTTACTCACCATTAGGCCGTGGGTTTTTATCGGGGCAGATCAAAAGCATTGATGACCTGCCGGAGAACGATTTCCGCAGGGCAATCCCGCGTTTCCAGGGTGAAATGTTTAATAAGAATATTGAATTGGTTAAGGCAATTGAGGCCATGGCGGAAGCAAAGAACGTCACTTCTTCGCAGCTGGCTTTGGCCTGGATCATGAACAAGGGCATTTTGCCGATCCCGGGAACGAAACGCAGAAAGTACCTGGAGCAAAACCTTGCGGCAACAACCATTGAGTTGACGGAGGCGGACCTTTCACAACTGGAAAGCATCGTGCCATTGGGTACAGACACGGGCGCCCCATATGATGAATTTAGTATGGGCTTAATTGATTAACTTTTGTTTATGAATGCCATTAACTCCATATCAGAATTTCACCGGTTGCTGTCATTGCCCGAACCCCGCCATCCGCTGGTGAGCGTGATCAATCTGGCTGAAAGTGTTTTTTTGGAACACGAGATCTGGAAAGGTTTCGTGAACCGCTTCTATTGCGTGGCGCTCAAACGCGAAGCCAAAGGCAAGGTCAGGTACGGACAGCAGCATTATGATTATGATAAAGGAGTATTGAGCTTTACGGCGCCTAACCAGGTGCAACAACTGGACCTGCAAAATATGGAATGCGGGTCCGGTTATCTCCTGATCTTTCATCCGGACTTCCTCTTGCAGCATACGCTGGCGAACAGCATTCATCACTATAGTTTTTTCGATTACGCGGTGAACGAAGCGCTGCACCTGTCTGCTGAGGAAGAAGATGACCTCATCACGATCCTCCATAAAATTGATAAAGAGTGCCAGCATATCGATAAGCATACCCAGGAGATCATCCTGACGCAGATCGAGACCCTGCTAAAATATTCCAACCGTTTTTATGAGCGGCAGTTTTTGACCCGCAAGAATAATGGTTCCGCGCTGCTGACCAGGTTTGAGCAGCTGATCGATGACTACTTTAACAGCGACATACAAGGTTTACTCACAGTACAATATATTGCTGCACAGATGAACCTGTCGCCGAACTATCTGAGCGACCTGCTTCGGGTTCATACCGGGCAGAACACACAGCAACATATTCATGAAAAACTGATCGCGAAAGCCAAAGAAAAGCTTTCCACGACCCGTCTCTCGGTCGGCGAGATCGCCTATGCCTTAGGCTTTGAGCACGCGCAATCCTTTAGCACACTTTTCAAAAAGAAAACGAATTTATCGCCGCTGGAATTTCGCCAGACTTTTAACTGATCACTACAGGCGAACCGGGTCCTGGAACATTCCTTTGATCCATGCAGTATTCCCGCATAGGCTCGTTGTAAAAGAACTGGCACCGCCGGCATCCAGCCATCTTCCAGGAGTGCACAGACAACGCTGCATCGAAGACCCTCAATCTCCCCGAAACCGCCTCAACAGATAAAATCTCCCACATCCATCGATCGTCCTGGTTACAAAAACCGGGAGGCATCACCGTGTTCCAAAACAACTGCCAAAGCAGCCGGGTGCTTCACCGGGGCCTGCTTTCCACCGCCGGAACATGCAAGGCATGCCTCGCATAACAGACATCAACATAAGCAGTGTCAGCGCAGGTTGTGACGCAGGTCATCGGCAGGTCCGCGCCAGCCTCCTACCTTCATTACTTCTTATTCTCATTATATGATAAAATATCCTGCCACAGTCGTCTACAAAGACATCATAGGCCTTGAGCCGGTTCCTCCTGCCGTTTCCATCCTGCTGCCGTGCCATCCCACGTTCTCCTCCCGCGCGGAGTTGAAACATCGCCTAAAGATCGCCCTGGAAAATACAAGGCGTTTATTGTTCAAGAACTACACGGCAGAAATGGCGCTTGCCGTGATGGGCAGGCTGGAGAAACTGCAGCTACGGGTGAATTATAATATCCGCCAGCAAAGCTTAGCCCTTTTTGCCTCGCCGCATAAAAGCAAACTATTCTACCTCGATCAGCTGGTAGAAGAAAGAATTGTCATTGGTGATTACTTCGCCATCCGGGACCTAGTGGCTGACAGTAAGCAACTCCGCCAATACCTGGTGCTCATCCTCAGCGAACAGCACTGCCAGTTTTACCTGGCCGGCGAAACGCAGTTCACCCCTTTAAAAACGGAGATCCCTACCGATGTATATGCCTATGTGAACGAAAAGCCCGAACAGGTGGCCAACTTCAGCGATGCCGGCACCCGCAGGGAAATAGTGATGGATAAGTTCTTGGAGCACATGGACCAGGAACTCTCCCATATCCTGGCCAGGTATCCCCTGCCTGTATTCATTCTGGGCCCGGAGAAAGTGGTAGGGCATTTCAAAGTGCATTCCCGGCATCTCACACAGATCGCGGGCTATATCCATGGTAATTATGAAGATGCCGGCGAACAAACGTTACGGACGCTGATACAACCTTGCCTCGAAACCTGGTACCAGCATAATAACAAGCTATTGCTCACCAACCTGGAGACAGCTGCCGACGAGAAAAAACTCAGCGTTGGCATCCTGGAAGCCTGGACCGCGGCCTGGGAAAACAATGCTCATCTCCTTGTAGTCGAAAGGAATTTCCATTTTCCCGCCCGCCGCGCAGATACTCCTTACCACATCTTCCGGGAAGACTCTCCTGAAGACAATCCTTTCTGCATCCAGGATGCTGTGGATGTGCTCATCGGCCAGGTCATCAGCCAGGGTGGCGAGGTGGAATTCCTGGATGATGGGGCGCTGGCACAATATGACCACGTCGCCCTGATCCGCCATTACTAAAAATCACCACCGCTTTTCCAAATTCCTTATAAGCTTACCGGCCCCCGGCGAGCTCTGCAAGCAACAGAGTAAATAAGCATTATAAAAAACCGTGAAGTTCACCATGATATAATTCATAAAGTAATCGAGTTTTGCCGTAACAATTATCCATCAAAAAATAATGTTATGGCAAGAAATGATATAAAAGGCAAAGTTGTCTTAATAGCAGGTGGCGGTAAAAACTTAGGCGGCTTACTTAGCAGAGATTTCGCTGCAAAAGGAGCGAAACTAGCCATTCACTACAATAGCGAGGGCTCAAAAGCTGAAAGTGAAAAAACATTAGCGGAGGTAAAGGCGTTGGGAGCAGATGCGTTTTTATTTCAGGGCGACCTTACCAAAGTAGAAAACGTAACTAAACTTTTCGACGAAACAGTGGCAAAATTTGGTGGTATCGATATAGCCATCAATACGGTAGGCATGGTATTGAAGAAGCCATTTACCGATACTACCGAAAAGGAATACGATACCATGATGGACGTAAATGCCAAATCTGCCTATTTCTTCCTGCAGGAAGCAGGAAAGAAATTAAATGACAATGGCAAGATCTGTACAATTGTCACTTCATTGTTAGCCGCCTTCACAGGATACTACTCAACCTATGCGGGAGCCAAAGCACCTGTTGAACATTTTACAAGAGCAGCTTCCAAAGAGTTTGGCCCAAGGGGTATCTCCGTAACAGCAGTAGCGCCTGGCCCAATGGACACTCCATTCTTTTATGGCCAGGAAACAGCCGAAGCTGTTGCCTATCATAAATCTGCATCTGCCCTGGGAGGGTTAACTAACATCAAAGACATTGCCTTCCTGGTTGAATTTTTAGTAACTGATGGTTGGTGGATAACCGGGCAAACCATCTTTGCAAATGGAGGCTACACCACCAGATAAAAAAGAAGTACTTAAAAGACCAGCAGCAAAAACTGCTGGTCTTTGCTTTTATTCATCTATAACTTATATGTATGAACGCCTATCAGCCAATCTTTCAAAAACAAAAAGATTTCTTTTATTCGGAATCAACCAAAACCTATGATTGGCGTATTGACCAGCTTAACCGGATGGAAAAAATGTTACGCGAAAACCAGGAAATATTCTGCGAAGCACTTCATAAAGATTTTGGCAAACCACCATTTGAACAACTATTTGAAATAACAGTGCCCCTCGGCGTAATAAAATACTATAAAGAGAATTTGAGGACATTAATGCAGCCGCAGCAAGTGCCCATCCCCAAAGGGCTGGAGGCAACTGGCAATAAAGGCGTCATTTACAAAGAGCCTTTTGGTGTTACGCTCGTAATTGGTCCTTTCAATGCCCCCATACTGCTATTGCTTGATCCGGCTATTGCAGCGTTAGCTGCTGGCAACACGGTCATATTAAAGCCAGCTAACACGACACCCAATACGGCTCATCTATTTCAGCAATTAATTCCAAAATACTTTGAGCCCGAGGCAGTAAATGTTGTATTGGGAGGAAGGGAAGAAATCACTGAATTATTACAATTGCCTTTTGATTTTATTTTCTTTACAGGAAGCGCTGCTGTTGGGAAGATCATCATGAAAGCCGCTGCCGAAAACCTCACTCCTATTGTCTTGGAACTGGGCGGACAGAACCCCACCATTGTAGATGAAACTGCTAATATTGACATTGCTGCAGACAGAATTTCATGGGGACACAATGCCATATCCGGGCAATGGTGCATTGCTCCTGGTTATGTGTACGTCCATGAAAATATTGCCAGCGAATTTATAGAAAAACTGAAAGCTGCAGTAACCAAAATGTATGGCAGCGACCCAAGCCAAAGCCCCGATTTTGCAAGAATGATCAGTGAGCATGATGCTGAAAGAGTGGCTTCCTATATTGTGCCTGAAAAGGTTGTTTTGGGTGGACGTTTCAATATAAAGGAACGATATGTTGAGCCAACGATCCTTTACCCGAGCACCTGGGACGACCCGGCATTGCAGCAGGAAATTTTTGGTCCGGTATTGCCGGTGATGCCATACAACGATTTAAAAGACATCATAAATATTATCAAACGCAAACCAAAATCCCTGTCGGCATATATATTCAGCAAGAACCAGGCAAACATTGACTACTTTTTAAATGCCGTCTCTTTTGGCGGTGGATGCGTTAATCAAACTAACCTGCATTGCTGGATAGATAGCCTGCCATTTGGCGGCGTTGGCATGAGTGGCATGGGAAAATATTACGGAAAAGCTGGCTTTGATGCCTTGAGTAATACCAAAGCAATGTTGATGGGAAATCCCGATTGGGAACTGGATGTATTCCCACCGTATGCCGGTAAGGATATTGCAAGTAATTTAAGCGTATTTTCGTAATTAAAAAACCATCATGGTGTTAAAGATCATCAACGCCGTACTGATCCTTTTTGCGGCCTATATGGCGATTAAACAAGGCTGGGCAATGCTTACGGGTAAAAATGAAATGCTCGAAATGTTCGGAAAATGGAGTATCGGCAAGCAAGGTGTATTGGTTTTGGGCTTCTTTACACTGTTAAGTGTTGTATTGATGCTGATACCAAAAACTTTTGTCTGGGGTAACTTTTTAATGGCCGCTGGCATCCTTTTAATTATCTGCTTTCACTTGTTAGATAAAGATTTTAAAGGAGTGCTGATTGAGTTGCCCTTCTTTTTACTGTCATTAGTAATTATCTACCTGCAGCATCCGCTCTCTCATACACACTAAGATGAAAATAAATATCGCCATCCTGCTTGCTGCCCTCTTGTGTGCAACACAGCAGGTTTGCGGACAAGCAACGAAGAAAGCAACACAAAAACAAATGGTGATGGATACAAGTAAACTAACAAATACAACCGTAAAAGCGGCTTTTGATGCCTGGCAAAATGGGGATGCAAAAACGTTTCTGGCTTACTTTACAGCTGATGCAAAACTTTTTGACGATGACAATCCCCGCAATTTTCAAAGCTTTGTAAAAGAGGCTTGCGGCCATGAAAAGTTTACAAGCATTGATAAGGTTGAGAACAATGGGTTAGCTATTTTCGGGAACTTTCATACTGAAAGATGGGGAGATTTTAAAACCTACTTTAAATTTCATATAAGTGCAGGAGGCAAAATAGAAAGATTGGACATCGGGCAAGCAAAATGATCTATGTCAGTAAGAGAATTTTTACATAAACGTAAGTATGAGTTATTGCTGTTAGCTTTAATTCAACATCTCTTTATTGGCATTTTTTTGAAAGACTTACTTTTTTACAGGAACGTCATCTGGCCAATAAACATGGTGATATTGGGCGTTGCCAGTGTCGGTGTATTTATTGGAAAAGGTAAATGGAAAAATATCATACGCAATATTCTATTTATTTGTGTGGTAGCTTTGCCAATAGGCTTGATCGTTTGGGCCAATTTACCACATTACTTTACAGTTCTGAATATTGTATATGTAATATTTTTCACATTTATCTTTGGAGAAATTCTAAGGTTTCTTATTAAGCCTGGTTACATCAATGCAGATATTATTTCGGCTGCCGCCTGTGGGTACTTTTTGCTGATAGAAATTGCCACATTTCTACTGCAGTTCCTATTTTACGACAATCCTGGTTCCTTTAAGGGCATCGGCACAGCAAGTAATGCCGAAACGTTTATGGACCTGGTCTATTTCAGTTCTATAACGCTTACAAGTATTGGTTTTGGCGATATTACCCCGAATTCACATCATACTAAACTGATAACATCCTTTTTTGGAATTGCGGGACAATTTTATTCGGTTGTTTTGGTTGGCATCCTCATTAGCAAATTCGTTTCAAAAACAGAAAAGTAATGCATTCAGGAAAATCATATAACCTTTCAGAATTTCTTATTTGGACAAGGAGGAATATTTACATAACGCTTATTATCGGGATCGTACCGGTGGTTTTGTATCAACTGGCAGGCTTAAAATGGCTGGCAATTCCATGGACAGTGGTGGCTCTTTTGGGAACTGCAACAGCCTTCATCGTTGGATTTAAAAACACCCAGACCTACAACAGGACCTGGGAAGCCCGGCAGATCTGGGGAGCGATTTTAAACAGCAGCAGGGCCTGGGGCACCATGAGCAGGGATTTTATACCCGATAAGGGAAAATCCAAAGAATTGATTTATCGTCATTTTGCCTGGCTTACGGCGTTGCGTTATGCCATGAGAGACAGCCGGGCCTGGGAAACCGCAGGAAAAGCTTATAATGAAGAATACAAAGCCTACTATTCTATCCCCGAAAAGGAAACCTCGTTGGAAGATGAATTGAAAAAATATCTTTCGGAAAATGAATTAAAATACATTCTTACCACCAGAAATAAAGCCGTACAACTTTTGAGTTTGCAAAGCAAAGCCACCAAGCAATTATTTGACGACAAACAAATCGAAGATTATCGTTTCGTGGAAATGCAGAAAGCCATCAAAGATTTTTTTGACCAACAGGGACGAAGTGAACGGATCAAGAACTTTCCTTACCCACGACAATTTGCCAGCATCAATTCATTCTTCATAAAACTATTTTGTATCCTTTTGCCATTCGGTATGCTCAAAGAATTTGACAAGCTCAATGAGAGCTTGGATGGCTTTATGAAAGGGAATATGGTTTGGCTGGTTATTCCTTTCAGCGTTTTAATATCCTGGGTCTATACATCTTTGGAACAAGTTGGCGAAAGCACCGAAAATCCATTTGAAGGCTCTGCAAACGATGTTCCTATTTCGCAGATGAGCCGAACTATTGAAATTGATATGAGGGAAATGCTCGGCGAAACCGATTTACCACCTGCATTACAACCAAAAAATAATATTATTTTATAATCAACAGCACAATGAGCGTTCAACATCTACAAACAGTAAAAAACTGGTATGCAAATGCCAATACAACGGCAGACACTGTAAATGGATTACTGGATGTAATTGAATATAAATTAGGTTTAAAACCTAATCAATTAATGCATGCCGATAGTATGTGTTGCGACGATGTAAATGCCATTCAGTATCCGCCAAGAGCCTATGAAATGCTGGGACCGTTTCACATGGGAGGCTTAAACGGCTTTCCATTTGCAGGCGTCACCGGCATGAATGCCTTTGCTCATCATGTACCTGAAGATGGCGCAGTGGTTGTGTTCTATGCTCCGCATATTGGCATTACCAAAGATGGAACTATCGGTGAAATCCACCGCATTGGGCAAAGCGAAAATTCGGCTTGTTGCGGCGCTGCAAAGGGCGCATTAAGCAAATTGCTGAACAACCAGATTGCAGCTGGCAATGTTACGGACCTGGACTACCAGATGAATACCATTGAGCAAATATTTTTAAAGCAGGCTGACAGAATAAAAACGGCCAGCAGCCAGATATTTGAAGCAACGGAGGTAATGTATGAGGCTATTAATGAAAGAATGGAAATACTGGTAAGCAAAACAAACTACCCTTGCAAGTATGTAATTTTAATTGGTGCGATTTTCATCAATGGAGATAAAGACATGGGATCATTCTGCTCCTACAAACGCTTTGACTGTATCAACCTCGCCACCAACGGGAGAATTAGTTTGATGAACGATTTTTATAATATAGTTGCAAAATCCTAACAAACTGGTCACGATGGAAGTGTAATCGGGCAGCGTATGAAAGTTGGATAAAAAAGGTCACTTGAAAAGGCAGACCAATTTATGACCGGCTGTATTGTTTCGGTTTCATCCCATGATGCTTAGCAAAGACCCTCGAAAAATGGCTCAGGTTCGTAAAGCCCACCTGGTAACCTGCTTCTGATACAGTAAGTTTTTTGTCCTTCAATAACCTGGCGGCCATTTCCATCCGTAAAAACTGATAGAATTCAAAAACTCCCCTCCCAAAAATTTGCTTAAATAACTTGCGCAATTTCGGCTCACTCATTTTTGCCTGTTTAGCCAAACCAGCAATATGGGGTGCTTCATTAAGGTGCGCTTGCAGGTGTGCTTTGATGGCATAGATGGCTTTGATGTCATCGATGTGGATGCCAACTGCTGGCATTTCCTCCCGTTTCAAAAGCAGGGCGAAGGTGTAGCAAAGCAGTTCCTCGCACTTCAGTTTGTAATAATGCCTTTCTAAACTTTCAGGCACGGGTTGCCCCAGCATTTCGCTGGCGGTTGCAATAATTTCCGGCGACACGTCCATCTCCACCACAAAATTTTCCTTTGCTTCTAGGACATTTGCTACGACCGGATGACTTATATGCCCAAAAAGCTGGTGAAGATACTTGCGTGAAATAACAATTGTGACACTTCCAAAACTGGTATTCGACGGCATTTCCATAATGGTAGACACCAGATGCCTGCAAATCATGATTCTAGCTCTTTCAGGTAATAGCTGCTCCTGGCCATGTACCAACGGCGGAAATATTCCACTCAACAGCACTACGATGTTTTCCTGCCCCTCAGCCAATTCGTTTGTGCGCTCTACAAAAACAGCCTCAAGCAAATAATAATTCCGTATCATCATCCGCAGATCACCTCCCCACGAAAAACCGGTGATATAACCGCTGCCTTTATTTATAGGAATATTTATAAATCGCCCGCTCGTCTTCGCACCGATTGCCTGAGCAAATTGGGCCGCAATACCTAATCCTTTGTCAATGACCGAAATTTTCATTTCAGACTATTTTAATACCAAAAGCAACTATTTTATCCATAAATGTAACACTAATTTTGTGTTTGGAAAACGAATAACATGATCGACAAAAAAAAGGTTGCCATTATTGGAGGTGGCCCTGGCGGGCTGACATTAGCGCGATTACTGCTACAAAAAGGAATTGACGTAAAGGTCTATGAAAGAGATTTTAACAGGGATGTACGAAGTCAGGGTGCAACACTTGACCTGCACGAAAATTCGGGCTTAAAAGCTATTAAAGCGGCGGATTTATTCCATGAATTTAAAAGGGCATACCGGCCAGGTGCAGAAAAAGGGCGTGTGGTGGATAAGATGGGCAACATCCTTTTTGACGAACACGAAAAAGAAACGACTGAAATTGATTTTGACAGTCCTAATGCCAGACCAGAAATCGACAGAAGCGATTTACGTAACCTTTTACTGAATTCCCTTTCGCCGGATATAGTGGTGTGGAACAGTCAATTCGTGCATATGACACCAGCCGGTGCGCAATGGGCAATTGAGTTCAGGAACGGCGCAACAGTTTTGGCAGACATTGTCATTGGAGCCGATGGAGGCAACTCTAAAGTTCGTCCGTTTGTCACACCAATCCAACCATACTATGCCGGCATTACCATTCTGCAAGGAAATGTTGGGAACGCAAAAATGAAGGCGCCCCGCATCAATGAGTTGTTGCAAGGCGGTAAAATATATGTACACAACGCAGGAAAATATCTGCACATCTCGGCGAAAGGAGACAGCAGCATAGACTTCTACATCAGTATTAAAATTGACGGAGCCCGGGCAAACAACAGTGGAATCAATTTTTCAGACAGCACACAAATGAGGCAATGGTTCAAAACAGCATTTGCGGACTGGGGCGGTATATGGTTTGAGCTTTTCGAAAATACTGATCTCCCGGTATTGATACGACCGCAATATTCCATTCCTTTAGACCAAACCTGGGAGGCAAAATCCAACCTGACTTTACTTGGAGATGCGGCTCACATCATGGCGCCTTCCGGTGAAGGGGTAAATCTGGCGATGCTTGATGCGCTTGAATTAAGTGAATGTCTCACTAATGAATATTTTAAAGACACACAAACAGCCATTGCAGCTTATGAAACAGTCATGCGTGAACGCGCCGCACAAGAGGCGGCGACATCATTTGAAATGGTGGAATGGATGCACGCCGACGATGCGCAGGACAGGATAGTTGAATTTTTCAAAAGGACAACGGCGTAAAAAATGAGTCGCCGGGAGTAAACGAACTAAAAGGAAACGACCACCACCTAAGACAGACCGAATCAACAGAAAAAAAGTATGCCAGACAAAGCCACTGAACTCACGAATCTACATCCGGATATCATTAAATTTCAACATGATATTTTAACCAGCTATGCTGTAGAAAATCAAACCGCAAAAAAAGGTCAGATCCTTTTTGTTGGTTCGTCATCGATGGAAATCTTCCCCATTGATCAGCTGCAACAAGATCTTAATTTGGATAAAGTAATTTATAACCGGGGCGTGCGGGCGACGACAACTGCAGACCTGCTTAATCATATAGACACGCTGATATTTGACCTGGCGCCAAGCAAAATTTTCATCAATATCGGTTCAAACGATATCGGTTTTAATATCCGGGAAGATATTTTCCTTGCAAACTACGACAAGATCTTACACCAGATCAAAGCGAAACTACCAGGCACCGCTGTCTACGTGATGAAGTATTTTCCGATCAATACGGTGGACGGTTTCGGCAGCGAAGAAAAGCAAGAAAATGACCAGTTTTATGCGCACCGCTCCAACGGGCTACTGAAAGCAGCAAATATCAAAGTTGAACAAGTAGCAAAACGGAACGGTTACCAATTCATAGACGTCAATGCCGGCCTAGCCGGTGCTGACGGGAATGTGAGAAAAGAACTCACATTTGATGGAGCTCATTTACTTCCCGCCGGATATGAAATTGTACTTGGGAATATGAAGAAATATTTGATATAAATTCACAGTTCATGAAAAGTTTTAGTAATGCTCATCGATCGAGGCTTTTTTCAACAGTGGGAGCGCTATCGTTGGGCAGGAATTATTGTGAACGGCTGTAGGCAAATCATTACCTGTTACAGTACAAAAAATTGTGAAGGTTGTCCGCTGGTTCATATGTGGGGGATTTTGGCAGCTACCTCTATTAAGTGTGCTTTGAAAAACTAAAGACTGTTTTGCAGCCCCATCTCCCATATTGGGCTGCGTAGCCTGATCTACGAAAATCTAAAACACCTGGATTTGGGTGTAAAAATGTATATTAATGCCAAAAGGAAAAATTTAAATGTCTGCTTCCGGTGTTCAAATATTTCGCATGCGAAAGCTGCTAAGTCATCCGTTTGATGCTCCATCCTGGCCGGCAGATATCCACCTTACCGGACTGGTGCCGGGTATAGCAAAGGAGGTACATGACCTCCTTATCCTGGGGTATCAAAATGGTGGTGGATCGGTACCAGCATTTGCAGACTGGTGGCCGGCTCTTCTATCTGATCCCGAATTCGATGCTTCGCTCTGCTTCCTGGCAAAGGATAAAGAAGGCATTGTCGCAGTTGCGCAATGCTGGACCAGTGCATTTGTGAAAGACCTGGTCGTTCACCCCCGCAGGCGCAACCAAGGAATCGGTGCATCGCTACTTTTACATGTCTATGCAATGTTTCATGACCGGGGAGCTAAAACGGTCGACCTGAAAGTGGAGGAAGGGAACATAGCTGCTATCAGGCTTTATCTGAAATCAGGAATGCAAATCGTTGAGTGATCAGGAGCGGTCCACCCTCCGTTTACCGGCATAGCATGCCCGGTTACAAAAGAGGCTCATCGGAACACAACCATACCACGGGTTCGGCAGGCCGGTTCGGTGAACCGGCCTGCCGAAGATCTTTTCCAGGTGCGTGGTTTATTCGATGAACAACACGTTATTACTGATCCGCTCATGCACCACGGGCGATTCGTCACCATAACCCAGTATAATGGCCAGCTGCACTTTTTCGGATGCGGGAACATGCAGTTTGGAAAATATTTTCGTCTTTTCCACATATCTCCCGAAGCCTACCGGGCAGCTGTCAATCCCTATGGCCTTTGCTGCGAGCATGATGTTCTGGGCGCACATGCCGGTATCTAAAGCAGCCCATTCATCATCCCGGTTAGTAGTCAGAAAGATCACTGCCGGGGCGCCATAGAAAACAGGGTCTTCTATAATATGGTAATTGAATTTTTTGGAAAACTGAAAAAGACCAGCAGCGGCCTTTATGGCTGGCTTTACACCGGATTCAAGTACGTCCTTCAGTGCTACCTTGGCTATTTCCCTTGAGAAAGATTTTATAATGTCGCTATCTGTGAGCACATAAAAGTGCCACGGTTGTTTATTCATGGCGGAAGGTGCCATACATCCCGCCTGCAACAGTTGTTCAATTAAGTTCTTGCTGAGGGCTTTGTGTTTGTATTTTCTGACAGCGCGCCTGTCGTAAATGACCTTTCCGGTTGCTGTAGCCTTCACGATTTCGGTATCAACTGTAAATTCCATGATCGGTTGATTTAAGTAAAAAAATCACTATTGAAGCTATTCATAAATCCTTTGACCCAAGATGATCATCATCAATCGTAGTATTGATAAAAATCAATGAGGATCTCGATCATTCCCCGCTTTGATAATGCTCACTGTAAAATGGAAATACATGTTTTAATTTGAACAAAGACATTCAGCACCGCCCGGTAAGAAAAAACAGCGGCCTCCTGGTCGGAAATGCTTCCTGCGGACGACGTCCCACTCCCAAAATCATCTGATTATGAGACACTATTTCAACAAACAGGTATCCTTCGATGAAACAGAAGCAATCACAGCCATCCGGCAATCGCATTATCCGCTGCACAGCAAGGCAGACCTGGGTCCCTTGATGGACAGGATAGGGGATGCGCGCGTCGTTATGCTGGGCGAAGCCAGCCATGGGACACATGAATACTATATGTGGCGGGCACATATTTCCAAACGCCTCATTGAAGAAAAGGGATTCAATTTTATTGCCGTGGAGGGGGACTGGCCGGAATGCTACCGCCTCAACCGGTTTATAAAAGGATACAACCAGGAGAGCAAGAGCGCTTTCAAGGAATTGCAGACGTTCCGGCGCTGGCCCACCTGGATGTGGGCTAACTGGGAAATAGTAGCGTTGGCCGACTGGATGCTGGAGCATAATACCGGTCTTGCTGCCAATAGCAAAGTTGGCTTCTATGGACTGGATGTGTACAGTCTTTGGGAGAGCATTGAGAATATCATGCAGTACCTTAAAAGGGTCGATCCTGCTGCGCTTAAAGTTGCCCAAAATGCCATTCGCTGCTTTGAACCGTATCGAAAAGAAGAAGGTAGCTCCTACGCAAGGGCCGCGCAATTTGTTCCCGACCTTTGTCAGAAGGAAGTGGTCGAATTATTGAGTGAAATTCAGCGGCGGCTTCCAACGTACAATACGGATCATGAAAATGTGTTCAGCACAGAACAGAATGCCCTGGTGGCTGTCAATGCGGAAAAATATTACCGGGCCATGGTCACCGGCGGCCCCCACAGCTGGAATGTCCGGGACCGCCACATGGCTGATACACTGGAACGGCTGCTGACCTTTCATGGAAAGGATGCCAAAGCCATTGTGTGGGCTCATAATACACACGTAGGGGATGCCAGGGCAACGGACATGACCAATGAAGGAATGTACAATATCGGGGAACTGGCCCGGTTGGAGCATCACGACAAAGGGGTGGTGCTGGTCGGGTTTGGCAGCTGGAGGGGCTCAGTAACCGCCGCCAGGGCCTGGGGTGCCCCAATGAAAGAGATGGAGCTGCCACAGGCACAAAAAGGAACCTGGGAATACCTGCTGCATGCAGCCGGAGAGAACAACAAGTTATTAATCATGAACGACCTGGTACGCAATGACATGCTGATGGAGCATCACCTTGGCCATCGTGCCGTAGGGGTGATATACAATCCCATCTATGAGCAATATAGCAACTATGTTCCCTCTGTCATCCCCATGCGTTACGACGCATTCATTTACCTCGATAACACTAAAGCATTACACCCGTTGCACCTGGAACCGCACGGCCACGAGACCCCGCAGACATATCCTTTTGGGGTATGAGTGGTGTTTCGAAAAATAAACCTGAATGCCATGATCATTATTGTTACAGGTTTGCCATCTTCCGGCAAAAGCTATTTTGCATCACACTTGTCAGCACTGATCAACGCTGTTTACATCAACAGCGACCAGGTCAGGAAGAGACTGTTTATCAGGCGGACTTACTCAGAAGCTGAGAAGCTATCTGTTTACGCACACATGCTCAGGGAAATGAAAGATGCGGTACGCCAGCATAAGGATGTAGTAATGGACGCTACATTTTACAAAAAAAGTATACGGGAGAACTTTCTCAGGCAGGCCGGTGGTACGGAAACAGTAGCATTTATAGAGATCAAAGCGGACGAAGCCCTGATAAAAGACCGCTTGAAACAGGCAAGGACAGACAGCGAAGCTGATTTTGAGGTCTACCAAAAAATAAAAGAACAATGGGAACCATTGGAGGAACCGCATTTGACCCTGCAATCAACGAACAAAAACATCGACAGCATGTTGGCCCAGGCAGGGGACTATTTAAACATAACGATAAATGACCAGGGAACAGATCGATAAATTAGTAACCAAAGGGCAGTTTCCCGGCCAGTACGGTATACCGGAACTGATCGAGACGCATATTTCATGGGTGATCCTATGTGGCGACTTCGCCTATAAAATCAAGAAACCCCTTCATTATTCCTTCCTCGATTTTTCTACCCCGGACAAGCGAAAATATTATTGTGAAAAGGAAATCCAGTTAAACAAAAGACTCACTGAGAATATCTATCTCGACGTGATCCCGGTCCGGGAAAACACTGGATATTATTCGATCACCCTTACAGAAGCACCCACGCACGAAACAATAATCGATTACGCGGTCAGAATGAAAAGACTGGATCGGCAACTGCAAATGGACGTCCTGTTACGACACAACAAAGTAACCGGCACACATATTACCAACCTGGCAAAAAAAATAGCAGCGTTTCACAAACGAGCAGCCATTATTTATAACAAAGACTGTTGGGACCTCCATGTCAAATTCAATGACCTGGCTGAAGAGCTGCCGTACCTGCCGGCATATGCAGGGGAAGCAGGAAGAAACTGGGCCACTATGATCAACCAGGCCATAGATTGTTCCAGCGCCTTTATGGAAGACAATCGAAAATTGCTGACAGGGCGGCTCAGATCGGGCTTTTTCAGGGACTGCCATGGCGACCTTCATTCCAGGAATATCTTCCTGCTCCCTTCACCGGAACCCTTTGACTGCATAGAATTCAATGATGACTACCGGCAGATCGATGTACTGAATGAGATCGCCTTCCTCTGTATGGACCTGGAAGAATTAGGAAGGCCAGACCTGTCCCGGTTGTTCCTCAGCGACTACAATCGTTTTTTCCCCACCATACGATCCGGTCAGGAACAATACCTCTTCCTGTATTACAAAGCATACCGGGCCAATATCAGGGCCAAGGTAAATCTGCTCGGTGCCCGTAACGCGGGCGATGACACAGGCAAAACCGCATTGCTCACCGAAGCTGGTAACTACCTGCACCTGATGAACAGCTATATAGACCATCTTAACGCCAGGTGATCCTCTTCCTGTGCCAGCAGCATGGCGGCACTACCCTTCGGGTCAAAGGAATGACACAGCCTCTGTCAGCTCTTCAAAATAAGTAACGCCCGCCTTTCGGAGAATGCAACGCGCCGCTTCCATTTTTACGCCCCCTAAAAGAACGGGAAATAGCTGCGTATGGAACGCATGGTCCACAAAAATGCGGCTAATATCTTCCGTATCGGTCATGAACTGGGGGGTTACAAGCACATAGATGGCATCGGCCCCAAACCTGTCTGCTATTTCAAGCACCTTCAGGTACCGCTCATGTGTGGCGTCCCCGATAATATCGATGGGATTATTCTTCGACCAGTGATGGGGCAATACCTTGCCCAGCTCATCGACCTGTTCCCCGCTCAGTGTAAGAAGCTTGTCGCTGATAAGGTCGCTCATCACGGTACCTGCGCCGCCCGCATTAGTGACGATAAGCACCTTTTTGAGATCATAAGGGTATAATAATCCATTGATGTCCCGGAGTATTTGCGCACCGGCGCTCTCCATGAGCCCTGTGAATAGCTCATAATTGCCCGCAAGGTTGCCCGTATGGGAAAATGCCGCCTTCTTGGCGGCTTCTGTCCGGCCGGCCTTAAACACCCTGACAGGAACTTTACGTTGCCTGATTGCGCGGAGAAGGTTTTTCCCATTGGACACCCCTTCAATATAAAGATTGATGGCATGCATTCCCTGGTAAGAATAGACGAGATTTCCAAAATCCACGTCGGCCATATTTCCGGTTGATACGATGTTTTCAAATCCGATATTCCTGTATAAGGCTTTATCCATTAGTTCGGCTACGATGGCCCCGGACTGCGAGAATAAATTGACTTCGCCATTCTTCATACTTTCCGGTCCGAACGTCAGGTTTTTTCCTTTCATGTAGATGCCGAGACAGTTAGGTCCGATGATATTCACACCATACCTATCGGCCAGTTCCTGCAGGAAACGTTCATCACGTCCTGCTTCGCGGAACCCGGCCGTGATGATTACAATATTCTTAACCTTTTTGGGGATCAGCCGTTCAATGCTGTCCTGTAATGCACCTGGTGGTATACAGAGGACAGCGGTATCAATTTCCGGAAGGTCTTCTATGCGGGCAAAAACCTTTTTATTGAACAGGGTATCCAGGTGGGGGTTTACATAGCAGCAGTCTGGATCGCCCGCATTGTTCTTCGCCAGCGCATAGCCCACCTTCTCTGTATGACCGCTGACACCTATTATAGCCGTATGAACAGGCTGAAACAATGCTGGTATGTGTTTCAGGGGCCTGCCTGGTAATGGAAGATCCCCTACTCTTGCCCTGGCATCCACTACCACAAGTCCATTTTCAGTTAACATCACCGGGTTGCAATCCAGTTCACTCACCTCCAACCGCTGTAATTTCTGCACCAGGTCCACCACCAGCCGGATATCATACTTTTTACCCCTGAACCCATCCGTGAAGATCCGCCCGATCCGGGTTCGGCTGATGGCATGTTTTATTTCTTCCTCCCCCGCCTCACTGTCTATGTAACAAATGTCCCTGTCTATCTCCACCCTCGTGCCGCCCGCCCCAAATAAGATCACCTTTTCAAACGCCGGGTCCCATGTAACGCCAAAGAAAAGCTCTATACCTTCGTACATTCTGGTAACGATCCATCCATCTCCCTCTCCCGGGATAATGCCGTGCGAATGCAGGTTTGCAAGTATCCTTTCGCGTGCTTTTTCCAACTCCTGCGGGCTATCCAAATTAAGGGCGACACCGCCTACCTCCGTCTTGTGAACGATTCCAGGCGACACGATCTTCAGCGCAACCGGATAGGGTTCCGAAATAAGTTCTCCGTGTAAAGGGAAGAACTTATAATCTGGCACAGGGATTCCATATCCTGCTAACCATTGATATAATTCATTTTCCTGCATTAGCTAAAATTGGTAGCTCAATATCACCATTTCTATTCCCAGATTTAAGCGCCCAGCTACTATACCGGGATGATGTATATCACCAAAAACGTTAATGACCATCAGGAAACGGGCAGCCTTCACCGGCGGATATGGAACATTGTACATTGTGTATAGTTACATGTAAAAAACTACGCCATCACTAAAAATTGTCACAGTACCGGCAGGATATCCTGCATTGAACACATATAATTCGTCATTATCAACGAAGATGTAAGGCATTTCGGCCGGAATGGAAGGCATGTGAATGTCTTCCCGCTTTCTCTTTGTTTAATGCCGGAATGAGCAAAGTAACCCGGCAGCCCTTTATTTTTCGGTGTTCAGCACCCGCTGTATATTTTTCCCCAGCACTTCATACCCCCTTTCGTTAGGATGTAATCCATCAGCAATAAATAAGCTATCGTTCAGTAGTTCCCCTTTCATAAATTCCCTGGAAAGATCAAAGAACCGGCAGCCATTAGCGGCAGCCATCTTTCTGATCTTTGAATTGAGCTGCAGCACACGCTTCAGCATATTCCTGCGGGGCAAAATAGCCCCTACAAAAACAGTGGCCCCGGGTTTCCTGGCTTTGATCTGCTGCAGCAGGAAGGCCAGCCCTTCCACGATCTCGTCATCGGTGTTGCCCATCAGGTTGTTGGTGCCAATGGTAAGGACAATCTTACTCCCATTGAAATGGTCCAGCTCTCCATGATACACCCTCCACAATACGTTTTCAATCCTGTCATTACCAAAACCTGCATTCTGTACATGTGCCGGGGCCATATATTGCTGCCAGGATGCTGCTCCGCGGACAGCTGCCTTTTCAGGAGCCGGCTCTCCGCCCCAATAGTTAATGATAGAATTGCCGAAAATGATGGAGGCCGGATTGCTTTGTATCGTGTTTTCAATGATCTGTTCATGTCTTTTCTGCCAGTCAAATCCATCCCGGTATTGATCCGTTGGCTGTTGTGTAGTGAATGTACCGGCAGGTTCATGCAATATCTCCCGGATTTTCTTTTCATACGCTGTTGCATATTGCATCATGCCGATATCATTCGGATGTGTGCCTTCTACGGTACTGTTAATGTCAAACGCAATCTCCTTTTCAGACAGCAGGAAGATGTTTTCTATTCCCGCTGCTTTTAATTTTTGAAAGACACCGGCGATCAGTACGCTGGCGGCATGATATTCGTTCACGACACCCGTATCCATTTCAAAAAAGGGATGGCCTCCTGCATGTTCAGCAAGCAGGATTGGCACCCCGGGATGTTGCGCCCGCAGCTTTGCAATACCATACCGTAAACGTTTCTCCACTGTATCTGGTGGGAAAGCCTGGCGATGGGAAAGGTTTGGCATGCAGTCTATAATGTAAAGCTTTGCATCCACTTTGGCCATCAGGTCAAAGACCGGCGCGTCCATACGCCCATTGCCGGAAAATCCAAGATTGATCACCATGCGGTCCAGGTTCCTCTCCAGGATATTTGTCCATGCCATCCCCGGCCGGGAGGCCACGGCGCCCTGCATGATGGATGTACCATAAGCAACAATAGGTTGCTCTTTTGCGGCTGGCCTGTATTCAAATGCCTCCCCTTCGGGTACTCCAACCGTGATGTACTCCAGGGTACTGTATAGAGGCAGATACAGGTAAAATTCTGCATTACCCCTGGCAGCCACTTTTAGTGGCCGGTATTCATACACACAGGTATCGCCAAAGCTGTATTTGACACACGGCGCCCAGTTCCAGGCGCCGTTGGCATCCTTGGCATAAAGGTCTATTCCACTCACACCGGTTGCCGGCATATGCGGCAGGGCGTAAGTTTTTCCGGATACGACGTATTTTATTTTAAAAGAACGGCCGGTGGTGCTGAAGTGCAGGAACTCCCCAGCGGCCTTCACCGACTGGTTCCATACCCCCTTGTACACAAGCGGCTCTACATAAGCAGGCATGCGGTTAAAAACATGTGCCGGATCTGTTTCGCAAATACCATTGGCACCTTTGGCATCATGCCATTCATAACGTTGCTGTGCAATGGCGGCAGGCAATACAACCTGTAATACCGCTGCGAGCAGCCACCAGCGTACACTTTTTCCTGTCATCAGCTTACCACTTTGGATTTTCAATACGATACGAACTCTCTTGTACAAAGGTGCGCCCGAATACATCGGTTGCCCTTACCTGGATCTTATGTTCTCCCAGTCCTGGCTTTTCAGACAGTGGTGCCGTCCACAAGTGAGTACTGTTCCCCGGCTCTGTGGGCCTGCGGCCGCGCATCAGGGTGTCAGCATTGTCCCATTTGTACAGTTCACTTACAAATGCAGGATCTGCACCACCTACAAATTTCATCGGTTTCCAGGGACTGTCATCTATGCGCCATTCCACTTTGCTTCCCGGATGCCCCATGAAAAAGTTAGCATAGATAAAGGTGCGTCCTTCCCACCAGATGGTGTTCATCACCTTGCGGTGGAACAGGTTTATCTGGTAACTGGCCGGCATGCCAGACACTTTGTAGTCTGCCGTATACTGGTTGCCATTCACATTCAGATAGGCATACCCCCTTGGCGTTCCATCACTCATCTTCGAATCCACCACGCCCTGCTCCGTTACCCGCCCGGAATACCAGTTCCCGCAGGTAGTACCCACGTTATATTCATACAAGGGTTGTGCGTTCCGCCATCCAAAATCACTGCCATAAAAGCTTTGCCGCTGGTTATGTGTATGGGCAGACAATACCAGGGTATGCGGATAGTGCTCCAGGATGCGAAACAAGCGGTCCCGGTCTTCCTTCCGGTAAGAACCCGGGTTTTCATTATATAAAGGCACATGAAAAGCGATCACGAGTAATTTACTGGTATCTACCAGCTTCAGATCGTTCTCAATAAATGAAAATTCTTTGTCGGTAATGCCTCCCCTGAATCCTTTAAAACCGGGATCAGGATGCCGGTTGTCGTTGATCACCAGGAAGTGCGCCTTGCCATAATTGTAGGAATAAGTGGCCGGGCCGAAATTGGACTCAAAGGTTTCATCCGTGAGCGTATCTGCTTTTGCATCGGAGTTCATATCGTGATTACCCATTACATTGTACCAGGGAATCCCTACTTTACTCACAGTCTTTATATAGGACTTATGCATTCCCAGGTCTTCCCCGGCAATATCTCCCATACTGAGGCCAAATGCCACACCTTTCACACCTTCCACCTCATCCACGATGCCCTTTTTGAAATAACCTACTTCCCGCTCGTCGTACACCTGCGGGTCGCCAAAGATCAGGGCCCTGAAGCTGTCCTTCTCCACAGAACGTTTCAGGGCAAAGTCAACAGACGCCGGCAGGGGGCCGGTTGGATCTACCCCCTTGTATTTAGCGGCCGGTGATCCTTTAGGTTTATGGATATAGTAAAACGCAGGTTGATTATATGCATTCACCGGCACCTGGTAATTAGAAGGTTTGATCACAAAAATGATATCATCTTCCCACACCGGTAGAATGTATTTTCCTTTACTGTCTGTCGTTGTTACCTCTATCCCGTTGCTCACCGGGATGTTGGCAATGCCCTTTTCGCGGCCATCCTTCTTGCCATTGCCATTATTGTCTTCAAAAACATACCCGGTTACCTGTTGTTGGGCAAACACCGCCCCGGCACTCATCACCGTAAGGCACAGGCCATAAAAAAACGACTTCATAAACTAGCTGTTATAATGATTTATAATCCGTGTAGAAAGTATCGATCGCATGTTGATCCGGCACATACAGGGAGCGGTAGGATACCGGCTTCGTAAGATCGCAACCGTCTATAAAAGTAGTATCGGCCTGCGGTGCAAAATAGTCATGCTCCCGTTGGTCTGTTCCCGTAAAATGCCACTCCGTTCCCAGGCACTTTGCATCCTTTCCCACCCAGATTACCCGGATGGAATTGTCGGCCGCATTTTTCGTTGCAGTACGGAAAGGTTTTCCAGCAAGGGTAGACTGGAAGATATCGCCATAGGCCTGGCCAATTGCATTGGTGCCTACAGAATGATGCCCCGCCGCATCGTAGGTATAAACCGTAAAACTGTAAGTACCTTCTGCGAGGTTGTTGACATACGCTTTCACCGTATCGGTGCCGGCTGTCTTCATCACCGGCACACGGAGAGAGTCCTGCCCAAAGTTCCAGAACACTTTACAGGAGCGGATAGTCTGGTCGGAAGAGATCCACCAGTTTACCAACACCCTGTTATGCCCTCCAAATACCTGTACGGAGTCTGCTTTACCGGTGTAAGTAACCGGGCCATCCTTAATAAACTTATCGTAAGTAGCATCCATTTTATTGCAGGCTCCCAGCAGCAGGCAGCCCCAGCTCATTAAAAAGACCAGCTTTTTCATCATTTGTGATTTAATATGCTCCCCAGAGCGTTATTTCAGAAAATGTGACCCCACCGGAATTACCCCAGGTGTTCAGGATCTTAAAACGCAAGTAGCGGTAGGCACCCGCATCGATGGGAAAATTATAATCTTCCCCGGCAGCAGCATACGAGATGTCATCGTTCGAGAGCGTACCCAGTGGCAATCCCGAAGGCTTCACAGAAGTACAGGTTTGCAGCAGCGTCCAGCTATCCCAGTTTCCATCCGCGGCAGGACTATTGGAGCCATAGATCTGGAACACCCTTGGTGAACCGGAGGCAAAATAGAAGGCCGTACTCTGGCGCTGATTGAACTTTATACGGCTAAACTTGGCCGTCACGCCGAGGTTGATCGTAAAACTCTCGGGCAGCACCAGTGTGGATGCCGTTACATAAATGGTACCGGTGTTACCATCCCATATTTTGGACATGGGATACGCAGTAGAATAAAGATTGTTGTTGATATCACCCGGGTAGGGGTTCACTTCTTTAAACAAGCTTTTATTCAACTGTAGTTCAAAGAGCGGTTTCTGTGTAGTAAAAAGCGTGTCTGAATGATTGTTCCAGCGGTCTTTTACAAACAGGCCGAAAACCCGCGCTGTGGAATCATAGCCGCGGGTGGAAAAGGAATCGCGTTGCAGCCTTGTGTACAGGGCATTGGCCACGCCAAGTTTACCAATAGAGTCATTGGTAAGCACCGAGATCACGATGTCCGCATGCGTATCGTTCTCAAAGCCCACGTTGATGCCCCCAAAATCCGGCCGTACGGTCAATGTTTTAAAGACTTCCCAAACCGGCGGTGTGAGAGGCTTGATGCTGATGGTCTGCGCGGCAGATTTCTGATCATTCTTGTTTACAGAATAAATGGTCACCGTGTGCATGGAAGTGTCACCAAAGCCCTCCAGGTGCAGGGTATCCGAATAGTAAGAAGCTTTGGTGTTGCGATTCACACCCTTATCAGTCCACTCTGCCTCCACATATAGCAGATTGGGGTCCTCAGGTACCACATAGGTGATGTTAGCCCCTCCATGTATATTTTCTACCTGCAGGTGATCCACCTGCAGGGGTATACCGGAGCCCGTATGTGGCAGTGGGCCTATTTTTTCTTCCTTACAGGCAGCCAGCAGCAGGCCAAGCGCCGCAAAGATCATATGCAGTTGTCTTTTATGTAAGAACATATCTGTAGCTTTTTCAGAGGTTACCACCCTGGATTTTGAACAAGATTTTTATTAACAAGCAGGTCCGACTCTGCAATAGGCCAAAAATAATCCCGCAGCTGGAAGGTGCGGTTGTACAGGGTTGTCATCTGGTAATAAGCAGCAATGTCCGATTGGCCAATGTTCCAGCCCTGTATAGGTTCCTGCCATGTTTTATCGGCTTCTTTCCATCTCCTCAGGTCCCAGAAACGTTGTCCCTCAAATGCAAACTCAATTTCCCTTTCCTGGTGGATGATCTGCCGGAGGCCCGCCTGGCTGGCAAAAGCACCGGGATTATTGGCATAGTTGGTCCAGGCATCCTGCACAGATGGAATACCAGCCCTTGCGCGCACGGAGTCTATCCATCTAAATGCATCGGGAACAGGGCCGCTCACTTCATTGATCGTTTCTGCGTACATCAGGTAAAGGTCTGCAAGCCGCATTACCGGCCAGGCATAGGAAGTGCTGGAATAGGTAGTCGTGGTGGGAAAAGTGTTCAGATAGTTCACCAGTTTCACCGGCCAGTAACCGGTAATGTTATAATGGGAAGGATCCCCGCTCCAGCCGGCATATTGTCCCTGCCGGGCTTCCAGGTGGTTCAGGGCCGTCAGCGTCTGGTTACCATTCCCAAAAAGAATGGAACCATCAAAGCCGAGGTCTGCATAGAAACGCGGCTCCCGGTCAAAGTTGATCGCGGCAGAAGTATAGTTTGGCTGGATATGATACATGTCAGCACTGGTGGCCACGCGGGTCTGTGCGCCCCGGGTAATGAAGTCCAGTGTTTTATCCTGGTTCACCGGCACACCATTCTTGCTGTAGAAGGTGTTCACAATGTTGAGCGGCACAGATGAGATACTCCAGGGGCTCACGTTGGCCGCGTTCGTGGCATTGATCCTGGGCTGGGCCATGCTTTGTATCAGGCTGGCCAAACTGTTTGTATTAGCCCAGATCACTTCGGGATTAAAGTTATCAGTAACCGCCGTTCTCACATCCATTTCCACCTGCAGGTCCACAGGAAGATTCACGGCAAGGGCAGGGTTAAAGTGATTCAGCCTGTAGCCCTGGCTGGTGGCCAGTTCTATGGCTTCACGGCAGGCATTCATTGCTTTTACCCACTTCTGGGGGTCTATGGCAGCATTGAAAAAAGGCACACCGGATTTGCTTTTAAAGCTGGTATAAGAAGTATTACCATTGAACAATGGGCTGGCTGCAGTCACCAGTACCTCTGCCTTCACGGCCTTTGCAATGGTCTTTGTGATACGGCCCGCCTGGGTAGCTGCGTCCTGGATCTGGTCCGGCAGGTTCATGATGGCGCCATCCAGGGTATGCACCACATAGTTAAAGCAGGAATCAACCGTTTGCCGCTCCACCTGCACCTGGTCCTGTGTAGCGTTGATAGGCAGGTTCTTGTCCACGATGGGAATGGGACCATACAACCGCAGCAACCAGTAATGATAATAAGCCTTCAGGAAAACAGCCTCTGCTGCCCATTGGTCTTTTTCATATTGCTCCATGCCCGGCACACTGTTAATGTTTTCCAGGAAGATGTTACAGTCACGGATGCCCGCAAAAAGCGACCTGGCGCCGTTCGTCCCATCCCAATAGCTCACCAGCGGAGCAGTAACACTCTGGTTACCACGGGCAATTTCATGGGAAGACATGTCGAGGGTAAAACCACGCACTGCATAAGGATAATAGAACCACATTTCATCACCCGCAAGGAATGCCGGGTTAGAAAGCACATCACCATGTTTAGGCATATAGGAATAACAGGTGAAAAGGTATTGTTCTGCAGTAGATCGCTGCCGGAAAGCATAATCGATCGTAGCCACATCATCTGGTATAACATTGAGGTATTTCCTGCAGGACACAAAAAAAAGACAGGGGATAGCCAGTAAAACAAGAAAACGTTGCATAAAGTGTATAAATGATGTTGAATAGTATTAGAACGATGTCTGCAGCCCGAGGTTCACCACTCGTTGCAGGGGATATCCCAGGCCATTCCCAGCCATTTCTATATCCCATAATTTGAAAGTGGAGAGATTGAAAAGGTTGCTGCCGTTCAGGTAAAAACGGAATGATTTCATATGGAACCGGTCCATCAGGCTTTTGGGCAGGGAATAACCGATCTCCAGCTGTTTCAGGCGAAGGAACTTGCCATTGCGTACCCACCATGTGCTGGGTTGTGCATCGTTTACATTTACATCCGGGCTAAGCCTTGGCCACAATGCATAGATATCACGGTTATCTTCGGACCAGTGATGATCCGCATACGCCTTCAACAAGGCATTATCGCCCGCAAAAGGTGCGGTGGTGGTGGAGTTCAGGATAAAGGAAGACCTGGATTGCCCCTGGAAAAAAGCAGAAACGTCAAAGGATCTGTACCCTACGGACACTCCAAAACCATACACCATTTCCGGGTCGGTTGGAAAGCCAATGGGCACTTTGTCCAGTGCGGTGATCTGCCCATCCCCGTTGATGTCACGGTATTTGATATCACCGGCGCCATAAGTACCAAAAGTTTGCATGGGTGAGTTTGCCACATCTTTATCATCTATGAACAGACGCTCCGCCACATAACCCCAGGTTTGCGACAAAGAATAGCCCTTCCTGGAAAGCCAGGGCTCATCCGTATAAGCCGGTTCTTCATATTTATCGTACCTGCTCTGCGCCAGGGTAAAATTAGCCCGGCCCTGTATCCACCAGTTCTTATTAACGGTAACATTATAATCCACCGATGCATCTATGCCTTTGGAAGTAGCGGCACCAATATTGGCACTGGGTATGTCAGACAGCCCCATTGTAGTAGGAATGGAAGCGCGTACCATCAGGATATTGGAGCGGTAGGTGCGGTAAGCGTCCAGTGTTACATTCAATTTATTCCAGAGGCTCATGTCAAAACCTACATTGGTCTCATGCGCCACTTCCCAGGTAATATCGGGATTGGCATAACGCAGCACCGTAATACCGTTCCGGGTGTACATGGAGCCCACATTGGAGCCAAAAGAAGCCGCTTTACTGCCATCCGTCATGTTTACCTGCGACATGTAAAAGAAGCGATCCTGGGCGCTGCCAATAGCGTCATTTCCTACCAGGCCATAAGTAGCCCTGAGTTTCAGGTTGGTAATGGTATTGCGCAGGCCATTATCCCAGAACTTTTCATTTGATACATTCCAGGCGATACCCGCGGAAGGGAAAAAACCAAAACGGTGTTTTATATCAAACCGTTCGGAGCCGTTATAACCAAAGTTAAATTCTGCGTAGTAGCGTTGATCATAGTTATATGTAGCCCTGCCGGAAAGCCCCAGGTTACGCGAAGGCAACGAGGTTTCCAGGCTGGTAAAATCACCCGATACACTGTTCTGCGCCTGGTACACCAGGCTTCCGCTTATCCCATGTTTCTTGAATGCGCGGTTATAATTCAGGATACCCTGGAAGTATACGGAAGTAGTGATCAGCCTTGTACCACCATTGGCCGGATAGCTTAGGTATTCCGTGCCGGCATCAGGATTCAGCGCATTCAACGTATAATCGCCGGTGGCCTTATCATAACTCCCAAGGCTGTAATAGAAGGGGGTATAAGAACGGGAAATATCGTAGTAGGCATAGCGGCTGGTATTAGCCATGGCATTGAATGACAGCCCCTGTGTAAGAAAATCGAGTTGCTGGCGCAACTCAGCCTGGGCATTCACTGTAGATGTATTGTACTGCTTATAGCCTTTTACCATGTCTGCATAGGGATTTGCATAAGTACCCGCACCCGCATTCCCAAAGAGAATATGATGGGTAAATGCATTGGCTGCATCCGGTTCGTAATAAGCAGGAAACATTACCGGGTTGGAATGCATGATCTCGTTGTACACCGCAGTGCCGCCGGCTATAGGCCCTGTATAGTCAGAAAAAGAACCGGATACCCGGGTGGTAAGTAAAGTGGTACGGGTAAGATTTACATCCACATTGGAACGGATGGAGTAAGTCTTAAGATCGATATTGTTATTGAAGTTATTCAGCCTGGGTACTTTCAGCACCCCATTGTCCTGCGAAAATGAAGCAGATACATAATATCTTGCTACAGAAGCGCCGCCACTCACGTTAGCGTCTGCGCGCTGGTTCATTGTATAATCTTTGAATAGCATCTTCATCCAGTCTGTAGCCGGGTAGGCATACTTGTTGGTACCGGCAATGGTGTTGTCTATTTTTTCCTGGCTGTAGGGCGTAATGCCAAGGGGATTGCGGGTGAGCGTAGCCTCATCCGCCAGTTTCATGTAAGTAACCGGGTCTGCCAGCTTAATATTCTGTGTGGGCTCCGACAGGGAATTTTCAAACCTCACGGAATAGGTAGGGCGGCCTTCCTTCCCTTGTTTCGTAGCGATCAGGATCACCCCATTGGCACCGCGCGCACCATATAGCGCGGTAGCAGTAGCATCTTTCAGAATGGAAAAATTGGCAATATCATCCACCTGCAAACGGGCCAGGTCTGTGGTGGTTACCTCTACCCCGTCTATAAGGATGAGCGGGTCTTTTTTATACCCGAAAGTGGTGACCCCCCTGATAAAAAAACTGGCATTGTCTGCGCCAGGTTCGCCGGAACGTTGATAAGCTATTAGTCCGCTTACACGGCCCGCCAGCGCCGTGGTTAAGTTACTGGAAGGCACCTTCAATTCAGAAGGATTGATAGTCGTTACGGATCCCACCACATCCGCCTTTTTCTGTTTGCCAAAAGCTACCACTACCGCTTCATCGAGGTGATAGGGTGATACCATCAACCGGATATCGATAGCGCTCTGGTCTGCCAATACCTGCTCACGCGGTGTATAGCCCACCATACTAAAAACCAGCACGGCATCCTTACCGGGCGTCTCCAGGAAGAAACCACCATTCATATCCGTAGTGGTACCGATGTTAGGCTTCCCTTTAACAGTAACGGATACACCAGGCAATGGCATACCACTGCTATCTCTTACAACGCCACTGAGCTTGCCAACTACCTTTTGTACGGCCACAGCCTGCTTTAGCACTACGGTACCATTATCCTTTTCTTCGAAAATGAGCCCGGTGTTTTTCAGTATGATGTCCATGAGTTGCTTTAGCGTGGCATTCTTCAGATGCACAGTGATCACACGCTTGTCATCCAGCAGATCATTGTTATAAATAAAACGGAAGTGCCCTTGTTGCTGCACCTGCTGCAATACAGTTACGATAGCCGTTTTATCCGCATCCAGCGTAATGTTGGCGCTTGTCTTGTTCTGGCCATAACTCCGCGACACGGAAAGCAAAAGGAAAAGTGATGACAATAAGATCCTGGCACCCGAACGCATACTTCGTCCGGGAAGCGGTAAGTACCCCTTCATACAATTGTTAATTTTTTAAATGGCTGTGTGTCAGCTTTCGCTAATGATGATTAAATCTCCTTCTACTTTGTAAGAAAAGGGATAGGACTGTTTTAAATACTGCAGAGCCCTGAAAACAGTTTCGTCGTTAAAACTGGCTGTGTACCTGTACTGCCTGGCCTTTTCGCTGGCAAAAATGATCCTGATCCCATACCAGGCTTCCAGCTTTTGCGCTATTGCTGCTAATGTTTCATCATGGACATCCATCCGGTTACGCGCCCAGGATGTTTCTGTGGCATGGTGGGTCAGCGTGTCTACATCCAGGTGGGCGATCGTTCCTTTCACCGGCGCAGTGGCTGCTGGCGCTAAAATAAATTTCTCGTTTGGTCGCAGTACTACTTTCTCCTTTGTAGCGGGTACGATCTCCACTTTACCCGTTATCAGATCTGTTTCCGTTCTCCTGGCGCCTGCGTAAGCCCTTACATTAAAGGAAGTACCCAGCACCCGGATATTATAATCTTTGGTGTGGACAAGGAATGGATGTACGGCATCGTGCCTGATATCAAAGAACGCCTCCCCGTTGAGCGTTACTGTTCTCAGGTCTTTACCGATGTAGAGATGGCTGTTTGTATTTAGCATGACAACGCTTCCATCCGGCAGCATGATGGTTTGCCTGCTACCTGCTGTAGTGTGATACTCGTACTTGGTAAGGGACCAGGATTGCTTTTTAGTATATTGGAAATAGGTAAGGGCCCCTGCAGTGATCAGCACCGCCACGGCGGCGGCATAGTGCAGGATCTTCTTCCCTTTGAACTTAACAACCCGTGCGGGTGCCGGCCTGTTTAACATCAATGCGGTAAACTGTTCCCTTCTTGCCACTGCATCCTTTAACGCGGCCAACTGCGCGGGCCGGCTGTGTTGTCCTGCCGTTAAAATATCGAACAAGCGCCTGGCCCGTTCGGCAACAGGTTGCCGTTCCGGACGCTCCTGGATCCAATATTCCCAGTATGTTATATCTGTTTGATTTTCTCCCCAACAGTAACGCAGGAATGACTCATCACATAACAAATCTTCGGGTGCGGGATTTTGCAGATCCATTTATTTTTTTCGCTTGTTCACATATTGAGGGGAAAACAGGTCGTTTTTCCCGGAGAAAACCGGCTTTTTTTTCAAAAAATTTTTGCGGGTGGAGTGAAAAAGCTTTCCTGTATTGGCTTTGCGGGGAAATATTTCTTTTTAGCGCCTATCGGGGAGTTGGAATGGAAAGGCCTTGCAGAACCGTATCGGAAAGAAGGTGATAAAGGCCGGAAAAAGGTGGATTACACCTTCAGCTTTAAGCGAAGTGTCTTAATGGCTTCATAGATAGTATTATACGAGGTCTTTACGTTCTGCGCGCTTACATGGGCAATTTCTTCATAAGACAGATCTTCAAAGAATTTGAGCCGGATCAGCTCCATCTGTCTGGGGGATAAGGCCTGCAGGGCTGATTGCAGGTTCTTTTTCAGTTCCTCATCTTTCTCGCGGGCAATAATAATTTGTTCATAGGAAGCTTCTTCGCCTTCTTCTGTTTTCATGTTACGGACCTTACTCTCAGCATCCAATGCATTGATAATCAATCTCCTCAGTGTGGTAAACAGGTAAGACTGTACATTCCCGACAGCATTCAGTGTTTGGTGGCGGTCCCACAATTTAAGGAATAACTGGCCTACGCAATCCTTCACCAGGTCACTGTCACTGTGTACGGATAAGCCATAACGCACCAGGTGAAAATAGAGATCATCGTAGAGTAAAAACAACGCCTCCTTCTCGCCTTCCCGTATTTTCTGCCATAATGCAGCCGGCTTGTCTGACAATTTCATACTGATGCATTTAGCTTCCGGGCGCAAAGAAAACAGATGTATATTATCGTAGTATTAAGCGTATGTTATGTTTGCGGGAAAGTTTGAGGACCTTGCTGCATAGCAGGGGGGAGCTCAAAACGGTGATATTGTGCGGCTTTGATCACAGGCTACCACCGAACCAGGCAGGACATGGCCTTTGAAGATGCAGGACATATGTAAGAAAAAAGATCATCCTGGGTCAACTCCGCCTGTTTTCGCACCAATAACTTCGTTTAACCCAAAAAGAACACGAAAACATATCAGCTATTGATAAAAAATCATCAGTACTAAATCGATATAGCTAATAAATTTGAATATTAATAAGCAGGATGACGACGAACCGGTTTCAGAAGAGGAATCAAGGCCAGGCACATCCATCAACCACCATCGAAAAATAAATTATCTAAACCAGAATCCGTCACGGAATTAAACCAATCCTCACCAACCGCAGGATCGCAGGCCCCTTCCGGACATCAGTATCTTTTATCATTGCTACCGGGGCACCGGTAAAGGGTATGGTATGTTCAAATGTTAATTCACCAGGAAGCACTGCTTATGAGGCATTCACCAGGCGATGAATGTCAGCCAGACAGCTTTCCATGAAAACAAGCCTCACCGGCTTTATTACTCAATCAAACTATAAAATTGTATGCAATCAGTTGCTAATGCCGGAGGCATGCCCCGTAGCGTCGGGGGGCTCTTCCTGCATCCATTCCGTGCAGGATCTTTAGCCATATTAACAATGGCCCTGTGGATGGCTTTCATCCATCCCGCCCGTGCCACTGGCAGGGCATCTTTTACTATTGCCGGCACGCCGGCACACCGGCTGGCGGCTTCCCTGAGCGGAACCGTCAGCGATACCACAGGCAGGCCGCTGGAGGGTGTTACCGTGGTAATAAAGGCCAGCGGCTTCACTAAAGGCGCGCTGACCAACAGCCAGGGTAAATACACGATTGCCGGCATTCCTGATGGCACCTACACGGTGAGCTTCACCTTCTTAGGATATGGCAGCACGGAGAAAACAATTGTCATCCGTAACGAACAACCTGCCGTGCTGGACCTGGTACTTACGGTCACTTCTTCGCAGCTGGGAGAAACGGTGGTAGTAGGATATGGCAGCCAGAAAAAAGTAAGCATGACCAGTGCCGTAGCCACCGTATCGTCTAAAGAAATAGAAAACCGTGCAGTGCCATCCGTACTGAATATCCTCCAGGGGGAAGCCGCAGGCCTGAACATACAACAGACAGATGCTAACCCGGGTTATGGAAGCACCAGCATTGATATCCGTGGCAACAGTACCTTATCTAACAATCCCGTACTGTACATCGTAGATGGCATGGCGGTCAGCGACCTGGCCTACCTGAACCCACAGGACATTGCCTCCGTGAGCGTACTGAAAGATGCTTCTGCCACGGCGATCTACGGCGCCCGCGCTTCCGGTGGCGTACTGCTGATCACTACTAAAAGAGGCCGGCTGAACGTACGTCCCAAACTGGAGTATGATGTGATGGTAGGCAGCCAGCGTCCCGCACGTGTACCCAAGTTTGTAGACGCTCCGCAATTCGTGGACCTGTACAACCAGGCCCAGTTAAATGATAACCCGAATGCCGTAGTGAAGTTCACGCCCGAAATGATCCAGCAATATAAATCCGGGGCATTACCCAGTACGAACTGGCAGGCCTATATCCTGAGCAACAAGGCCATCCAGCAGCAACACAACCTGAGCGTAAGCGGCGGCGGTAACAATGTAGATTATTACGTGAGTGGCGGCTACCTGGACCAGGGTGGCCTGATAAAAAACGTAGATTACAAACGATACAGTACCCGGTTCAATATCAATGCACAGGTGAGCAAACGCCTGAAACTGGGTATCAACTCCGTACTAGTAAAGGAAGAAAGGACACAGCCGGCCTATGGCGTCGGCAATGCACTGCAATGGTCCTACATTGTGCCGGTGACCGAATATCCCTATACAAAAGAAGGGCACGACCGCAGCTACCGGGGCGGCTCCCAGCCAAACGATATCATGACCAAGGCAGGCATCCAGCATGAGAACGATATCACGGTAAATACTAATTTCACCGCTGAATTTAAAATATTGGATAACCTGGTACTGAATGGTACGTATGGGTATAATTACAACAGCGGGTTTGTGTCTGCTTTCTATAATAAATACCCGCTTTATAACGACAATGAGCAGATCGTTGTTTACCAGAACAACCCCAATAGTGTATATAAGGCCAATTCCGCGACGGCCAATCCTACCGCCATCCTGACCTTGAATTATGATAAATCATTTGGCAAACATTCCCTGAAAGTCCTGGCGGGCTATTCCCAGGAAAGCTCCCGGTATGATTTTAACTCCATCAGCCGTTACGGATTCCTGACCAATTCACTGGACCAGGTGGATGCCGGCTCTTCCGACCCCACCCTGACCTCCGTATCTGGCAATGCGCTCGCCTTTTCCATTCAATCCCTCTTTGGCAGGATCAACTACGCATTCGACAACAAGTACCTGCTGGAAGCGAACATGCGTTATGATGGTTCTTCCGTATTCCTGAACGACCGCCACGGCCTGTTCCCCTCCGTATCCGCCGGCTGGATCATTTCACAGGAAAAATTCATGCGGTCCCTGGTGAACACCATTGGCTACCTGAAGCTGCGCGCTTCCATCGGGCAGGTGGGTAACCAGATCGCCACCGGCCCCATTAACCAGTTGAGCAATTCCCAACTTTATCCCTGGGCCAATACCATCGGGCAGGGCACCTATGTGCTGAATAAGGCTACCAGCCCAACTACCTACTACAGCAATTCACCCAACCCCAATCTCACCTGGGAAGTGAAGACCACCACGAACCTGGGCCTGGACCTGACGCTGTTTAAAAATTTCGATCTTTCCCTGGACCTGTTCCGCGATATCACTACGGGCATTATCCGCTCTCCCTCCGTGCCCTCCACCTACGGTATTGGGGCGCCACAACAGAATGCAGGTAAGATGCAAAACCAGGGCTTTGAGCTGCACCTGGGCTACAAGAACCAGGCAGGCGCCGTGAGCTACCACGCCTCTATTGAATTTTCTGATTCCAGGAACAAGATATTGAACCTGGGCGGCACAGGCCCCTCCTATGGCGACAACCCGCTGATCGTAGGCCAGTCCCGCTGGATGTGGTATGGTCTCAAAGCCGTAGGATTGTTCCAATCGCAGGACGAGATAGCCAAAAGCCCCGTCCAGAATCCACGTGACCAGCCAGGTGACATCCGGTTTGCTGACATCAACCATGACGGGAAAATCAATTCCGATGACCGTACGTTATTAGGCCAGGCAGTTCCACACTACCGTTTTGGGGTAAACCTGGGCGCTGCTTATAAATCTTTTGATGTATCTGTGTTACTGCAGGGGGTGCTAAGCAACCTGGCGCGCCTGACGGGCGGTGCGCAGGTGCCCTTCTTCTTTAATGGGGATGGTAACATCCTGCGCTCCCAGTTGGATTACTGGTCGCCGGAGAACCGGGACGCCCGCTGGCCTATCCTGAGAACGGATCAGTCTATCAATAATGCACAATTCAACAGCTGGTGGCTGGAGAAAGCAGCCTACATGCGCTTTAAGAACCTGCAAGTTGGCTATAACCTGCAGCCTTCGCTGCTTAAGCAGGCCCACATCGCGTCACTGCGTGTTTTCCTGGGTGTAGACAATCTCTTTGTGATCACCAGCAAAAATTTCCCGCGGGTGCTGGACCCGGAGATCCCGAACTATGGCGATGGTTCCAACTATCCACAAGTACGGAATATCAGCCTGGGCGCCAATGTAGTGTTCTAACTGTGACCACTAAACGCAGATCACCATCACCTCTTAACTGAAAAAAAATGAAACGTTCCTATAAATTATTGATTGCATGCAACCTGCTGGCAGTGTGCCTGCTTGGCGCCGGGTGCAAGAAAGACTTCCTGGACCAGCACCCGCTGAACCAGATCACAGACGCCACCTACTGGCAGACACCTGATGATGCCACGATGTTTGCCACCCGCATGTACACCTTCCTCCCGCAGGCCAGCTTTGTTTATTATGAGGGCATGAGCGATAACGGGTACACCGCCTCTGACGCTACTACCCAACGTTTTGGCAATAGCACCCAGGACGCTACCATCAGCGACCGGGAATGGAATTACAACTCCATCCGGCAGGCCTTCACCTTCTTTGCGAACGTAGACAAAGTGCCAGACCTGGACAGCACGCTCAAACACCGGCTCATTGCCGAAGTAAAATTTGTGCTGGCTTACCGCTATTTCATCATGACCACGCTTTACGGCGACGTACCGCTTGTCAATAAACTGCTCACTGATCCGAATGAAGCGGACCTGCCCGTAACGCCCAAAGCCCAGATCATTCCGCAGGTGATACAGTGGCTGCAGGAAGCAGCACCAGACCTGCCCACCCAATATAGTGGTGCAGACCTGGGCCGTGTTACCCGCGGGGCCGCCCTTGCCCTGGAATCCAGGATATACCTGTACAACGGGCAATATGCAAATGCCGCCACGGCAGCGCAGGCTGTTATGGCACTGCAGCTGTATCATCTTTATCCCAATTATTTTGACTTCTTCCAGAAAGACGGTGATTATTCCCCGGAAGACATTCTTTCTTTTGGATATACCCTGGGCAATGGTACACAGAACAGCCTTCGTGATATCCTGGGCTCACAGGACCTGATGAACGGCCGCAATATCCTGAACCCCACCGCGGAACTGGTCAACGATTACGAAAGTAAAAACGGGTATTATCCCTACACCCGTGATCCGGCCTATAAAGCCACCGATCCGTTCAATAACCGCGACCCACGCCTGCGGCAAACCATTCTTTGTCCTGGTGATATCTATGCTTACCCACAGTTTCCCACTACCACCCAATATGATCCATTCAACGATCCGGGCGACCGGATGGGTGGCGACCTTGGTACCCATACCGGCTTTTCCTGGTGCAAAGGAGTAGACCGTTACGATTATGTGCGGTCCGGCTCCAATAACTGGAAGAGCTTCCGCTATGCAGAAGTGTTGCTGAACTATGCAGAAGCGGTCAACGAACAAACCGGCCCCACCCCCACCGCCATTGCCGTGATTGACAGCATCCGCCTGCGCGCTCATATGCCCACAGTGACTGCCACTTTTGCCCTGAATGGCTGGACCATGGACCAATCCACTTTCCGCACCTTTCTCCGGCACGAAAGAAGGATAGAGCTGGCAGGAGAAGGCCTGCGCTATTTTGATATCCTGCGCTGGAAAACAGGCGAACAGGTGCTTCAGGGGCAAATCTTCACGGTAGATGCCTCCGCAGGCATTGCCGCCATCAGTACCGCTAACGGGCACCGCAACACCTTTCCCAAAACACCCGTTGAAACCAGGTTCTTTAACAATCCAAAGTTCTATGTATGGCCTATCCCCCAATCAGCCATTGATGCATCAAAAGGAATATTGGTACAAAATCCTTTATGGAAGTAATGACGAAAAATTGTGTGCAAAACAGGATCTGTAAAATGACCCGCCTTTAGTGGAGGCATATACCCATTGCCGGGGATAGATCAGCAGCAGGTTGAAAGCCGCTGCGAGCCCGCTAAAAGCCTTGCCGGATGCCCACTGCCATACAGCCTTTGTACGGCGGTGGGCATCTTTATCTCTATTTTTTCAACACCTATCATTTCGCTTAGGTCCAATTTCTCCCTTTTAATTATTTTTTGATCCTTAAAAAACTCGCATTAATGGCTACTACGACTGTGCTTACACTCATCAGCACAGCCCCCATTGCCGGGCTTAAAATAAACTTCGGATACAATACGCCTGCCGCCAGGGGAATTGCGATCACGTTGTAGCCAATTGCCCATACCAGGTTTTGCACCATTTTTTTATAGGTACTTTTAGCGAAAACGATCAGCTTTACTACATCTCTGGGGTCACTGTCCACTAATATGATGTCTGCTGTTTCTGCCGCCACGTCCGTGCCGGAACCAACGGCTATACCCACGTCAGCCTGTGCCAGGGCAGGCGCATCGTTAACACCATCGCCGGTCATCGCCACGGTTTCACCTTTAGCCTGGAGTTCCTTTACTTTCTCCTGCTTGTTGTGCGGCAGCACGTTCGCCAAAAAGCCATCCATTCCCAATTTGCCGGCCACGGCCGCGGCAATCTTTTCATTGTCTCCAGTGAGCAGGAAAGATTTGATGTTCATTTTTTTCAGCTCCTCAACTGCCTGGCCCGAACCCTCCCGGATGCTGTCTGCCAGCGTAATTATGCCCACTACCTTATCTTCGATCAAAAGAAAGGTGACTGTTTCGGATTCCTGGTTGATCTCCTTTGGGATATCCGGCAAAGAAAGCTGGTGCTGACTAAAATAGTTTTTACCGACAGCAATAACATCTTTCCCGTTAACGGTGGCTTTGACCCCGACGCCCTGCATATAGCTGAAGTTTTCCGACTTCCATAAAGCAAGGCCCCTTTCCTTTAAGGTGGCCATGATGCCTTTTGCGATATGGTGCTCTGAATTTTGCTGTACGGCGGCGGCATACTGTATCAGCTCATCAGCATTGTATCCGCTGGCCAGGGGGATTACCTTCTCTACCATATGGGAACCCTTGGTGAGCGTTCCGGTCTTGTCAAAAATGACAGTAGATACGTTCCTGGTGGCTTCAAAGGCACTCCGGTTGCGGATCAGCAGACCGTTGGTAGCTGAAAGCGTTGTGGAAATAGCGACCACCAGTGGGATAGCCACGCCCAAAGCATGCGGGCAGGCCGTCACCATTACTGTTACCATTCTCTCCAAAGCAAAGGCGGTATCCCCAGTGCTGGCAAACCAATAAATGAATGTAGCTACACCAATGCCAATAGCGATAAAGGTCAGCCATTTTGCTACCTTGTCTGCAAGGTTCTGTGTGTTGGATTTGGTAGCCTGTGCCTCCTGCACCAGGCCAATGACCCTGTTCAGGTAGCTGTCTTTGCCAACGGCGGTTACCTTTACTTTCAGCGCTCCGTCACCGTTGATAGATCCCGCGATCACTTTACTGTCTTTTTCCTTTTTTGCAGGAAGGCTTTCGCCTGTGAGCATACTTTCATTGATGTAAGAAATCCCCTCTGTGACTAAGCCATCGGCTGGAATTTTATCACCCGGCTTTATGATGACCGTTTCACCGCTTTGCAGGTCCTCGAGCTTTATCTTTATAGCCTGGCCGTTGCGCTCAACGGTAACATCATTGGGGAGCAACGCTACCAACGATTGTAATGCCCTTGATGCCGCCATTTGGGATCGCATTTCGAGCCAATGCCCCAAAAGCATGATATCAATGAGGGTTGCCAGCTCCCAAAAGAAATCCATACCCTGCAGGCCGAAAACAACAGCTACTGAATAAATAAAGGCCACGGATATGGCGATGGCAACAAGGGTCATCATGCCGATGGCCTTTGCTTTAATCTCGCCACCCATTCCTTTTAGGAAAGGCAGGCCACCATAGATATAAATAACCGTCCCCAATGCCAGCAATACGTACTTATCGCCCGGGAAAGCAATGCTGAAACCAAGCCATTGTTGTATCATGTGCGAGAGGAGCAGGATAGGAAGGGTAATTACGAGGCTTACCCAAAACCGCTGCAGGAAATCGCCTGTATGATGGCCTGCATGTTTATTGAATCCTCCTTGCGTATGGTCATGGCTGGCCCGGGCGGCCTGGTCGTGTGCTGCTCCATGCTCATGGGAAGCGGACGGAGCACCTACGGCCACCAATGCCATGCCGCAAAGCGGGCATTTGCCCGGTTGGTCCTTTAGCACCTGCGGGTGCATGGGACAGGTATATTTTACCATCGTTTTATTTGTTTTAAATCCGACAATAATTACTGCAGTATTTCAACGGTACAATCATTTGTGAACTGTAATATAGGTTCTTAATTGTATTTTCTTTAGTTAACCAATTTACGCCTTTGCCGCTATTATACATTGGGCAATGCTGGTAATAAACCGGGAGCTCCTTTTTAGCGGCTTTAGCCAGGGCGTAAACATCTGCTGAACGAGGGGAAGATCACCTTTTGTCCGGCGACATCCTTTGATTTGGAAATGCGCCCTGCATGGACAGCTGACACTGCCAACAGGCACTCCACATAAAAGAAGGGCAGGCACAAGATGTATAACGGCAATGGAGTTTATGAAATCATTAAAGACCGGGCAATGGAAATTCGATCAATTTATAGGGCAGCATAAGATAAAAACGATTACGAAAGAACGGAGAATTTATGTACCTGCAACAGAGATCGATCGCTAATTTACGGATCCGGATATTCGATAAATAATTTAAACGCGCGTTTAACCCGGGAAAAATCAATTAATTACTTATGTCAGGGCATCATAGCAGGATACAAACAGCGCAAATATTCAAGTATTCAATAGGTTATTGAACGGTTTGCCGGCATGTGTTTTTTTTGCTATTTTGGATCACATAAAACTTCAATCGATGCTACCAAAGGGAGAACATATAGCGGGTGTGCCGGCGGAGCTGGAAGCGCTGCTGGCGAAAGACGCTAAGGCCAAGGTTTTTTTCGAATCGTTGGCGAAGTCGTACAAACAGGGTTATTGTGACTGGGTGGGCTCGGCCAAACAGGAAGCCACCCGGCAGACCAGGGCGGAGAAGGCGCTGATGATGCTGCAAAAGGGCCAAAAAACATTAAAGACATGATGCGGAAAATCAGTCCATATCGTTTTGGGGAGGCCCGGCGACCCTACTGGATGGCAGTACGTGTCGGGCTGGTGACGGCCGGTGTGATTGTATTGTTTGGGATGATCAACACGTTGGTAATTTATCGCTACGTTAAACTGGATCTTTATCTCTGCCTGGTGGCGTTGTTCTTTCTGACGGTTGGGCTCTTGTGGAATAAGCGGGAGACGATGAATGAACACCAGGGGAAAGAGACGGAAGGGGCGGACCAGGCTGCAGAGCCGGAACTGGCCGCGCGGGATGCGATGCCTCCCACAGTACCGGATGGATCGGATGCGATCAGCCTCCTTTCGGCAAAGGAGTGGCAGATTTTGAAATTGCTTGCCGAAGGGAAATCGAACAAGGAAATTGCGGCGGCGCAGTTCGTGGAGGTGAGCACGGTAAAGACGCATTTGAATAACATATACTGCAAACTTTCTGTCAGTAACCGGAACGAGGCGAGGGCGAAATACGTTCTTTATACGTCAAATTGGCCGATTCTGGGATAAATCCATCCTTTTTCCACCCCCCTTTTTTTGATTTTTGGGTTTTGACCGCGGACATTCGTTGCATGAAATCTTTTGTCAAATACGGTTTAGGTACGGGCATCGTCAGCGGCTTATGGAGCCTGATAACCTTTAAGGTGATTGGCTGGCTGAATGATGTCGCCTTTCATGGAAGCCTGCCGGCTGCAAATGTGCGGTCGATCGGCGGGCTGTTTAGTATCGTTATTTTGGTACTGGGGATCGTTTGGGCGATCCGGGAGGTACGCAGGCTGAACGGGGGACAGTTATCGTATGGGCAGGCAGTGAGGACAGGTGTCCTGGTTACCTGCGTGGTCGCGGGGATCGTGGGGGCGTTTACCTTGTTGTACTGTACGGTCATTAATCCCGGCTTCACGGATTTTATGGTGGCGGATGCGGAAAGGACGCTTCGGGCGGCGGGCAAGACACCGGATCAGATTGCACCGGAGCTGGTTTCGGTCCGAAAGCAATTTAGCATCGGCGCCCAGGTAGGGCAGGCGTTGATCGGCCAGGTGGTGGTGGGTAGCATCGCTGCGTTGATCCTCGGCGCGTTTATGCGCACTAAACGATAATCATTCTTTTACAATAAAACGAAGTGTTCCATGAAAAGATTCATTTTGATGGGGGTGCTTGTTATTGCCTGCACTCAGGGATTTTCACAGCAACAAAGCGATGTTGCCAAAGAGTATATGCTAATCGTGCGTTACCGGACGAACGCCCCGGCGCCGAGTGCTGATGTAGTGAAAACGAATGGCCAACATTGGGGGGAGTTTATCGGCGATCTGGCGAAATCGGGCAAACTGGTGTCGGGCCTGCGTCCAAAGCCGACCGGCCGGACAATTACCGGACAAGACAAAACAGTACAGGAAAGTGCCTATATGGGTGACAAGCCAGTAGTAAGCGCTTTTTTTGTAGTGAAGGCGGCGAGCCTCGACGAGGCGACGGAGATCGCGAAGCAGGTGCCTATTTATGAGTTGGGCGGTAGTGTGGAGATCAGGGAGGTGATGAATGATGCGAAATAATTTGCCGTTGACCGGTGCCCCAGGACCTTGGGATAATTACTTGCAGGGAGTAGACGATGAAGGACGGTAAGTCTGGAAACACTCATTAACGCGGCAGCTACCATTGTAGAATTTAGCAAAAGAAAAGCTCATTAATCTAGTGCAGGAATTTTAATTTGAGGTAGCCTTCTGTTATTCTCTCAATATGTGTTACAATCTTCTTATGCATTAAATTTATCTGATATATATATTTGATTTAATTTTAACTCAATTCTTTTTACGTATGTGTTCACCAATAGTAATAGGTTCTTGAGGATATGATTGTGGCATTGGTTTTAATTAAAATCAGCGATTTCTTCTTCTTGTGTATCGGAATGATTTACCATGAAATTGCGTACAAAACATTTACTTTGTAATAATCGATAACGTAATTCAATGCCGTTAGAACAGCTCATTGCCTATTTTGCCCAATATATCCCGCTAAAGGATATTGAGAAGAATGAGTTGAAGAACCGCGTTATTGAAAAGCGGGTAAAACGCAGGCAGTTTATCCTTCAGGAAAACGATGTCTGCAAGTATTATTCTTTTGTTGTTTCAGGTTGCTTTAAAATGTATCGGGTTGATGATAACGGTGCTGAACATAACATTCAATTTGCAGCGGAAAATGACTGGATAGCCGATATCGGTAGCTTTCATTCGGGTAAACCAAGCCGGCTTTATATCGAAGCGATTGAGCCATCGGTGATTTTACAAATAGACGCAACTAACCTGATCTATCTATACCATAACCATCCCAAATTCGACAGGATTTTCAGGGTCATTGCTGAAAATAAGTTTATAGAATTGCAAAACCGGGTTTTGCAAAACATCAGCTCTACAGGCGATGAGCGTTATCAAGCTTTCCTGGAACAGTATCCTAAGCTGGCCAACAGGTTACCTAACACCCAAATTGCATCCTACATCGGCATCACACCTGAATTTTTAAGTAAAATACGCCGTAAGAACGTCAAAAAATAAATACACTTAACTTAATTTAAGCCTATTTCTTAACCTTGTTTATGGGCTGGTTCTTTCAGGGAGGTGTTTCTTTGCATTGCACTTAACAATAAGTGTTTAATAAAAATGGAAACACGGCAAGAACAGTCAGCAATAGAAAAATTAATCTTTTCTTTCAGCGATGCCTTTAATGCAACAGATATTTCAAAGACGGTCGCATCATTCACGTCCGATGGCGTCAACATGCCAAATAACGGTCCTGCCGCCAAAGGCACCGAACAATTAACCAAAGCTTTTGAAGTTCTATTCAATTTTGCCGATATCAATATCCAGTATGTTATTGACGAAATCAACATAAGCGGCGAATATGCCTTTGCCCGGACAAATTCAAAGGTCACAACCCTTGTCAAAACAAGCGGAGATCAGATTTTTTTAGAAAATAAAGAATTGTTTGTATTGCGCAATCAACGTGGGGAATGGAAAATCTCCCATTACATTTTCAATAATACCAAGACCACCAAATAATCATTAAAAAAAGACATCATGAAAGTTATCATCACAGGATCTACAGGAAACATCAGCAAACCGCTTACATCAATGTTAGTCGAAGTGTAAGTACCCCTTTTCAGACAGTCTTTGTTGCTATCTCTGTGCTCAATAGGCATCTTTTTTTAGTATCATCCCATGAATCTACTATTGGCAACTTGGATCTGAGCAAATTGACAGAATGTTCATCAAGCTTTATCTCGCAAACTGTTTTATGCCCGAGCGGAATTCCGTCATATGGCTTAAGGAATTGTTGTGTCACTTGGACAATTCAAGCGGCGTTGCATTCCCAAGCCCTTCATGCGGTCGGCCACTGTTATATTCTTGTATCCAGTCATGGGTCAACTGCCGTACTTCATAGAGCTCGAAGAAGATATAGGCCTCCAATATTTCTTTTCGATAACTACCCTTAAATCGCACAATATAGCCGTTTTGCATTGGTGGAGAGACCAGAAAATTAATATTCAGTATATCCAGCCAGGTAGCCCTGCATCGATGGTGTAATCCAGAATTTGAAAGTATGCCTTGTCACTTAAGGCGGAGGTAACCTCATCCTTGAAGACCAGATCAAAATTTCCTTTGCTAAAAAAAGCCTCTAAGGCTTGCTCGACCTGCTGCTGGGTCTCTTTTATGTTAAAGGGAGGTTGACAATAAATGATTAGGTTATCCTTATTTTTCCAACTGCAAAGATGTTGGCTTTTTTTACCGCTGGTAAGGTTTCCAGCAGATCAGCAAGGGAACGCAGACTGGCTTGATCGCGCACATAGGCCTTGATATAATGGCCTCCACCAGGATGAATTTTTACCGCTGTGGTAAAGAATGCGCGACCTGCCCCACGCATTGCCTGTAGGTTGGGGTCCGATCCTATACTAGCCACAGCGGCACTTTGCTTGCGTGACCGGTCGTACCCTCGCACTATTTTCGCACAAACCGGATCCCCAGGATATTTGCAGGCCACTTTATACCATGTCTCGTCAAAGGTTCCACTGGTGAAGAAACTAATGCAACTGAAACGTAAGGTGGCGTGGTGGTCCTGAAAACAAAACAAATTCGACCCGTATAACAAAGCCGGCCGAAAATAAGCGCGCTACTTTTGTATCAACAAAACAAACTACACATGATACAGAACAACAACCAGGGAGCACTGCAACACCCACTCGGCACGGGCTTTAACGCCCAATCAACAACTGAAGACATTATCAAAGGCATAGACCTTACCGGCAAGATCGCGATCATAACCGGCGGTAACGCGGGCATTGGTGTGGAGACGACCCGGACGCTCACTGCAGCCGGTGCAACCGTGATCGTTCCTGCAAGGGACGTAGAAAAAGCCAGGAAGAACCTCGCAGGCATCGCTAACGTAGAGATCGAAGCGATGGATTTTATGAACCCTGTTTCTATCGATGCCTTTGCCGAAAAATTCCTCGCATCTGGCAGGCCGTTACATTTGCTGATCAACAACGCCGGCATTATGTGGGTGCCATTGCGTAAAGATCAGCGTGGCATTGAATCACAACTGGCCACTAATTACATCGGCCAATTTCATCTCGTTGCAAGGCTCTGGACCGCGCTGAAAAAAGCAAACGGTGCAAGAGTGGTGAACGTTTCTTCTTTAGGTCATCACATGGCACCGTTCAATTTCGACGACCCGAATTTCGAACACCGCGACTACGAAACATTGCAGGCTTATGGCCAATCTAAAACCGCCAGCAACCTGTTCGCATTGGAGCTGGATAACCGCGCGAGCGAATACAATGTAAGAGCTTATTCCGTACATCCCGGGTCCATTGCCGGTACAGAACTTGGCCGCGAAGCATCCGTTGAATTATTCCAGAAGATGGGCCTCATGGATGAGCACGGCAATATACGCCCCGAAGTACTGGCATCCCTGAAAACCATTCCACAAGGCGCAGCCACCACTGTATGGGCTGCAACCAGCCCACTCCTCAACAACATTGGCGGTGTGTACTGTGAAGATGGCGACGTCGCCGAATTACAAACAGGTGCCACACTTCACCAAAGCGGTGTGATGCCATATTCGCTGGATGAGCACAATGCCAAACGCCTGTGGGCACTTACGGAACAGATGACAGGCATCACCTTCAATATCCGTTGATATGGAACATCAGTCGAAGTACCTGGCACCAGACATCAAGATCTCCTGTTACGAGGATAAACTATCTAAAACAGAGATCGTATTTGATCATCATATGCTGATCTGGTTCATTTCCGGAACAACAAAGATCATCCAGGTGGATACCTGTAACACATTCAGATCGGGAGACATTTTCCTGGTCCCGCGCAACCACCTCGCCACGATCGTCAACTATCCGAACAATAACCAGCAGCACAAAACCGTAGTAATGCATCTTTCCACCAAAAGGCTCCGCGATTTTTATGCAGGCATGGATATTAAAGTACCGGTTGACCGGTCTGGCAGGATCAGGAGCTTTGGGGATCACCCCTTGCTGACAAGCTGCCTTGCTTCGCTGATACCATATTTTGAATTAAAGGGAACACTGCCGGAAGATATTGCATCCATTAAGATCACAGAGGCAATCAGTGTGCTGCGCCTGATAGACCAGGATATAGACAGCGTGCTGGCCAACTTCGAAATGCCGGACAAGGCCGGCCTTGTGGATTTCATGCAGAAGAATTACATGTTCAATATGCCACTGGAAAAATTCAGTTATCTCACCGGCAGAAGCCTGTCCACATTCAAGCGCGACTTCAAAAAAGCATTCGGCACCACCCCGCAAAAATGGCTCACACAGAAAAGGCTGGAGCTGGCCTGGCACAACTTCAGGGAGAAAAAGCTGCGGCCTGTGGATGTGTATTACGAAGTAGGTTTCGAAAACCTGTCGCACTTCTCCTACGCCTTTAAAAAGCATTTCGGCTACGCTCCCTCCGATCTCTGATCTTTATCATACAAAACAATTACATCGTTCCTGCAAAGAGCGGTAACAGTTTTCTATTGCTCGGTTACCAGGTCCACTAAAACTTTCATCACATGAAAACAAACACAAAGAAGGGCCTGGTATTTATTCCGGACATCAGTGGATTCACAGAGCTGGTGCGCAACACCGACCTGGTAACCGGGCAGATCATCACGCAGGAACTGCTTTCTACCATCATCCGGCATAACAAGCTGCAGATGGAGATCGCAGAGATAGAAGGCGATGCCGTGTTCTTCTTCAACATGCGATCCATCCCTACTGCGGATGAGCTGTATGAACAATTCGAGATCATGAAGGCTGCATTCGATGAGCAGGTCATAGCGCTGGGTAAAAAATACAATCTTGCACTGGACCTTCACCTCAAAGCTATTGCACATTATGGTGAGATGACGGAATTCCCCATCGCCGGCTTTCACAAATTATACGGTGAAGTAGTGATAGAAGCACACCGCCTGTTGAAGAACAATGTGCCGGCACGCTCCTACCTGCTCATTACAGATGAACTGATGGCGATCGCAAAGCCGGAAAGCTTCTTCCCCGCCAGCTTCACCCACAAACTATGTGAGCTCTATGGCGGGCTGCGGAATCTTTGCTTCACTTACATTCTTTCAACTCCTCAATTTATTTAACATGCAAAACTTATACGGAAAAGTTGCCCTCATTACCGGTGGCAACAGCGGGATCGGTTATTCCACGGCAAAAGACCTGGCCGCAAACGGCGCACAGGTGATCATCACAGGCAGAAGAAAAGAAGCTGTTGAAAACGCAGCGAAGGAACTGGGCGCAACGGCCCTGTTAGCCGATCAAACTAAAATGGCGGATATTGAAGCACTTGCAGCCAGCGTTGCGCAACAGTTTGGGAAGATCGACATCCTGGTGATAAATGCCGGCGTTTCAAAGCTGACAACGATAGAAAACGCTACTGAACAGTTATTCGACGAAGTGATGAACGTAAACCTGAAAGGTGCTTACTTTACACTAAGCCGGTTCATACCTGTACTGAATGACGGCGCATCCGTTGTGTTCATCTCCTCCTCTTCCGCCTCTAAATGCACACCGCAAACATCCGTTTATATGGCCAGCAAAGCCGCCATCAATGCGCTGATACAGGTAGCGGCGATAGAACTGGCACCGCGCAGGATCCGGGTGAACGCAGTAAGCCCCGGCCCATTCGCAACCGAGATCATGGAAAAGGCCGGTCTATCCGATCCAAAGATCCAGGAATTCATTGTTTCCGGCGTACCGCTGGGCAGGCTGGGCATTCCCACCGAAGCGGGCAAGCTGATCAGCTTCCTGGCCAGTGATGACGCGGCTTTCATTACAGGCGCAGAATATATGATAGATGGTGGTCAGTCCTTAAATAAATAAGGACTGACCCCATAAACAAAGCAAATTTGGCCTTATAAACAAAGCTAAGAAGTATTATATCCGTTAAATTTGTTTTGATCTTAAACTTTGGCACATGGAGTATCAAGCTAAATATATCACCGAAAACATCAAGTTGTCCTGCTACGAGGACAAGTTCTTTAAATCGGACATCATGTTCGAGGACCACATGCTGATCTGGTTCATTTCCGGTGAAACCAAGATCGTGCAGGCGGAAGGAACGTATATGTTCAACAAGGGAGATATTTTCCTGATACCCAGGAACCAGCTGGCCACGATCATCAATTACCCGAAAGACGGGTTACCGCATAAAACCGTGGTGATGCATCTGACCACGGAATGGTTGCGGGATTTCTACGAAAGAATTAAAGTGAAGCCTAAAGCGGCGGGCGCGCAAAAAATCCGGCATTTCAATAATCACCCGTTGCTGGAAAGCTGCTTGTCTTCCCTGATACCGTATTTCGATATGAAAGACCTGCCGGAGAACATCGCTCATCTTAAGATCACGGAAGCGGTGAGCATCCTGCGTTCGATAGATCCGGAGATAGATGACATGCTCGCGAATTTCGAGGAGCCGGGCAAGATCAACCTCGCAGATTACATGGAAAAGAATTTCATGTTTCACATGCCGTTGGAAAAATTCGGTTACCTCACGGGCAGAAGCCTCACCACTTTCAAAAGGGATTTCAAGAAAACATTCGATACCACGCCGCAGAAATGGTTGACCCAAAAGCGGCTGGAGCTGGCGCATTACCAGTTTGTGGAGAAAAAGAAGAAGCCTATAGATGTATGTTATGAAGTAGGGTTTGAAAATCTTTCTCATTTCTCGTTCGCGTTCAAGAAGCATTTTGGGTATGCCCCTACGGAATTGTTGGCGGCGGAAAGATAAATCAGCAATTGACGGAAACCTGCGGAAGAAGATATGATTTTTCCGCTAACTTTATAGCGATCATGCAGCTCCTTGTCGAAGGCACCCAGGAATTACCTTTAGACGAAAACTTCCCAGCTACCTCAGTACGCTGGTAACCGTACTTGTAACGTTAACGTTGCCCATCTTCGTTGTCTAGAGATTTGCTTTCAGTTTCAATTGTACAATAACTGGATTATCTTTTGAAGTTCCCTTTTTGAAGTAGCTCTGAAGTATTTCCGGCATTGTCTTTTGGTTGATACCATTTGCATCTCTAGTCTGAAAAAGGCATAAAGATGATAAACTGGTATAGATGTAACTACCATCGCAATAGGCAAATCCTATATTCTCAAAATTGGCACTTACAAGGTCTATAATCGGCAAATTATACGATAATGAATCAGGTAAGATATGCTTGATTGCAATAACGTTACCAGATTCAAGATTATACAAAATGTTATCATCTTGCCTGGCTTTGTAGCTGCTGGCCTCAAATAGTAGATTATTTCCCAATAGATAACAATTATTAAGGGCAAAAATCATTTCAGGATTCTTTTGTATAAAGTCAATCCTCTTAAAGTCGTATTCGCTGTTTGTCAAGAAGTCTGCAGGCAACGAGGATGCTTGAGGGAACACTAACTTGTATACTTGTTTGATACAATGAGGTGAAACGAAATAAAGATCATAGCTATATGGTTTAGCGAATAAAAAAACTGTATCGTTACCAAACGTAGTAAGCGGTCCCACTGTCGTACTCAATATATCAATTTTGGCATACTGCTGGCTATACGGCATTCCAATTGCATGAATGGGATTTCCGAATCTTAAGAGTGATCTAGTGTAGCTTGTAAAATATTTAGATGTAGAGTCAATATTCCTATACTGATCGTAACTTAAAAGCTGATCTTCAGAAATAAAGTGCGAATTCAGATAAATGTTTGGAATACCGTTTGAGGACATATTCTTCTCTGTCTTTATTACTTTTCCATTGAGGTCACAATAGGTTACTGTCCGGTAATTGTCAGAGGTATAAATTATTTGATTTGTCCACTTATTGATGAGAAACTTATAAATCGGTGAATGAGGTTTTCCTTGAATTTTTGAATGGTATTTTCCATTCAGGGTAAAAATGAATATAGCATTTTTATCATAATCCAGGATAATGTAATAACCGTTCAATATTTCAAGTTGGCTGATATTTCCAAAGATGCTTTCTGAAGTTGTTTCCAAAGGAATATAATTCACCAATGAGAAAACATCTGAAACATTTCCGCCCATAGCATTAGATGGATCGATGCGGAGAATTGAAACTTTAGTTGTGTCTGTAGGCACAATATCTTGGGCGAACCCAGTTCCATTTATTAGAAAAAGCAGCAATAAAGTAGTATAACATTTAAGTTTCATGTCAAAAGATTTAATCAGCTTTTACTTTCAGCCCAAATTTTCTAGGGTAGTAAGCCAGGGTAAGCATAAAATACTGTTGCAGCACATTCACTGTACCAGTACTGATGCTATTATTGCTAATATAGCTAACAATGTTTTTATTTTGATGTAATAGATCAAGCCCTGACATCTTAATTTCTAAATTTCGAGCTTTCAAAAATCGACACCCCAAATTTGCATTCCATATATTAAAAAACAGATTGTCTACATTGGTAGACCAACTCTTGTTAAAATCGATCCTGGAATCAAAGAACAAACCATTTGACATAATAATTGTAAACGAAACATACGTCTTCACACTACTGTATTGGTAGTCATTTGTTCCTGGCCTATTGCTTGAATTATTAAAATACGACTCTCCCAGTTGTGCTGTCAGTTCTTTAAAACTATAAGTAAGGCCAGCATCCGCCGTCCATAGATGGGATTTTATTTGGTAAAAATCCCCATTGATACTGGATTGATGAGTTGAAATGCCGAATCTTGTCCTACCAGAAACTTGCAATTGATGTGCATTCCTTTTAAATGCCTTTTGCAATGATCCACCCAGTGATCCATGGTGTTCGCCTGATACGTTTATGGGAAAATAGATGATCCTACCAAGTAGATCATAGTAACTACTGTCAGTTATGAAATTGTCAGTAAGCCCAGCTTTAGCGCTTAGTTCACCCTGAAACGGATCATTAGAAGTTTTATTATCATAGTGATATTTGAATTCCAAATCATGTGAATAAGATGGTTTTAACCGACTATTACCAAAACTGAGAAAAGAAACATTAGCATCATCTACTAAAGGCGCCAGTTGCTGTAGATCTGGGTAAAGTACGCTCGTCAAATATTTTAACGAAAGTAATTTCCTGAAACTATTAAACTGATCGTTAGTATATTCCACACCTGCTGTTGGCACAAAATAAAAATAAGATTGATTCAGGTTTTGAAATCGCCGTGGAGATGTGCTATTGAAATTGTAAATCTCGCCTTGCGAAAAGAGATCAAACTGCCAGGATTTTCTATATCTATTAGATAATTTATTGACAATAAATTTAGTGAAATACAAACCTGGTTTGTAATCGATAACACGAACATTGATTTCATTGGTCAGGCTGTCGTTTCTCAGGTATTGGCCAAAGGTAGTGGAGTAATCTGCAACAACGTCTGTCTGCCGCCTTAAAGAATATGATAAAAAGTTCTTCATATCAACCTTAAACGCTGGCTTTTCATTTCCGGTCAATCTCAATACATCATTTAAACTGTTAGCTATGCTGTTATATAGCAAGTTGGTATTTGTAAAATAATGCCTATTAAAATGCTTATTCTGCACGGTATCAATAGCCACTAAATCAGATAGCCGAACACGATCATTTTCCGTATGATTATCGGAAAAAAAGTAGCTAAGCGTCATATCGACCGACTTACTTCTATGCGAGACATGGTCCGTGTATCTATTAGTCTTGAAATCGATACCTCCCTCGTGGCCAGTCGTCTTGTTACGACTTTGCTGCGCATCGTGTTGCTCACTTGAAATTTGTCCACTTTCTTCTACGGATTGGGTATTTAAGTCGCTGGAGATATCCTCAGTATTATGAAAAAATTTGTAGGAGGCCGATAACCTGCTATGGTCAAACGTTTTATTGTATTCCGTGCGAAAAAATTGACCGAGGGTCTTGGACGATGAATTATTTTTCGTTGTCTGATGCAATTGCTCGTTGAGGCCCAACGTAAAAACCGTGTTCAATCTTTCATTCCCAATATTATTATTGTTGTTTAAAAAATACTCGACCTTCAGGTTATTTGTATCTACAGTATTTCTCCTTCTTTTATTAAAATCATGCAATAACGTAACTCCGAATGCTTTGTAAACGAGTATTCCCGGTTTTGAAAAGTCTGAGACATAATCGTTATTGAGCTCCGAACCTTTATATGAGTTAATTGCTATCAAAGTATTGGCATTATTTGCAGATTTGTTCAGGTTATTAATAGCACCTACTATACTTACCTGATCCTTCGGTGAAAAATAACTGATCATCGCATCCCCATCATATCTACCGTTTGTTCCGACGCCCACTCCAACCTTACCAAAATAACCATCCTTTTTATTGTCCTTCAACACTACGTTCATGTTGGTCTTGACATCTAGCAGGTCCGACCCACTTTTATCCTCATATACTTGAACCTTCTTTATTGCATCTTTTGACAGATTTTGTAGCGCGATCTTACCACCGGAATCAAAAAAAACTTTGCCATCCACTAATAATTTGTTTACTTTCTTCCCATTTACCGTTATTACTCCGTCGCTCCAGATAGTTATACCCGGAAGTTTCTTCAATAAATCTTCCATTACCGCGTTGGAGTCCAGTTTAAATGCCTCCGCGTTGAACTCTAATGTATCGGCATGCATTTGAACGGGTGGAGGCTCCCCTGTTATGGTAATTTCCTTCAGTGAAACGGCTTTGCGCATCATATTTATTGTGCCAATATTTAATTCCGCTGAGGTTCCTGGTATGGTAAACACATTCTTCAATGGCGCATAGCCGATGTTGGTCGCAATGTAAAATAAGGCAGTATCAGTGGGTAATCCTCTAAACTCAACCCGTCCAAAATTATCGGACAACTGATAACTTACTAACTGTTTTGTTGCGACATTATAAATAGATACGGTGGCAGCCTGCATGGCAAAATTATGAGCGCTATCGCGTACCTGGGCTAATAATATGCCTTTAGACTTTTGCGCAAGGACACCTCCACTGGAAGTGATTATAATTATAACCACAGAAACCCACCTCAACAAACCGGTGTATTGAAAACTTCTATATATTGCTTTATTTCCGACTTCCATTTTAATTCCTACTAATATTGCTCTTTTGAAGGCTTCGACTACAATGAGGGAAGCTCAGGTGGATTTCCATGTAGAGCCTCTTTAAAATATCGTTTATAAATTGCAGAATAATACCCCTGGGCAACCTCTGGATCTGTTACCTCTGGGAGATAAAAATTTTGTGCGATCATGTCTGGAGTAAGTAAGAAGACAAATGGCTTATCATTATTTTTTTCATATGGAAGACCAACACTCTTACAAACATAAGTTTGCAAGGAAATATTATTAGTTTGCTTAAATACCACAGATTTTCGAACATTAGTAAAATTTGCAACTACTATTATATTTGAATCTCCAACAATTTTGGCAAATTTTGCAACCTTTTGAATTTCATTCTCAATGCATACTGAGCAACCAGATTCATTGCTTCTCACAATCAGCTTTGGTCCATTCCCCACTAAAGTCTTTAATTTTACATCTTTGTTATCAACTCCCGTCACGGTCAGATTGTCATCTAGCTTTATATCGTTATTTAATTGAGAATTCATTACATTATTGGTGTGGTAATATTTTTCCATTGCTAGTTGACCACTATCAGACGCTCTCATTTCCGCCAAAAGTGAAGCAGCCGTATCGTTCTTCTTTCCAGACATGCGGAAAAGCAAAAATCCGTTCGAGATTAACAGAAATGAAACTAACAGGTATATCCAGATGTTTTTCATGTACATGCTTTAGATTATGGACCTAGAAATATTTAAGTTTTGCAATTAAGATTACCGGGTTGTGACTGGGCTTAATGGTTTGTATTATATTTATTTCCGCCTGACTATATGCAAAATCGTTTGGAACAAACATATTTGATTCTCCATTTAAATTATAAAATCTATTAGCACCTGCAGCAACGAGTCGGTTTGCTCTTTAGTTCGCTTTGTAATTAGGGATTTTTGGTAACTTTCAATATTTGCAGGATCGTAGACCGCAATAATATTATCATCGTAGGCTCCCTTATTGGCACCCACTATGATGCCATACACATTGTTAAACCATGCATTACCATATCGTATTTGTTTAGTTCGTTTCGAATAGTAAACATCATAGATAAGACCCTTATAAGAGAATGAATAAACCAGATAGTTGGGAGTATCCCAATAGTCGGTTATATAGGCATAATTGGAGTGACCTAGTCCTTTATCAAAGGAAATAAACGTTGGATATTTAGTTGCAAAGTCATTGGGGAGTCGATATTTCCCCAAATCAATGCTATATTTCTTATGCAGGACATTTTTGTTAGTGTCGATTTCATAGAGATCATTTGAGTAGCCGGGAGAAACTAAAAACTGATTTCGATTTTGGCGGGAGTGTAAATTAAACTGTGTCAGTTGTTCAGAGAGCTTAATCTCATCTTGTTGGGAAGTGATATTTTTTCTGTTGATGCCGGGTGATGTTCCAGGGTTGCAAAAAATATCAGTTACCAACGAGGCTATCCCAACCGTAGTCGCAGGCGTTCCCCAAATCTGATTGACAACTGGGAAACGGTCAAACCCCAATTCTGCAAGGGTTGGGTCCACTTTTTCTGAATATGCTGGGTTGCCAGGTAGATCAGTTTCAGCAAGGCCATGTCGGATGTAAAAGCACCTTTCGTCTTAGTTACCTTCCGGACCTGCCGATGGAAGCCTTCAATGGTATTGGTCGTGTAGATCAGTTTACGAATAGCCCCGGAATACTGAAAGTAGGTAGTCAGCTTCTCCCAGTTGCGTTTCCAGGAATCCAGTACCACAGAATATTTCTTGCCCCATTTACCCTCCAGTTCCTCAAGCTGATGCGCCGCTTCATCTTTGCTCACGGCCTGGTATACGGGCTTTAGATCAGCCATAAAGGCCTTTTGATCTTTGCTGGATAGGTACTTAATTGAGTTGCGGATCTGATGTACGATGCAGGTTTGAACCTCGGTTTGAGGATAAATGCTGGCAATGGCCTCGGCAAAGCCCTTAAGGTTGTCAATGCAGGCGATCAGGATATCAGCTACCCCCCGCTGCTGCAGGTTGGTGAGCACGTCTAGCCAAAAATTGGCGCCCTCGCTCTCCGAACATACATGCCCAGCACGTCTTTCCGCCCCTCTGAATTGATACCCAAAATATTGTATACGCATGTAAGCCTCCGGTAAAGTACCTACTCCACAAAAATAATTTTAAAATCAGGATTGTTTTGAGCAAGCACCTGATCTATGATCTCTTTTCTTTCTGCGGGAGATATTTCCATGTCTTGATGTGGGCTTTCCCAGTTTTTAATTGACCTGATCGAAGCGTAGAATGCTGGGGTTAAGGTTAGTTCGCCTTCAATTTTAACGCTCTTTGAGCCAAACTCAACGAGGATGTATGAACGAGTGCCAGTGATTTTTATCGGTTGATTCATACTATTCTTTGTTTATCGGTTTATTTACGGTATCAAAAGCCATGGTGTGAATGGATATTTCGAACCAGGCCTGGAACAACGGGTACGTCATTTTGGGGAACATTTGAGGGTCTGTATACCAGGCTATAAGTTCATTGAGGAAGATGCCTTCAAAGTTATCTTTCAGGTATTTGTCGATAGCCTTTTCGATGTCCGGTGCCTCCTCAAAATCAGGGACCAGGTAGGCATGGCTGTCTTTGCATATATCTTCCAGGGTTGGATTATGTGAAGGATCGACGGACCGTAGCCAATCCAGCAAGGGTTGTTTAGGTTTGACGACTACTACACAGCGATATACGACCGGGAAGATATCCATTTGAACGACTTTTATTGCGCAGCGGCCCAACGGTGAGGTAAAAGATCAGCCACCTTATTGATCTGATGAGCCGGTATTTTCTCCAGTACGGACTTCATCCATTCGAAGGGGTTAATGTCATGCAGTTTTTTTAACCTTTGACACAGTTTATTATACAATCCCTATCCACCTGCAAAATTTATCAACCATACTGGTCCTAATATCATTTAGGGAGGCACCAAAGAGCATCCCGAACTCCGGCTGCAGCAAAGAAAAATAGGTAAAAATACGATAAAGAAAAGCACTTAAACATTTCTCATACCAACCGAATATCCTTATTTAAAGAATTCCCCATTTATGGAATCAAAAATACGACTCAAAATACTTCTTTCATTGGTAATAATATCGGCAGTTCCACTCATTTCAGGTCGAAACGCAAGAGTTTTCTTTCGGATTCTTACAAACGTGCTCGTAGTAGTCGTTGAAAATCTCAGGGTTAAAGTCTTTTTTCAATTCAGCCAAGACCAGTGGGAAGCTCAAGGATTTTTTAGCGTTGTAAAAGCGCTTATTTAGCTCGTTGAGCACGTTCATGGTATCGGTGATCCGGTTATTGATATCGAAGGCGAAGGGGTGGGTGGGTCTGACCCAGGCGGCGTATTTGCCGCTCCATTCATCGGGTGGACCTTAAGGGGAGTCGCTATTTCATAATAGCGGCTTTTGCAATTGATGGTGATGCGGATGTGGACTTTATAGCGGTTCTTTTTATTACGCCAATTGCGCCAGTTATGGACGACTTCATACGTGGGAAGTATCATAAAAACCTCCTGTGTTTAGTCTAAGGTAAGGAAAACTGGTCAAAAAGCGTAAAACAAGTGTAAAACAAAGTGTAAAACAATTGGTGGAAATGGGCGGATTTCAGCGGAAAATGGGGAAGGGCGTAGAAATGAAAAAAGCCGCTACAATCGAGGACTGTAGCGGCTTTCAGAGCTTTTTTTATTCCGTGGAAGTTCGTTGAAAACCACGTTCTGTTGCCCGACCTGGATTCGAACCAAGACAAACAGAACCAAAATCTGTCGTACTACCATTATACTATCGGGCAATTCCCTTAATCGGGATGGCAAAATTATAAAAATTCTGACACCCACAAAAAAAACTTTCCGTTTCCAGCCACTTTTTTCAAAATCACCCACCCCGCGCCAGCACCTTCCTCACATGATCCACGATCACCATGGGTTCCAGCCACTCCATACACGCATGGTCCCCCCGGAAACAAGGCTTATTCCCAAACACGGAGCAAGGCCTGCATTCCAGCACGATCTGCGCCGCATCCGCCGCTGATTGCCCATATCCCATAAACCCGGCGTACGGGTGCGTAGCGCCCCAAACAGACACTACCGGTGTGCCCTTTAGCGAAGCCAGGTGCATGTTCGCAGAATCCATACTCACCATCACATCCAGTTGCGCCACCATGGCCAGCTCTTCTTCCAGCGAAAACTTGCCGGCAGCACACACCACATTAGGATTATCCGCTGCCAGTGCAGCCAGCTGCTGTATCTCTCCCGGTCCACCGCCAAACAGGAACACCTTGCATCCCGGGTCGGTCCCCAGCACATTCATCACCGCTTCCATGCGCTCCAGCGGATACATTTTTTCGCGGTAAGTAGCAAAGGGCGCAATGCCGATCCAACGCTCCCCCGCACCTTTTATACCAGTAATAGCTTGTACTTTTCCAGAGAGTGCGTTATTGCGTATAGGCGTCACCGTTATACCCTGTATGCCCAGCTGGGCAAACACATCGCGGTAACGTTGTACCGTGGTTTTAAGCGGTTGCAGTATTTTATGCTCCTGGCGGGTCAGTGCCTTTTTTTCTGCCCTTCCCTTGTCTATCACCGCCACCTTTTTGCCGCTGAGCAAAAAGAAGGTCCGCAGGATGCGGGCCCGCAATACCCCGTGCAGGTCGGCCACTGCGCTGATGTGATAAGCTTTGCGGATCTCGCGGTACAAGCGGTACAGGCCCGGCACGCCCTGGTGGCGGCCCTTTACATCGGCCCCCACCAGGTGCAGGCGGTCTATCCCCTGCCCCAGCGCCAGCCAGCGCTGGTTGGTCACCAGTACTACCTGCAGTTGCGGATCGGCCGCCAGCATCTCCCGGATCACGGGAATGGTCATGGCGGCATCGCCCAGGGCACTCAGGCGGATGGCCAGTATGGTACGTGGTTTATTTGTTGCCGGCATACAGCACAGGGTTCAATGAAGGGTCGTTATACATCTTCATTTGTTTGTACACCTTCATGTACTTACGGCCTGCGGCAATGTCCTCCAGCAGGGCTTCAATAGCACCGGAAAGGTCTGTGCGCTGGGTAAGCAGCACATCCAGCTTGCGCTGGCAGGCCTCGCGGTGGGCTTCCGTTGCATCCTCACGGCGGGTTTCCTCTTCCATGTGATAGATCTTCAACGCCAGGATAGACAGGCGGTCTACCGCCCAGGCGGGGCTCTCCGTGTTGATGGAAGCATCCGCCGCAGGCGTAACTGCTTTATATTGCTCCAGGAAATAACTGTCGATGTATTCTACCATATCGGTGCGCTCCTGGTTGGAGCGGTCTATCCAGCGCTTTATTTTCAGGGCTTCCACGGGGTCAATCAGCGGATCACGGATAATATCTTCCAGGTGCCACTGCACCGTGTCTATCCAGTTCTTGGCATACAGTAAGTGCTCAATGCTGGTCTTTTCATAAGGGTTTTCCATGTGGGCGTATACGTCGTCCTTCACATGATAATCGGTAATGCTCTTGCTGAATACCTGCTGACAAATCGTTGTAAACATGGAACAAAAGTAGGCAAATAAACAAAAAAGCGCATCGTAGAAACAATGCGCTTATTGTAAAAGATTGTCATGTGAATGTTCGAGAATGCAAATCGTGTCGCTTAATGGCTAATTGGAAACCAGCCAGACTGCTTTTATACGGTTAAAACAAAGGGTTAGGACCCTGTGTGATCAAAAAGTTGGCATAAGTAATGATGGAACAAAATGCGGTGTACAATATCGCTATAACAATAAGTTCATCTCAAATGTAAAACAGTATACAACAAACGCTTCCGGGGTATTTCCTAAGGCTAACTTCAACTTAGCGTTGCCAGTTCCTCTTTTCATACTTTCACTGCTAACAACAAATAGACTAAATGGGATGCGTGATGACTACCAGGTTAAAACAATAAATATTCCTCTTGCTCTTTGTTTATACATGCAATTTATATTTTTCAGTTGTCAAAAATACAGCAGTTCCAGTTTTCACTAAATTGGATAATTCCTGCCAAAGCCCCGCCCACACTGTCTTTCCGGCAAGGGATCTAAAAAAGGCCGTCCAGGTTACCCGGACGGCCTCCTATGGAGTGCGTTTAAGCGCTTCGTTTAGCTACATAATACAGGGGAATGCCCAGCAGGATAATGCCCAGGCCCGGCACCGTATAGTTGGCCTCCTCCTTTAGCAGCAGTAAGGCCAGGACCAGGGCCACCAGGATGTAGATGGCCGGCAGTACAGGATAACCAAAGGCCTTGTAAGAGCGCGGGATCTCCGGCCGCGTGCGGCGCAGCACAAAAATGCCCGCAATGGTGAGGATGTAAAAGATCAATACCCCGAAGATCACCATGGACAACAGGTCTCCGTAACGGCCCGTGAGGCAGAGGAAGCTGGCCCAGAAGCACTGGATCCACAGGCCCCAGGCGGGCACACTGTTCTTGTTCAGCGTACCGGCCTTCTTAAAGAACAACCCATCCTGCGACATCCCATAGTAAATGCGGGCGCCGGAAAGGATCAGCCCATTGTTACACCCGAACGTAGATACCATGATCATCACGGCAATAATGATGGCGCCTATGCTCCCAAAACTGTTGGTAGCCGCCACCACGCCTATGCGGTCCGCCTCCGTAAAGGCAATATCATGAAAAGGGATCACAGCCAGGTACATGAGGTTTGCACTCACGTAAATGATGGTCACGATAAAAGTACCCAGGAATAAAGAGCGGCCAATGTTCTTCTGGGGATTTTTGATCTCCCCGGCGATGAAGGTCACGTTATTCCAGGCATCGCTGGAGAAAAGGGAGCCTTTCATCGACACGGCGATAGCTCCCAGCAGGGCCATACCTCCCAGCAGGATAGGATGGTCCAGCGGCTTGGGCATGGCATCCTTGGAGGCAATGGTCTGGGGTACCCAGGCATTTACCCAGTTGGCATCCCAAACGCTTTTCCTGGCGCCCAGCAGCAACCCGAAAATGATCAGCCCAAAGAGCGACAGCAGCTTGGCCAGTGTAAATACAGTCTGGATCACCTTACCGCCCTGTACCCCCCGGGTATTGATATACGTCAGCACCACGATGGAAGCAATGGCCAGTAGCTGGGCGGCGGAAATGTTTACGCCCGCTACGGAAAGCAGGATATTGTCCGCCCCCACCGCCGGTATCAGGAAAGCGGTGTACTTGGCAAAAGCCACAGCCACGGCGGCGATGGTACCTGTCTGGATCACGCCAAACTGTGTCCACCCAAAAAGGAAAGCAATGAACGGGTTATAGGCTTCCCGCAGGTACACATACTGGCCCCCGGCTTTGGGAAACATGCCAGACAGCTCCCCGTAACTAAGGGCTGCTATCAGCGTCACCACGCCGGCCAGCACCCACATGAGGGTAAGCCACCCGGCCGACCCAAGATTGCGGGCAATATCGCCCGATACCAGGAAAATACCCGAGCCGATCATGGACCCGGCCACGATCATCGTGGCGTCCAGCAGGCTGAGAGAGGGTTTGAAGGAGTTTGTCTCATTTTGGTTGATACTCATGCAGGCTATTTAATGTTAATGGTTAGGTACACAACACGGAACAGGATAGGTATAAAAAATCCCGGTCGTGAAAACCGGGATTTAAGATAAATATTTTTATGGGCTTTTACCCCTTCATTTATTTAGTGTTCATGCCTTTGATCACGTCGGCCGTAATGTCGTATGCCTGGTCGTGATACAGGATGTTGCTGGCGCCGGCACGGAAAGAGAAGATGTAGGCGTAACGCTTGTCTGCATTATAGGTTTGCAGGAACGCGTCCAGTTTTTTCTGCAGCTCGTCGTTGAATTGTGACTCCTGCGCAGCATATTTTTGGGCCAGGTTCTGGCGCTTCTGCTCCAGTTCCTGCTGTTTGCCATACAGGGCACGCTGGATGGACTCTCCTTCGTTCTGGGTCATGGTGTTTGCCTTGGCCTGGAACTGTTGTATCTCATTACGCAGGGCATTGGCATTTGCATTCAGCTCATTATCCATTGCTTCCTGTTTTTGCTCCAGTTCTTTTTTCTTTTGGATGAAATAATCGAAATGTGCTTCCAGGGAATCAAGGTCCACGTAAGCAATTTTGAAGCTGCTGGCGGCAGCGGTCGTTGTAGCGGGAGCAGCAGCACCAGCAGGAGGCGTGGTGTTGTTGCCCTGGTTTTTACAAGCAGTCATACCACCGGCTACGAACAAAGCCAGCATTCCTTTTTTCACAAGTTGTTGCAATGTGTACATGTTTACAGTTGGATTATTGCATCCTGCAGATACAGGTGTTTTTATTTTGCGGGCTAAAATAGTGTTTATTATGATACGAAAAATAGGCTGGGCGCCGCTTTCCCAGAATTTAGTTTTCTTTTAACGCGCGCAGAGGCCGCCAATGCCCGACTGCAGGGCATTTGATCAACGCCAGTGCCGGTAAATAAAGGCTTTGAACTGGTCATTGCGCATCAGGCTCCCGGAGGTGTACACGGTGTAGTTGTTGTCAGACACCAGGTTTACCGCCAGGCTGTCCCGGCGTACCCATACAGAATCGTAGAAGGTCCGGAAGTACAGCTTGTGCGGGCCGGGGGCAACGGTGCGGAAGTCGCCCACCTGGCGGAAGCTCATACCATTGTACAACAAGGCCGTGTCATAGTCCATGGCGATGGTAATGGGCTGTATGCTGGCCGTATCGCCCTGGCCCAGCAGGGTTTTACCAAGGTCTATCACACGCAGGCGCACGGTATTCACCTCGGGGCGCCGCAGGGTATCGTCTGTGAGCAGGCCGGTATACTTAGGCTGGCCTTGCAGCGGTAGCGTGTCATATACCAGGAAGAAAGAGAAGTTGTGGTTGTTACGGATGGTCATTTCCGTCTGTATACTGGTGTCATTATCCGCCGCGTGGATATACACGGGGTAAAGCTGGGAGCGGAAGGTAGAAAAAGCGCTGGTATCGCCGGTCTTCAGCATGTTGGCAATCTGGGTGGTGTCTACAAACACGCTGATCAGGTTGTAGCCCACGTTTCCGGGCACTGCGTTGAACACCATGACGTTGCCGTGGGTCTGTGGGATGATGTCAGTATCGCTCTTGCAGGCTGTCCAGGTGATGGCCAGGGCAAGGAAGGCAAGTAGGTAGCAAAACGGCTTCATGGGCGGCTTTTCGTTTCAGGCTTCAAATGTAAAGCCTTAAAACGAAAAAAAAGCCCCGCCAATTACTCGGCGGGGCTTTTTTCAAAACTATCTTAAGGACTATTCCTCTTCGTCAAACTGGAACACTTCCTTGGAAGATGCGAGGATGTCGTATTCTTCTTTCGAACCTACGATCATGTTCTCAAACTCACGCAGACCAGTACCTGCAGGGATCAGGTGACCGGTGATCACGTTCTCCTTCAGGCCCAGCATATCGTCGATCTTGCCGTTGATGGCTGCAGATGACAATACCTTGGTGGTTTCCTGGAATGATGCAGCGGAGATCCAGCTGTGCGTACCCAGGGACGCCTTGGTGATACCTTGCAGCAGCGGGCTGGATGTTGCAGCTTCCGCATCGCGGTATTCTACCAGGGCCTTGTCTGCGCGGCGCAGCAGGCTGTTTTCTTCACGCACCTGGCGCAGGGTCACGATCTGACCTGCTTTCAGCGTGGCGCTTTCGCCCGCGCTGGTCACCACCTTCTTGTCAAAGATGTTGTCGTTCTCTTCCAGGAACTCGAATTTGTCTACGGTGTCGCCTTCCAGGAACTTGGTATCTCCCGGATCTTCGATGCTTACTTTGCGCATCATCTGGCGTACGATCACCTCGATGTGTTTATCGTTGATCTTTACACCCTGTAAACGGTATACTTCCTGGATCTCGTTCACCAGGTATTCCTGTACGGCAAACGGGCCTTTGATGGAGAGGATATCCGCAGGGGTGGTAGAACCGTCAGACAGCGGCGTACCGGCTTTTACGAAGTCGCCGTCCTGTACCAGGATGTGGCGGCTCAGCGGCACCAGGTATTTCTTCACCTGCTGTTCGCGGCTTTCAATGATGATCTCACGGTTACCACGTTTGATGTTACCGAATGCTACCACACCATCGATCTCGGATACGATAGCAGGGTTGCTCGGGTTACGGGCTTCAAACAGCTCAGTTACACGCGGCAGACCACCGGTGATGTCGCGCAGTTTACCCAGGATACGGGGGATCTTCACGATTACCTGGCCGGCCTTTACTGCTTCCCCTTCGTCAATCACGATGTGGGAGCCTACCGGCAGGTTGTATGATTTCACCTCTTTGTTACCGTCTACCAGTACAGAGGGGATCTTGTTCTTGTCTTTGGTTTCAATAACCACTTTCTCACGGTGACCGGTCTGCTCGTCAGCTTCTTCACGGAAGGTGATACCTTCAATGATGCTGTCGAAGCGGATGTTACCCGCGATCTCAGATACGATAACGGCGTTGTACGGGTCCCACGTGCAGATCGCATCGCCCTTGGCTACTTTCTGGCCGTCTTTTACGAGCAGGGTAGAACCGTAGGGAATGTTGTTGGTGATCAGCAGGCGGTCATTCTTCACGTCCATGATACGGAGCTCACCGGTACGGCCGATAACCACCTGTACTTTCTCGCCTTCGGCGTTCTCGTAGGTAGTGGTACGGAGACCATCAAACTGTACGGTACCTTCAAATTTGGCAGGCATTGTAGATTCCACGGAAGTAGAACCGGCCACACCACCCACGTGGAAGGTACGCAGTGTCAGCTGTGTACCCGGCTCACCGATAGACTGTGCTGCGATGATACCCACTGCATCGCCACGCTGTGCGGTATAACCGGTAGCGAGGTTTTTGCCGTAGCACTTCACGCAAACACCATGGCGGCTTTCACAGGTCAGTACGGAGCGGATCTCCACAGACTCAATAGCGCTGTGTTCAATCTTATGAGCGATGTCTTCGTCGATCTGCTGACCAGCGGCTACCAGCAGCTCTTCAGTGATCGGGTCAAATACATCGTGCAGGGAAGTACGGCCCAGGATACGGTCGTAGAGCGGTTCTACCACTTCTTCGTTATCCTTCAGGGCGGTGGTGGCAATACCACGCAGCGTACCGCAGTCTTCTTCTGTAATTACCACATCCTGTGCTACGTCCACCAGACGACGGGTCAGGTAACCTGCATCCGCCGTTTTCAATGCCGTATCCGCCAGACCCTTACGGGCACCGTGCGTAGAGATGAAGTATTCCAATACGTTCAGACCATCCTTAAAGTTAGACAGGATCGGGTTTTCGATGATCTCAGAGCCGGTAGAGCCACTCTTACGCGGCTTGGCCATCAGACCTCTCAAACCAGCCAGCTGCTTGATCTGCTGTTTGGAACCACGTGCACCGGAATCCAGCATCATGTACACGGAGTTGAAGCCCTGTTTGTCGGACGCCAGTTCGCGGATGAGGGTTTCGGTCACTTTGGTATCCACGCGGGACCAAATATCGATGATCTGGTTATAACGTTCGTTGTTGGTGATCAGACCCATATTGTAGTTATCCCACACTTCATCTACTTCGCTGGAAGCGCCGTCGATCATGTGTTGTTTCACTTCAGGGATGATCAGGTCATTGATGTTGAAGGACAGACCACCACGGAATGCCATGCGGAAACCGAGCTGTTTGATGTCGTCCAGGAACTTCGCAGTCTTCGGAATGTCAGTGTACTTGATAATATCACCGATGATCTCACGCAGTGACTTCTTGGTCAGCAGGGCGTTTACATAGCCCGCTTCCTTCGGAACGAACTGGTTGAAGATCACGCGGCCTACAGTGGTCTCGATCAGCTTCACTTCCAGGCCGGTACCGTCTTCCTTACGCACGGAGGCTTTCACCCGGATATGTGCGTGCAGGTCTACACGGTCTTCGTTGTATGCGATGATCACTTCTTCTGCGGAGTAGAATGCTTTGCCTTCGCCGCGCACTACTTCATTACCCATGGTCTTTTTGCCCTTGGTAATGTAATACAGACCAAGTACCATGTCCTGTGAGGGCAGGGTGATCGGCGTACCGTTCTGCGGGTTCAGGATATTGTGGGAAGACAGCATCAGCAGCTGTGCTTCCAGGATAGCGGCATTGCTCAGGGGCACGTGTACCGCCATCTGGTCACCGTCAAAGTCGGCGTTGAACGCGGAGCACACCAGGGGGTGCAGCTGGATGGCTTTACCTTCTACCAGTTTGGGCTGGAAGGCCTGGATAGACAGGCGGTGCAGCGTCGGGGCACGGTTCAGCATCACCGGGTGGCCTTTCAGCACGTTTTCCAGGATGTCCCAAACCACGGCTTCCTTGCGGTCCACTAGTTTCTTCGCGGATTTTACTGTTTTTACAATGCCTCTTTCAATGAGCTTGCGGATAATGAACGGTTTGAACAGTTCCGCGGCCATATCTTTCGGCAGGCCACACTCGTGCAGTTTCAGTTCCGGGCCTACCACGATTACGGAACGGCCGGAATAATCCACACGTTTACCGAGCAGGTTCTGGCGGAAACGGCCTTGTTTACCTTTCAGTACGTCAGACAGGGACTTCAGCGCACGGCCTCCTTCGGCTTTCACCGCGTTGGATTTGCGGGAGTTGTCGAACAGGGAATCTACAGCTTCCTGCAGCATACGTTTTTCGTTACGCAGGATCACCTCGGGTGCCTTGATCTCGATCAGGCGTTTCAGACGGTTGTTACGGATAATTACACGGCGGTACAGGTCGTTCAGGTCGGAAGACGCAAAACGGCCACCGTCCAGGGGCACCAGGGGGCGCAGCTCGGGCGGTACTACCGGGATATATTGCATTACCATCCATTCCGGACGGTTGTCTACGCGGCCATTGGCCTCACGGAAAGCTTCCACCACGCTCAGGCGTTTCAGGGCTTCCGCTTTACGCTGCTGGCTGGTTTCAGTAGCAGCCTGGTTGCGCAGCTGGTAAGACAGGGAATCCAGTTCAATACGGGCCAGCATCATTTCTACCGCTTCTGCACCCATCTTGGCGATGAACTTGTTCGGATCTTCATCCGGCAGCAGCTGGTTGTCTTTGGGCAGGGTATCGAGGATGTCCAGGTATTCTTCTTCTGTCAGCAGGTCACCATAGTTGAGGCCTTTCTCTTGCTTGGCACCGGATTGGATCACTACATAACGTTCGTAGTAAACGATGGTTTCCAGCTTTTTGGAAGACATACCCAACAGGTAGCCGATTTTATTGGGCAGTGATTTGAAGTACCAGATATGTACAACGGGTACCACCAGGCGGATGTGGCCCATTCTTTCGCGGCGCACTTTCTTCTCAGTTACTTCCACACCGCAGCGGTCGCACACGATGCCTTTATAGCGGATACGTTTGTACTTGCCGCAATAGCATTCGTAGTCTTTCACAGGCCCGAATATCCTTTCGCAGAACAGACCATCACGCTCCGGTTTGTAAGTACGGTAGTTGATGGTTTCAGGCTTCAGCACCTCACCATAGGAGCGCTCCAGGATGGTATCCGGGGAGGCCAGGCTAATGGTAATGCTGCTAAAATTTGACTTAGGACGATTTTCTTTCTTAATGGCCATGTATGAGTTGTTTAAAGAAAATTCTAAAGGGAGGCTTCTATAGCCGGCAAGCCACAAGCAGCAAGGACTTTCGTTCCCCGCGGCTTGCAGCTCTCCGGACTTTTATGGCTTATTGTGCAATCAATCGAACTTCAGATCCAGACCCAGACCACGTAATTCGTGGATCAATACATTGAAGGATTCCGGTACGCCGGCTTTCGGAATGTTATCGCCTTTCACGATAGATTCGTATGCCTTGGCACGGCCCACAATATCATCGGATTTAATCGTCAGTAACTCTTGCAGGATGTTGGATGCACCGTACGCTTCCAGGGCCCACACTTCCATTTCACCGAAGCGCTGACCACCGAATTGTGCCTTACCACCCAGCGGCTGCTGGGTAATGAGGGAGTACGGTCCGATAGAACGTGCGTGCATCTTGTCGTCCACCATGTGGCTCAGTTTCAGCATGTAGATCACGCCTACGGTCGCCTTCTGGTGGAAGCGTTCACCGGTTTCACCATCGTACAGGTACGTGTGGCCAAACTTGGGCAAACCTGCCTGTTCAACATAATCCTGGATCTCTTCGGTAGTAGCACCGTCGAAGATCGGAGTGGCGAATTTCACACCCAGTTTCAGACCGGCCCAACCCAGTACGGTTTCATAGATCTGGCCCAGGTTCATACGGGAAGGTACGCCCAGCGGGTTCAGTACGATGTCTACCGGAGTACCATCTTCCAGGAACGGCAGATCTTCATCACGCACGATCTTGGCTACGATACCCTTGTTACCATGGCGGCCCGCCATCTTATCACCCACCTTCAGCTTACGTTTGCTGGCCAGGTATACCTTCGCCAGTTTCAGCACGCCTGCAGGCAGTTCATCACCGATGGAAATGTTGAATTTCTCACGTTTGTAGCGGCCCAGTTCCTCGTTGTACTTGATGTTATAGTTGTGCAACAGGATGTTGATCTGGTCGTTGGTCACTTCATCCGTGGTCCAGTTCAGCGGGTTCACATTCTGGAAGTCCACGTTTGCCAGGTTTTTCTGGGAGAACTTGGAGCCTTTGGAGATCAGTACTTCACCGTAAGTGTTGGTCACACCGGAAGAAGTTTTTTCCTTCAGCAGCGTGAGCAGCTTACCCATGAGTACTTCCAGCAGGTCTTCTTCATTCTTCTGATGGATCTTTTCCAGTTTCTCAATCGCCGCTTTTTCACGGGTCTTGGAGTTCTTATCTTTCTTGGCGCGGGAGAACAATTTCTTGTCGATCACCACACCTTCTGTGGAGGGAGGTGCCTTCAGGGACGCATCCTTGGCATCGGAAGCCTTGTCGCCGAAGATCGCTCTCAGCAGCTTTTCTTCCGGTGAAGGATCAGACTCACCACGGGGGGTGATCTTACCGATCAGGATATCGCCTTCTTTAATGTGGGCGCCTACGCGGATGATACCGTTCTGGTCCAGGTCCTTGGTGGCTTCTTCGCTCACGTTCGGGATATCCGGGGTCAGTTCCTCTTCACCCAGCTTGGTGTCGCGTACTTCCAGTTCATACTCATCGATGTGGATGGAGGTGAACAGGTCTTCGCGGGCCACGCGCTCGGAGATAACGATAGCATCCTCAAAGTTGTAACCTTTCCAGGGCATGAAGGCAACCTTCATGTTACGGCCCAGGGCCAGCTCACCGTTGCGGGTAGCATAGCCTTCGGTCAGGAAGTCACCTTCCACCAGGCGCTGGCCTTTCTTCACGGCCGGGCGCAGGTTGATGCAGGTGCTCTGGTTGGTCTTAACGAATTTGGTGAGTTTATATACTACGAGGTCGTCTTCAAAGCTTACCAGTTTCTGCATCTCATCGCGTTCATAACGCACATGGATCTCGTTGGCATCTACAAATTCTACCACGCCCTTACCTTCTGAGGTGATCTGCAGGCGGCTGTCGCGGGCTGCTTTACCTTCCAGGCCGGTACCTACGATGGGTACCTGCGGGTTGATCAGGGGCACCGCCTGGCGTTGCATGTTAGAGCCCATCAGCGCACGGTTGGCGTCATCATGTTCCAGGAAGGGGATCAGTGATGCGCTCAGGCCTACGATCTGGTTGGGCGCTACGTCCATGTACTCCACGTCATCCTTATCCAGGATGGGGAAGTCGCCGGTTTCGCGGGACTTGATCTTATCGGAAATAAAATTGCCTTTTTCGTCCAGTTCCGCATTGGCCTGTGCAATCTTCACGCTGTCTTCTTCTTCAGCGGAAAGGAATTTCACGTGCTGCATGTCCACTTTACCGTCTTTTACTTTACGGTAAGGAGTTTCGATGAAGCCCATCTCGTTGATCTTGGCGTGTACGCACAAGGTAGAGATCAGACCGATGTTCGGACCTTCCGGTGTCTCAATGGTACAGAGACGGCCGTAGTGGGAGTAGTGTACGTCACGCACCTCAAAGCCGGCGCGCTCGCGGCTCAGGCCACCGGGGCCCAGGGCAGAGATACGGCGCTTGTGCGTGATCTCAGACAAGGGGTTGGTCTGGTCCAGGAACTGTGACAGCTGGGAAGTACCGAAGAAGGAGTTGATCACGGAGCTCAGGGTTCTGGCGTTGATCAGGTCTACCGGCGTAAATACTTCGTTGTCGCGTACGTTCATACGTTCGCGGATGGTGCGGGCCATACGGGCCAGCCCTACGCCAAACTGTGCGTACAGCTGTTCACCCACGGTACGTACACGGCGGTTGGACAGGTGATCGATATCGTCGATTTCTGCTTTACCGTTGGTGAGTTGTACCAGGTATTTAATGATGGAGATGATGTCGTCTTTCGTGAGCACCTTCATGTCCAGGGGAGTGGTCAGGTTCAACTTGCGGTTGATCTTATAACGGCCCACGTCACCGAGGTCATAACGTTTGTCAGAGAAGAACAGTTTATCAATGATACCACGGGCGGTTTCATCGTCCGGCGCATCCGCACCGCGCAGTTGGCGGTAGATATGCTGAACGGCTTCCAGCTCGGAGTTGGAGGTGTCCTTATTAAGGGTGTTGTAGATGATGGAGTAATCGCCGCTCACTTCTTCTTTCTGCACGAAAACGCTTTTCACGTCCATGTCCAGGATAAGGTCAATGTTAGTGGCGTCCAGGATGCTGTCGCGCTCCAGGATCACTTCATTGCGCTCGATGGACACTACTTCACCGGTGTCTTCATCCACGAAGTCTTCCACCCAGCTTCTCAGCACGCGTGCGGCGAGCTTCTTGCCGGTGTATTTTTCGAGGTTTTTACGGTCGGCTTTCACCTCATCCGCCATGCCGAACAGCTGGAGGATGTCCTTGTCTGTTTCGTAGCCAATGGAACGCAACAGGGTGGTTACCGGGAACTTTTTCTTACGGTCAATGTACGCGTACATCACGTTGTTGATATCCGTAGCAAATTCCATCCAGGCGCCCTTGAACGGGATTACCCTCGCAGAATAGATCTTTGTACCGTTCGGGTGAACCGACTGGCCAAAGAACACACCTGGCGAACGATGCAGCTGAGATACTACCACACGCTCTGCGCCGTTGATCACAAACGTACCGCGGGGGGTCATGTACGGGATGTTCCCAAGGAATACATCCTGCACGATGGTCTGGAAGTCAACGTGCTCCTCGTCATTACAGCTCAGGCGGAGTTTCGCTTTCAGGGGAACTGAATACGTTAACCCACGCTCAATACACTCGTCGATTGTATAACGGGGCGGGTCCACAAAGTAGTCCAGGAACTCCAGGTTGAAGATATTACGGGTGTCCGTAATGGGGAAGTTCTCCTTGAACACTTTGAAAAGGCCTTCGTTATTTCGCTTATCAGGAGTGGTTTCTAATTGGAAGAAATCCTTGAAAGATTGGATTTGGATAGCCAACAGATCCGGTGTCTCAGTAATTTGTTTGATCTTTCCAAAATTTACTCTTTCGCTTGTTTGGGCTTTTTTAAGAGACATATTCGAAGTTAGCTGTTATATGACAAGTATAATTAGGGGAAATTAAGCTTTCTTTGCCAAAATACCATCATAAATGTTGATAGCCTTGCTGGTGGCGCATTCCACGGGCAGCGGAACATTTCCCTCAAGCCACCGTAAAAGGCACCCTCCCAATTGGGTTAAGGCCAAAAGCGCCGAAGCACTTTTGACCTTATAAAGAGGTATGCTTTTTATGCAAAGAATTACTGAATTTCTACTTCAGCACCAGCTTCAGTCAGCTTAGCTTTCAGATCTTCGGCTTCGGCTTTGCTCACGCCTTCCTTAATGGCTTTCGGAGCACCATCTACCAGTTCCTTAGCTTCTTTCAGACCAAGACCGGTCAGGTCTTTTACAACCTTCACAACGTTCAGTTTGCTAGCACCTGCAGATTTCAGGATTACGTTGAACGCAGTTTTTTCTTCTACAGCTGCGCCACCGTCGCCGCCGCCAGCTACTACTACAGCTGCAGCAGCAGGTTCAATACCGTACTCAGATTTCAGTACGTCTGCGAGTTCCTGTACTTCTTTAACGGTGAGACCTACTAATTGTTCGGCCAAAGCTTTAACGTCTGCCATTGTTATGATAATTTAAGTTGTTTTTGAATTGATTTGTTTAACTAAAATATAGTGTAGCTTGGAAGCCAATGTTGGGAAATTTCCAGCGTACCATTTCCATTATCAGATCCTGGAAACTGCCGGCCTGGAAATGGGAACTTACTCGGCAGCAGGTGCTTCTGCAGCAGCGCCTTCTTTCTTGCCTTTTTCCAGCAGGGCAGCGATAACGCGCTTTGCAGGAGATTGCAGCAGACCGATAACGTCGCCAATGAGTTCGTTCTTGGTTTTGATAGCCACCAGGGAAGCCAGCTGGTTATCACCCATGTAAATTTCATCACCCACGAAAGCTGCTTTCAGCACAGGGCGGGTTTCTTTCGGGCCCACCGCCTTACGGAAAGAAGAGATGATCACGGCAGGCTCTTTCGGGCTGTCAGAGAACATCAGGGCGGTTACACCATGCAGGGCGTCAAAAATACCACTGTACTTTTCGCTGTCCAGGGATTCCAGGGCCTTGCGGATCAGGGTGTTCTTTGCCACCTTCATTTCCACTTGCTTGTCGAAGCACACACGACGCAGGTCGTTGATCTGTGCAACACTCAGGGACTCGGTGTTGGTGATGTAGAAGTTGCTATATTGAGAGAACTTGCCTTTCAGCAGTTCGATCACTTCGTTTTTCTGTTCTTGGTTCATGACTTTGATTTTGTAATTAAACGGTTTAATGCCTGCACTAAACTGTCAATTAGTTTTGAACGGATTTAGTGTCAATTACAATACCCGGACTCATGGTGCTCGCCATGGACAAGCCTTTCAGGTAAGTGCCCTTAGCAGTGGCAGGCTTCAGGCGGATGATCGCGTTGATCAGTTCCTGAGAGTTCTGCTCAATTTTTTCAGGAGCGAAAGAGATACGGCCGATAGAAGCATGGATGATACCAGCCTTGTCTACCTTGAACGTGATCTTACCACCCTTTACTTCATTTACCGCGGCAGCTACATCGTTGGTAACGGTACCTGTCTTCGGGTTCGGCATCAGGTTACGGGGGCCGAGGATCTTACCCAGCTTACCGATCTTGGGCATCACCGCGGGCGTAGCCACGATAACGTCTACATCGGTCCAGCCAGCCTCGATCTTGGAGATAAACTCATCCAGACCTACGTAATCGGCGCCGGCGGCCTTTGCATCATTTTCCTTATCAGGGGTGCAAAGAACCAACACTCTTTTTGTTTTACCAGTACCGTGCGGAAGCGTAACGGAGCCACGGATAGCCTGGTCAGCTTTCTTAGGATCAACGCCTAAGCGGATATGCAGATCGACAGAGCTGTCGAATTTGGTGCAGTTAAGGTCTTTTACAAGGCCTGCAGCTTCTTTCAGGGAGTAGATCTTGTTCTTCTCAACCTTGGAGTCTGCTACTTTTCTTTTTTTCGTTGCCATTTTTCTAGCGTTTTGAGTAGTTTACCTGTTGCCAGGGTTGCAAATTAGTTTTCCCAGGGAGCTTTACCTTCTACAGTAACACCCATAGAACGTGCAGTACCAGCTACCATTTTCATGGCGCTTTCCAGGGTAAAGCAGTTCAGGTCGGGCATCTTGTCCTTAGCAATAGCTTCTACCTGAGCCCAGGTCACCTTACCTACCTTAGTACGGTTAGGTTCCTTGGAACCACCTTGCAATTTGGCAGCTTCAAACAGCTGAATAGCGGCGGGGGGAGTTTTGATAACGAAGTCGAAAGACTTGTCAGTGTAAACGGTCAGCAGTACCGGCAGTACTTTACCTATCTTGTCCTGGGTTCTTGCATTGAATTGTTTGCAGAACTCCATGATGTTCACACCTTTGGAACCCAGAGCGGGACCAATCGGAGGTGCAGGGTTGGCTTGGCCACCTTTCACCTGCAATTTCACGTACGTTGCAATTTCTTTTGCCATGATGAAGTATATAATTTGGTTAAAACGTCCGCCGCATCTGCAACAGACTCCCAAAGTCGGGTATGGAAATTACCTTTTAAAGGGGATGCAAAGGTAAAGAAATATATCTCCCGAAACAAAAAAATCAAAATCGTGGCCCAAAATTTGGGAGCATTCGCCCTTCATTTTAGTATATTTTACACATTTATGACATTTCAGTTTCCCGCCATCGGTCCCCTCTCAAAAAAATCAAAAGGTCCGCACCACCGTACGGACCTCTGAAAAATATATCGAAGTAACTTTTAGCTCAGTTTCTCTACCTGCATGAAGTTCAGCTCTACCGGGGTGGCACGGCCAAAGATCTTCACCGTTACCTTCAGTTTCTTCTTGTCTTCGATCACTTCTTCGATCACCCCATTGAAATCGTTGAACGGGCCATCAATGATCTTGATGGTTTCGCCTACGATGAACGGTTCGCTCATGGTCATACCCTGATCAGAAAGCTCGTCCACTTTACCCAGCATCTTGTTCACTTCTGCCTTGCGGAGGGCAATGGGCTTCTCTTTGCCCAGGAAGTGGATCACGCCGGAAACAGTGCGGATGGCCTGGATCAGCTCATCGGTCATCTTACCGTCTATCGCTTCGATCATCACATAACCCGGGTAGAAATTCTTCTCGCGCATTACCTTTTTACCGGCTTGCACTTTATATACTTTTTCCACCGGCAGGAAGATCTGGGTAATTGCATTACCCCAGTCGCCACGGCGTACTTCTATATCGAGATATTCTTTAACCTTCTTTTCCTTACCGCTTACTACGCGCAGCACGTACCACTTGGTGTCGGGGGAAGGTCCGTTATTGACTACATCTGTAATTTCTTCTGTCATTGCTACAATGCTTATTTGACAAACATAGAATAATATTGGTTCAGCACCAGGTTAGACGCCTGATCCATACACCATACCATAAGGGTAATAACAATGGTAGCAGACAGCACAACCACGGTAGAAGACTGCAATTCACTCCAGGTGGGCCAGGTCACTTTATGTACCAGCTCATTGTAGGACTCGCGAAAATAGTTTCTAACCTTATTCATGTCTTGATTATTAAAAAGGTAAAGGTGATGGTGTCAGATCTGGTAAGTTAGGAAAAAAAAGGAAAGCGTAAATATTAATCTTGCGATTAATTATTAACGCTTACCATTAATTTAACCCAATTTTTTTATGCACGGGCAGTAGGATTCGAACCCACATCAAAGGTTTTGGAGACCTCTATTCTACCATTGAACTATGCCCGTATATTAAGCCAGTAGCAGCACGCCGCTACTGGCTTATGCAGCGTTTTTGAAACCTTATTTGATGATCTCAGTAACCTGACCAGCACCTACGGTACGGCCACCTTCGCGGATAGCGAATTTCAGACCTTTATCCATAGCGATGGGTTGGATCAGTTTAACGGTCAGAGACACGTTATCACCAGGCATCACCATTTCAACACCTGCCGGCAGTTCAACTTCACCAGTTACGTCAGTTGTACGGAAGTAGAACTGGGGACGGTATTTGTTGAAGAACGGAGTGTGACGGCCACCTTCTTCTTTGCTCAGTACATAAACTTCGCATTTGAATTCAGTGTGGGGAGTGATGGTACCGGGCTGGCAGATAACCATACCACGACGGATCTGGGTCTTTTCAATACCACGCAGCAGCAGACCAGCGTTGTCACCAGCTTCACCTTCGTCGAGCAGTTTCTTGAACATTTCAACACCAGTACAAGTGGATTTCAGGGGTTCAGCCTGCAGACCTACGATTTCAACGTTGTCACCAACCTTGATACGACCGCGTTCGATACGACCGGTAGCAACAGTACCACGACCGGTGATAGAGAATACGTCTTCTACAGACATCAGGAACGGCTGATCAACAGGACGGGGAGGCAGGGGAATGTAAGTATCAACTGCTTCCATCAGCTGGTCGATAGCAGCAACCCATTTAGAGTCACCAGCCAGTGCGCCAGTTGCAGAACCCTGGATTACAGGAACGTTATCACCATCGAAACCGTTAGAAGACAGCAGGTCGCGGATCTCGATTTCTACGAGTTCCAGCAGCTCGGGGTCGTCTACCAGGTCTACTTTGTTCATGAATACTACGATACGGGGTACACCTACCTGGCGGGCCAGCAGGATGTGCTCACGTGTCTGGGGCATCGGACCATCGGTAGCAGCAACTACCAGGATAGCACCGTCCATCTGGGCAGCACCGGTGATCATGTTCTTTACATAGTCAGCGTGACCAGGGCAGTCTACGTGCGCGTAGTGACGGGTAGCAGTCTGGTATTCTACGTGTGCTGTATTGATGGTGATACCTCTTTCTTTTTCTTCGGGGGCAGCATCGATCTCATCGTATCCTTTCTTCTCTGCCAGGCCTTTGTTAGCCAAAATGTTGGTAATGGCAGCGGTCAGGGTAGTTTTACCGTGATCCACGTGGCCGATGGTACCAATGTTTACGTGGGGTTTATCCCGCTTGAAGGTTTCTTTTGCCATTGTATTTTCTTTTTAGAAGGTTTGTAAAGATTGTATTGATATTTGTTTTAAAAAAACGGCATTTACAAACTGGAGCCGTTGATGAGAATTGAACTCATTGCCTGGCGCACAAATGGGCGCCCGCTCTTCCGGTGAGCTACAACGCCTTGTTTTTTTAGCATCCTTCCAGTTGCGCCTAAAACCCCATTGGGGATCTCGGGTAAAACGGGAAAAGAGCTGTTGAAGAGAATTGAACTCTCGACCTCTTCCTTACCAAGGAAGTGCTCTACCCCTGAGCTACAACAGCTTGTAATATTTTAAGTTAACCGTTATCCGTTAATTGTTATTTGTTGACCGCTTTCCTTACGATTAACTATTCACCATTAACTATTAACCTTTTCGACTACCAAAGAGAGCGGGAGACGAGGTTCGAACCCGCGACCTACAGCTTGGAAGGCTGTCGCTCTACCAACTGAGCTACTCCCGCATTTGCCCGCAGGCATACTGCGCTTGGAAAAAAATGTTCCGCTTTAAACGAAGCGGAACATATGAGTGTGGGCAGGACAGGATTCGAACCTGTGAAGTCGAAGACAGCGGATTTACAGTCCGCCCCATTTGGCCGCTCTGGAACCTGCCCGTGTTTATATTTCCCAAATTCTATCCGAACAATTGGCCGGTTATAACTTACCGGTGAAAAAACTTTCAAAGAGCCAGCAGAGGGATTCGAACCCCCGACCCACTGATTACAAATCAGTAGCTCTGGCCAACTGAGCTATGCTGGCATTTTATAATTCGTAACCCGTTAAACGAGAGCGCAAAATTAATCGTTTTGAGATAACTACAAAATCTTTTTTTGCGACTTTTATAAGGGCTCGTTTTTTATGCTTGAATCTGGCTAAAACGCGCTACCACAAAGAACTTTACTACCTTTAACACCCCCTCTTTTTTGATGGGATGGCAAAGGTAGTAAAGAGAATTTTAATTCCAAAAATATTTTTAAGATTTTAATTGAAATTTCCGCTCCTTGGTACGTTTGAGCTGATTAACAAGGGAATCGAATGCGAGGGAGAAGGACTCTTCAAAGGATTTGCTCTCGTGCTTTACAAAGAAATCATGTTGTGGAATATGCACTTTGATCTCGGCAATCTTGTCTTTAATCTGGTGCGCTATATTATCCAATTTTAGGTAAACCTCCACACTGACAATGCGGTCATAAAACGTGTCCAGCTTCTGGATCTTTTTAGTCACATGATCAATCAGTTTGGAATCTGCATCGAAATGCACTGTTTGAATCTGAACGTTCATAGCACTTTAGGTTTTAAAAATTAACAATCGAATTCACTTTGTACAGTTATGCTGTCATAGGCGGCTGTGTTAAGTTATTGTAAAGAGCTTGGACACCTAATTTAGACAACTTTATGGGCTTTTCTAGTTCCCATCCGGAATTTATTTTGTTAATTTTTAAGCCTTTGGATGGGCCTGCTGATGCACGGCCTTCAGCTTCTCTATCGTGTTATGGGTATACACCTGCGTAGCCGCCAGGGACGCGTGCCCCAGCAGTTCTTTCACCGCATTGATATCTGCGCCGGCATTGGTAAGATGGGTGGCAAACGTATGGCGCAGCACGTGGGGGCTCTTCTTGCTGATGGTCGTGATCTGGTGGCGGGTAAGCGTATTCCTCACCATATTGTATACATACTTCGGGTACAACGGACGCCCGCTGCGCGGATGCACCAGCAACACGCTGGTCTCCACCCCCAATTCCTTATTGCGCAACTCCCGGTACGCCCGGATCTGTGCACAGAGCGGGCCGCTCACCGGCACCCTCCGCTCCTTCCCGCCTTTCCCCAACACCTTTATCATCTGGTGACCCAGGTCTACATCCTTTTCCTGCAGGCCTATCAGCTCAGACAAGCGGATGCCCGTGTTATACAGCAGGTCAAAAATGAGACGGTGGGTCTGGCCTTCCAGGTCGTCCGTAAAAATAAGATGGGTATCGGGGGCCGCCTTCGGCGAATGGTTTTCCTCCAGGGCCCGCATGCCCCTTTCATCAATGAACTCCGGCAGGCGCCGGCCCACCTTGGGCGAAACAACTTTGCCCATAGGCGATTGCTTCACCATACCCTGGCGGATGGCAAATTTAAAGAAAGACTTAAGGGTGGAGATTTTGCGGTTAATGCTTTTGGGGGCGATGGAGGCTTCCATCAGTCCGGCCAGCCAGCTCCGGATATGCACATGGGCAATGCCGGCCAGCGGAAGGCTGCCATAGGTAAGGGTAATATAATCCTGGAATTGCTGCAGGTCAGTACTGTAGGCCGTAACCGTGTGGGTTGCGTATCGCTTTTCAAAACGCAAATAGGCCTGGAAGCGGGCAACGAGATCTTGCAGTTCTGTCAACACAAAAAAATTGATGATTGTAAAGTTATTGAAAACTTTACAATCATCAAGTATAAGTTAAACTCAGCAACTGAGTGGATTAATCTTCAATCTTGCCGCTCGCAATCTGCTGACGGTAAACCGCTTTCAGCACCTGGGTACGACGCTTAACGGACGGCTTGGTAAACGATTGACGGGTTCTCAGTTGTAATAAAACGCGCGCTTTTTCAAATTTCTTTTTGTATTTCTTAAGCGCTTTGTCAATGTTTTCGCAATCCTTTGAATCAATTATTAACATAAAACTCCTTTGATTAATTTTTTTATGGAAAGCAAAGGTAAGAGATTTATTTCAAATATCCACCAAGCCCTTTTTAAATTTTTCACCCTCACAGCCCCATTGCTCCCCGCAAAGATACAACTTACCCATTGCCCCAGCGCAATTTTCCCTTACCGGCTCATAATCAACCCCTGCCGGTTCCTAACCGGCCGTCCCCCACTCCCGGATTTGGCATTTGCCATTTAATTGAGGAATTTGCAAGCCCAAATCAATAGCCATGTTTACAGGAATCATAGAAACAACCGGCACCGTAACACACACCGAACGCCAGGGCACTAACCTACAGCTCACCATGGAAACGCCCCTGGCCGCGGAGCTGAAAATAGACCAGAGCGTGTCCCACAACGGGGTTTGCCTCACCGTAACCCGCCAGGACACCACCACCTTTGATGTAGTAGCCATCGACGAAACCCTCCAGAAAACCAACCTGGGCCAGTTGAAACCCGGTTCCAGTGTGAACCTGGAGCGCGCCATGGTGTTCAACGGCCGCATAGACGGTCACCTGGTACAGGGCCACGTGGACGGCACCGGCACCTGCCTTTCCGTAACTGAACAGGATGGTAGCTGGATCTACCGCATCGGCTTCCCGCCCCAGTTTGCCGCCCTCATCGTGGAAAAGGGCTCTATTTGCCTCAACGGCATCAGTCTCACCGTGTTCAACGTGCGGGCTGATGAATTTACCGTGGCCATCATCCCCTACACCCACGAGTTCACCAATATCAAGCACCTGAAGGCCGGCGATACCGTGAACCTGGAATTTGACATCCTGGGCAAATTTGTAGCCCGCCACATGGAGCTGCGGAAGTAAAGCGTCCGGGAAATCGTTACATTTAACTATTCCCGTTCATTGAAGCCTGTTTTATGCACCAGTCCTTTACCCAAACGTTCGGCATCCGTTACCCCATTATTATGGCACCCATGTTCCTGGTGAGCAATGAGGCCATGGTCAATGCCGCCATGGAACAGGAAATAGCCGGCACCTTTCCTTCACTCAACTACCGCCGGGAAGGCGAACTGGCCGCCCTCCTGGAAAGGCTCAATGCCCGCAAAGCCGCGCTGCACGGACTGCTGGGCAATTATGGCGTAAACCTCATCGTGCAGCGCAGCAATCCCCTGTATGAGCAGCACCTGCAGGTATGCGCCGCCGCCAAAGTACCCTTTTACATTACCTCCCTGGGCAATCCCCGCACCGTGATAGACACTGCCCACAGTTACGGTGGTAAAGTACTTTGTGATGTGACCAATCTGCAACACGCAGAAAAAGCCGCCAAAGAAGGCTGTGATGGCTTCATCGCCGTATGCGCCGGTGCTGGCGGGCACGCCGGCCCCTATCCCATGCAGGTGCTGGTGCCGGCGCTGCGGGCCGCCTTCCCGGACAAGCCCGTGATCGCCGCGGGGGGCATTGCCACCGGGCAGCAGGTGGCCAGCGCGCTGGTACTGGACGCTGCCGGGGTGTCCATCGGCACCCGCTTCATCGCCAGCATGGAAGCCGGCGTAAGCGATGCCTACAAACAGGGCATCCTCGACTACGGCATGGACGACATCGTGCTCACCGAGCGCCTCTCCGGCACCCCGTGCAACATCATCAACACACCGGCAGCGAAGCAAATGGGCTATAAGCAAAACTTCATAGAGAAAATGCTGTCGCGCAACGCCCGGACGAAAAAATATTTCAAAATGCTGGTGCAGCTCAGGGGCATGAAGAAACTGGAAAAAGCTATCCACCCCGGCACCTACCAGCAACTCTGGACGGCCGGTCAAAGTGTGGAAATGATACACGACATTGTTCCCGTGGCGCAGATCGTAGAGCAACTGCTCAGTGAGCTGGAAGACAGCCGCCGCCGCTTCTGCGCGCATGCATAAACACCCCCCGTTCAAAAAACATGATCCTCCCAAACCAGCCACAGGCTGCGGTTTCAACGGAGGAACATGCTACGCCCGATGAAATGATTTGGTGAAATGATAAATTCAGTTACCTTTGCAACCGGCAAGTCTTATACGACCAGCTCCTACTGAACTCCCCCAGGGCAGGAATGCAGCAAGGGTAGGTGGTTGTAGCGGTGCGATATAAGTAACTTGCCTTTTTTTATTTTAAACAGCCCCCTCACTATCCAGGCCCCTTCCTCCACGCTCCTCCAGCAAAAATGGCCCCTTACTTGCTGCAATTCCGGTACCTCCTCATCCTAAAATATCTTCATCATGAAATTTTTTATCGACACGGCAAATCTTGCCCAGATCAAAGAAGCACATGACCTTGGCGTATTGGACGGCGTAACCACCAACCCCTCGCTGATGCACAAGGAAGGCATCAAAGGCCACGAGAACATCATTAAACATTACAAGACCATTTGCGAAATGGTACCGCAAGGCGACATCAGCGCGGAGGTAGTGGCTACCGAGTTTGACGCCATCATCAAGGAAGGACAGGAACTGGCCGCCATCCATCCCAACATCGTGGTAAAAGTGCCCATGATCAAGGATGGGGTAAAGGCCATCAAGTGGTTTACAGACCACCAGATCCGCACTAACTGTACATTGGTATTCTCTGCCGGGCAGGCCATACTGGCCGCAAAGGCAGGCGCTGCCTATGTTTCGCCTTTCATTGGCCGCATTGACGATTCCGGCTGGGATGGTTCCGAACTGATAGGCCAGATCGCACATATCTTCAATATACAGGGCTACCAGACACAAATCCTGGCAGCCAGCATCCGCAGCGCCCTGCATATCACCAAATGCGCAGAACTGGGAGCCCACGTGGTTACCGCCCCGCTGGAGCCCATACTGGGCCTGCTGAAACACCCGCTCACGGACATTGGCCTGGCCAAGTTCCTGGCGGATGCCAAGGCGGAGTAAGCAGTGTGATTGCTGGCCTGGCCAGGCTCCTGCTGGCGCTAAAAGCAAAATAGGGTATAAAAATGCTGCATTCATGCATCCTCACTATGCCCGATTCCTTGAGAACCCAAACAGGATAGCATACAAAAAGTGCTGTTTCCCTGATGATATCAAAGGCCTGGAACCTGCTGTAGTAGCAGGCTTCAGGTCTTTTTACTTTTTTGCAGTCCCGTACACTGTCTTTGTAGTCTTATATTTTTAACTGGAACCGGTTTTTACCGGAGACCGGTATTGATCTGCCCTGTAGCCATATCCATACCTCTTCTCATTCATTTTTACCCCACACCGCTAATTCTTAAAACTAAAACAAACTTTCATTTTTTATTGAAAGTTCAGTAACTTTGACAAGTATTTAATTCTTTTGCTATGATACAACCCAATATTCCGGACACCGGACAAGCGCGGATCGTGATTGTGGGCGGCGGCTTTGGCGGCATCAGCCTGGCCAAACAATTAAAAAATTCACCCTTCCAGGTAGTACTGCTGGATCGTAATAATTACCATCTTTTCCAACCCCTCCTGTACCAGGTGGCCACCGCAGGGCTGGAGCCGGAGAGCATTGCCTTTCCGCTGCGCGGTATTTTCAACAAGCAGAAAAACCTTCATTTCCGTATGGCGGAAGTAAAGCTGGTAAGGCCGGAGGACAATGTGCTGGAAACCAGCATTGGCGAGGTGCGGTACGATTACCTGGTGCTGGCCACCGGTAGCAATACCAACTTCTTTGGCAACAAGAACATTGAAGCCCACGCAGTGGGTATGAAGTCACTCATTGAAGCAGTGCAGATCCGCAACTACGTGGTAAAGCAGTTTGAAGAAGCCCTGCTCATGCCAACGGAAGAAGCCATTAAACCTAAGCTGAATTTTGTGATGGTGGGTGGGGGTCCCACCGGCGTGGAGCTGGCGGGCGCTTTCGCGGAACTGAAGCAGCATATCCTGCCCAAGGATTACCCGGAACTGCCCCTGCACCTCATGAACATTTATTTAATTGAGGCAGGCCCCCGCCTGCTGCCCGCCATGAGCGAGGCTTCTTCCCGCAAAACGGAAGAAGGCCTGGGCAAAATAGGCGTGCACGTACGGTGCAATGTGGCGGTAAAAGAATACGATGGCGAGGTGCTGCAACTCAGTGATGGCAATACCATCCATTCCCAGTCACTGCTCTGGAGCGCCGGCGTGAAAGGCGTGCCCATAGCCGGCCTGCCGGCAGATGCCCTCATTCCCAACGGCCGCATCGTGGTGGATGAATACAACCTCGTTAAAGGCAGTAAGAACATCTACACCATAGGCGATGCCGCGCAGATGACCAATGATCCGGCGTTTTCAAAGGGCTATCCCATGGTGGCACAGGTGGCTATTCAACAGGGTAAGAACCTCGCCATCAACCTCGAAGCCGCCAGCAAACATCCCGGCCATGCCTGGAAACCCTTTAAATACAAGGACCTCGGCAGTATGGCCACCATTGGCCGCAACCGTGCCGTGGCAGAGGTAGGCGGTATGAAGCTTTCCGGCTTCTTTGCCTGGATGACCTGGATGGTGGTGCACCTCATGACCCTCATGGGCTTCCGCAATAAACTCGTGGTATTCACGAACTGGTTCTACCGCTACTTCACCTTTGACCGCGGTACCCGCATCATCATCAAACGTGGCGCCGCCAATATTACGAAGCTGCGCCAGATCGTGCAGGATACCAGGCTGGATGATTAATTCCTACCTGTTCTTCAGGGAATTCCAGGTCGTGGCATTTACCAACTGGTCGTTGCGGGCGCCCAGGGCGCGGTAATAAACGAGGATGGTATAATCATTTTCTGCTTCCCAGGAATTCCCTTCTGTCAGTTCTGTATTGAATTTGTGCTGCGGGTCCTGCATATCCACTACGCCATACAGGTAGCTGTACACCCCTTGTTTCAGGTAGAGCGTACATTCATAAGCACCTTTCTGGCCATTGTAGACAAGGCGGTTGTCGTTATTCAGTTCATACCCGGTCATCTCTCCAAAGAGGTACAGGTTATAGCCCGCAAAAGGCTGCTGGGTAGGGAAAGTAAAGGTTACACGGGCATAATCCCCTTCCACCGAAACGTCGTAATTATCCAGCATGGCCGGCAGGTACATGCCGTTAACATCTTTGTAATATTCATACTGCTGGCCGGCCCGGTTGTACTCCGGCGTAATGCGGATATTATTGCCAGTGGTGAAGCTGGAAGTATCCGGCTGGTTCTTACCCGGGGCGGTGCGCAGGTGAAAGTTGCGCAGGTCCTGCCAGCGCCATTCCTTGCCACCGGGAAAAATGCAGTCATTCTCCGTATTGTATTCAATGATATCACCCTTCAGGAACATGGGTTGCAGGCCGCTGATGCAGTTATCCCACCGGAAATTCTGCAACACATACACTTTCAGCTGGTCGTAAGGATTGTTGATGTTCAGCCCTTTTGTGTTCAGGGAAAAATTCACTTTCTGGGAAGTATAGAAAAGCTTGGGGTTAATAGGCTGGCGGATATTGCCTTCCACGCTCACCAGCGGCTCCTGGATGAGGAGGCGGCGGGTGAGCACCAGCTGCGAAGTATCGCTGTTGAGAAACACTTTGAGCAGGTAGTTGCCGGAGCGCAGCGGGTTGCAGTCCTGGTTGGGCAGGGAAAGCTTGTAGTGCGTATACTTCTGCAGCGCCATGCTGGAAAACTGGTAGTCCGTGATGCGGGATTCTGAAAAACCGCGCAGGTAATCAAAGCGGTTAATGTCTGCCGGCGTCCAGTCTGCATTGCAGAGCTGCAGGTCGTAATAATAATCTTTGGTATCAGCATCCAGGTCGTCAAACTGCAGGTCTACCCGGTCACCACTATTAAGGGTGATGATGGGATAAGACAGGTAGTTGCCAGACTGGTTGAACTTCACAGTGCGGATGTTCTTCATGTATACGTGGTCCAGCGAGGGAGCCTGTGCATAGGTGGCAACAGCACCCAGGAGGCCAAGCAGGAAAAGCAGGTGAAAGCGCATTGGAAAAGGTATTTGTTTCAGGTACAGCGTACAACGTACAATGTACAACGTATCGCGGATGAACGCTGCGAAGGACGTGTTTATTTTAAAAATAAGTAATTTATTGCAAGTATTGCTTTTGTAAACAGCTGGTTACCTCGTACCTTAGGAGCCGTACCAGTAGCTGCGTACGTTGTACGTTGTACGTTGTACGTTGTACGTTGTACGTTGTACGTTGTACGTTGTACGTTGTACGTTGTACGTTGTACATTGTACGTTGTACGTTGTACGCTGTACGCTGTACGCTGTACGCTGTACGCTGTACAGTTTTGACGCTGAAACCAGCACAAATTTATCATGGGAGTCTCAAGTTTCATCGCGGGGCGCATTGCCTTTAACCGTACGTCCTCCTTTTCGCGGTCCATTATTCGTATAGCCATTGCCGCTACCGCGGTGAGCGTGGCCATCATGATACTGGCCACGGCGCTGGTAGCAGGTTTCCAGAAAACGGTGCAGGGCAAGATCTTCAGCTTCTGGGGGCATATCCACATCACCCAGTTCCAGCCCAACGCCGGCCCCCTCACTGATGAACTGCCCTTCCCCGACAGGCCCGGCCTGGCAGATTCCGTGCGCCACCTCCCCGGCATTTCCTACCTGCAGCCCTATGCCACCAAATCGGCCATGATCAAGGCTAACAATGGCATTGAAGGCGTGATCTTCAAAGGTGTGGACCGGCATTACAACTGGAACCAGCTCCGGCGTTTCCTGCGCCAGGGCGGCCCCCTGCATTTCAACGACAGCACCTACTCCCTCGATATCATCATTTCCGAGCACACCGCCAAAGCCCTCCAGGTAAAGCTGGGCGACCCACTGATCGTGTACTTCATCCAGGGACAAGGCCAGCCCCCCCGCGCCCGCAAACTGAAGATCACCGGCATTTACAAAACCAGCATCGAGGATTACGATAAGACCTTCATCATTGGCGATATTGGGCTGATACGCCGCCTCAATGACTGGGGGCCTGCAGATATTGGCGGGTACGAAGTGTTTGTGAAGGATGTAAAAAAACTGGATACCCTTTACAAACAGGTGTACCAGATGGTGCCACAGGAGCTGGACGCCCGCTCCATCAAAGAGATCTACCCGAACATCTTTGACTGGCTGGCCCTGCAGGATAAAACAGAATGGCTGGTGCTGGTGATCATGACCATCGTGGCCCTCATCAACATGATCACCACCATCCTTATTCTCATCCTGGAAAGAACCAACATGGTAGGCATCCTCAAGGCACTGGGCATGCCCAATAAAAGCCTGCGCGCCATTTTCGTGTACCAATGCGCGTACATTCTGCTGGTGGGTATTTTCCTAGGAAACGTGTTGGGGCTGGGCCTGGCTTTCATCCAGCAACAAACGGGGTTCTTCAAACTGCCGGAAGACGCTTACTACATGCCGGCTGCAGCTATTTATATTGAGTGGTGGAAGATAATCGGGATCAATGTGGGCACTTTTGCCGTGTACACCCTCACGCTGGTGCTACCTTCCGTGATCGTAAGCCGCATTACACCGCTGAAGGCCATCCGCTTTAAATAAAGACGGACATTGGCCGCAGGCCTTATCCCTACCGGATCAGCAGCCTTCCGCAAATAATGCCGGTAGCCACTGCCGCGTTCAATGATTCTGCAAACCCCAGGCGCGGGATGGTCACCTTCTCTGTACAGCGCTCCATGGTGGCCGGTTGCAGACCTTTCGATTCATTCCCGATCACGATGATGCCTTCCGTAATGGGCGCAAAATCGCCGATGTTGCGCCCGTGCAGGGTGGCTGCGTAAGAGGCTACACCAGCGGTTTCCAGCACTTCCGCCAGCGCGGCTTCCACAATTTTTACCCGGGCTATGCTGCCCATGGTAGCTTGCACGGTTTTTGGATTGTAGGCGTCCACACAACCGGGAGAGCAAATGATCTGGGCAATGCCAAACCAGTCGGCTATGCGGATGATGGTGCCCATGTTGCCGGGGTCCTGGATGTCTTCCAGCGCCAGGGCCACATGGCCTTTAAAGGCGGCCGGCTGCGCATGGCCGGGAATGGGTAGCACCGCCAATGCCTGGTTAGGCGTGGTAAGGGTGGAAATGCGCGACAGTTCTTCTTCCGATACCTGCTGCACATCCACGCCCCTGGCCCGTTCCAGCAGGTCGCGGTGCTTCAGCAACCAGGGTTCCAGTGCGTACAGGGACTCCATGGCCTGACCGGCCTGCAGCATTTCCTGTACGATCTTGTCACCCTCAGCAATGAAATGACCCGACTTTTGACGGTATTTTTTCTGCTGTAATGATTGAATATACTTAATTTGCGCTTTTGATAACATAGGTCCAAAACTACAGGGATTCTATAAATGCGCCAAGCCAATGCCACAGTTTCCAGCGTGGCCTTTTTTTTAACTCATTCTTTTTTTAATTGTGAAGCAGCCGATCATTCGTTTCTCCAACACCTTTTTCAGAGCGTCCGTGCTGGTGTTGGCGTTATGGCTCGTGGCGGCATGCTCCAATACCCGCTACCTGAAAGACGACCAGCAACTCTACGTGCACAGCGGCGTGGATGTGCGGGGCGATATCACGGTGAGCGACAAGCAGGACCTGCGCAATTCCCTCCAGAGCAAGCAACTGATGCTGCAGCAGGCCAATAAAAAATTCCTGGGAACCCGCATCAAAGTGTGGCTGTATCACCAGAAGAACCAGGAAAAAAAGAAGAACCTGTTCTGGAACCTGGTGCTCTCTCCCAAGAACATGGAAGAGCCATCCATTTTCGACTCTACCAAAGTAGCGGAATCCATCAAGCGCATGAGCGCCTACCTGTATAACCAGGGTTATTTCTACGACACGGTGACCTACGTGAAAACCGTGAAAGGCCGCAAGGTAAGCGTGGATTACAAGGTGAACACCGGTCAGAATTTTGTGATAGACAGCCTGATCTACGATGTGCCGGATACCGCACTGCTGGCCATTGTAAAGCGCTCCCAGCCCCTCAGCCTTATTGCCAAGGGCAAGCCCTACAAACAGGAAACCCTGAACAGTGAGCGGGAACGCCTCTACCGCCTGATCAAAGACGCAGGCTATTTTAAATTTGACCGCAACTATATCCGCTTTGAACTGGATACGCTCAATAAAAGCTTCCTGCGCAATTCCCTCAACCCGTTTGAAGGCATGCTCAATGTGTTCAACGAGAACAAGGGCCGCGAAAAACCCACGCTCAACATTTACACCATCATCAGCAACCCGGCAGACAGCCTGGGCGGGCATCACAAAAAATACACGATCAACCGCACCATCATTTACCCGGACTACCCGGTGAGCGGGGATACCAGCCGCTCCACCTTCCATGATTCCATTTCTGCCTACACCATCTACCGTTACCGCCAGGATATTCTCCGCCATGATGTACTGAACCGCTCCGTACTGCTGCGTCACGGGGAAACCTTTTCTAACCAGAAATACGACGCTACGTTCAATAAACTTTACGACCTGGGCGTGTGGCAGTTCATCACCATCAACTACCGGGAAAACCACGATACCACGCTGGATGCCTTGCTCTACCTCACGCCCCGCCGCCGCCAGAACATAGGCGCCAGCTTTGAAGTGAGCACCAGCTCCGATTACCTGCTGGGCAGCGGCGTAACGCTTACCTGGCGCCACCTGAACCTGCACCGCAGTGCCACCTCCGTGGATGTGAACCTGAGCACCGGCATAGAACTGATACGCCAGGAGCGCCAGTGGGTGCTGCAATCCAAGGAATTTGGCGGTAATGTGAACTTCACCTTCCCTAAGTTTATTACGCCTTTCCGCATCTCACAGGAAAGGCTTACCACCGTGAAAACCCGCCTGAGCCTGGGCGGCAACTACCTCTCGCGCGTGGCCAAGTTTGATATCACCAATATCAACGCCTCTTTCGGGTACGATTGGACGCCCTCCCGCTACCAGCGCTGGATCGTCAATCCCATCTCCCTGAACTACGTAGGCACCAAGCTGGATCCTTATTTCCGCGATACCATCGTGAACAAGAACCCCTACCTGAAGCGCAGCTTTGAGCCGGCCTTCATTGGCGGGGAAGTGGCTTCCTACATTTATACCAACAATGATGCGCTGCACCGCAAGCATTACTCATTCTTCCGCATTAACCTGGAAGAATCAGGCCTGTGGCTCAATGGCGTCAACAGCCTGGTAGGTTCCATCAATCACAAGGGCAATGACCTGGAAGACTATACCGGCCTTACCATCTCTAACTTTGTGAAGGTGGATGCTGATTACCGCCATTATTGGAAGCGCCCCCGCTCCATGTTTGCCACCCGCGTGTACACCGGCGTGGGTGTGGCTTACGGCCATTCCACGGTGCTGCCTTACATCCGCCAGTTCACCGCCGGCGGGCCAAACAGCCTGCGCGCATGGCGGCTGCGCACCCTGGGCCCCGGCTCTTACCACGATACTTCCGCTACCGCACAGATATTCCCCGACCAGACCGGCGATATGAAGCTGGAGGCCAATGCAGAATTCCGCTTTGACCTTATCCGCATGTTCAACGGTACAATAAACCTGAAAGGCGCCACCTTCCTGGATGCCGGCAATATCTGGATGCTGCGCAAAGACCCCGACCGTCCGGGCTCCGAGTTTGAGTTCTCCCAGCTGTACCACGACCTGGCCCTGGGCACCGGTGTGGGCCTGCGCCTGGATTTCTCCTTCTTCCTCATCCGCCTGGACTGGGGCATCCCACTGAAAGTACCTTACTACACCGGCAATCCCAATGGCTGGTACACCACCGAGTGGCGACACTTCAGTGATCCCAGCTGGCGAAGGGACAACGTGATCTGGAACGTGGCCATCGGGTACCCCTTCTAAGAAAAGAAAAAGGAGCGCTTGTACGGCGCTCCTTTTTCGTTATGTCAGATAAGTTTATTCCTGTTTCATCCACTGCTCCTCCTTCCTGCAGGCGCGATCTACCCCTGCTGCTCCGGTGCCGCCTGTTTGAATTTTTCCAGGAATGCATCCAGTTGATAAGCGTCTTCCACCCTGAACTCCCCGATGCGGGTGCGTACCAGCTTACTCAGGTGGCCCCCTACGCCCAGCGCGGCGCCAAAATCATTGGCCAGGGAACGGATGTAGGTACCCGTGCTGCACACTACGCGGAAGTGTACCAGCGGCATTTCAATACCGGTGATCTCAAATTCCTTGATCACGATATTGCGGGGCTCTACTTTCACGTCCACGCCTTTGCGCGCGGCCAGGTAAATGGGCTTGCCATTTTGTTTGATGGCGGAATGGATGGGCGGCAGCTGCGCAATAGCACCCATGAACTGCCCGGTAGCCGCTTTGATGGCGTCTTCCGTGAGATGACTGCTGTCCTTGAAATTTTCGGGCTCAGATTCCAGGTCAAAGGTGGGTGTAGTAGCACCCAGGGTAAAAGTACCAGTGTACTCTTTTTCCTGGGCCTGGTATTCGTTGATCTTCTTGGTCATTTTACCGGTGCAGCAGATCAGCAGGCCGGTGGCCAGCGGGTCCAGGGTACCGGCATGGCCTATTTTGGCTTTTACCTTGTGTTTCAGTTTATTCACCACATCGAAGGAGGTCCATTCCAGCGGCTTGTCTATCAGGATCACTTGTCCTTCTGCGTAGATATTTTGTTCCATCGCGCAAAATTAGGCTTTATTCCAGATCTTCCAGGCGGCTTCCGCCTGCAGCACCAGCATTTCATGGCCGTTTTTAATAGCGGCTCCCTGTGCCTCGCCCTTGTGCAGGAAAAGGGTCTTGCCCGGGTTATACACCAGGTCGTACAGGAAATGACGGGCATCCAGGTATTCATAAGGCAGGGGCGGCGCCGTGTCTGTGGCCGGGTGCATGCCCAGGGGCGTAGTATTGATCAGGAGGGTGTATTTTTCCAGGATCGCGGCATCTATCTGCTCATAGCGCAGGTCGTCCGGCCCTTGCGGGTGGCGGCTCACCAGGCGGTATGTAATACCCAGCTGGCGCAGCGTATACACTACCGCTTTACTGGCCCCGCCGGTGCCCAGCACCAGCGCATGCTTATGGTGGGGCTGCAGCAGCACCTCCAGAGATTCGCGGAAACCAATGGTGTCTGTATTGTAGCCTGTCAGGCGGCCCCCCTCATTGCGGATGGTATTCACTGCGCCTATTGCCTTGGCGGCCGGGTCCAGTTCATCCAGGAAAGGGATCACGGCGGTCTTGTGCGGGATGGTCACATTGAGCCCCTTCAGATTGGGCAGGGAGTGCACCAGTTCCGGGAAGCCATTGATATCTGGCAGCGGAAAATTTTCGTAGGTGCTGTTTTCAATATGTTCCTTTTCAAATTTTGCAGTGAAATATCCTTTGGAAAAAGAGTGCCCCAGCGGGAAGCCTATCAGACCGTAAAGCTGCATGCCATGGAATTTTAAGACCGTATAAAAATACCATTGGGCACCCCGCAACCGGCGTGCCCAATGTACATTTGGTTATGTATTGCTTTATGCATTCAGGTAAAGGTGGAAGGTATCGCCGCGAAGGCCTATGCGCATGGCTTCCAGGGAGATCACTTCATGGGGGGCCAGGTTACCCAGGTTGGCATTGCAGCCTACCAGCTCCAGGAAGTACAGCTGCTGGGCTTTTTGCGGGGCTTCCCAGATGATCTTTTCTGCGGGGATCTGGGTCAGGATCTCCTGTACCAGGCCTTCCCGCACTTCACCGCTGCCGCGGTAAATGCCAACGTTGCCGCTTTCGCGGGCTTCGGCGATCACGTAGGTGGCACCTGCGCTCAGTTCTGCGCGCATCAGCTCAATCCATTTATAGGGGGGAATAATGTGCTCTGCATCTTTGGAGCCCACTTCACTGAGCACGGTAAAGCCAAGCTTCACCAGTTTCTCAATGTAGCCGCATTTTTCGGTGTGAGGGATGGTAATGGAACCATCAGAAACTTCAACATAGGAGACGCCAAAATCGCGCAGTACTTTCACATAATCGTCAAACTGGTTGCGGATAAGGAAGGCTTCAAAAAGGGTACCTCCAAAATATAAGGGAACGTTAGCGTCCTGGTAAATTTGGATCTTCTCGCGAAGGTTGGGCGTAACGAAAGAGGTACCAAAACCCAGCTTCAGGATATCTACGTGCGGGTGGGAAACGGAAAGGAAATTAGCCGCTTCTGCCAGGCTGAGGCCCTTATCCATTACCATTGTGAGGCCGTTATTCCTGGGCTTCTGTGTCCTGTCCGGGATCTGTGTCAAATTGAAATTCATTGCATCTCTTTTTTTATCTTCTGAATGGCCGTGCAATCGCTTTCACGTTTTACCCCTCTCCCACAGGCAGGCTTTGAACAAATACGGTTGTGATGAAGAATGCCGGGAAAGGAACGTTCATAGGATCGATCCTCAAAACCGGCGCAAAAATAATAAGAATGAAATAAATACAACATGTAAATAATCACTTTTGCCCCGCGGGTGGTAACAGGGGCAATATTTTATGGTTATATGACAAAAAAAGGCCGCCTGGCGGGCGGCCTTTTTCCAGTATGCAGTTGTGGTTACTTCTTCTTGCGCAGGGAAGCGCGGTAGCGTCCCAGCATATCCACTACAGACGTGTGTTGCAGCAGTTCCGCGTCCAGTTCCACAAACTGTTTGGCCAGTTTGGGAGAGCGTTGCAGGGCCGTCTCCAGTTGCAGCAGGGCCTCTTTCTGGCGTCCCAGGCGGAACAGGATGGCGGCCTTGTAGTATTGGAACACCGGCTTGCTGCTGATCTTGGGGTCCAGCGCGTTAAGCTGGCCCAGGGCCTCTTCATGGAAGCCGGAAATATACAGGCCTCTCATGAAACACTGCCATCCGCGGGCATTTGCGGGGCGCAGGCGCACGGCATTGAGCAGGTACACCAGGGCATCCTTGAACTTACCCATCTGCAGGTAGCATTCCCCAATGGCCATGTTGTAATCGCCGCTCTGCTTATTGTATTTCATAGCAGATTGCAGGCTTTTCAGGGCATTGGCCCAGTTTTCTTCTGCCATGTAGGCCATGGCCACCTTGTAGTACAGCTTATCGTCTGTAGGGCTCAGGTGACTGGCTTTGCGGTAATAGTAACGGGCCTGGGTATACTTGCGCTGCTTGTCGTAGCAGTGGCCAATGGCTTCATAGATCACATCTTCCGGCTTGGCAATTTCCAGGTGCCTGGAGAGGACCTCAATGGCCTCGGGATATTTGCGCATACGGATGTAGGCGTCTCCCATGTTGCGATAGGCGTAGTCAAACTTCTCATCGATCGCAATGGCATATTGATAGGCGTCAATGGCCTTTTCGTAGAGTTTCAGCCCCTGGAAAGCGGTACCCAGGTTAAACCAGGCCAGCTCATTGAAGGGATGTTCATTGATGATGTCCGTATGCAGGCGGATGCTTTCTTCAAAGCGGCCGGTAAACTCGGTCCAGAAGCAGATCTTGTGCAGGGCTTCCTCGTTGTTGTTATCGTGCACCAGGGCGCGGCGCAGTACGTCAAATACCATTTCAAACTCTTCCCAGTCGTCATACACGTCTGCCAGTTCCAGGAGCAACTCCGTTTTGTCCTCGCCTTCAAAACTATCGATCTGCTCTTCCAGGACGCGCACGGCCTTGGCATGCTGGTTCATGGCAATGTAGGCGTCTGTCTTGAAGATGTAGAGCTGGAGGTCGGTGCTATCCAGGAGAGCGGCTTTTTCGAGGAGGGAGAGTGCTTCTTTGTATTGTTTGGCCTCAATGAGGAGGCCGGCTTTTTTAATGAGGAGGACGGCGGAGTAGGGATATTGGTTGATCCCCATTTCAGCGGCCTGGAAGGCCACGTTGAGCTGGTCTTGCTCGTCATAATAGTCGATGATCTGCTCGAACGAATCCTCGTCCAGAAAAGCATGTGACAGACCGGATTTGAGATTTTCGAATTGTTGCAGCAAATCTTTCAGGTCGTCAGAATCATCTTCGAAGGGTGGCAAATCTCTATCTCTATTCATTACTGTAAATATAAACAATTTAGGTTCCCGTCCAAATCTTTCGCCCGGTCGTCGATATCAAAATAATCGATATCGGTATTGTGAAATTTTTAACGTTTTGTTATAATAATTTACTAACTTTGGATAGAGATAAAAATACAACACATTTTAAAAATTGTATATTTGTCGAGTTTATGAAGAACAGATTATACATCTTAAAGACTGTCTTATTGACTTGCCTGATGGCGGGTTTTATAGGCGTGGCTGAAGTTAAAGCAGCCGGGCTGGGCATGGATCTTCCGGGTGATAATAACAAAGACAAAGCAGCCAAGAAGATCAGTGTGAGCGAAGCCTACAAATCAAACCTCAGCCTGGACGCGGGTTTCCGCTTCAGCGGGGTGGTCCGTCCTGAGTTCAACCTCAGCCCGGCCCCTACTACTGTGAAACCATCTTTCACTTATAAACAGGGCAATACGACTTACCTCATTCCTTACTCTGTAGACCAGAGCCAGCAGGCGAATATGAACTATCATCACCTGCAACTGCTCACCTGGCCCATCAAGAAGGGATAAGTAGCGGTTTGAAAGGATTTGGAGGCCTCGCGAAAGCGGGGCCTTTTTTTGTGCCTGGAAAACAGAACTGAGATGAAATGAGTGAAGGCAGCAACCCCGTCACACGGCGTGCCTCAATTCCCCAGCTGCTTCAGCTCCGCCTCAGAGATCTCCTTATACCCTCCCTTTGGCACATCAAAGGTAGATGCCGGCACTGGCGAAAGATCCACAGAAGTAGCCACCACCTTCAGTTTACCGCCACCTTTCAGCAGTAGCTCAAACTCCAGCGGCAACCCTTTCAGGTTCATGAACCGGCGGTTATACATCCGGTTCTCGGCTACCAGGTCCGGCGTGTACCATACGTCAAACGTCTGCCCATCCACCAGGGATGCCACGGCATGCCGGCAGGTGTAACCCGCTATCCGCTTGGTTTCCGGCTTGTCCACAAATTTTACGGCTTCGTACTGTTTCAGGTCTTTTTCAAACTGGGCACGGCCTACGTGGATCAGGTACTTATCAGTATTGCGGGTGATCAGGGTTACGTAGGTTTCGTCTTTTGTGTTTACGATATAGGTGTAGTTCACTACGTTCAGGTTCATATCCAGGCGGCTCATGACGCCGCGTACATATTGCACCATGGTGCTGCCGGCAAACGCGCCTGCATTAGGCTGGCCATCCGGTACCTGCACGCTGTAGTGGACAATGGCATCAGATACAGTGCGCTGTGCAAAGGCAGGAACGCTGATGCAGTAACTCACGAGGATCAGAATTAAATACTTTCTCATCATGGTACATAGGGCTAGGTAAAAAACAAGGATTGAAATTGGATGTTCTTACCAAATATACGGTTTTAATGTTCACTCCGCATGGCAGCGGCGGGTATGGGATAATTTTACCATTTCAGCTTTTCCTTGTTCAAAAAAGACTGGATGCCCTTGCGGCAGGCTGGGTGCTCGCGGGTCTCCGCATTAAACTGGGCGGCATATTCCAGGGCATCGGTAAGCGGCATTTCCAGTACCCGGTTCACCAGCTTCTTGGTAGCCGTAAGCGAGTGGGCGGCCGTGCCCTCCAGCAGGTCCGCAATGGTAAGGTTTACCTGGGTTTCCAGGTCGGAGGGCGCTGCCACGGCGGTGATCAGCCCGTCCTGCAAGGCTTGCTCGGCGGTGTACAGGCTTCCCGTAAGCAGCCATTTACGGGCGCGGCCCTCTCCTACCTTGCGCACCAGGAACACGGATACCAGCGCGGGAATGAACCCGATCTTCACCTCTGAATAGCCTAGCAGCGCCTCGCTGGTCACAAAACTCAGGTCGCATACGGTCACCAGCCCGCAACCTCCCGCCACGGCATGGCCTTCCACCTGTGCGATCACCACTTTCTCATGGTCATAGATCTCCTGGAAAAGCTGGCTCAGTTCCCGGGAGTCCTGCAGGTTCTCTTCATAAGTATTTTGCTGCAACTGTTTCAGGTAGTCCAGGTCTGCGCCGGCGCAGAAGGCTTGCCCGTTGGCTTTCAGCAGGATGATCTTGGCGTTTTCGTCTGCGCCGGCCAGGTGGAAGGCGTGCCTCAGTTCCGCTACCATGGCTCCATTCAGGGCATTGCGTTTTTCAGGTCTGTTCAGGGTGATGGTGGCTACCCGGTTTGCCACGGCATATGTGATGTAGGAAAATTCCATGCAATGGTTTTGCTTAAAGTTAAAACAAAACTGCCGGTTGCTTTGCAGCATCACCGGCAGTCCTTTTATGTGACCTGGTTTTTTTACCTGGTGATCTCCTCGATCACTTTGCCCACGTTGCCGCTGGGCATTTGGATGTGCAGCAGCGCAGCCACGGTGGGCGCTATGTCTGTCATACCCACCGTACGGTTAGTATGGCCGGCATGTATGCCCCAGCCCATAAACACCAGGGGAATGTGTGCATCGTACGGGTTCCAGATTCCATGGGTGGTACCGGTTTTACCGCCGTCTATCCATCCCGGTTGGGGGATCAGCTGGATGTCGCCACCACGCTTCACGTTATAACCATTGATCACCATAGTGTGCAGGGGTTCCGGCAAGGCATAATCGCCCACCTTGTGCAGGTTGATGGCATCCGCAATGGGCTCCATTTTTTTCAGCTCACCGGTGATGAAACTGATCACTTCTGCTTCGTTCTTACCTGCTTTCTCAATGGCTGCATGGTCCAGCCAGAACTGGTAGTTGGCTGCACCGGCTATTACATGCTCAATGCCAAATTGAGCCGCTACCAGGCTATTCACCTTGCCGGCCAGGTCGTTCTCGCTCCATACACCGCCGGGGATCTTGTTTTCTTCCAGGAAGCCCGGTACATGCGCTACACCGTGATCCGCGGTGAGGAAGAACAGGTAATTGCCCTTGCCCACAGTTGCATCCAGGTAGTTGAAGAAGTCGCCCAGGTCTTTGTCCAGGCGCAGGTAAGTATCTTCTGCTTCTATGGAATTGGGCCCAAACTGGTGGCCCACATAGTCTGTGGAAGACAGGCTCACGGCCAGGAAGTCCGTCACTTTACCCTTGCCCAGCTGGTAGTTTTCCACGGCCTGTTTTGCAAATTCCAGCGTCATGGTGTTACCATACGGGGAAGAGGCAATACTGTTCATTGGCGTGGGGAAAGCGTGCGGGAAAGCGGAATTGGCGGCACCGGAAAAACGGCCCTCGTAAGGCTTGTCATCCGCTGTGCTGAGGGTATAGCTTTCCAGCGGGTACAGCGTGTTCCAGGGCTGTTTCAGGTATTGTTCCGGGTATTTTTTATCGTTAAATGCCTTTACCCAGGCGGGCAGTTCATTCATGTAATAGGTAGAGGAGATCCATTTGCCGGAAGCGCCATCATACCAGTAGGCGGCATTGGCAGCGTGGCCGGCAGGGAGGATAGCACCGCGGTCTTTCAGCGCCACCCCGATCACCTTGCTCTGGAAATTAGTTGCTAAGCGTAGTTCATCCGTTACGGTAGTGGCCAGCAAATTGCGGGGGCTCATCTTACCGGCTTTGCTGTCGTTACCCACGCCGTTCACGGTCGTGTCTTCAGCACAATAAAAATGGCGGTTCAGGCTGGCGTTGTACCAGTCGTTCCCGATAATACCGTGCACAGCCGGAACAGAACCGGTGTACACACAGGTATGGCCGCAGGCCGTGATGGTGGGGGTGTAATTGATCAGCGTGTTTTCACAGCTAAATCCTTGGTTTACAAGGCGTCTGAACCCGTTAGACGTGTAACGGTCAGCAAAACGGTACAAATAGTCCCAGCGCATCTGGTCTACGACTACTCCTACCACCAGCTTGGGCCGTGACACGGCCGCCGTGGTAGTCGTTTTTGCAACCGCCGGTTTCTGCGCGAATGCGCTGCTACCCATGGTCAGTAACGCCATGAACAGGAGATGTTTACATTTCATGTTGGCAAAATTTTGGGGACAAATGTATATAGTTTAAACAAGTATTATTTATATACCTTTGCATGCAGATTTTTTATAATCATAACTTAACACAACATGGATATCTTTGAGAAGCTATTGCAAAACCTGGGGCCCATTGGCCAGCATTCAGACAGAGCACACGGTTATTTCGCGTTTCCTAAACTGGAAGGTGAGATTGGATCGCGCATGAAATTCCGCGGAAAGGAAAAGATCGTTTGGAGTTTGAATAACTATCTCGGTTTGGCAAACCATCCCGAGGTACGTCAGGCAGATGCAGAAGCGGCCAAGGCATGGGGCCTGGCTACTCCCATGGGTGCCCGCATGATGAGCGGCAGCACCGACCTCCATGACCAACTCGAAAACGAACTCTCTGCATTCGTTAAAAAAGAAGACACCATCCTGCTCAACTTCGGTTACCAGGGTATCATGAGCTGCATTGACGCCCTCGTAGGCCGTCATGACGTGATCGTATACGACGCGGAATGCCATGCTTCCATCATCGATGGCCTGCGCCTCCACCCCGGCAAACGTTTCGTTTTTAAACACAATGATATTGAAGACTGCGAAAAACAACTGCGCCGCGCAGAAGCCCTGACGGCTGCAAGCGGTGGCGGCATCCTCGTGGTTTCTGAAGGCGTATTCGGCATGGCCGGCGACCAGGGTAAACTGAAGGAGATCGTAGCACTGAAATCCAAATATGAATTCCGCCTGCTGGTAGACGATGCCCACGGTTTTGGTACCCTGGGTAAAACCGGTGCCGGCGCGGGTGAAGAACAAGGCTGCCAGGACGGTATAGACCTGTACTTCTCCACCTTTGCCAAATCCATGGCATCCATCGGTGCGTTTGTCAGCGGCCCGGTGGGCATTATCCGCTACCTGCGCTACAACATGCGCTCCCAGATCTTCGCAAAATCACTGCCCATGCCCCTGGTAGTAGGCAACCTGAAACGCCTGGAACTGCTGCGCAGCAAACGTGAACTGAAAGACAAGCTGTGGCACAATGTAAATAAACTACAGGCCGGCCTGCGTGCACACGGCTTCAACATCGGCTCTACCAACTCCCCGGTTACGCCCATCTACCTGCAGGGTGATATCCCCGAAGCTACAGCCATGTGCCTGGACCTTCGTGAGAATTACAATATCTTCTGCTCTATTGTGGTATACCCTGTGATCCCGAAAGGCCAGATCATCTACCGCCTCATCCCCTCCGCGGCCCACTCCGATGAAGACATTGAACTGACCCTCAAAGCCTTCAGCGAAACCAAACAGAAACTGGACGCCAAAGCCTACGCCGTTGCAGAAATCCCAATGGTATAAGCCCTGCGTACAAACGATATAAGCACCTCCCGCCGGTAAACGTGCCGGCGGGATTTTTTTTGCACCAGCCCCAAGATCAGATCTGCACACCAATGGATTTTCGCTACCCGTTTTTACCAGCCACAACAACAAATTACGCCCATTCAGCGTTAACCAGACCGGAAACGGCTTAACACAAAAAGTCCCGCCGGTTTGGCGGGACCACTTTAATCTTCTTTCACTAGGTGCAAAAATCAACTAGATTTCATTAGGACATGGATAGGATAGGGAACTATTGGCTTTCATAGAATAGGAAAATAACTTAATCTCTTTCAATATCTTGAAGTTTACTTTCACTTTTAATGTGTGTAAGGTAAACTGCGTTTGCGTTGTTTGATATATCAAAAGTAAAGCAAGTGGGTAGTTCCAACATCACACGAAGATGGGATTTTGTTAATGAGTTGTTAACGAGCGTTAATACGCTTGCATTTTTAAATTTAGGGTGTTATGGCGCAAGAGGAAATCGGCCAGTAGTAAGGGTTTCAAACAGGACATTAATATTCTAACAAAGTTTAATTTGTTAATAACCGTTAACAAACATTTTTCAAAACGGTTCGGCCCGGTAATATTATATTAAATTTTGTTAATATACCACCATCGGCGTGTTACAAGAAACTCAACGCTGGGTACGCTCCATTAACAAATCAAACCGCTGCTTTTCCCGTTAGGTGGGGCAACATTTATTAAGCACATTCTTCCAAAGCAGCCACCACAGCTAATTTCCATAGAAAAGGCCGCTTTTTTGCAGGCCTTTTAATAAGTGTACAAAAGTAATTTGTTAACGGGCCCTGGTATTTGTTAACGGCATTTTGTTAACCACGACCGGATATGAGCAACTCAACCCGGTAGCTCACCACCATCAACAACGGCCATACTAAATTCAACACCACATCTCTCCCGGGACATGCTTACACTTTACAAAACGGCAGGGCCGGCAACAAATTATTGCCGGCCCTGCTTTTAGTTATGCACACTTTAAAAGTTATGCACATTTATTATTTCAGCTCTTTTTCAAGGGCGGTGTCATACAGCTGTTTCCAGTTGGCTACAGTGCCCCAGTCCTCATTATCTACGATGATGCTGTCGCCGGTTACCAGGCCTATTTTTTCATAGCGTACGGAGTGGTCGGTCGCATCTACCAGGCCATGCAGCAGTGCCTCAAATTTCTCCTGGTCTTCCGGGCGAACGCTTACTACTACGCGGCTCTGGCTTTCACCAAAGAGGTAGGCGTCTTTGCGGAATTTATCGTTTGTATGCACTGCGAAACCCTGACCGTTTGCCATGGCGCTTTCCAGCAGGGTTACGAACAAGCCGCCTTCGCTCACATCATGCGCGCTTTGCAGCAGGCCGGCCTTGTTCAGGCGGGAAATAGCGTGTTGCAGCTGGAACTCTTCGTCCAGGTTGAAGTGCGGCGCCGGGCTGTACTCAATGCCGATCAGTTTGTGCAGGTACTCAGAGCTGCTGATGTCATTGCGGCTGCGGCCCACCAGGTAAATGATGTGGCCCTGCTCAGCAAAACCCAGGGTAAGGCGCTGCTCCAGGCTGTCCAGTACACCCAGCATACCGATAGTAGGCGTGGGATACACGGGACCTTCGGGGCCCTGGTTGTAGAAGCTTACGTTACCGCCGGTTACCGGGGTATTGAATTTGCGGCAGGCATCGCTCATGCCCTTGATAGCATATACAAACTGGTAATAGCATTCAGGATCGTAGGGATTACCAAAGTTCAGGCAGTTGGTAATAGCCACCGGCTCACCACCACTCACTACGATGTTGCGCGCAGCTTCTGCCACGGCGATCTGCGTGCCCACCTGCGGGTCGGCATACACGTAGCGGCTGTTACAATCCACGGTGAGGGCCAGGGCCTTCCGGGTGCCTTTCACCAGTACAATGGCGGCATCACTGGGGGCGTTGGTACTGGCATTGGCAGTACCTACCATGCTGTCGTACTGGTTGTAGATCCAGCGCTTGGAGGCTATGTTAGGCAGCTGTACCAGGCGTTCCGCCACAAACTTGGGAGACTGGGTATCGGCAATGTTCTGGATATCGTATTGCCTGATCTTGGCAAAGTAAGCCGGCTCAGTGTAAGCGCGATGGTATTGGGGGGCACCGCCACCCAGCACCAGGCTTTCCGCGGGCAGGTCGGCCTCCAGCACATCGCCCATGTAGAACTTCAGGTTCTTATCTTTCGTTACCTCCCCGATCTGTACACAGTGCAGGTCCCATTTGTCAAAAACTTTGAGGATGGCAGCTTCCTTGCCTTTTTCCACTACCAGCAGCATGCGCTCCTGGCTTTCGCTCAGCAGCATTTCCCAAGCTTTCATATTTTCCTGGCGGGTAGGTACCTTATCCAGCTGGATGCGCATACCGTGTTCGCCTTTGGCGCTCATTTCTGCGGTAGAGCAGGTGATGCCCGCGGCACCCATGTCCTGCATACCTACTACACCACCGGTCTTGATCACTTCCAGGCAGGCTTCCAGCAGTTTCTTTTCCTGGAAGGGATCACCCACCTGTACGGCCGGCAGGTCTTCCACGCTGTCTTCCGTGATATTGGCAGAAGCAAAAGCGGCGCCGCCAATCCCGTCTTTACCGGTAGCAGAACCTACGATGAATACGGGGTTGCCCTCGCCATAAGAAATAGCCGAAACGGTTTCCCCCACTTTCACGATGCCCGCGCTGAACGCGTTCACCAGCGGGTTGGTATTGTATACGTTTTCAAAGTAAGTTTCACCGCCCACGGTAGGTACGCCAAAGCAGTTGCCATAGTGGCCAATGCCGTGTACAATACCTTTTACGAGGTGCTGGGTTTTCTTGTCTTTGATATTGCCAAAGCGCAGGGAATTCAAAGCCGCAATGGGGCGTGCGCCCATGGTGAAGATATCGCGGTGGATGCCGCCCACACCGGTAGCCGCGCCCTGGAAGGGCTCAATGGCAGAAGGGTGGTTGTGTGACTCGATCTTGAATACGCAGGCATAGCCATCACCGATGTCTACCAGGCCGGCATTTTCTTCCCCTGCTTTCACCAGCAGGCGGTTACCTTCGCGGGGCAACGTTTTCAGCCACACGATGGAATTCTTGTAGCTGCAATGTTCGCTCCACATCACAGAGTACATACTCAGTTCAGTAAAGTTGGGCGTGCGGCCCAATATTGATTGAATCCTTTCAAATTCATCTGCGGTAAGACCTAACTGTTCTGCAGTTTCTACGGTGATTTGCATGCAATAAAATATATTGGGACCAGTAATTAAAAAGATGCGCAAAACTAAGCCTTTTTAAAGAAAATCCCCTGTTAAAACGGGCCTTTTTACAAGGGCACTGCCGGGCGGTGGGGACAACCGCTGGCCCCGCAGCCGGCCGTTGCCTGCAAAGCCGCGCGCAGCAATGGTTTCAGCCTGGGGCAAGCTGTATGGTATATCAGGCAGGGTTTATTTATATAATGCCCGGCATTGCCCGCAGTGCCTCACATCCCGCTCAGTAGGAACAGGGCCCGGGTTGCAGTTGTGGGTTTCAATGCGTATATTATCGGACTTTACGGGAAAGCATACCGGCTGCCTGGCCATTCTGCAGGCAGGAAATGCCGACGAAGGCTGGCAACCGGGATAGCTGCAGGCACTATGGCAAAATGGAGCCGGAAGCTGGATACTGCGGGCATTTGTACTTGCTGCGGGGCCTGTAACGGAAGGCGGAAAGCCGGATATTTTACCGGCCAGTGCGGCAGGTTCGCAGCCGGAAAACGGGTTTCCCGGAATATGAGCATTGTCATGGATTTTCCTGATCTCCAATGACTTTTGGCCGGCAATACCTTTTTGAGATAATATTACCTTGTTCCATAATCATATTATTATTTTTTTAATTTGATTAATATCAGGGTCTGCAGTGGCCAATTTTTATTCAAAAATTAAAAAATTGTTGTTTTTTGCTTGCTGCTTGTAATTTTTTAGAAAAAACCTACGTAATTCTTGTATTTAAACCGTAGGAATTGTTTTTTTGCCAAAAATTAATCACACTATGCAATCATTACGCTTTTCTGCATTAGAACATTTGTCCGGTGTAGACGCAACGATAAGTGGTGCAGAACACACCAATAAGATCACCGACGTTTTCGGTAGCAATGTATTCTCCGGCAAGGTAATGCGGGAATCCCTGAGCGACGAGGCTTACAAGAGCCTGATGAACTCCATCAAAGGTGGCAATAAGATCGAGCGCAAAATGGCCGATCAGATTGCAGCCGGTATGAAGGCTTGGGCAATGAAGAAAGGCGTAACCCACTATACGCACTGGTTCCAGCCCCTCACCGGCACTACCGCAGAAAAGCATGATTCCTTCTTTACCCTGAAGGGTGATGGTACGGCCCTGGAAACCTTTGACGGCGACGCACTGGTACAGCAGGAGCCTGATGCATCCTCTTTCCCCAACGGTGGCATCCGTGCTACTTTTGAGGCCCGTGGTTACACCGCCTGGGATCCCTCCTCTCCCGCCTTCATCATTGAACAAGGTTCCGGTAAAACCCTTTGCATCCCCACGATCTTCGTAGCATATACCGGTGAATCACTGGACTACAAAGCTCCCCTGCTCAAGGCGCTCTCCGCGCTGGACAAAGCAGCTGTGGATGTGTGCAATTATTTCGATAAAAATGTTACCAAAGTAACCGCTACCCTGGGTTGGGAACAGGAATACTTCCTGGTAGACGAAACCCTGGCAAACGCCCGCCCTGACCTGGTGATGACCGGCCGTACCCTGGTAGGTCACGCGCCTGCAAAAGGCCAGCAGCTGGAAGACCACTACTTTGGCTCCATCCCCGAAAGAGCGTATGCTTTCATGCGCGATTTTGAAGAAGAATCTTACAAACTGGGTATTCCCCTGAGAACCCGCCACAATGAAGTAGCGCCTTCCCAGTTCGAGTGCGCGCCTATCTTTGAAGAAGTGAATATCGCCGTGGACCACAACTCCATGCTGATGGACATCATGAACAAAGTGGCCAAACGTCACAAGCTGAAATGCCTGCTGCACGAGAAACCCTTTGCCGGCATCAACGGTTCCGGTAAACACAATAACTGGTCTATGGCTACCGATACCGGCGTAAACCTGCTGGCTCCCGGTAAGACCCCGAAGACCAACCTGATGTTCCTCACTTTCTTTGTGAACACCATCAAGGCCGTACACGACCACGCAGACCTGCTGCGCGCTTCCATCGCATCTCCCAGCAACGATTTCCGTCTGGGCGCTAACGAAGCCCCTCCCGCTATCATCTCCATCTTCACCGGTAAGTACCTCTCTGAAGTACTGCAGGAAGTAAAGACCCGCGTAAGCAACAAGTTTGATGAGCAGGACGAAGCGATCCTGAAACTGGACCTCCACCGTCACATCCCGGAACTGCTGCTGGACAACACCGACCGTAACCGTACTTCCCCGTTTGCTTTCACCGGCAACAAGTTCGAGTTCCGCGCCGTAGGTTCTTCCGCAAACTGCGCTTCCGCTATGACCACCCTGAACGCTATCATGGCTAAAACCCTGGTAAACTTCAAGAAAGAAGTGGATGGCCTGATCGAGAAAGGCGAGAAAAAAGAGATCGCTATCATGCAGACCCTGCGCAAATACATCGTTGAGTCTGAGCGCATCCTGTTTGAAGGCGACGGTTACTCCGAAGAATGGGAAAAAGAAGCCGCGAAGAGAGGCCTGGAAAACATCAAGACCACTCCCCTGGCACTGGACGCCATGGTGAACAAGAAGAACGCAGAACTGTTCATCAGCACCGGCATCTACAACGCCCGCGAACTGCACGCCCGTCACGAGATCCTGCTGGAAGACTACGTGAAGAAAGTACAGATCGAAGCCCGCGTGATCGGTGACCTGGCTACCAACATCATCCTGCCTGCCGCTATCAAGTACATGAACCAGCTGGTGACCAACATCCAGGGCCTGAAATCCATCGGCCTGGGTGAAGAAAGCTTCCTGGCACAGAAACAGATCGTAGGCAAGATCGCTGAACACGTGAACGTGATCTCTGAAAACGTTCAGAAAATGATTGAAGCGCGCAAAGTAGCCAACAAGCTCACTGACCAGCGTCAGAAAGCCATCGACTACTGCGATAAGATAAAACCGTATTTCGACGTGATCCGCTACCATGCTGACAAGCTGGAATTCCTGGTGGATGACAACAGCTGGAGCCTGCCGAAATACCGCGAACTCCTTTTCTTGCGATAAAAACCGTAAGATTGTTTTGGTGTATGATTTAGCCCCCGATTTTCATCGGGGGCTTTTTTATGCTTCCTGGCCGGAGCGCCTTTCACAAGGGCAAACGAAAAAGGCCCGACACCATCCTAAGACGTGTGCCAGGCCGTGTATACATACCACGTGTATAGTCCGTGCCGTCAGGGCGTGTAGCCGGGGTTTTGCTTGAGGTTGGGGTTTGCAGTGAGTTGCGGGCCGGGGATGGGGTACAGCTTCAGGTGGCCGTCCGGATTGTCTGCCACCTTGCCGGGTGTGCGGGCCTGCCCAAAGGTGCCAAAGCGGATCAGGTCATTCCTTCTCCAGCTTTCCCACGACAGTTCGCGGCCACGTTCTGCCAGCAGCTTGTCCAGCGTAAGGTCTGCAGGGGTAAAATCAAAGCTGGCATCACCGGAATAAGCACGCTCGCGCACCTGGTTGATCAGCGTCAAAGCCTCTCCCAGGTTGGTTTCCAACCGGATGTCCACTTCAGCTTTCATGAGCAGGATATCTGCCAGGCGGAATACCACGATGGCGTTGCTCTGGTTACTGGCCGTGCCAGCTTCCGGGAAATATTTGATGTTGCGCACGCCCTTGGTACGGAAGATATCCGCCGGGTTGGAGATCACATCAATGTTAGGATCGTAGATCAGGGGCAGGTTGGTCTGCGCATCTTTGAGCGCCAGTGAAGGGTCGGCAGATTTAACCAACACATTTTTATCCGGCGGGTAAGGGTAGCGGGTGCTGAACTGCTGGCCTACCAGCCAGGTACCGGAGCGCTGGTCGCGGTAAGTGCGGTACACATTACCATTGTTGGTGGTGTAGGTGCTCACGGTATCAAACAGGTTGTAGAACGCCTGCATGGAACTATACCCATTCCAGGAGCCACCCGTCATTCCAAAACTGATCACACTCTGGTAGTGCAGGGTTTCATTTTCCCAGTTGTTGTTAGGGATGTAGGCATTGTTAAATGGTACTACAAAAATATTCTCGCGGGAGCCCTGGTTCTTTACCTGGAAATTATCGAAGTAGCCGGGTTCCAACTGGTACTTGCCGGACTTGATAATAGAATCGCAGGCGGCGCCTGCAGCGGCGTAATTAGCGGTACCGGTAAATACTTCCGCGTTGAGATAGAGCTTGGCCAGCAGCGCAAACCCCATCCATTTGGTGGCCCGCCCAAACGTAGACCCATCCACGGTTTCAGGCAGCAGGGGAATGGATGCTTTCAGGTCGCTTTCAATGAATTTATAAATGTCTGCACGGGGGCTGTTGGTCACTGAGTTAGGGTCTGTGTTGAAGTCAGACACCAGGGGCACATTGCCAAAAAGATCCATGGCCAGGTAATAATAATACGCACGCACGGTTTTCACTTCCGCGCTGATGGCGTCTACATTGTCCGGTTTCTGGGGCAGGTTGTTGATGATGGATAAAATAAAATTGGCCTTCCCGATGCCGCCAAAGATCTCGTTCCAGGAGTCATTGAGCGTATTGGTTTCCGGCGTCCAGGTGTGCAGCCAGAGTTGCTGCCACTTGCCGCCATCGTACCAGTCGTTACCACGCGTGGGGATGATCTGTTCATCACTGCTTACTTCGTTGAGGTTATAAGTGTTGCCATTCGCCAGGTTAGTGAGCTGCTGGTACACGGGGGCTACGCCTGCTTTTATCTGGTCCGGCGTCTGCCAGAAATTACTGTTGGGCAATGCGCTGTACACCTGCTGATCCAGCTTGGTGCATGCCGGCACACAAAGCAGCAGCAGGGCCATGGCAGCGCGTTTATAAAGGTATGATGTGTTCATGGTTCATGCAGATTAAAGCGGTTAAAAGGATACGTTCACACCAAAGCTGAAGGAACGGGTCTTCGGGTAATATCCATGCCCGTTGTATTCCACATCAATGTATTCGAGGTGGTTAAATACATCGTTGCCGTTCAGGATCTCCGGGTCCAGGCCACGGTACTTCGTGATCACGAACAGGTTGTTACCGGAGAGGTACAGGCTTAAGTGCTGCAGCCCTTTGATCTCTTTGAAAGTGTAAGTGAGCGTGGCGTTGTCCAGGCGCAGGAAAGACGCATTTTCCAGCCAGCGGTCAGAGGCCACCGGTGCGTCTTTGATGCCATTGGTCAGTGCTTCGCGCGTTACGTTGTTACCCGGCAGGCGGTTCACATTGTCCAGGATCATGAGGGTGTTGTTAAAGTTTTTCTGGCCATGCACCCCGCGGAAGAAAAAGTTAAGGCTCCAGTTATCCAGCGACAGGGTGCTACCAAAACCATAGTTGAAATCCGGCACCGGGTTAATGTAATGTTTGGGTGCATTCTGTGCCGTGCTGATAGCCACCCCGGCAGAGTCAAACAACTGGTGGCCATCCTTGTCCACCCCGGCAAAATGCGGCAGGTAGAAGGTGTACGGCGCATAGCCCACTTTCAGGTAAGTGATGGGCGTAGTACTGAGCCCGCGGCCCTGCGCAGAGCCGCCCACGATATTATCTGTTACCACTTTATAGCCCTGGTAAGTACCGGACAGGCTGGTGACGCGGGTTTTCAGGAAAGCGATCTGTCCCTGCGCGCGCCAGCTGAAACGTTTGCCTTTTATGATATCCGCGCTCAGCGCCAGTTCCACGCCTTTGTTGGAAAGGTTGCCCACGTTTGCCAGGATGTTGTTCACATAAAAAGGCGGCACCGGCACCGTGTAGTTGTAGAGCAGGTGTTTGGTCTTATCATTGAACACGTTGAAATCACCGGTAATGCGGTTATCCAGCAGGCCAAAATTCAGGCCCAGGTTCATCCCGTGGCGCTCTTCCCAGCGCAGGTCCGGGTTAGCATTTTGCGTAGGAATATAGGCCTGATGATAGCTGTTGGTAGCGCCGTCATAATAGCGGCCCACCGTGCCTACCAGCAGTTGGGAGTTGTACGGGGAGATGGCATCAGAGTTACCTACAATGCCATAACCTGCGCGCAGCTTCAGCTCACTGAGCCATGAAACGTGCTGCAGGAAAGGCTCCTGGCCGATGCGCCATGCGCCGGATACGGCCGGGAAAGTACCCCAGCGCTGGTTTGCCCCAAACTTGGAAGAGCCATCGCGGCGCACACTGGCCTCGAAATAATATTTCTCGCGGTAGTTATAATTCACACGGCCCATGAAGGAGATCAGCTTATAATTCTCCTTGTAGGAATTAATGATGATACGGGCCGGGTCGGATGCATTCAGGTTGTTGTCCTGGAAATCTTCCACCAGGAAATTGCCGCCCTGCGCGGAGAAATTACTGTTGGTAAATTCATTGTACTCGTACACACCGGTAAATCCAAAGTTGTGTTTCTCATTCCAGGTGTGGTTGTAATTGATATGCACGTCCCCGCGTTTTGAATCACGGTTGTTGTCCGTTTTCTTGGCCATGTTCAGGTTATTCACCAGCGGGAAAGTGGGCTGGAAATAGTTGGAATCAAGGCCAAAATGTGTGAGCGACCCGGTAACGCCTACTTTCAGGCCTTTCAGCAGTTCATAGTTCACGGTGCCGAACATCTGGGAGAAATGCTCCACGCCCCCGTTCTCCTGCTCTGTCTGCATTTCCACGGGGTTTTGCAATGCAAAATCACTATAATGGAAAAAGCTGCCGTCTGCATTGTACACCGGGTAAGTGGGCGGTGAGTTCAGTGCATATTGGAAGATGTTGTAGTCTGCATACTTGCGCACCGTTTTGGAAAGCACCACGCCTACCTGTATGTCCAGCCGGTCCTGGAGGGCTTTCTGTTGTGCATTGAAGCGCAGGCCTGCTATCTGCTGGCCGGTATTGATCACAATGCCCTGCTGGTCCAGGTAGTTGGCGGAAGCGCGGTATACAAAATGCGGGGTGCCGCCAGACACGCCCAGGGTATGGCTTTGTACTACACCAGTGCGGGTCAGGGCGTCCGTCCAGTTGGTATTGCCGCCTTTGAGATAGCCTGCTATGGCATCCGGGCTGCTGCCAAGGTTTGTCATGGCGGTTTTCCATTCATCGGCGCTCAGCATGTTGTATTGCTTGGAAATGCGGTCTGCGCCCACATACCCGGCGTAGTCCACGGCCATCATGCCGGCCTGGCCTTTCTTGGTATTGATGATGATCACGCCGTTGGCTCCGCGTGCCCCGTAAATGGCCGTGGCGGAAGCATCTTTCAGTACATCGTACGATGCAATGTCACCGGGTGGAATATTGTTAATGCGGGCCGGATCGTCCAGCTGCACGCCATCTACCACGATGAGGGGGTCCTGCTTACCAAGCAAGGAAGTTTGCCCGCGCAGGCGGATCACTGCCGCCTGATTAGGGTCACCGCCAGGCAGGGTGATCACCAGGCCAGCCACTTTGCCCTGTACCTGCTGCATAGGGTTGGTCACCACGCCTTTGTTAAAATCGCGGGAACTTACACTGGCAATGGCGCCGCTCACTTCCTTGATGCGCTGGGTACCATAACCCACCACCACCACAGAGTTGAGTGACTGGGGCTCGGGCACCAGCTGTACCTCGATATTCTGGCGCCCGGCCACTGCAATTTCCTGTGGGGTGTAACCAATAAGTTTTATCAGCAGTGTACCACTGCCGTCTTTAAGGGACAGGGAGAAATTGCCGTTGCCATCCGTGAGGGTGCCCGTCTGCGTGCCTTTGAGCAGCACCGCCACCCCGGGCAGGCCTGCGCCTTTTTCATCGGTCACCCGCCCTTTTACCACGAAGGCCGGTGCGGTCATTTCACGCGCTGGCGCCAGGGGGGCTATCACCACGGTATTGTTCTCAATGGAATAGCCGAGGGGATAGTCTTTCAGGCATGTTTTGAGGATCTGGGGTATGGTAGCATCATGCACACTGATGGTAATAGGTGGTGCATTGCGCACGTCTTCATCATTGTACAGGAACTGGTAATCGCTCTTTTGCTGGATGAGGGCAAAAATGCGGGAAAGCTTCACTTCCTTCATGGACAGCGAAAGCTTTACTTCCTGTGAGTACCCCGTGGCGGATAGTTTCAGGATGCAGGTAAATAGTAAAAATAGCGTGAGGCGCATAACACGGGCCATTAACGTGTACATGCCCGGCCAGCCAGGCTGGCGCCGGGGCAATAAAAGTTTTTTCATACCTTAGTATGGTTAAGTGTTAGACAATACATATTCGTTTCGCTCGCAACGGGCGAATATGTGGTTAAACTTTTCAGCCGGGAATGTTGACGCATTTCCGGCTTTTTTTATGTAGGAAAAAAACTATGAGAGGCCAGATTTTGGCTGTGCAATGGTGATCATAACGTCTTAGAATTTTGGTGGAACAAAAAAATACTATGCTGAAAATGGATATACGTTCACGGTCCGGTCTTTCACTTCAAAGCGCACCCTGCGGGTTAATTCAAGTAAATGCAACAGGGCATTAATGTTTTCATATTTCTGTATCCTTCCTGTAAAATGCAGGGACTGGCCTGCCGGCAAATGGTACTCCACGCGCACATCATACCAGCGGGCTACGCGCTGCATTACCTCATCCAGCGGCGCACTGTCAAATATGAACAGCCCGTCTTTCCACGCCAGTGTGGCTTCCAGGTCTGCCTTGTCTATTTGTATGGAATCCTTCCATTCACCGATCACAACTTCAAAACCAGGTTTCAACAGCACGGGGGCCGCGGTGGTAGTATGGCTCATCACCTGCACCAGGCCGCTGCTTACCACGGTGCTTTCATAACGGTCATCCTGATACGCACTTACGTTGAAGCGCGTGCCCAGTACACGGATGATTGCTTTCTGCGTGCTTACAATGAACGGGTGCTTTGCGTCCGGGGCTATCTCAAAATAAGCCTCCCCACTGAGATGTACCTGCCGCTCACCACCCCGGAAGTGTGCGGGGAAACGGAGGCTGGACGCGTTATTCAGCCACACCTTGCTCCCGTCCGGCAGGGTAAGCTGGTACTCGCCCCCCCGCGGTGTTTCAATGATATTCACGGCGTTGTCCGGCACACTGGCCACCGCCTGCGCCAGGGCATGCAGGCTGTCCAGCTGCATGGACAGGCCATTTTCCAGTTTCAGGGTGGCCACCTTTCCTTTCGGGCGTATATCCGTTACCGTTAGCTCCTTTTTTGCGGTGGTAATGGTAGCCGGCGAAGCGGGTGTGCGGTGTGTCCACCACAGTCCTGTACCAATGATGCAGGTGGCCAGCAGGGCCGCGTATGGCAATATCCTGCGCAGGAAAAAATTACGTTCATCGTGCACGGGCAGGTTGGCCATCATTGACTGCCAGGCTGCTTCATCCGGCTCTGCCGGCCAGTTGCGCAGCGCCTCCTGCAGGTTCACCGGGTCTGTAAGCCATTCGTACAACACCTGGTTGTCCGGGTGCTCACGCCGCCATCCGTTCAGCATGGCTGCTTCTTCGGTACCCAGCCCCTCCCGGAGCTGTTTGGCGATCAGGTCTGCTATTTTAAATTGTGGGTGAACGGGAGACATGGAGCAAAAAATGGGTTGATATGATCATACAACAACTGAGCAGAAAAAACGGGTGGAAGCGGGCGGCATATTTTTCTTTGTGTACCGGCCACCCGGTAACGTTCCCGGATGCAGGGTTTAAAAAAAGCATTTCACCAGCAGTAATACCAGCACCCGCCAGTACGGCTCTTTCATGATATCCCGTAAAAGCCGCATGCCGCGCTGCTTCTGGGATTTCACGGTGTTTACAGACACGTGCAGCACCCGTGCGGCATCTTCATTGCGCAGCCCTTCAAAATAGCTAAGTTGCAATACGTCCCTGCACCCCTCCGGCAGGCGGGCCAGGGCCAGGCGCACCTGTTCCGTTACTTCGGCCTGTAACAGGCGCTGCATCACCACCGGGTGTTCCGGCAGGGCTGCATTTTCCCCGCGGTGGCGGGCCACTATTTTTTCATGTTTGAGCACATTGAAGCAGGCGTTCTTTACGGCCAGGTACAGGAAAGCGCGCACCCCATCCAGGTCCTGGAAGCGCGTACGTTTTTCCCAAAGTTTTACAAAGGCTTCCTGCACAACATCTTCAGCCGTAGTTTCAATGGAAGGAGGTAAAAGGCCGTTGGCAAAAAAACAAAGGCGGGGGTGAAACAAGGTAAAAATATAATGAAAAGCCCCTGCCTCACCCCTGTGCAAACCGGTAATGCAAGTCGTTTCAGACACGTGGAATATGTTTATGACAGGAAGTTAGGATTTATATCTTACAATGCCAAACCACCCCAGGCCGCTCCATGCGCCTCTGTTAAACATTGTTAAGCGCCCCGCCCGCCCTTAAACCACCGTTATCCATGCCCGTCTTACCTACAACACAAAAACAAAATCATTGACCATGAAAGCATTACTCACCTTCGCGCTCTGCGTATTCCTGGCCACTGCAGCATCTGCACAGGACAGCACCCACGTGCACCCCGGCCGCGGTGATCACCGCATGACCGACCTGCACCTGAGCACCGCTCAACAGGAGCAACTGAAGACGATCAATAAAGACTTCTTCACCACTTCCCACGCCATCATGAAAGACAGCTCCCTGAGCAAAACAGACCGCCAGGCTAAATTCAAAGCCCTGCAGGCCACCCGCCAGGACAAGATCAAAGGCGTACTTTCTGCAGACCAGTACGCACAGTGGCAGCAGGATATGAATAACCGCAGATCCCGCATGGATATGGGCCGCCGTGGTTTTGACGGGCCCCGCCACCGCCCGGATTTTGCCCGCATGCAGGAAAGGACCAAGCAGGACCTGGGCCTTACCGATGCCCAGAGCCAGCAACTGGCCAGTGCCAATAAAGATTTTTTCAAAAGCATGAGCGACCTGCATAAGAACAGCGCCAGCAGTGATTCTGCTACCCGCCGCGCCCAGTTCCAAAGCCTGCGCACCGCTTATGAAACCAAGGTAAAAGGTATCCTGAATGCGGATCAATATGCCAAATGGCAGGATCACCAGCAGCAGATGATGGCCCGCATGCGCCAGGGACGTCCCGGCTTTGGCGGCCGCCCGGACTTCGCCAAAATGAACGACCGTATGAAACAGGACCTGGGCCTGAGCGATGAGCAGTCCCAGAAACTGGCCGCTGCCCGTGGCGATTTCTTCAAGAATGCCCGCGCCCTGCGTGAAAACAGTGACACCGCCGCCCGCCGCACCCAGTTCAAAGCACTGCGCCAGCAGTACAATGCACAGGTGCAGAGTATCCTCACCCCCGACCAGTTTGCAAAACTGCAGGAACGTAAAAAAGAAATGCGTGCACACATGCATCACGGCCGCCCCGCCCCCGATGCAGCGCCTGCACCCGAGCAATAAAATATTGAGTTCAAGTTTGGTTTAAATTAGATAGCGTTTAAAATAGCGGCCTGCAAATCTTTGCAGGCCGCTTCTGTAAGTGTAGGATTCAAAAAAACGGCCACAGGAATGTGGCCAGTTATTGCTTAGAGTAACTTCCAATGGAAAAATGCGGATAATTTCAAACAGTGGATAAAAGCCTTATTCACTATACTTTACATTCGGAAAATCTTTCTGTGCCTGCTGGAACTGCGCCTCAAATTCATCTGTCCAGCCAAATGCGATGGCAGCCTGGGCTTTCAGATTTACACCAGCAGCCCCGCTGGTAAAGTGTACGTACTCTCCAAAATTCAGGTCCCGGTCATACTGCTTTTCAATCACGGGATTGTCTATATGGTGCGTAGGAAAATTTTGTGACAGCAATACAAAGAATTTGTTGAGCACTTTGGATTCTCCGTATTTGTTGTAAATAGGAATCCACCAATCGCGGTACCAGTGGCTGTTTGGCGAGGGATATTTCACCGTGCTTTCCTGGTAAAAATTTTGCCAGGCGGCCACCTTATCCGTCATGCCCAGTGCGCGGTACACATCATAAATGAAGATATCCTGCCATTTGCTGTCGCCCCATACCGGAAAGGCCGGGGAACCTGCCACATTATTATTGGTAGACTCTACCACGTGGCATACTTCATGGATAAGGCCGGGCTCAGAAAAGTACCAGCTGTTCCAGTTGCCAGTGCTAAAATCCACTACGTTGCGGTATTCACCGTTTGGATCAAAATAATACAGCGGCTGTCCTATCTCGCCATAGGTGCCACCATGCAGCACTACATACAGGCGGGGATCTTTACCCATGGGCCCATATACCGACTTGGCATATTTCCACACCCTGGACATCAGTTCATAAGGCCAGGTAATGGAAGGCTCTACACCCGGGTCTTTATAGATCACCACTTCCTGGTCATAATAAGCCAGTGTGAGCGTTTGGTTATGGTACTTCACGAGCGGAAAGTGCTCCTTCCAGATGGAGTCCGGCTTAGGCCCCTTGTCTACTACCGTCGGTTTGGGATCATTTTTTCTACAGGAGGCTGCCGCTACCAGTGTTACCCCTGCAATGATCAGAAGAAAATATTGATTGAGTTTCATGTTGCAGTTTTAGTTTTTGATGATAATATCTACCGGTGAGCCAGGAATGCCATCCACCCTGCTGATAAACGCGCCGTCTTTACCTACGCTTACATCCAGTTTTGTTACACTCCCATCTACGCCTACACGCAGTTGGTTATCATTGTTCACCAGCTTTATCATGGTTACCTTTTTACCCTGGAAGTCCGTTTTCAGGGGGCGCAGGTCTTCATTCAGCGGATTGTAACGGTACACTTTATCGCCAGAAGTGAAATAGTAAACATCTGTACCGGAACGTTGCCACTTGGTATCTGCCTGTACCAGGCTGGCGCCTTTGAACACGCGTTTCCGCACCGGCTTAATGGTGCGCTGGTCATAGTTATCCATGTCTATGTAAAACGTGTATTCGTACAGGTTACCGTCTGTTGATTTAAAAAATGCATAAGAGGTACCTGGCACTGCATGCAAGTAAATGAGTTCTCCATCGCCCAGGGCCTTTGGATCAAATACATCTGCAGCCACCATATAATCGTTCCCCATGTAATTGCCCTGCCCGTCAAAGGTTACAAAGCCATTGCTCTTCGTATCAAACCCAAAAAAGCAGGAAGGCAGGCGGTTATAGAATTTAGAGAGGGTATAATCACCGCCTACGCCGCTTGCCATATTGGAAAACTTACCAAAATCAGGTGCATAGGGTGCCGTCGTGGTTACACTCAGGTAAAGTTTACCGTTAATAATGCCGGTGGGAATACCGCTGGTGCCATCAAAAGCCTCTGTCACCAATGGGCTGGGCGCAGTGAAGAACTGCTCATTGAAATAGCGCTTCCGGAGCATAGTACTGCCATCAATAATTACACTGGTCTTTGCGGGGTCTTTACAGATCACCCAATAGTCTTCCACGGAGCCTTCCTGGTAAGCAGCAGGTTTGGCAAACAGTTGCTGCGGATTGGCCGGCAGGTCTTCCTGGTGGAGGGCCTCGTAAAGATTGGCCATCACCGTACTATCCGGCCGGATAAAGGACAATTTCGTTACCCCATTATCCACACTGAGTACAGTAGCTCCCTGGGAAAACTGCGTAGTACCCTGTACCTGGAAATCATGAAAATACTTGATGCCATTACGCTTATCCGTGATCACCAGTTCTGCATCGCGCAACATGGGTTTCAGGTTGTAAACTATCTTCAACGGATAGCCGGTGTAATGCACGGCCCTGGCTTCTTCCGGTACTAGAATGCTCCAGTCGAACTGCAGGTCCTTTGCGGGATCTGCTCCCTGCAGAAACACATACGGCATATAGATCAGCGTATCACCTACAGTGGCAGGCACTATATTGCCATCCACCCCATCCAGCATGGGTTCTGAAGGTGGGTGATAATTGTAATTTCCCAGGTCTTTTTTGCAGGCATGCAGCAGCAAGGCAAGGGGAAGGAGCAAAAATATAAAACGGAGTCTCATGGTACTTGTAATTAAAGCGTGACTTGTTGCCCGTTCTCGTCAATAAACACATATTTATCGGCGGTGGGGAAGTACTTCAGGTAAAACCTTTTATTCGGTAAGGAAGGATTATAGAAATCATAATCTTCTGTACTATCTGTTCTTTTTTCCAGTATATACCCGGAGGATGGATTATCTCTTACCCATTCAAAAGGATGGTTGAGGAAGGAACGGGTATTCTCAATATAATAGAGGCTCCGTGGGATTTCCAAATTCCAGTCCGGGTAAGAGCCCTTCACTACCAGGTCTGTAGTACCGGAAGAGATGAGGAATAACTGGTGTTTCACCCTGCTGTAAGGGCCCATTTCTCCCCAGCCGGCCCACCACTCGGGCTGTTCCAGGCGGCTGGAAAAAAAGATGGTCTTAGTGCGGATGGTATCTGGCAGGCGGCTGTCAAAGTCTTGTCCACCGCTAATCTTTATAGTAAGGAATACTGATTTTGTTTCCAGGGAAGTATCCTTATTGAGCAGGACAACGGGCACCTTGGTAGTACCGGAATCTGCCGGCAGGGTGTATGCCGCCTGCAGCGGTTCAAAATGCAGTCCCTGCACGGCGGTAGTTGTTGAATCCACCACGGAGAAAGCAAAATGCCGGTCATGATGCACAGGCATCCCGGAAACAATCACGGGTATCCACACGGTATCCCGTTCCAGGGCCGGGTGGTAAGCAAAGGAGTACACAACGTTACCGCTGTCTGCCAACTGGTAATTGAGGTAAATATTATCCTGCTGCACATCGTAGGAAAGTACTTCTACCTTTTTACAGCTGAACAACACACAGATAATGGTTGCAAAAAAGAAAGATCGCTTCATAAGGTTTAATTAATTATTTCTGTAGGCTAATTCATCGTCCGGGATAGGGAATACAAAAATGCCATTGCTGGGTGGTCTGGTGTTGGTAGCACTCACCGCTACGCCATGGTGCAGGCGCTTGTACATAAAGAACATCTGGCTTTCTCCATAAAATTCCTTGCGGGCTTCTTTCAGCAGCAGTTCCCTAAATTCATCTGCACTCACATTATCCACCGCCGCACCTATGCCACGCTGTGCACGCACGATATTAAAATAATCCAATGCCTTCTGCGGATCTGTTGGGAAACTGGCCTCTGCAGCGATATAATACATTTCGCTGAGGCGGATGGCCGGCGCCACCTGTGGATGCAGGTTTGGCAGCGGGTCTGTAGTTCTGTAATATTTTTGCAGCACCGCCCTGTCTGGCCCACCGGTAACGGATGCGGTAGTGAGGAACCACTGTTTTAAACGCCAGTCATCTCCACCCACGTTGCCAATTTCATAGATATCATTTACCTGGTCTACGGTACCACTGAACTGCGGGGCCTGATTGGTGAATTTACCTTTCAGATAGGCATTCTCGTCCTTCGTATCAATAAACCAGCCGGCAATTAATTCCGGGTAGAAAATATGATCACGCTTGGTGAGATCTGTTTCAAAAAAATCTTCCTGTTTGGTAAAGGGGAACTTGTTAGAGATAATAACTTCCTCTGCATTTGCCAGGCTGTTTGCATAATCACTTTTGTAGAGATAAACACGGGCCAGTTCTCCACACACCGCGTAGTAATTAAGGTGGTGGCGCCTGTTCTGCACCAGCAAATCTTTGAAGGCCAATTCTGTAGACACCTCATCTGAAGGATAACCCACCTTATAGTTGGAATAAATAACAGGGTCCTGCTTCAGTAATGCTTTAGCGGCAGTTAAATCGCGGATCACACTGTCCATCACCGCACCCACCGGATAAAAGGGCGTGGTAGTAATACCGGTATGGGTTACATAAGGAATGCCTTTCTGCGCCTGGCCTGCCAGGTAAGAAGGGGCAAACATGCGGCACAGATCAAAATGCAGGTAAGCACGCAGTGCCAGCGTTTCTCCTTTGATCAGCTCATAAATACCTGGTGAAAAAATGGATTTATCCTTATCAATAGATTCCAGCAGGTAGTTACAGTTGGTAATGGCCTGATAGCCGGCAGACCATACTTCCACGCCCATACTTTTTACCTGTGGGTTATTGTAGTTGAAGTTGGCAATGTCCTGCAACTGCACATCGTTGAACTGATAGTTCTGCGCCATCACATCCAGGAAATTGAAGGTGAGCTGACCACCATACAGGGAGGAAGATGCACAACTGGTATAAATGCCATTGAGCGCTTCGCGGAAACCCTCCTCTGTTTTAAAAAGTTCGTTTTTGTCTATCTGCGACTGAGGCTGCACATCCAGGAACTTATTACAGGAGGTAAAGACCAGCAGTAACGCTATGAGATATAAGTATCTTTTCATGTTCGTTCTTATTAGAAGGTGGCAAGGATAGAGGCGGTAAGATTGCGTGCAAACGGGTAGTCAATACCCCTTTCCTGCTGCACACTTGCGGCCCTGAATACATCATTCATGCTAAGGGCGGCTCTTAAGGATTGCAACCCCATTTTGCGCGCCTGCGCGTGCGTGATATCATATGAAAGGTATAGGGACGTAAGACTTACCAGGTTATCCTTTTCAATGAAACGGCTGGTAGGATAAGTAGTGCTCAGGTCTGCAATATTTTTATACATGGCCACATCTCCCGGATTTTTCCAGCGCTGTGTAAATGCCCGGCGGTCCACATTCCAACGGGGATCTGCATTCTCCACGCGGTCTACCAGGGTTTGGTTATACTGCTGGCCGCCAAATTTGTAATAAAAATTGAAGCTGAACATGAACTGCTTCCAGGTGACATTGCTGCCAAAATTGCCCTCTGCACTGGCAGCAAAATCCCCCATTGGACGCACATCCCTGGGATCATAGATATAGGTCAGGGACCCATCCTTCCTTTCAAAAATCTCTTTGCCACTCTGCGGATCTATCCCTCTCGACTTATTAGCGTAAATGGCGGTATAAGATTGTCCTTCGTTAAACCGCACCAGCGGAGTAGCAATGGGTGCATCCTCATTGTACTGCTCTTTGTCCACGTTCTCATTATAAGATTTCAGCGCGTTGGAGATCTTTACAATGGTATTGGTATTATGCGCCAGGTTACCCGTAATATTAATATTCAGGTGCTCACTCTTGTAAGCATTCACCGTGAGGTACAGCTCATACCCGTTATTGCGCATATTCCCCAGGTTAGCTTTGTAGGTAGTAAAACCAACAGAAGGGGCCAGGTTAATATCCGTGAGCAGGCCAGTGGTCATCTTGTTATAATACACCGGAGTAACCACGATGCGGTCTTTGAACAGGCCTATTTCGGCTTTAAAATCATAACTGGTGGTACGCTGCCATTTCAGGTCCTCATTACCATAGCTGTTTACACTGGCACCCACACCGGAAGAATACCAGTTAGTCATATTGTACTCATACGTGGTACGGGCCTGGAAAGGATTAAAATCAACCGAGCCGGTTACCCCATACGTAGCCGTGAGTTTCAGGCGGGAAAAACCGGGGAATACAGACTTGAAGAACGCCTCGTTATGCACATTCCATCCCAGACCACCAGACCAGAAATTGGAATAGCGCGATTGGGCACCAAAAGCGGAAGATCCGTCTCTGCGCACCGCAGCATCAAACAGGTAGCGGTTTTTATAGGAATAACTACCGCTGAAGAAAGAGCCCAGCAACCTGCTGAGAGACACATCTCCATATGGATGCGACTCCGGAGTATAAATGCGCGCAAAGCCGATATTGGTAAACTTATCATTGGAAAAACCCCTGCCCTCAAATCCTTTAGTATCACTCTTGTTAGATAGTCCGTTGCCACCTAATACCGCATTAATGGAGTGCACACCACCCAGCAGTGTATTGTAAATCAGGCGCACGTTACCATCCAGGCTCAGTGACTTTGTGGTGGTATAATCATAGCGGCCACGGTTCTGCATATCTTCCGGAGCGGTTTGCGCAAACTCATTGCTGAAAGGGGACGCAAACTGGTCTGAGGCGTTACTGCTGCTATTCACACTCATCAAGCCCACCAAACGCAGTGCAGGCGTGATTTTCCAGTCTACAGACAAATTGTCCAGCACCTCCTGGTAAGCACCTTTGTCAAAGCTGCCAAGGGTCGCATCATACAAAGGGTTATACACCGGGGCATTCTTGATCTGGTTTGGGCCCTTTTTCTGCGTATCTATTTTCCAGTTGGCAATTTCCTGGGCTATCTTACCATCCTCCCCATAAATAGGATAGTAGGGGTTCATATAAGCGTATTGACTATAACTGCCGTATTTGGAGTTTTCGTCATTCACCTGGGTAATGGTCAACTGGTTTTTCACCAGCACATTCCGGGATGGGTTGTAGTTGAAATTCATACCACCGCTGTAACGATCGCGCCCGGAGCCTTTCATCACACCGGGGTCTGTCTGGTAACGCAGGTCTATTCCATAGCGGAAGGTAGAGTCGCCCCCTTCTGCGTACAGGGAATGTTTGTGGGAAACTGCATTACGCAGCGGCTGTGAAAGCCAGTAGGTATTTACGCCGGAAACTACATCTCTATATTTGTTATTATACTGCCGGTCCAGCTCATCCAGGCTATAAGCGGCATTCAGGGTGCTGTAAAGGCCCGCCTGTCTTTCATATTCCAGCTTATCCTTTGCATTCAGTACACGGTAATCTGTAAGATCAGGAGCAGTACCCTTGAACTCGTAGTTATACGTGAGGCGAAGTTTTCCTGGCACCGGTGCCTTGGTGGTGATCACCATTACGCCGTTTGCCGCCCTGGAGCCATATACCGCCGTGGCCGCAGCGTCTTTCAGGATGGTTACGCTGGCTATGCGGTTAATATCCATATCCACTACCTGTTGCAGCGTTACTTCAAAACCATCCATAATAAAAACCGGCAGGTTGTGCTCACTGGTAAGGTTATTACGGTCCAGTGTCTGCATCTGCCCGTTGGAAGAAGAAGGCATAACGGTGGAACCTCTCACGTTGATCTTGGGCAGGGCGTTAGGATCAGCGCCCAGCAGGTTATTCTCCGCTACCCGGAAAGAAGGGTCAAATGCGGAGATGCCCTTTACAATATTCTGGGAGTTCATTCTTTTCAGGTCATCCCCCTTTATTACGATGGCATTACCGGTGTAATTATCTTTTTTGATCACCTGGTAGCCGGTGGCCACCACCTCACCAATATTGCTGGCATTGGCCACCATGATGACGTGGATGGATAAGTCCTTTCCAACCACCACTTCTTTACGCTTGTACCCGATGCTGGTAAATACCAGCACATCACCCTGCGCCGCATGGATGCTGAAGGCACCGCTTTCATTACTGATAGCATGCGTTTTTTTGTTCTTCACAACAATGGTCACCCCGATCACCGGCCCTTTGGAAAGGCTGTCTGTGATCCGGCCGGCAACCACTTCATCCTGGACGGGATCTGCCACAGTAGCGGCAGGAGCACTGCTTTTCACACTACTGATCACAATGGTTTTATTCACGATGGTGTAGGTAAGTTTAAACGGCTGCAGGCAGGTGGTAAGCGCCTCCTCCAGCGATACGTGCTTGAGGTCTACATCCAGCTTCAGCGCTGCCGTGTTGATGCTGCCCTTGTAAAAAAAGAGATACCCCGTCTGCTTTTTAATATCATTGAAAATACTCTCCAGGGAAGCATTTTGCCGGGAAATGGAAACATACTGCATGGAGGCTGCGGTTGCAGAAATGCAGAAAGAAATGGCCAGTAACAAAGCAGCCAGGCTGCCCGTAAGTGGACGCAAAGAGCTCCTTACCCTTGTCCATAGGGACAAAGGAGGGCCATGAAAAATCAATTTCATTTTTGAAAGATTTAGTCGATAAAATGCGGCATAAGAAACCTTGTGGCAAAATACCCGCCATGCATAAGGGTTGTTTACAGCCAGCTGCTCCAGAATAGATAAGGATGTGTGTTGAATGTAACTTCCTCTACATAATGATGAATGATTGGTTGGTTATTGAGTGACGATCTGGTTGAATAACGAAACGGTGAATACGATTTAAAATGGTTGGTTTATGGCGCGTTTGGGCGCATGGGTATGGCACTGTCATTCCCGGTAAGAAACAGTTAAAGTGTTTCCCTGTACGTCAAAGTGCACATCGTTCAATTCCAATATTTGCAATACATCCGTGAGGCTGCTGCTCCGGGAAATTTCCCCGCTGAATTTTTCTGTGGGCAGGCCACCCTTATATTCCACGGAAACGTCGTACCAGCGCGCTATCTGGCGCATAACGGTGGGCAGGTCATCCTGCCGGAAAGCAAAAAGGTTATTGACCCAGGCCATTTCCTTTTCCGTATCCGCCATTGCTTTCCGCACCGCGTTATCATCACGGTCCACGGTTACCTGCTGGCCTGGTGTCATTACCACGGCACCTTTTTCTGCCTTCACTTTTACGGCGCCTTCCAGCAGGGTGGTTTTAATATTGCTTTCATCCGGGTAAGCATTTACCATGAAATGGGTGCCCAGCACCTGCACTTCCTGCAAAGCAGAACGCACTATAAAAGGATGCTGCAGATCTTTTTTTATTTCAAAATAAGCCTCCCCTTCCAGCTCCACTGCCCGCACCGGGCCTTCAAAAACTGCGGGATACCTTAAAGACGATGCGGCATTCAATACCACCGCAGATCCATCAGACAATACTACCCGGTATTTCATACCACGGGGCGTGGTAAAGGTATTCATGCCATGGGCCTTATCTCCGTTGGCAGTATTGACCAGCGGCTGGTACACCAGCGTATTACTGTCCTGCCGGGAAATGCTAAGTCCTTGCTGGTGGGCAATAATACCCTGGCCACTGCTGTCCACATCAATCCACTGCCCGTTTGCCAGCTGCAGTACCGGCCTGTTTAACGGGCGTTGGGAAGCAGGTGCCGGTGTAACCGTGGCCAGTGGCGCCTTTTCAGGGGTGGCTGGCCAGTACCGGAAAAACGCGGCACCCACACAGATCAATACCAGCACTGCCGCGGCTACGCCCACCCAACGGAGGGGCCGCACCCTGGCCGGCTGCTTTTTATGCAAGCCAATTTGCTGATCTATCGCCTCCTTTAAACCAGTTTTCAACTGTTGAAAATCTGCTTCATTGTCCGGGGTGATCAGGTCATCATTAACATCAAACAGGTCATAATAGGCCTCCAGGAAGTTTATTTCTTCCGGTGTTGCCTGCCCCGACCTGTATTTGCCAAGCAGTATTACAAATTGTTCCTTGTTTTGCTGATCCATTTTTATGGTTGCCTATAACTAAGAGTGGAAAAACAGGTTACAGCCCATGCCGTATTCATATTTTTTTAATTAAAATATGTCTTATGGGCACATCGTGGCTTTTAAAAAGAAATAAAGAAGCGCAGGAGTAAAAGAAAAACAGGCAACAGGGATTGCTTGATACGGGCAAGGGCGCGCCCCATCTGGTTGCGCACTGTTTTCACGGAGACCCGTAATGTATCGGCTATCTCCTGGCTGCTCCGCCCTTCCTGGAAACGCAGGTGAAAAATAAGCCGCTGCTGCTCCGGCAGGGAGGCCGTAAGCGCGTGAAAGGTTTGCAGGAATTCCTTGAAAAGCATGTCACCATCCGTCTGGCTATGCGGGGCCTTTAATTTCTCCAGCTCCGCGGCCTCCCCGGGGAAAAAAGCATAACGCCCTTCTCTTTCCAGCAGGCGGAATACCGCGTTCCGCGCGGCAGTATGCAGGTAGGCATTCAGGTTTTCTATAGGGGTATTTTTTTCACGGGTCCAGAGTTGCACAAATACATCCTGGGCCACGTCCTTGGCCTGGTCTGTATCCTCCAACCGTTTGTATGCAGCGTTGAAGATCTTTTTCCAGTATTTGTTATACACCTGGTCAAACGCTGCCTTATTTCCCTTGCCAATCTCGGACAACAGGAAGTCATCAGTGGCATTAACCAGTTCATCCCCCGGCATCATAGGCCATACAGTTTAAAATAAGTTCCTGATTTTGAAAACCAATTACGGCCGGGAAAGCATTTCCCCGCCCGCGTTACAAAATGAAGCATATGCCCTGGATGGATAACTCAAAATGGGACAGACTTTGGTTGATATATAAAGAAAATGATTATATCGATTCCTGCTCGTTATATGGATGGTGGTTAATTTTGTCTCCTGGCTCTCAGATTTGCGCAAAGACCGTTAAAACGTTTTAGCAAGGCTAAGTTATAAAATGTATATGTAACCTCATAACGGCCCCGCTAAAAAAAATCCCCGGCCGGAAAAGTGGCCAGGGATTGCTAAAAATATTAAAAGCGCGGCCTTTGGAACAGGCCTGCCGCTGCACTTACACCAGCTTAAAGCTTTCTGTAAACTTGGTGGTGAAATTACCATTCCGGAAGTCTTCATTCCGCATCAGTTGCTGATGGAACGGAATGGTGGTCTTTACGCCTTCGATCACGAACTCGCTCAGTGCGCGCTCCATCGTGTTGATGGCCTCTTCACGGGTCTGGGCCATGGTGATGATCTTAGCCACCATAGAGTCGTAGAAGGGTGGGATCACATAACCGGCATAGATGTGGGAATCCACACGTACACCATGCCCGCCGGGGATGTGCAGTACATTGATGCGGCCGGGTGACGGACGGAAATCATTGTAGGGATCTTCCGCGTTGATGCGGCACTCAATAGCGTGCATCACGGGTGTATAGTTCTTGCCGGAAATGGGAATACCGGCTGCGATCTTGATCTGTTCCTTAATGAGGTCAAAGTTGATCACCTCTTCGGTAACACCGTGTTCTACCTGGATACGGGTATTCATTTCCATGAAGTAGAAGTTACGGTGCTTGTCCACCAGGAACTCAATGGTACCCACGCTTTCGTAGTTGATAGCGCCGGCAGCCTTGATGGCGGCTTCGCCCATCTTCTCGCGCAGTTCGGGTGTCATGAAGGGAGAAGGAGATTCTTCTACCAGTTTCTGGTGGCGGCGCTGGATAGAGCAGTCGCGCTCGGAGAGGTGGCATACCTTGCCATACTGGTCGCCAGCTACCTGGATCTCAATGTGGCGGGGCTCTTCCACGAATTTCTCCATGTAGATGCCATCGTTGGAGAAAGAGGCGCGGGCCTCGTTCTTGGCCATATTGTAGGCGTTTTCCAGTTCGGACTCTGCCCAAACCACGCGCATGCCTTTACCACCACCACCAGCGGTGGCCTTAATGATCACGGGATAGCCCATGCCGGCAGCCAGGCCTTTGGCCTCTTCCACGCTGCTCAGCAGGCCTTCTGAACCGGGGATCACCGGTACACCGGCGGCGATCATGGTTTCCTTGGCGGTCATCTTATCGCCCATTTTGCGGATCATGTCCGGGGTGGGGCCAATGAACTTGATACCATGCTCACCGCAGATCTCTGCAAAGCGGGCATTTTCAGCCAGGAAGCCGTAACCAGGGTGGATGGCGTCTGCATTGGTGATCTCCGCGGCCGCCATCAGGTGGGGAATATTGAGATAAGACTCGCTGCTGGCAGGCTTGCCGATGCAAACCGCTTCGTCAGCGAACTTTACGTGCAGGCTGTCTTTATCGGCAGTGCTGTAAACGGCCACCGTTTTGATCCCCATTTCCTTACAGGTACGGATAATGCGCAGGGCGATCTCGCCACGGTTGGCAATCAGTATTTTTTTAAACATCGTTTTTCGCTAGGTTAAAGAAATAAAAAGTCGGAAGAAGCAAAATGGAAAGTGAGTTTTGACCCCGACTTTCCATTCTGTGTCTTCCGACTAAAATCTTATGGTTCCACTAAAAACAGCGGCTGATCATATTCCACCGGGGAAGCGTCTTCCACCAGCACTTTCACGATCTTACCACTTACTTCACTTTCAATTTCGTTAAACAGCTTCATGGCCTCAATGATGCAAACCACTTTACCGGTGCTTACTTCATCGCCTACCTGCACAAAGGGCGGCTTATCCGGACCGCCGCTGCGGTAGAAAGTACCGATCATCGGGGATTTGATGGTCACCAGGTTATCTGCCTTCGCAGCTGCAGGAGCAGCTGCCGGTGTGGCGGGTGCGGCTGCAGGAGCGGCAACGGGTGCTACCGGTGCAGCAGCTACAGGAACCGGAGCGGGAGCGGGTACGGCATATACCTGCTGTACTTCATTTTCTTTCTGTTTTATTGTAATCTTGAACGCTTCCTGCTCAATGCTCAGTTCGCTGATATTAGACTTGTTGATGATCTTGATCAGCTCCTGGATCTGTTTAAAATCCATGTAAAGAGTTTTTGGTTTTAGTAAAATGATTTTGTGTTGATAGGTAGTAACCACGCAAGTTGGACGTGGGCAGTCTTGCATTACAACTGCACCCTTGCGCCTTTTGACAATTATTTTTCCTTAACGCGCTCGATGTATTCACCGGTTTTGGTGTTCACGCGGATCAGTTCACCTTCTTCCACAAACAGGGGCACCATCACGGTAGCACCGGTTTCCACGGTGGCCGCTTTCAGTGTGCGGGTAGCGGTATCGCCTTTCAGGCCGGGCTCAGAGTAAGTGATCAGCATCACGATCTTGTCGGGCAGTTCCACGCTCATGGGCTGTTCGGTCTCCGTGTTGATCAGCATGGAAACTTCCTGGCCGTCTTTCAGGAACTGGGGGGCATCCACCATGTTCTCCGGCAGGGCCAGTTGCTCAAAGGTTTCGTTATCCATGAAATTATAACCGGAATCGTCTTTGTATAAGAACTGGAAATTCTTTCTTTCCACGCGAACCGGGAAGATGGTATCGCCGGAGTTCCAGGTGTGTTCAATAGAGCGGCTATTGTCAACCCCTTTTAATTTGGCCCATACTTTAGCGGCCGCGCGGGCGGTTTTGTTTTGACCAAATTCTACAACAGAATATAAGCTGTTGTCCAGCTTGATGATTAATCCTGTTCTGATGTCTGCAGTTGTAGCCATAAAATAGGTTACTGTTTAAAGTTAGAAATTTACATTAGGACTGCAAAAGTAAAAATTTTAGAATATGAATGAACACTATTTTGCGGCCATTTTGGGCAAAAACGCAGGTTTTTTGCGCCTTTTCGCCTCAAATATCATTCAATTACTACAATTCCCAACAAACGTGGGTTTTATTTTATAGCGCCCTCCCCTTTTTAACTAAAATTATTTCCCCGTATCAGCCCCGGCCCTTAACTTTATCCGTATTCAAAAACAACTAGTCCATTTAATATTATGACGCGTCATCTGATGGCTCTTTGCCTTTGCCTGCTGATCTTCGGTTTTGCTGCGCAGGCCCAGACAACCGAAAAACCACCCGCCTACAAGCAGTACCCGGTGATTCCCGCTTTTCCCTTAACCCTGGTAAACGGCCAGACCATCACCAAGAACGATTTGAAGAAAAATGTGCAGACCCTCGTTTTCATCTTCAGCGTAGAGTGCGACCACTGTAAACACATGACGGAAGAAGTGGAAAAGAACATTGATAAGTTCAAGAACACCCAGATCGTGATGATCACTCCCTTCCAGCCGGAACGCATGAAAGAGTACTACGATACTTACCACATCAAGGATTATCCGAATATTACCATGGCCAGTGAAGCCACCCGCCAGATCATGTATTTCTATGACCTGCACTACTTCCCCGGCCTGTATATCTATGATAAGAAAGGAAAGTTTGTAAAGGGCTGGGAAGGCACCGCCAAACTGGATTCTCTTACCGCTTACCTCAAATAAGCGAAAGGGGACATTCCCCGCAAACCTGCACCACCCTCCTTTTCCGCGCGGTGCAGGTTTGCCCGGCTTGCGGCCAGTTACCGTGCGGAGGCGCCCATTCCCCATCGCCTATTTACCCTGCTTTAGATAAAACACCATTATTTATATCACCCTTTAAATCGTTGGATACAATGAAAGTAACCGTTGTAGGAGCAGGCAATGTAGGCGCCACTTGCGCCAATGTACTCGCTCATAGGGATTTTTTACAGGAAGTGGTTTTATTGGATATCAAAGAAGGTACCGCAGAAGGCAAGTCCCTGGACACCTGGCAGCAGGCCCCGATTGATTATTACAGCACCCGCGTCACCGGTGTTACCAACGATTACAGCAAAACCGCCGGCAGCGATGTGGTGGTGATCACCTCCGGCCTGCCCCGCAAACCCGGGATGAGCCGCGATGACCTAATCTCTACGAATGCCAACATCGTGAAGTCTGTTACAGAGTCCATCAGCCAGTACTCTCCCAATGCCGTGATCATCGTGGTAAGTAACCCGCTGGACGTGATGACCTACTGCGCTTACCTCACCGCCAAAAAAGACAGCAACAAGGTATTTGGCATGGCCGGCATCCTGGACACCGCCCGGTACCGCGCTTTCCTGGCGGACGAAATTGGCTGCTCTCCCAAAGATATCCAGGCCATCCTCATGGGCGGGCACGGAGACACTATGGTACCCCTGCCACGCTACACCACCGTAAGCGGCATCCCGGTTACAGAACTGGTGGCGGCAGACAAACTGGAAGCCATTATCCAGCGCACCAAAGTGGGTGGGGGGGAGATCGTGAACCTCCTGGGAACCTCCGCCTGGTATGCCCCCGGCGCCGCAGCCGCCCAGATGGTAGAAGCCATCCTCAAAGATGAAAAACGCATTTTCCCCTGCTGCGCATGGCTTACCGGTCAGTACGGCCTCAAAGACATCTACCTGGGTGTGCCCGTAGTGCTGGGCAAAGGCGGCATAGAAAAGATCATAGAATTAAAGCTCAATGCCGGAGAACAGCAGCTGCTCAATGATTCCGCCGTGCACGTAAAAGAAGTGATGACGGTGCTGGACCAGATGAAGCTGGTAACCGCATAAACATTTTCCACGAAAAAATATTTCAGCCGGGACCTGTGGTTCCCGGCTTTTTTGTGCGCTGCGCGCAATGCTATCTCAAACGATACTGCCCCGCCCGTTGTTCTTTGCCAACAATTGCAGTACTTGCAGGCAGTACGTAGCAAACAGCTTAATGAACCATTCCCCGGGTACAAGGAAACTTTTTCCGTTTTACCAGACTTTACAACCTCCATCCAGCCTGCATTTCACCTGTTTTTCACCCGGTTTTGTCCCATCACCCGCCTCCCGGCTTTGTAAAATAATCGTCACAGAAAATAAAAAATAGGTGTTATAACACTTAAATTCATTTATCTTTGCCCTCGTTATTAAAAACATACACTCCATGAAAAAATTGTTATTTACTTTATTGGCCCTGGCGCCCCTGGCACTCTTCGCACAGACTAACACCTGGAAACTGGATGGCACTCACTCCGCCGTGAAATTTGATGTTACCCACCTGGTGATCTCCTCCGTAGAAGGCCGTTTCAACAAATTTGATGGTACGCTCATTTCCGCTAAGCCCGACTTCACCGACGCACAGATCGCAGTAAGCGTAGACGTGAACAGCGTAAACACCGATGACGAAAAACGTGATGGTCACCTGAAATCTGCTGATTTCTTTGACGCTGCCAAATATCCCAGCATGACTTTCAAGAGCACTTCTTTCAAGAAAGTAAGCGGTAACAAATATGTACTGGAAGGCGATCTTACCATCAAGGGTGTTACCAAGAAAGCCAAGTTCGATGTTACCTACGGTGGTTCTGTTAAAGATCCCTGGGGCAACAACCGCGCTGGCTTCAAAGCCACCACTACCATTAACCGTTTTGATTACGATCTGAAATGGAGCGCTGCTACCGAAACCGGTGGTATGGTGGTAGATAAGATCGTGAACGTGACCCTCACACTGGAATTTGTTCAGGGCAAATAATTGACACGATAGCATAAGTGTAAGAATCATAGGTTAGGATAGGATGGCGGTGGCATTCACCGCCATCCTTATGTTCTGAACTGACTAAAATGATGTAATTTTATAGACATATTGATGTTTGGAAACACAACCTTAGCCTTCTGCGCCCCTTTGGTTTGAGTATAATTTATTTTTACCGGATATGTCAAATATTGAGAAATTGATTTCGCAAAGTAATTTCAGGAGTGAGTACCACAAGGGTATGGTCGGCCTTATCTTCGTCGGAAACTGGATCGTTTCAAAACACCAGCAGTTTTTCAAGCGTTTCGACATTACGATGCAGCAGTTCAATATCCTGCGCATCCTCCGTGGCCAATACCCTGGCACCGCCAATATCAACCTGCTGAAAGACCGCATGCTGGATAAGATGAGCGATGTATCCCGCCTGGTGGAGCGCCTGCGCAAAGCAGAGCTGGTAGACCGTAAAAGCTGTCCCTCCGACCGCCGCGCCGTGGATGTGATCATCACCCAGAAAGGCCTGGAGCTCCTGGAAGCCATCGACGCAGAGATCGATGAGCTGCAGGACGATATGACAGCGACCCTTTCCGAGAAAGAAATACAGCAGCTTAATAAATTGCTGGACAAATTCCTGGGAAGTTACCCGGCTTAGGTTTCAATTCCCTGTTTCAAACGGGGCAGGTATAAATTATAAAAGCCCAATTTTCAATCCCCCCGGATATGAAAATTGGGCTTTGTTATTTTCGGGAAATGGGTTTCCGGCCCTTGGAATTTCCTTGAAATTTGGAAATTGAGGCCTGGAAATTTCCCTAGATGTCTTCCGTATAATCCAGGTCTTTCCCAAACGTTTCCGGTATAGTGAAAGCCGCTACCAGCGCTACTCCTATGGTAATGCAGGCCACAATAGCGCCACTTTGCACATAGGAGTGGCTCCCCTGCAGGCCTTTGAACAAGGCCGTGATGAGCAGCAGCATACCCCGCGCAAAGTTGGGCACCGTAGTAGCCACCGTAGCACGCAGGTTGGTACCAAAACTCTCCGCACCAATGGTCACAAAGATGGCCCAGAACCCAACGCTGATACCGGAAAGAAAGCACATTGTGTAGAACGTAGTGGCCGTTACGCCGTTTAAATTCAGGTACACACCGGAGCAGATGGCGGTAAGGCAGAGGAACAGGATCATGACCTTCTTGCGGCTCCGCCACAACTGGCTGATGTAGCCGCTGGCAAAGTCACCTATTACCAGGCCGGTATAACAGAAAGCCACGGCATCGCCAGGATTGATGGGCGTTTGCACATGCAGCTCCACCCCGAATTTATTGGAGAAGGCCATGAGGATGCCCACCACAAACCAGGTGGGAGTGCCCAGGAACACGCATTGCAGGTATTTCAGGAAACGCCTGCCATTGGTGAACAGGGCCAGGAAACTCCCCTTCCTGGCATCACTGGCCTTTACCGCCGCATACATCCCTGATTCCATTACGCTTACGCGCAATACCAGCAAACCCAGGCCCAGTGCGCCTCCGATGAAGTAGCACACCCGCCAGGCCTCCAGCAGTTTAAAGTTGTCCGCAAATTTGTAAATGAAATTGGCCGCCACTGCGCCGCTCACCCCTACCGTGGCCACGATCATTGTACCATAGCCGCGTTTTTCCTTAGGCAGGATCTCTGATACCAGGGTAATGCCTGCGCCCAGCTCACCGGCCAGGCCCAGGCCTGCCACGAAGCGCCAGAGCAGGTAGCCGTTGGTAGTGGTCACAAAGCCGTTGGCGATATTGGCGATGGAGTACAGCAAAATGGAACCAAATAATACACTGAGACGGCCCCGCTTATCCCCTACCACGCCCCAGAGAATGCCCCCCAGCAGCAGGCCGGCCATCTGCACATTGATGAGCAGCAGGCCAATGCCGTTATCAATACTATCCTGTGCAAGCCCCAGTGACTTCAGCGAAGGCACCCGCACAATGGTAAACAGCAACAGGTCATAAATATCTACAAAGTAACCCAGGGAGGCCACAATCACGGCCAGGCTGAAAATGGATGGCCCCTTTTGCGGAGACGACGACATAGTTTCGGAGGTTTTAAAGGTATTTGAAGAGATGTAACATGGAATGAGGTGAAAGATAATCGTTATTTGTTAATAGTTGTAGTTAAGACGCATAAAAAAACGCCGCCCCATGGTACCGGAGCGGCGTGCAGTTATGAAAAACTTTGGAAGGTCAGGAAGGATTGCCGGGCGGGGTCTTGGTTTTGCCAAACACGAACTTGATGATCACCGGCAAGGTGGTGATGAGAACGAGCAGCACGATGATAATGTCCAGGTGGTTTTTCAGCGTGGGGAAGCTTTTGTCCAGGTAATAGCCTGCCAGGATCATCGAAAATACCCAGGCAAAGGAACCCAGCACATTGAACATCATGAAGCGTTTGCGCTCCATTTGCACAATACCCGCCACGATGGGCGCAAATGTACGCACAATGGGCAGGAAGCGGGCCAGGAAGATGGCGCCACCACCATGTTTTTCAAAAAATTCCCGGGCCTGGTACAGGTGTTTTTTCTTAAAGAAGAAGGTGTCCTTGCGGCTAAACAGGAGCGGGCCGGATTTACGGCCAAACCAATAGCCTACATAGTTGCCGGCCACACCGGCTATGGCAATGAGCAGCATGATCACGATGAGGGGCATGCCACCCAGGCTATCACTGATCAGGGAGCTGTACACACCGGTAACGAACAGCAGGGAATCGCCCGGCAGGAAGAAGCCTACAAAGAGGCCGGTTTCTGCAAAGATGATCAGGATTACGAGGTAAAATCCACCGTGGTTAATGATCCACTCGGGGTTAATCAATTCCTTAAATAACTCTACAATTTGATGCATTGCATTAGATATAAATAGTTTCTGGCAGCTACCGCGCAAAAATAGTATTCGTAATCCGCTAATGTAAAAATTAGCCTTGTTTTATTTTATGAGCGTTCCGTAAAGCCGCCTGCATATCCAGCGCGCCTTCCCATTTGGAAACCACGGCCGCCGCAACGGCATTGCCCACCACATTGGTGGCAGAGCGGCCCATATCCAGCAGGTGGTCGATGGCCAGCAGCAGTACCAGCCCCCCTTCCGGGATGTGAAACATGGGCAAAGTGCCCGCTATCACCACCAGCGAGGCCCGGGGCACGCCGGCAATTCCTTTACTGGTAAGCATGAGCACCAGTAGCATGGTCACCTGCTTATCAAAGGAAAGCGTGATACCGTAAGCCTGGGCAATGAACAAGCTGGCAAAGGTCATATACATCATGGACCCGTCCAGGTTAAAAGAATAACCCAGGGGCAGTACAAAACTTACAATTCTTTTATCGCAGCCAAACTCCTCCAGCTGCTCCATGGTGGCCGGGTATGCAGCCTCGCTGCTGGCAGTGCCAAATGCCATCAGTACCGGGCTCACAATACGTTTGAGCAGAGGACCGGTCGCATTCCGCAATACCAGGGCCCCTGCAAAAGCAATCACCATCCACAACGCCGCCAGGCCCAGGTAAAACTGCCCGATAAACTTCAGGTACACATATAACACAGACAAACCCTGCGTGGCGATCACCGATGCCAGGGCGCCAAACACCGCCAGCGGGGCAAAGTTCATCACGTAGCCCGTTACCTTCAGCATGATATGCGCTACACTATCCAGCAGCTTGATCACCGGGGCTGCCTGCTCACCGATGGCCGCCGCCCCCACCCCAAAGAACAACGCAAATACCACGATCTGCAGTATTTCATTCGTGGCCATCGCATCCACAATACTATGCGGGATGAGGTGATGGATAAATCCTTTCAGGGAAATGGTCTGTCCTTCCACGCCCGTATTTGCATGGGCATCCGGTAAAGGCAGGTTCAGGGACAGGCCCGGTTTCAGCAGGTTTACCAGCACCATGCCCAGGAACAAAGAAACAAGACTCGCACTGACAAACCATAGCATCGTTTTGCCACCGATGCGGCCCACCGCTTTCAGGTCGCCCAGTTTAGCCACCCCTACCACAAGGGTAGAGAACACGAGCGGCGCGATGATCATTTTGATCATCAGCAGGAACATGTCTGTAAGCAGGGAAATATTATCGGAAAATGCAATAATAGTGGGTGGCAGCGGCCTGGCCGGGTTTGCCGGGAAGGTGATATAAACGGCGCGGACGAGAAAGCCTGTTAAAACGCCGAGCAACATTGCTCCAAAGATGAATAAGGTAAGCCTGTTCGGGCGCTTCATGCAAGTATTTTGTTGTTAAAATGGCGAGTAGGCTCTTTTTGTTTCAATATTTCCTGGTTCCAGTACAAAAAATGAAGGCCAACTGTTGAAAAAGTTGCCCAAAAATACATTTATCCCGCTAAAATCGCCGTCCAGCCTTCAAAAAATAAAACCAGTTGCCGCAATTTGATGTTTCCGCATTATATTTGGCGATCTCAAACTGCTTAGCAACCTAAATCTGCATCATTAATCTAAATCAACCACAACGATCGTTATGGCCAAACTTTTTGTGAGAAAGCCACTCAGTGTACTATTGTCTGAAGCTGATAATTCTGAAAAAGGACTAAAACGAACCCTCAGCGCTGCATCACTCGTTGCGCTCGGCATCGGTGCCATCATTGGAGCCGGTTTGTTCGTTAGAACTGCATCAGCAGCCGGCGGTCACGCGGGCTCTGGCGTTACCATCTCCTTTATTATTGCGGCCATCGGTTGCGCATTTGCCGGTCTTTGCTACGCAGAATTTGCTTCCATGATCCCGATCGCCGGAAGCGCTTACACTTATTCCTATGCTACCCTGGGCGAATTTGTGGCCTGGATCATTGGCTGGGACCTGGTATTGGAATACGCCCTGGGCGCCGCCACGGTGGCTATTTCCTGGTCGGAATACCTGAATAAACTATGTGAGGCCCTCTTCCACTTCAGGATACCTTATGAATGGTCCCACTCCCCCCTCCAGGTATCAGACCTGGGTGAACGTGGTATCATGAACCTTCCTGCTGTATTCATTCTCCTTCTCCTTACCTTCCTGCTTATCCGCGGTGTACAGCAATCCGCTACGGTAAATGCCGTCATCGTGATCGTGAAGGTGAGCATCGTAATATTGTTCATCGCGCTGGGCTGGCAGTTCATCAATCCGGCTAACCACACGCCTTACCTGATCCCTGCCGATGCAGCCCCCGTAACATTGAATGACGGGCGCATCATCGACTTCTCCCAGTTTACAAACCACGGCTGGGGCGGTGTTTTGGCTGGTGCGGGCATCGTATTCTTCGCCTTTATCGGTTTTGACGCTGTATCCACCGCCGCCCAGGAAACCAAGAACCCGAAAACGGCTATGCCCATCGGTATCCTGGTATCCCTGCTGGTGTGCACCGTGTTATACATTCTCTTCTCCCACGTACTCACCGGCGTAGCACCTTACCAGGACTTCCTGAAATCTGGTAGCGAGGCTTCCGTAGCATACGCCATTGATCACTACATGCCCCACTACGAATGGCTGTCCCTCTTTGTGACGATTGCCATCCTGGCCGGCTTCTCCTCCGTGATCCTGGTGATGCTCCTGGGTCAAACCCGCGTGTTCTATTCCATGGCTAATGACGGCCTGGTGCCCCCGGTGTTTGCCAAACTGCACCCGAAATACCGTACGCCTTATAAATCCCAGTGGCTGTTCTTCGCATTCGTATCCCTGTTTGCGGCCTTCCTGCCGGAATCTATCGTAGGCGACATGACCAGCATTGGCACCCTGTTCGCCTTCATCCTGGTGTGCATTGGTATCATTGTAATGCGCAAGACCAACCCGGACCTGCCCCGTTCCTTCAGAACGCCGCTGGTACCGGTAGTGCCCATCCTGGGAGTACTGGTTTGTGCAGCCATGATCTATGGCCTGAACTGGGAAAACTGGACCCGTCTGGCAGTATGGCTGGTGCTCGGCCTTTTTATCTACTTTGGTTACGGCATCAGGAACAGCCGTGTACGCAAAATGCAATAACCGCATTCCTCATAAAAAACGCTCCTGTGCCGCTGCACGGGAGCGTTTTTGTTTTTAGCTTTTGCCGGAAACGCTTTACTTTTGCGTTGCCGGAACAAGGCCACAAACGGCCCTTCAGGCCATATTTTAATTTAATTTACAATGGGAAGGATATTCGAAGTTAGAAAGCACACCATGTTTGCCCGCTGGGATCGCATGGCTAAGCAATTCACCCGTGTAGGGAAGGAAATCGCGATGGCAGTAAAAGCTGCCGGCCCTGATCCCGACAACAACCCCGCCCTCCGTCGCTGCATACAAAACGCCAAGGCGGTGAATATGCCGAAAGACCGCGTGGAAGCCGCTATCAAGCGCGCTATGGGCAAAGACAAAACCGATTACGAAGAAGTTGTATATGAAGGGTATGCCCCCCACGGTATTGCCGTGATGGTGGAAACTGCCACGGACAATCCCACCCGCACCGTAGCCAACGTGCGCATGCACTTTAACAAACAGGGCGGCACCCTGGGCAACAGCGGCTCCGTAGCCTTTATGTTCAACCGCGTGGGTGAGTTCAAAGTAAAGAACGACGGCCAGAACCTGGACGACCTGGAACTGGAACTGATCGACTTTGGCCTGGAAGAAATTGGGGAAGACAGCGAAGGTAACATCATTATCCGCGTGGCCTTCAACGAATTTGGCAACATGAGCAAAGCCCTGGAAGATAAAGGTATCACCGTGATCAGCTCAGAGCTGAAACGCCTCCCCCAGAACACCGTGGAACTGCCGGAAGAGCAGGCCAAGGAAGTACTGGAACTGGTAGACCGCCTGGAACAGGACGAAGACGTACAGCAGGTGTTCTACAACCTGAAATAGTCTTCTTTAAATCTCATTATAGAAACGTCCCGCAGCCCAAAAGCCGCGGGACGTTTTTTATTACAACATCATATCTCCACCATCCGTCCCCCCTTCCCCAAACGCAAAACGCCCCCGTTTCCCGGGAGGCGCCTGCAACTCATCAACAGTATAGTCCGAAAAAATTAATTATGTAAAGCGGCTGTAACGTAAGAAGGCCGGGCCTTGTTGTCGAAAGAAAAGCGGAACCCCTGCCCATGCATGGTTTCCAGCTTCACGGTAGGGTCTACGCGGAAGTGTTTGCGCAACCGTGTCATGTACACATCCATACTGCGCCCCACAAAGAAGTCATCCACGCCCCACACATGCATCAGGATGTTTTCCCGCTTGATTTTCCTGTTGGCGTTCTCGCACAGGTATTTCAGCAGCTCCGCTTCTTTAGGCGGTAAGCACACGCAACTGCCGGATTCCGGGTGCATGATCTTTAATTCTGTATAATCAAAGGTGAGTGTGCCAATATTGTAAAGCAGGCGCCGGCTGGGCTGCAGGCGGGCGCGCTTCAGGAATACCCGGATGCGCAGGGCCAGTTCCTCAAAATTGAATGGCTTTCCCAGGTAGCCATCCGCACCGGAGCGGAAGCCCGTCAGTTTGTCTTCTTCCATAAAACGGCTGGAAATAAAAAAAAGAGGCACATGATCGTCTCTCTCCCGGATCTCCCGGGCCAGCGAAAAACCATCTTTACCAGGCATTAATACATCGAGCAAACAGGCATCAAACGGGCGCTGCTGAAAGGTCTCCAAACCTCTCTCCCCGTTCTCACAATAGATAACCTCATAGTCGGCTTTTTCCAGGTAGCGCTTCAAGACTTTCGCAAAGAAATGATCGTCTTCTACCAGAAGAATTCCTGCTTTCATACTTAGGAGCTGTTTAGATTAGAAAAAAAATAGGGTATGGCGGTTAAACAATTTGAACGGCGCGCGTCTGCCGTCATGTTTTCATAGTGTATTGCTTCCCAAATTGCAACGCACTAAAATACCCACATCTACTATACACCTAAAAAGCACTTTAGTCACACCCTTTCCCGCTGTTCATTTTGTTCATCCACAAGAGCCCGCTACAAATGGTCTTATTGTCACAAATATTACGCAACCCCTTTACCACGGCAGGTTTCAGGGCCGTTTCTGCTGTTTTTTAGTGAACTACGTGTTAATGAGGGTTTTCAGCGCGCGTTAAACAGGTTGGAGTGTTACTTTTGGAGCGAAATTTCATTTTTAACTAGTTGGTTTTACATCCAGTACAGCTCTGGCTGTTTTTACAGCCGGAGCTTTTTATTTGCAGCACGGCACAAAAAAAAACGCAGGAACATTACTGTCCTGCGTTCTTAAAAATATTATGATCAATATCACTATTCCGCTACCATCTCCATTACCACGCGGATAATGTCCTCCACGTTCGGCTTGGAGAAGTAATCCCCATCGGAGCCGTAAGCCGGGCGGTGCGCCTGTGCACTCAGTGTGCGGGGGGCTACATCCAGCCAGCGGTATCCCTGCTGGGCTTCCATCACCTGCTGGAACATAAAGGCCGTACCACCACCGGGTACGTCTTCATCTACAAACAGGATGCGGTTTGTTTTCTTCAGTGACTCCACAATACGGTGATGTATGTCAAAGGGCAGCAACGTCTGCACATCGATGATCTCTGCATGCACCCCAAATTCTTCCAGTGTCACCGCCGCTTCTTCCACCAGGCGCAGGGTAGAACCGTAAGAAACGATCGTGATGTCTGTACCGGCTTTCACCACTTCGGGCACGCCCATCGGCACCGTAAAGGTTCCCAGGTTGCTGGGCAGCTGTTCCTTCAGGCGGTAGCCGTTCAGGGGCTCTATCACTAATGCCGGTTCATTGGCAATCAGCAACGTATTATACATACCGGCAGCCTGTGTAAGGTTGCGCGGCACGCAGATATTGAAACCGCGGAGTGCATTAATAGCCATGCCCATCGGAGAGCCGGAGTGCCATACGCCTTCCAGCCGGTGGCCGCGGGTGCGCACAATGATGGGGCAGTGCATAATGCCCGCAGTGCGGTATTGCAGGCTTGCTACATCATCGCTCAGCGGCTCCAGGCCATACAGCAGGTAGTCCAGGTACTGGATCTCCGCAATAGGCCGCAGCCCGCGCAAAGCCATGCCTATACCTTGTCCCATAATGGTAAGCTCCCGGATGCCGGTATCAAAGACCCGTTGCTTGCCGTGCTTTTGTTGCAGGCCGGCAAAGCCCTGGTTCACATCCCCTATCTTGCCCACATCTTCCCCAAAGGCAAATACCCTGGGATTGTTCTCCAGCAACTGGTCAAAGTAGTGATTGATCACTTCATAACCATTCAGCGTCACCGGTTCGCCTTCAAACACTGCGGGTACCACGGGCACATTGTGCACCGAGTTAGCACCGGTAGCATGCAGGAGGCTATTGTAATTTATCTTTTCCTTTGCGTTGGTCTCATCCAGGAATGCCTTCAAAGCCGTTACTGCCGGGCTTTCCACCTGGCGGTAACGCAGCAGTACGTGGCTCAGCCCTTTCAGGATGTCACGGCGCAGGGGCTCACGGTTGTTCTGCAGTTCCTGCATGGTCTTGCTCACAAAAGCCACATCGCCCTGGCCTTCTGTAACGATGGCCTGCAGCAGCTCCAGGCTTTGCTGTACCTGTTGTTTTATAGGCGCGGCATATTTGTCCCAGGCAGCCTTACGGGCATCCAGGGCGGCCGTCTTTGCCTTCACTTCAATTTCTTTCAGTGTCAGCTCATCAGACAGTGCATTCTCCAGTATCCATTGACGCATCTTGTGATTGCAGTCAAATTCCTTCTCCCAGGCCATGCGCTCCTTGCTCTTGTACCGCTCGTGCGATCCGCTGGTGGAGTGGCCTTGGGGTTGCGTAAGCTCCTCTACGTGAAACAGTGCAGGGACGTGGGTTTCACGGATCTTGCGGATAGCGGCTTCAAACACTTCGCACATGCCGGCATAGTCCCATCCCTTTACATTATAAATGTCAAAACCGTTAGAGTTCTCCGTTTTGCGGAAACCTTCCAAAGCAGCGCTGATAGAGCCCTTCGTGGTTTGATATTTACGCGGCACAGAAATTCCGTAGCCATCATCCCATACAAACACAGCCAGGGGCACCTGCAGTACACCGGCGGCATTCATGGTTTCCCAAAAATGGCCTTCAGAGGTAGAAGCATCGCCAATGGTGGCAAAGCAGATCTCGTTGCCTTTTTTGGAAAGATGGGTATAGCCCTGCAGGGATTCTACTTCGCGGAATAATTTAGAGGCAAAGGCCAGGCCCAGTGACCGCGGCATTTGCGCAGCGGTAGGCGACAGGTCAGCTGCCGTATTTTTCTGTGCGGTAAGGTCCAGCCATTGTCCATCGCTGCCCAGGTTAGGCGTAGCAAAGTGGCTGTTCATCTGGCGGCCCGCGGAGAACGGGTCATTGGCCAGGTCCGGGTCCGCATATAATTGTGAAAAGAATTGTTCCGCGGTAGCCATGCCTGTTGCAAAGGCAAAGGTCTGGTCGCGGTAATAGCCCGAGCGGAAATCGCCTGGCATAAAATATTTTGACATGGCCACCTGGGCCAGTTCTTTACCATCACCAAAGATGCCGAATTTAGCTTTGCCCGTAAGCACTTCGCGTCGGCCCAGCAGGCTTATCTCCCTGCTTTCGCAAATCAGTTGGTAGTCGCGCAACACCTCTCTCCTGAACTCTTCAAACGACAACCGGCTTTCCATATTCTTAGTAGTTTCAGTATTCATGCCTGGCGCTTAAAATTCACTTAAAACACAAAAGTAAGGTTAATTTACTCAGCGGTAAAATGCCTGAAATTCAGGCCATCCAAATAATTTATTTTTTTTAATAGGATTTTAATAATTTACAACTCCTTTCACAGTTATTGGCTGTAATTTTGTTTAAACGAAAGCAAATAAACATTTTTTTTAACCAATCGTCTAAAAACCCTTTCTAGTATATGAAAAAGTTACTCTTATCCCTGTTTGCTTCTGCACTGGTAGCCACCGCGGCTATGGCCCAGGCGCCCGCTACTCCTGCTACCGGCGCTGATGCCCTGGTAAAGTTCAAAACTGAAAGCATCAACTTCGGTAAAACCGTGCTGAACAAACCCGTTACGGTTGACTATGAATTTACCAACATCTCCAAACAACCCGTACTGGTAGAAGCTGCCCGTGCATCTTGCGGTTGCACCACTCCTAAATGGACTACTGAGCCTGTACTGCCCGGCAAAACCGGTAAGATCACTGCTTCTTACTCCGCTAACGGTGTAGGCCAGCAGAACAAGACCATCTGGGTTAAATTTAAAGGGCTGGACCAGGATAAGGAACTGCACCTGAGCGGCGAGGTTACAGCACCTGCGGCAACTCCTGCTCCTGCTGCAAGCCACTAAGTCTCATAAACTGACTTCAAGATATAAGCCCTGCAGCACTGCGCTGCGGGGCTTTTTTTATGCCCGTATGCGAAGGGTGGCCTGGCGGCCAGGATCCCCGGTGCGGCAGGCATCAGGCCTTTCATACGATTACCTTACTTTTGCAATCCAAACCAAAACGTCACATGACACCAACCATCAGCCAGCGCGGCCGGCAAATGCCCGCCTCCCCGATCCGTAAACTGGTACCGTATGCAGAAGCTGCCAAAAAAAGAGGCGTGAAAGTATATCACCTCAACATCGGCCAGCCGGACATTGAAACACCCAAACCGGTACTGGATGCAGTAAGGCACTCTGATTTCAAGATCCTGGAGTACAGCCACAGCGCCGGCAATGAAAGCTACCGCCGCAAGCTGGTAACCTATTACCAACGCTTTGGCGTGGAACTGGATCACAACCAGATCATTGTTACCACCGGTGGTTCTGAAGCCATCCTCTTTGGCTTCCTCGCTTGCCTGGATGCCGGTGATGAAGTGATCATCCCCGAGCCTTTTTATGCCAACTACAATGGTTTTGCGGCGGAAGCAGGCGTAGTGGTGAAAGCCGTTACCGCCAATATTGACAACGGTTTCGCCCTGCCGGACCTGGCGCAGTTTGAAGCCCAGATCACCCCGCGCACCAAAGCCATAGTAATTTGCAATCCTAACAATCCTACCGGGTATGTATACAGCCAGGAAGAACTGGAGACGCTGTCTAAAATATGCCTGAAACATGGTCTTTTCCTCTTCAGTGATGAGGCTTACCGCGAGTTCTCTTACAACGGCGCACCTTTCTCCGCCCTGAACCTGGAAGGCATGGAAAACAACGTGGTGGTGATGGACACTATTTCCAAGCGTTACAGCGCGTGTGGTGGCCGCATTGGCGCCTTTGTGACCCGGAACCAGGCCGTGCTGGATGCCGCTATGAAACTGGCCCAGGCCCGTCTCAGCCCGCCCAGTTTTGCCCAGATAGCCGGTGAAGCAGCCGTAGATCTGCCGGCTGATTATTTTGACGGGATCAAAGCTGAATACCAGCACCGCCGCGACCTGCTGGTGAAGTTGATCAATGACATCCCTGGCGCTTTCTGCCCCAATCCCGGCGGCGCTTTCTACGCAATTGCCAAACTGCCTATTGACAATGCAGACAAGTTCTGCCAATGGTTGCTGGAGTCGTTCTCCTGGGAAGACCAGACAGTAATGCTGGCTCCCGCCACCGGCTTCTACGCCACTCCCGGCCTTGGGCAACAGGAAGTGCGCCTGGCCTATGTGCTGAATACGGAAGATATCACCGCCGCCATGCAATGTTTGAAACAGGCAGTGGCCCAATATCCGGCTAAAACGATCCAATAATATATTATAAATAATTTTATATTTATTTTCTGCAACAAAAACTGCATTTTTTACGCACTGAGGCTATAAAAATTCAATTTTTATTTTTAAATTTGTTCTAGCAACGAATCAAGGAGGAAAAAAACTTGAAGCTTGCGAAAAGGTAATGTGAGAAAGTCTTAGCAAATATTTAACCTGCTTTATTTTATCACGAACGTTTTTGGTGTGAACTTTGGGACCTGGGTTGATGTTATATATGTTAAGGAAACATCAACATTTAAAAAAATACAGACTTTAACTAAAACGTTTTAGCATAATACCTTATTTTTGTATCAGTTTTTCATAACGTGGAATTTATAAAGGCAAACGGCTCCGATCGCGGAGCCGTATTTTTTTGTCCTTACCTCAATCCCTTTCACGTTTTCTGAAGACTGCGAAAACGTTTTCGTTTAGATAATACCGTTCCTCTCCCGCGCCCCATGCGGCTTTCCGGTATGCTTTCAGTATTATTTTCACCTCCTTAATAAAGGTTATCACGCAAAAGCTCATGCTTTTTCACTAATATTGCGCCACATAAAGCGGCGATAGTACTGCTGTTTACAAGCATACCGTCTACCGTTTTTATAACGTGGAATAAAATAACAACGGTCCTGACTCCTCAGGACCGTTTTTCATTGTTCTTTAAACCAGCACCGGCAAGGTATCCAGCCGCTGCCAGCCCATTACTTCCCCACTTATTTATACAAAATACCTAAGACCTAGGACCTAAGACCTAAGACTTAAGACCTAAGACTTAAGCCCCCATCCCTCCTGGCTCTCCTAAACAAAAAAGGCCCCCCCAAAGGGATGCCTCTTTCGTTTATACGTTTACGTTATCACGCCATCTTATGATGTGCTTTGATCATCTTAAAGAAATCGTCAAACAGGTAGCGGCTATCGTGCGGGCCCGGGGTGCTCTCGGGGTGGTACTGCACGGAAAATGCCGGCTTGTTCTTTACACGGATACCCTCGATAGATTCATCGTTCAGGTTAACGTGGGTCACTTCCACCTGGTCGTTCTGGGCCAGGGTGGCGGGATCTACGGCAAAACCGTGGTTCTGGGTGGTGATTTCGCACAGGCCGGTCTGCAGGTTCTTCACCGGGTGGTTCAGGCCGCGGTGGCCGTGGTGCATTTTATAAGTGCTCATACCGTTTGCCAGCGCCAGCAACTGGTGGCCCAGGCAAATGCCGAACATGGGGCGCCCCGCCGCCAGGATCTTTTTCACCGTGTCAATGGCGTAGGTCAGCGGGGCCGGATCGCCGGGACCGTTAGACACGAAATATGCGTGGGGCTTAAATTCCTCGGCTACTTCAAACGGCGTATCCGTGGGGAACACCTTCAGGTAAGCACCTTTTTCGCTCAGGCATTTCAGCATATTGCGTTTCACACCATTGTCCATCACCGCAATGCGGATAGGGGCCTCGGGATTACCTACGTTATAAGCCTCTTTGGTAGAAACTTCCGCGCAAAGGGCCAGGCCTTCCATGGAGGGCACCTTGGCCAGTTCGGCCTTCAGTTCCGCCTCATCCAGGATCTCGGAAGAGATAATGCAGTTCATAGCGCCCTTGCTGCGGATATGCGTTACCAGCGCGCGGGTATCCACGTCGTAAATGGTCACTACATTGTTCTGCAACAGGAACTGTTCCAGCGACTGGTCGGCCTGCAGACGGGAGTAGTTATAAGCAATGTTCTTACAGATCAATCCACTGATCTTAACGTCGGGGCTTTCTACATCCGCTGCTTTTGTTCCGTAATTGCCGGTGTAGCAATTATTCATAATCAAAACCTGTCCTTTGTAGGACGGATCGGTAAAAACTTCCTGGTAGCCGGTCATGCCTGTGTTGAAACAAAGTTCACCGGAGGCGGTCCCGATCTTACCAAAAGCTTTTCCTTTAAAAACAGTACCATCTTCAAGGAGAAGCATGGCTGGCTGGATGTTTCTTGCGTTCGGCATCGTTAGTGATCTGCTGTTTTTACTTTGAAAAAAACCTTCAGGTAGTCGGCTAACAACTCCCTGAAGGTTCGGATAAAAAACCGGGCAAAGGTACAAAAAAAGCAGCGGAATTTCTCAGTTAAATTGTTCGTTACTGGATATGGATGGAACGGAGCACCCTTTCTGCCACTGCACTGGCGGCCTCATCGTCTGCCCGGAACACCAGGTTTACCTGCCACATGTCCTGCTCCCGGATAAGGATCAGGTGCCGGTAAGCCAGGGTGATGGCGCCTTTATAATGGTAGGTACCCTCTTCCAGGCAGCCGGCCAGGTCAGACACAGACACCTTTTGCGCCCGGGCGGTAAGGTGGGTAATATCGTCCTGCTGTTTCAGCTGGCTCAGTGGATCTACCGGGTTATTGGCCATGGCCTCCAGGCTGTTGATCACACTGTTCTTGTACGTATAAAGATGCACGGAAATGTCCATGCCGCTGTTATTGTCGTTGGTGTAGCTCTTGCTGTAGGTCACGGATTCCCGGAGCTCCGGGGGCAACGGGGTATCGTGCACCCGCAGCTTCGCAGGCGTGCTGAGGGTGATGGGCTGCCGCCCGATGGTAGTCTCCTGCCAGGACATGTACTGCCACTCCTTGGCCACCTTGGGATAGAACAGGTTAAATACCAGCCGTTTCCCGAAAATAGAACCGGTGATGGCGATCATGGCCAGGAGCAAAAAGCTGGTCATGACCAGCTGTCGCCGGTGCTTTACCCAGCGCTGTTTGGCGCCGGTCTTCAACCGCTCCATCAGGGGGCGGCTGCTGGCTATCTGCGCTGCGGAAATGGCTATCCGCTCGGTAAACTGGGCAAAATCGCACTGGGGGTAGCGGGCTTTCCAGTCGGCAAAATTGTTACTGAGTTTTTTGCTGCAGTGGTTACAGAACACCAGGTACTCAGAAGTCAGCAGGTTATATTGCTTGCAACTATCGCATTTCAGGTAGTTCATGGCACAGGGGGTATTTTGATATATATCGGATTTATTAATGCGATATTATAAAAAAAAGGGCAAAGCTGTATGCTTTGCCCTTTATGAGAAGGAATAAATTTTAGCTTATTCGCCTGCTTTCTCTTCGGTAGCAGGAGCAGCAGCTTCAGCGGCAGCTTCTTCACTTTTTTTCTTGGCACCACCGGCGCGGCGGGTCTTCTTAGCGGGAGCAGCAGCGGCAGCAGCTTCTTTACCGTATACTTCGTTGAAGTCTACCAGTTCGATCAGCGCGGTTTCTGCGGCATCGCCAATACGTTTACCCAGCTTGATGATACGGGTGTAACCACCAGGACGGCTAGCAATCTTTTCGCTGATCACACCAAAGATTTCCTTGATGGCTTCTTTGTCCTGCAGGTAGCTGAAGATGATTCTACGGTTGTGGGTAGAGTCTACTTTAGCTCTGGTCAGCATGGGCTCAATGTATACACGCAGGGCCTTGGCTTTAGCCAGGGTGGTGGTGATACGCTTGTGGCTGATCAGTTCGCAAGCCAGGTTGCTCATTAAGGCTTTACGGTGGGCAGAAGTTCTGCTAAGGCGGTTTAATTTGTTACCGTGACGCATGACATTGTGATTTGATTCCCCCGTACCGTGTCAGGAATTACGGGGTACTTGTTATAAATAAAAAAATCGGAAGCAGTGGCTGTTGCTAACTGCTTCCGATTGACATAAACTATTCTTCTTCCAGCTTCAGTTTGGACAGGTCCATACCGAAGTGCAGGCCTCTTTCATTGAGCACCTGTTCGATTTCGCTGAGGGATTTCTGACCGAAGTTGCGGAACTTCATCAGTTCTTCCTGTTCGTACTGTACCAGTTCGCTCAGGGAGTTGATCTTGGCGGCTTTCAGGCAGTTGAAGGCGCGTACGCTCAGGTCCAGGTCTTCCAGCGGAGTTTTCAGGATCTTGCGCAGCTGCAGGGTCTGTTCGTCCACTACATCTTCCTTCTCGGTATCCTTGGTATCGAAGCTGATGTTCTCATCGGTGATGATCATCAGGTGTTGGATCAGGATACGGGAAGCCTGTTTTACTGCTTCTTCCGGGTGGATGGTGCCATCAGTGATAACATCCATGATCAGCTTCTCGTAGTCGGTCTTCTGTTCCACACGGGTGTTCTCAATGCTGTACTTTACGTTCTTGATAGGCGTAAATACAGAGTCGATCGCGATGTAACCGAAAACGGCGTCTTTCGGACGGTTTTCTTCTGCGGGTACATAACCACGGCCACGGCTGATGGTCAGTTCAATGTCTAGTTTCGCGGAAGGATCGAGGGTGCAGATCAGCAGTTCAGGGTTCATTACCTGGAAAGTGCTGGTTGCTTTTTCGATCATATCAGCGCGGAACTCGGTCTTACCTTTGATGGAAAGCTGGATCTTCTCGTTCTGCTGAACGTCTGCATCCGTGATCTTCTTGAAGCGAACCTGTTTCAGGTTCAGGATGATCTCGGTCACGTCTTCGGTAACACCTTTCAGGGTAGCGAATTCGTGGTCAGCTCCTTCAATCTTTATTCCCACAATGGCATAGCCTTCCAGAGAAGACAGCAATACGCGGCGCAATGCGTTACCGATTGTCACACCATACCCTGGCTCTAAAGGACGGAATTCGAATTGGGCTTCAAAGTCGGTTGACTTCTGCAATACGATCTTATCAGGCTTCTGGAAATTTAAAATTGCCATTGATATGATAGTTTTTGAGTGATTATTGATTTGCTACTATAATGACTTATTGGCCACCCGCCACAGGCCTGTGTTAAATACCACAGGCCTGTAGCAAATGACCAATAAATTATCGTCAGATTATTTAGAGTACAACTCTACGATCAGTTGTTCCTTGATGTTCTCGGGAACTGCTTCACGCTCCGGATAGGAAATGAAGATACCTTTCAGTTCTTTCTCATTCCAATCCAGCCAGCTGAACTTCGGATTCTTACCACGGATAACGCTGGTCAGGGCAGTATTGTTTGCAGTTTTACCTTTCAGGGAGATCACGTCACCGGGTTTCAGCTGGTAAGACGGGGTATTTACTACCGCGCCATTTACTGTAACATGCTTGTGAGACACCAGCTGACGGGCAGCAGGACGGCTCGGAGCGATACCCATGCGGAATACGGTGTTGTCCAGGCGCGCTTCCAGCAATTTGATCAATACTTCACCGGTTACACCTTTACGACGGTTTGCTTCGTCAAACAGGTTGCGGAATTGCTTTTCCAGCAAACCATAGGTGTACTTTGCTTTCTGTTTCTCTCTTAGCTGCAGGGCGTATTCACCGAGCTGTTTACGCTTACGGGTAGCACCGTGCTGACCGGGAGGGTTGCTGTTCTTACCTAAATACTTGCCATTACCGAGAATGGGCTCACCGAAGATTCTGGAGATCTTGGTCTTGGGACCTGTATACCTTGCCATGTTTAAATTTGAATAGATTTTTTAGTGATGATGCACGCTCTTCAAAAAATCTGTAAAACCTGATCGTGCACCCGTTTTGAAATATACAAAATTACAGTTTCCAATACCCAATTTATTTTAAAAACCAGGTACTGGAAACCGAATAATATCCGAAAACTATACGCGACGTTTCTTGGGAGGACGGCAGCCATTGTGCGGCAGGGGCGTAACGTCCTTGATCAGGGTTACTTCGATACCGGAACCTGCGATGGCACGGATCGCGCTTTCGCGGCCGGCACCGGGGCCTTTTACAAATACGTCTGCTCTTTTCAGACCAGCGTCAATGGCAACTTTAGCGGCATCGCTGGCGGCCAGCTGTGCAGCGTAGGGCGTGTTCTTCTTGGAACCCTTGAAACCCATTTTACCGGCAGAAGACCAGGAGATAACCTGACCCTGTTTATTGGTGATGCTTACAATGATGTTATTGAAGCTAGCTGAGATATGTACATCTCCGTAGTTGTCAACCTTAACAACTCTTTTTTTAGCAGGAGCTTTGCTGTTATTTGCTTTTGCCATAATACTTTTAAATTCCAAAATATGAAATTCCAAATCCCGAAAACCGTTCGTTCAACGCATGAAATCCCGGATTTGGAACAAGGGATCTCAGACCTTTGAAATACTATTTGACTACTATTTCTTGGTGGCCTTCTTCTTACCTGCAACGGTCTTACGTTTACCTTTGCGGGTGCGGCTGTTTGTACGGGTACGCTGACCTCTTACCGGCAGACCTTTCCTGTGACGGAGGCCACGGTAGCAGGCAATATCCAGCAGACGCTTGATATTCATCTGTACCTCAGAACGCAACTGACCTTCTACCTTGAATTCAGCATTGATGATGTTACGGATCGCAGCCTGGTCCTCATCGTTCCAGTCCTTTACCTTTTTGTTCACATCAATGCCTGCTTTACCCAGGATGTACTTGGCAGTGCTGCTGCCAATACCGAAGATATAGGTGAGGCCAATTTCCCCTCTTTTATTTTTAGGAAGATCTATACCGGCTATACGTGCCATATTGCTATTTTAGATTTATTATATTTAAAGCTCCCCGGAAGTCAGAAGATCTTTGCGACAAACCTGTGCTGCTTCCGAATTCCGCTTTTTCAGTTATTATCCCTGGCGTTGTTTAAAACGGGGATTTTTCTTGTTGATTACCAAGAGAACGCCTTTTCTGCGAACGATTTTGCAATCAGCGCTTCTTTTCTTAATTGCAGCTCTTACCTTCATGGGTGATTATTTTAAAATGTTGTTTGTTTTATTATAATGGAGCCTAATGAAGGCAGATCCAATGCTATTACTTATACCTGAAAATAATGCGGCCGCGGCTCAAATCGTAAGGGCTCATTTCCACCCCCACTTTGTCGCCCGGCAAAATACGGATGTAGTGCATCCTCATTTTTCCAGAAATGGTGGCCAGGATTTCATGCCCGTTTTCCAGCTTCACGCGGAACATCGCGTTAGACAAGGCTTCGAGAATAATTCCATCCTGTTTGATCAATGCCTGTTTTGCCATAAAAATTTTTAGGACTGCAAAGATAGCGAATAACTTTGTATTTAGAAAAATTTCCTGAAATAATTCTATCCCAGCGCACCTTTCCGGCCAAAACGGGTTAAAAACCTACTGTTTCCGCCCCTTTCCGGCCACTACCCTACCGTTATCGCAGGCCAATATTGACTAGTTCAGGACCGCCAGTGCCGGATTGGCCCGCTCTGCCGCCTCAATTCCCGTGAAGGACGACAGGATATCTGGCTTGCCCTTCCCTACCGCTATGTTGTGCTCAAAGTGAGCGGAAGCCTTCCCGTCGCGGGTTACTACCGTCCAGCCATCTTCGCTGTATTCCACATCCTTTTTGCCCAGGTTGATCATCGGCTCAATGGCGATCACCAGCCCCTCTTTCATCACGGGGCCACTGCCGCGCTTACCATAGTTGGGCACCTGCGGGTCTTCATGCAGGTTCCTGCCCAGGCCATGGCCTACCAGCTCGCGAACCACGCCATAGCCACGTTCTTTCTCGGTATATTCCTGGATGGCATAGGCAATATCCCCAATACGGTTACCTACCACCGCCTTTTCAATGCCCTTGTACAGGGAGGTCTTGGTGGCCGCCAGCAGCTTCAGGATGTAGTCCTGGGCGCCGGCCATAGCAAAGGTATAGGCGCTGTCGCCATGGTAGCCGTTGAGCAATACGCCCACGTCTACCGATACCACATCCCCTTCCTTGATCACGTAGGCACCGGGAATGCCGTGCACCACGGCCTCGTTCACAGAAATGCAGCTATTTTTAGGAAATCCCTGGTAATTTAAAAAAGAGGGGATGGCACCGTTATCCCGGATAAACTGGCCCACCAGCGTATCCACCTGGTCTGTCGTCATGCCCGGCTTCAGTTCCTTGGCCACCGCTTCAAGGGTGGCACTTACCAGCAATGCGCTTTTACGCATTATCTCTATTTCTTCTTTCGTCTTATAGTGGATCATAACTTATTGGCGCTTACGGTCCAGGATGGCTTCAGCCTGGAAGCCGCGGAGACCGTCTGGTCGTAAAAAAGAGCCACAAAGGTACGAAAAAGCACGCAGAGCGCCCAACTTACCTTTGTGGCTATATATTCCTTTACAAACCTGCTTTACTAGAAGCCCGCTACGGGATTGGTAGAGGTTCTGCCCTGGATGCGGCCGGTGCTCATCATACCGTCGTAGTGGCGCATGAGCAGCTGGCTTTCGATCTGCTGCAGGGTATCCAGAATAACACCCACCATGATCAACAGGGAGGTACCACCAAAGAAGGTGGCAAAGCTGGTGTTCATGGAAGTGGCGGCGGCCAGGCCGGGCAGGATACCGATAAATGCCAGGAAGAATGCACCCGGCAGGGTAATACGGTCCATTACGGCGCCAATGAAGTTGGCGGTAGGCTCACCGGGTTTTATACCGGGGATAAAACCATTATTACGTTTCATTTCATTCGCCATTTCGTTCGGGTTGAACATCAGGGCGGTGTAGAAGTAAGTGAATATTATTACCAGCAGTGCGTAGATCAGGTTATACCAGGGATTGGTATGGTCGCTGAATATGCGCATGAAACCGGAGGCGCTGTCGGAAGAGGAAGCAGCAAAACCGATCACGGTAGCGGGGATGAACATGATCGCCTGGGCGAAGATGATGGGCATAACGCCGGCGGCATTTACTTTCAGGGGGATGAACTGACGTACACCACCAAATTGTTTGTTGCCTACGATACGTTTTGCATAATTCACCGGAACACGGCGGGTACCCTGTACCAGCAGGATCATACCGATGGTGATGAATACGAATACGGTCAGTTCCACCAGGAATTTCAGCCAGCCACCGGGGCCTTCCGCGGAGCGGGTGGTGATTTCCTGCAGGACAGACTGCGGCAGACGGGCCAAAATGCCCACCATGATGATGATGGAAGTACCGTTGCCAATGCCTTTATCAGTGATCTTCTCGCCGAGCCACATCACGAAGAGGGTACCTGCGGTGAGTAATACAGTTGTGGTGATGATAAACAGGAGCGGGCTGTATTCGGCCAGCATAGCCGGGCCGAACTGCGTTCTAATATAGGCTACATACGCAAATGCCTGGGCGCCGGTTACGGCTACCGTGAGCAGGCGGGTGTACTGGTTGATCTTTTTACGGCCGCTTTCACCTTCTTTCTGGAGTTTCTGGAAATAAGGTACCGCGATGGTCAGCAGCTGGATGGCGATCGATGCAGAGATATAGGGCATGATACCCAGTGCAAAGATGGACGCACGGAGGAAGGAACCACCTGCAAACATGTTGAACAGGCCAAGGATACCTTTATTACCGGACTCGCTCAGTGCGTTGAGGGCATTTGGGTTAATCCCGGGCAGTGTGACATAGGAACCTGCGCGATAGATCAGGGTCAGGAGCAACGTGGTGAGAATGCGGTTACGCAGATCTTCTATACTCCAGATGTTCTTAATAGTTTCAATAAATTTCTTCACAGGAAGATAAAGGTTTAATAGCGCTATTAAAAGGCGAGAAGACGCACTACGGTTGTAGGCGTCTCCTTCTCGTAAATCTCTTAGATCAGTTCTACAGAACCACCGGCAGCTTCCACTGCAGCTTTGGCTTTTTCACTGATCGCGTTCACTTTCAAGGTCACTTTGCCTTTCAGCTCACCAGTTGCGAGGATCTTAACTTTCGCAGTCTTGTTGATGAGGCCGTTCATGTACAGCGATTCCAGGGTAAATTCTGTGAGACCGTATTTTTCTACCAGGTGATCGAGCTGCCCCAGGTTAAATACTTTGTATTCAGTACCATCGATGCTCTTGAAACCACGTTTCGGCAAACGGCGCTGAATGGGCATCTGGCCACCTTCATTACCTCTTTTGCTCTTGTAACCGGTGTTAGACTGTGCACCTTTGTTACCCTTGGTAGCGGTACCACCCTTGCCGGATGCTTCACCACGACCAAGACGTTTTGCTTTATGTACTGCGCCTTCAGCAGGCTTTAAATTATGCAGGTTCATTTGTTAATTTTTTTGACTTACGCGGAAATTACCCGCTCGCCTTGTTAAATCTAAAAATTTCTAATTTCTAATGTAAAAGTACACTTTCTGGGCAGAATCGGAAATTATCTTATCCTTTAACCTCTTCTACCTTTACCAGATGGTCTACCGCGCGCACCATACCCAGTACCTGGGGAGTTGCTTCTACTTCTACAGAGCGGTTCAGCTTAGTCAGGCCCAGTGCTTTCAGGGTCAGCTTCTGCTTTTCCGGACGGTCGATACCACTTTTTACCTGGGTAACTTTGATCTTTGCCATTGTATAATATTTGGTATTAGTCAGCCAGCTTGCCCAAGATACAAATTTGTACTGCAGGGCAATGTCAACCGCCTAAAAATTATCCGTTAAATACTTTCTTCAGGGAAACGCTTCTGGTTTTAGCCACACCGATAGGTTCGCGGAGCAGACCCAGGGCTTTGAAAGTAGCTTTTACCACGTTGTGCGGGTTTGCAGAACCCAGGGACTTAGCCAGTACGTCGGTGATACCGGCGCTTTCCAGTACGGCGCGCATAGAACCACCAGCAATTACGCCAGTACCATGAGCAGCGGGTTTGATCAGTACTTTAGCAGCACCTTCTTTTGCCAGCTGGTCGTGGGGAATAGTACCGTGCATTACGGGAACCTTGATCAGGTTCTTCTTGGCGTCATCGATACCTTTGGTGATAGCTTCCTGTACTTCTTTGGCTTTACCGAGGCCATGGCCTACTACGCCAGCTTCGTTACCTACTACTACCAGGGCAGAGAAAGAGAACGTACGTCCGCCTTTGGTGGTTTTGGTAACCCTGTTGATAGCCACAACCTTTTCCTTCAGTTCCAGGTCGCCGGCTTTGATTTTATTGAATGAATTCTGTGCCATTTTTACAATTATGCTTTAGAATTACCCGGCCAGTTTGCCCTGGCGGGATTTTTAGATTTAAGATTAATATCAGCGTGTAATTCTAAAACGAAATTAGAATTGCAGGCCACCTTCTCTCGCACCGTCTGCCAGGTTCTGTACACGGCCGTGGTAGAGATAACCATTTCTGTCAAAAACGCATTTGGTAACGCCCAGTGCAACAGCTTTTGCTGCTACGGCTGCACCTACCTGTTTTGCTTTTTCTGACTTGGTACCGGTGATGCCTTTCAGGGCCTTGTCACGGCTGGAGGCAGACGCAATGGTAGCGCCATTGGTATCGTCGATCAGCTGCGCGTAGATGTCGCTATTGCTGCGGAATACGGACAAACGGGGAGCCGTGGGAGTGCCGAAAACCTTCTTGCGGATGCGATAGCGGATCTTCTGTCTGTTGACAACTTTGTTGTTCATGATATTGTATTTATAGATCCCGATGCTGCCGGGAACTTCGTTAAATGAATGGGAAAAAGCGGTAGGAGCGTTTGCCGGAACCAGCCGGCAAACGATAGCCCCGCACTAATATTATTTACCAGCAGATTTACCGGCTTTCTTACGTACCACTTCATCGCTGTAGCGTACACCTTTACCTTTGTACGGTTCGGGTTTACGCAGGCTGCGCAGCTTAGCGGCTACCTGGCCCAGGAGCTGCTTATCGATGCTTTCCAGCATGATCTTCGGGTTAGCACCTTTTTCAGTTACGGTGTTCACCTTCAGTTCTTTGGGAACTTCGAAAACAATATTGTGAGAGTAACCCAGTGACAGGTCCAGCAGCTGGCCGGAGTGTGTGGCTTTGTAACCTACACCCACCAGTTCCAGTTGTTTGGTAAAGCCAGTGGTTACACCTTTTACCATGTTAGCGATCAGGGCGCGGTACAGACCGTGCAGGGCACGGTGACGGATCTGATCAGTGGGGCGGGTTACGTTGATGTGACCATCAACTATTTCCACCTTGATATCACGGTCAACTTCCCTTTTCAGCTCGCCTTTGGGACCTTTAACGGTTACTTCATTGGCAGCGGAAACAGTAACTGTAACACCGCTTTCCAGCTTGATAGGGCTTCTACCTATACGAGACATAACTTTAAACTTTAAAGTATTAGTATTTTGATTATCCGGGTTCCGTGTTCAGCGGCCGTATAGAGCGCTTAATTGTCGAAAGTCCGGGCAGATAATATTAGTAGATGGAGCAAACTACTTCGCCACCAACGTTCTGTGCTTTCGCTTCCTTGTCGGTCATCACGCCTTTTGAGGTAGAGATGATAGCGACGCCCAGACCATTCTTCACACGCTTAAAATCTTCGGGCTTAGCGTACTGACGCAGACCCGGACGGCTGATGCGATGTAATTCCTTGATTGCAGGCTCTTTAGTGGTGGGATCGTACTTCAACGCGATCTTGATAACACCTTGTTTGTTATCTTCTTCGAATTTGTACTTCAGGATATACCCTTTGTCGTACAGGATTTCGGTAATGCGTTTTTTCAGTTTAGAGGCAGGGATCTCAACGATGCGGTGAGTTGCCATCTGAGCGTTGCGGATTCTTGTTAAGAAGTCGGCAATTGGATCAGTAACCATTGTTTTGTAAAATTTGTCTGTTTACAATGCGATATCCAATCAATTATAGATAGGTATCAATAAAAAATGAACTTGTGAAAGTGCTGTAAGTCTCGCCACCAGGGCGGTCTGTGCTTACCAGCTAGCTTTACGAACGCCAGGGATCTTGCCTTCCAGGGCCAGGTCACGGAACATGTTACGGCAGATACCGAAATGTCTCATGTAACCTCTGGGACGACCGGAGAGCTGGCATCTGTTTTTCAGACGAACGGGAGATGCATTCTTGGGCAGTCTGTCCAAAGCGGCATAATCACCGGCTGCTTTCAGGGCAGCGCGTTTTTCTGCGAATTTGGCTACCAGGGCCTCTCTCTTTCTTTGTCTGGCTTTTACGGATTCTCTTGCCATAATGAGTGTTAGTTAAAAAGGGCAGTTTATAAAAATTCCAGCTTCCACCCTGTGGTCAGGTGTGGAAGCTGTCAAGGATTTATGCTTGTTCCTTACGGATGTTCTTGAACGGCAAGCCCAGTTCTTTCAGCAGTTCGTAGGCTTCTTCGTTGGTCTGGGCGGTGGTCACGAAAGTGATATCCATACCCGCGATCTTGGTCACCTTGTCGATGTCGATTTCCGGGAAGATGATCTGCTCGGTAACACCCAGGGTGTAGTTGCCACGGCCGTCGAAAGCTTTCTCGTTGATACCCTTGAAGTCACGTACGCGGGGCAGTGACACGGATACCAGGCGGTCCAGGAATTCGTACATGTTCACGCTACGCAGGGTAACGCGGGTGCCGATGGGCATATGTTTACGCAACTTAAAGTTGGAAATATCTTTCTTAGACAGGGTCGGAATGGCTTTCTGACCAGAGATACGGGTCATTTCGTCCACTGCAATGTCCACCAGTTTCTTGTCACCTACGGCACCGTTGATACCTTGGTTCAGACAGATTTTAACCAGGCGGGGAACCTGCATAACGCTCTTGTAGTTGAATTTTTTCATCAACGCAGCTACCACTTCATCTTTATATTTGGCAGCAAGTCTCGGAGTATATGTAGTGTTTGCCATTATTTAATTACCTCCCCTGATTTTTTAGCGATACGAACTAATTTACCGTTTTCACGCTTTCTGCTAACCTTAGTAGGTGCACCAGCCTTAGCGTCCCACAACATTACGTTGGAAATAGCGATCGGACCTTCCTGCTTTACAATACCGCCTTTGGTATTCTGTGCAGTAGGTTTGGTGTGCTTGGTGATGATATTCACGCCCTCAACGAGGATGCGTGCTTCCTGCGGCAGTACTTCCAGTACCTTGCGGGGTTTAGTTCTGTCCTTATCATCGCCAGCGATCACTACAACGAGGTCGCCTTTCTTCACGTTGAACTTAGGCTTGAATCTAGTTTTCATTACTTTTTTGTTTATAAACGCCAAGCGAAACGGTTGTTTCGCTTGATAAATGTTTTGTCTCGTTTTGGAAACGGGCTGCAAAAATACGTTATAAAGTCGAAAGTGCAAAGTGGAAGTTTCGGCCGGGGCCGCCATCCACTTTGCCTTTAGCTACTTTATTACCGTTTTATTACAGTACCTCAGGTGCGAGGGAGATAATTTTCATATAGCCCTTGTCACGCAGCTCACGGGCAACCGGACCGAAAATACGGGTACCGCGCGGGTCATCTGAGTTATTCAGCAGCACAACGGCGTTATCATCGAAACGGATATAAGAACCGTCTTTACGACGTAATTTGTTTTTGGTTCTAACAATTACCGCCTTGGTAACCATCCCTTTCTTGGCGCCGCCGCCGGGGATAGCATCTTTTACGGTAACCACGATCTTATCGCCTACTTTGGCGTAGTCCTGGCCGGAGTTGCCCAGCACGCGGATGCACAATACTTCCTTGGCACCGCTGTTATCGGCTACACTCAGTCTGGTCTCTTGCTGTATCATCGTAATGAATTTGTTGTTTAGTCAGCGGCTGCAGCTACGGCAGCTGGCAGCTTGAAACAAGTTTGAAATAATTATTTTACTTTTTCGATCACCTCGATCAGGCGCCAGGACTTGTTTTTGCTCAAGGGGCGTGTTTCCATGATCTTAACGGTGTCACCAATGCTGCACTCGTTCTTTTCGTCGTGTGCCATGAACTTGGTGGTCTTTTTCAAGAACTTACCATAAATCGGGTGCTTTACTTTACGCTCAACGCTAACAGTGATGGTTTTATCCATCTTGTTGCTTGATACTACACCAACTCTGGTTTTTCTAACTTTTCTTTCGGTCGTCATTGTTGAAGTATTTTAACCTCTGAACCCTTGCGGGGAGTATTGTTATTTATAAACAGACCGGTGGGCCGGTCATGCTGCCGTCGGCAGGGATTATTTGCCCGTAGCTCTGCGGTGAAGCTCCGTTTTCAGGCGCGCAATATCCCTTCTCAGCAGGCGGATGCTCATCGGATTTTCGATCGGCGTGATAGCATGACCGAAGGACATTTTCTTCAGACGTACTGTTTCGTCCTGGATCTTGTCTTTCAAGTCCTGATCATTCAGGCTTTTCACGTCCAGCTTAGCTTGTGCCATTGTTTTCTGTTATTTTAGTTGTTGGATGTTTGGTTTGTGGCGGACCGTTGGTTATTCCTCAGCGGATTAAGCAACGAAATCGCGGCGGATCACAAATTTCACCTTGATCGGCAATTTCTGTGCGGCCAGTTCCATGGCTTCTTTTGCTACCTGCAGGGGTACACCGTCTGCTTCGAACAAAATACGGCCCGGTTTTACCACGGCAGCCCAGTGATCAGGCGCACCTTTACCTTTACCCATACGTACTTCCAACGGTTTGGCAGTGATAGGCTTGTCAGGGAAAATACGGATCCAGACATTACCCTCACGTTTCATATGACGGGTCAGCGCCACACGGGCAGCTTCAATTTGCCGGTCGGTGATCCACTTAGGTTCCATTGCTTTCAGACCGAAGGAGCCAAAGGCCAGCGTAGCGCCTCTTTTGGCATTGCCTCTGATGCGGCCTTTATGCATTTTCCTGTGTTTCGTCCTCTTGGGCTGTAACATGTTATATGTTATTAAAAGTTAATCTCAATTGGTTTGTCTCTTAAGATGGTTCGTTACGATACCTGCAGACTATCTGCGGCCACCGCCACGGTTGTCACCACCTCTTCTGTCACCGCCACGGCCACCGCCACGGTTGTTATCGCCCCTGTCGGAACGGCCGCCTTCACGACGGTGTTCACCACCACCGCGTACTTCACCTTCTTTACCGGAGAGCACGTTCGGGTTCAGGTCACGTTTGCCCAGTACTTCACCTTTACAGATCCATACCTTGATACCGATCTTACCGTAAACGGTCATGGCAAACAGGGAAGCGTAGTCGATATCCATACGGAAAGTATGCAAAGGCACACGACCGGATTTGATCTCTTCAGAGCGGGCAATTTCAGCACCACCCAGACGGCCGGAAGCCTTGATCTTGATACCTTCTGCACCCATTCTGAGCGCAGTAGCGATCGCCATTTTAATGGCGCGTTTATAGTTGATGCGGCTTTCGATCTGTTTAGCGATCGTTTCAGCCACGATATTAGCGTCGATCTCGGGACGGCGGATCTCCAGGATGTTGATCTGAACATCATCTTTGCCGGTGAGCTTCTTCAGCTCTTCCTTGATGCGATCAACCTCTCCACCACCTTTACCTATGATGATACCAGGTTTGGAAGTATGGATGGTGATAATCAGCTTACCGAGTGTTCTTTCGATCACTACTCTTGAAATGCCACCTTTGTTGATACGGGCATTCAGGTAAGTTCTGATTTTGTTATCTTCAATCAGTTTGGTAGCATAATCCTTTTTGCTGCCATACCAATTAGAGTCCCATCCTCTGATGATACCTAACCTGCTACCAATAGGATTTGTTTTCTGACCCATGTTCGGTTTATTTGTCTATGAGTTTGTAATATTTTGATTTCTTCTCTTTCCGTCGATTAAGCGCGGCTATCAACGATGATGGTTACGTGATTGCTTCTCTTACGAACGCGGTAACCTCTACCCTGGGGTGCAGGACGCATTCTCTTCAGCATGCGGCCACCATCAACGAAGATGGTCTTTACAACCAGGTTGGCATCTTCAACCCGTACGCCTTCGTTCTTAACTTTCCAGTTAGCAACGGCAGACAACAGCAGTTTTTCCAGCGGGGTGCTGGGGTGCTTAGGATGGAATTTCAAAACATTCAAAGCTTTTTCCACTTCCATACCACGGATCAGGTCTGCCAGCAGACGCATTTTACGGGGAGAAGTTGGATTATTATTAAGCTTAGCTACTGCTTCCATGTTTAATTAAGTTTCTTGTTGTTGTTAATTTAATTCCTGCAATCTGCAGCCATTACTACATTTTCTTAGCAGCGTGGCCTCTGAAGTTACGGGAAGGAGCAAATTCACCCAGTTTATGGCCTACCATGAACTCGGTTACATACACCGGGATAAATTTGTTGCCATTGTGCACTGCGAAAGTGTGGCCTACAAAATCCGGGGAGATAGTAGAACGGCGGCTCCAGGTCTTGATAACAGTACGCTTGCTACCTTCGTTCATTTTATCAACTTTATTCTGCAATTTCAGGTCTATGTAAGGACCTTTTTTAATGGAACGACCCATAGTGTTTATGTTTTATCCAGCTTCCAGCAATCGTTTTTATCTCGCTTTCTCTTCACTTATCCTCCGGCTACCGGAAACTGGATGCTGATGTTAGTTTAATTACTTGCCGCCTTTTTTGCTGAGGATCAGTTTGTTTGAGCTCTTGTTAGGTTTACGCGTTTTCAGGCCCTTCGCGTATTTACCAGTTCTGGAGCGCGGGTGACCACCGGAAGATTTACCTTCACCACCACCCATCGGGTGATCAACGGGGTTCATCGCAACACCACGGGTACGCGGACGGATACCTCTCCAACGGTTGGCACCAGCCTTACCGATGCTCTGCAGGGCGTGGTCAGAGTTAGAAACAGTACCTACAGTAGCCATGCAGGAGCTCAGCACTTTGCGCAGCTCACCGGAAGGCATTTTCAGTACGGCATACTTTTCTTCCTTGTTGGACAGCTGGGCGTAAGTACCGGCAGAACGGGCAATTGCACCGCCTTTACCAGGCTGCAGCTCAATGTTGTGAATCACAGTACCCAGGGGCATGTTCTTCATCAGCAGGGCGTTACCTACTTCAGGAGCTACGTTCTCACCGCTTACTACGGTGGCGCCTACCTGCAGGCCCTGGGGAGCCAGGATGTAGCGTTTTTCACCATCTGCATAGTTCAGCAGGGCGATAAATGCGCTACGGTTCGGATCGTATTCAACGCTCTTTACAGTAGCGGGAATGTCTTTCTTGTCGCGTTTGAAGTCGATGATACGGTAGTGTTTCTTATGACCGCCACCAATGTAGCGCATAGATCTTCTACCCTGTACGTTTCTACCACCGGTTCTCTTGATCGGTGCCAGCAGGCTTTTTTCAGGTTGATCCGTGGTCAGCTCTGCGTAAGCATTGCCAATTTTCCAACGGGTACCGGCTGTCATCGGTTTGTACTTTTTCAGTGCCATTGCTTCGAAAAAAGTTAATGTGTTTAATAAATTGTTTAACTCGATCTGTATATACAACCATCATGGCTGCCAGCTTGCGCTAACAGCCTTGGGCACTAAATGTTAGCATACAGATCTATGGATTCACCCGCTGCGAGGGTTACTACAGCTTTCTTGTAAGAAGGCTTTTTACCGGAAACAAAACCAGCTTTAGTGAAGCGATTCTTGGCTTTGCCGGGCATTACCGCAGTATTCACATCTGCTACGGTAACACCGTAAAATTCTTCAACTGCTTTCTTGATCTCCAGTTTGTTGGCTTTCTTGTCAACAATGAAGTAGAAGCGGTTAAATTTATCAGTGGCTTTGTTGACCTTTTCAGTCACCACCGGTTTGATAATTACATCAGAAGGTTTCATCTTGAATTGCCTTTGAGCCTTTGGCCTTGCGGCCGGCAGTTTAAGTTATTTGTTCTTTGCTGTACCGTTGCCGGTCATCGCTACTACGCTTCTACAGGTTCTTCTGTGAAGATCTTGGCAGCACTCTCGGTAAATACGATATAGTTGCTGTTCATGATGTCGTAAGTGTTGATGTCGCTCAGCATTGCGCCGCCTACAGACGGGATGTTGCGCAGGGACAGGTACAGGTTGTCGTTGTACTCCGGAGTCACTACCAGGGTCTTTTTAGCGCTGGCGGTGATGTTCAGGGCCTTCAACATGCTAACTACCTGCTTGGTCTTAGGCGTATCCAGTTTCACATCTTCAACGATGATGATGCTGTTTTCTGCAGCTTTTACAGACAGGGCAGAGATCTTAGCCAGATCCTTCACCTTCCTGTTCAGCTTAAAGCCATAACCATGCGGTTTCGGGCCGAAGATGGTACCACCACCTTTATAGAGCGGGTTACGGATGTTACCTTTACGGGCACCACCAGTACCTTTTTGTTTGTGCAGCTTGCGGGAAGCACCTTTCACTTCAGCACGGGTCTTCACCTTGTGCGTACCCTGGCGCTGAGCGGCCAGGAACTGCTTAACAGCCAGGTAGATCACGTGGTTGTTAGGTTCTACGCCAAAAATCTCTTCCGGCAGTTCAATCGTTCTTCCGGTTTTCTTACCTTCTATGTTTAAGATATCTAATTGCATATTACTTCAGGATTAAAACGGTTGAACCAATGTGGCCCGGAACGGAACCACTTACCAGGATATAATTCTTCTCAGGGAATACTTTCACTACTTTCAACCCTTTAACTTTCACACGTTCGTTACCGGTCTGGCCAGCCATACGCATACCCTTGAATACGCGGGAAGGATAAGAAGATCCACCCACGGAACCGGGAGCGCGGCTACGGTCATGCTGGCCGTGGGTAGCTTCACCCACACCGCTGAAACCATGGCGCTTAACAACACCCTGGAAGCCTTTACCCTTGGAGGTACCGACTACATCAATTTTTTCGCCTTCTGTGAAAATGTCTACTGTGATGGATTCGCCGAGAGCTTTCTGTACATCCGGGTTGCGGAACTCTCTTACAAAGCGCTTGGGGGAGGTGTTGGCTTTTGCGAAGTGATTCAGTTCGGCCTTGGTGGTGTTCTTTTCTTTCTTTTCACCAAATGCCACTTGGATAGCATTATAGCCATCCACTTCAGGTGTTTTTACCTGGGTTACTACGTTGGGACCTGCTTCGATGATGGTAACGGCGGTCTGTTTGCCATTAGCTTCGAAGATGCTGGTCATACCAATCTTTTTACCAATAATACCTTTCATTATATATGATTTTACCCAGCGCCTGGGGGTGTTCGTGCTTTCCCCAGGATAGGCGGTTTAAATACGTTATTGGGTGGCCGCCCGGAAGGCGCGACCGATGTCAGTTGTGATGCACAATAAACCGCTAAATGATACGGTGACCCCTATCATCGGAATACTGCGTGATTTTAATCATATGTATCATGCAACTGCGGGCCTTTTGCCCGCCTTGCCGAATCCTTATGCCTTAATCTCTACTTCTACACCTGAGGGCAGGTCCAGTTTGGACAGCGCATCCACAGTTCTGGATGAGGATGTGTAAATATCCAGCAAACGCTTGTGTGTGCACAGCTGAAACTGCTCGCGCGCTTTCTTGTTAACGTGCGGGGAGCGCAATACTGTAAAGATTTTCTTTTCAGTAGGCAACGGAATAGGACCAGTTACCACGGCACCCGTGTTACGCACGGTTTTAACGATCTTTTCAGCAGACTTATCTACCAGATTGTGATCGTAGGACTTCAGCTTGATTCTAATTCTCTGAGACATATGCAATGAACTTCTTCTTTTTGAACCCCTTACAATTTGGGAGGGCAAAGGTAATTAGATTTTTGATCTTCTACAAGAAAATCCCCGTCTTTTTTCAGGAATATTTACCGACAGGCCCGCAAAGGTAGGGCATTTCAGCCGATTTACCCACGCTTAATCCCTGTAAAAGAGATATTTACAAGCAATCTCTTACATAAAAAAAGCGCCAGGCAAAACCTGGCGCAAAAGTGAGTTGCATGGCCCGTTTCAGGCAAATCCAGACGCCCGAACGGAGCCCGGAGCCTTACAGGCCGCCCAGCAGTGACTGTAACAGGGACAGCAGGGTGTTCAGCAGTTGAGTGATCAAATCCATGACAAAGGGTTTTTCAGAATTAGGATGTGCCTACTCTTTTCTTTGGTTTTCGGCTTCCCCAAGATCGTTTTTGGCCAAAGATCGGGGCGAATGTAGGTGGGTTCCGGGAACCGGGCAACGGCCAGTTTGTTCATTCGTGAAAAGAAGGATACTTGCTGTTCAGTGAGTCAAAGTACGCAACGCTCTTGTCCCGCTGGACGGCCCTTACAGCGGATGAGCTTGCTTTGTGAAAAAGAAAAGCGGCCGCCCGTCATGGACAGGCGGCCGCTACAAAGCCGGACAGGACTGCTGAAGCCGTATAATTATCCCTTCCGGCGCATGTTAGACTTCTCCTCGTTAATGATCTGCTTGGCATGCCGGGTGGGCAGGTAGATCTGGAACCCCAGGTTCAGGCCTATCCGGTTCGTAGTCGTGGAATTACCAAAACCCACGGTGAGGTCGTATTTCAACAAGGTTTCCAGGGCCACATTGGGCGTGATAAAATAGGCCAGGCCCGGGCCAAACCCTATATTCAGGCCGTTGGTGGACGTACTGGCATCGGTGGTCTTGTCCTTCAGATTGGTACCCGCAAAGCCCACGTTGGCTTCCAGGAAGAAGCGGGCCCGCTGCGAAAACTCCAGTCTCTTATCGTCAAAGTAGTAACGGGCAAAGGGTGAAATACCGTAGTTGTAAGTATTGAAGGTCTTGGAAGTGGCAATAGACAGGTCTACTTCCGCACCCAATACAAAATTGTCCTGTATAAAATACCCCAGCTTGGGTGAAAGCCCCATATTAAACTGGTTATTCCCATTCTGGAAAGTGCCCGTGATATTCAACAGGTCTGCACCCCACATCAGGTTTCCTTTCTGGGTTTGCGCCTTTACAGAAGCAGCACCCAGCACTGCTGTTACCAACATAATCACATGAATAGTTTTTCTCATATTACTGTTTTTTGGTGTACATATTACATCTTGATTATCAGGTCATTGTATACAACTATCGCACCGGTTTTAAAGGAATGTTAAAACAGGCCGGGTGTGAAACAGCGCGGGAAAGATAAAAAGGACAGGAATTTTTGCAACCGGAAAGGCCGGGCTTATTGGAGAAATCCCCCGCCCGTACTCAACATGCGGGCCCAGGCAGGTATTGCATTACTAACAATGGAAAAAGAAGATGGTTCGGAAGAAGGGCCTGGAAATTATGGAAGTGTAAGGTGGAAAATGGGGCATTGCCGCCTCAGCCTCGGTAAAATAGGAAACAAAATGGTCAGTGGTCCAAACCATCCGCGTCCGCCGGGGGGCACATAAAACAAAAAGGTCCCGCCTTGCGGCAGGACCTTTTCTTTATGATATATGATAGTTGAAAACTATTCAGCTTTCTTACCCTTGTGCTTAGCGATCACTTCTTCAGTGATGTTGTTGGAAGCAGGGGCATAATGGGAGAACTCCATGATGGAGGTTGCACGGCCGGAGGACATAGAACGCAGGTCAGTTACATAACCAAACATTTCCTTCAGGGGAACTTTGGCTTTGATCACCTGTACGTTGTTACGGCTTTCCATACCTTCCAGCATACCACGACGACGGTTCAGGTCACCTGTTACGTCACCCATGTACTGGTCGGGGGTGCTTACTTCCACCTTCATGATGGGCTCCAGCAGGATGGCTTTCGCCTTGGGAGCTGCTTCACGGAAGGCAGAGCGGGCGCAAAGCTCGAAAGACATTGCGTCAGAGTCCACGTTGTGGAAAGAACCATCAAACAGGCGAACCTTCAGGGACTCAACCGGGAAACCGGCCAGCACACCGTTAGACAGGGACTGCTCGAAACCTTTCTGGATAGAAGGAATGAATTCTTTCGGGATAGCACCACCAAAGATGTCGTTGATGAACTGCAGGTTTTTGCCTTCGTTCTCCTTCAGCCATTCCGCATCAGCCGGGCCGATTTCCACCTTGATATCAGCGAATTTACCACGACCACCGGTCTGTTTTTTGTACACTTCACGGTGTTCAATGGTCTGTGTCAGCGCTTCTTTAAATGCCACCTGCGGAGCACCTTCGTTCACCTCTACCTTGAACTCGCGACGCATACGGTCTACGATGATTTCCAGGTGAAGCTCACCCATACCGCTCAATACGGTCTGGCCGGTTTCTTCGTCGGTTCTTACACGCAGGGTGGGATCTTCTTCCACCAGCTTGGCGATAGCCATACCCATTTTATCAACGTCTGCCTGAGTTTTAGGCTCAATGGCGATGTGGATCACGGGCTCGGGGAAGGTCATAGATTCCAGTACGATCGGGTGGTCCTCGTGGCAGAGGGTATCACCGGTCTTGATATCTTTAAACCCAACAGCAGCGCCGATATCACCTGCTTCGATGAAGTCGATGGGGTTCTGCTTGTTAGCGTGCATCTGCATGATACGGCTGATACGTTCGTTCTTACCGGTACGGGTGTTCAGTACATAAGAACCGGAATCCAGGCGGCCGGAATAAACGCGGAAGAACGCCAGGCGGCCTACGAACGGATCGGTTGCGATCTTGAACGCCAGGGCAGCGAAAGGTTCTTTTGCGTCGGGCTTGCGGGTCAGTTCTTCACCGGAGTCGGGATCGGTACCTACTACTGCGTCTACGTCCAGCGGAGAAGGCAGGTAGCGGCAAACGCCATCCAGCATTTTCTGTACACCCTTGTTCTTAAAGGAAGAACCGCACATCATGGGGATGATAGCCATGTCGATGGTGGCTTTGCGGATCGCCTCGTGGATCTCGTCTTCGGAGATAGAGTTGGGATCTTCAAAGAATTTCTCCATCAGTTTGTCGTCGTATTCAGCTACTGCTTCTACGAGCTTGGCACGCCATTCTTCGGCTTCAGCCTGCATGTCTGCGGGGATCTCAGTTTCCTGGTAAGTAGCACCCTTGGATGCTTCGTCCCAGATGATACCCTTCATGGTGATCAGGTCTACTACGCCTTTGAACGTATCTTCAGCACCGATGGGCAGCATCAGGGGTACGGGGTTTGCACCCAGCATTTCCCTTACCTGTTTTACCACGTTCAGGAAGTCTGCACCGGAACGGTCCATTTTATTTACGAAACCAATACGGGGAACCTTATAGCGGTTAGCCTGGCGCCAAACGGTTTCAGATTGCGGTTCTACGCCGGATACGGCGCAAAACAGCGCCACCAGACCATCCAGTACGCGCAGAGAACGCTCTACCTCCACGGTGAAGTCCACGTGGCCCGGAGTATCGATGATGTTGAATTTGTATTGTTTGGTGTTAGCGTTTGGCTGACCTTGTACGGTTGGGAAGTTCCAGAAACAGGTAGTTGCAGCAGAAGTGATGGTAATACCTCTTTCCTGTTCTTGAGCCATCCAGTCCATGGTAGCGGCACCTTCGTGTACCTCACCAATCTTGTGAGTCTTACCTGTGTAATACAGGATACGCTCAGTGGTCGTGGTCTTACCCGCATCGATGTGCGCAGCAATACCAATGTTTCTTTGAAATTTTAAGTCTGCCATAATTATGAGATGACTGTATACAATGCAATTTGGGGGGCAAAGGTAATCTATTTCCGGCAATAAATAAAACGTACCGGGTTTGTGAAAATGTTATTTCTTCTTTAACTAACTTTGGGGGTCAGCACGCCCCCTGCACTTTCAGTGTAATCTCCGGGCACTACCATTATTTTGTGAAATACGACCGGATTTTAAATTATTGGTACCAAATTTAAAATCGATCCCGCGCTTGAGAAAACATTTCTTCATTTTTGATGTTCAGATACATGTGCGTAGCGACCAGTGATAACCCATTCCCGGCAGCCAGGCGAATACACACCCGATTATACATTATATTTTTTCACCTATTGAATTGTATAGTTATGGCAAATTGCTACACTTCTTAATTACCCCGGTCATTCCCCGCCGGGATCACTAAATCACCTATCGCAAACAAGAGCAGTCCCCCAGGAAGGGCCCACCTGCATCATGCGCTGGCTATGCCAGGCCGCATGCCGCGGATGGAGCAGCTTCTTATTGCCCATAGGTACTGCAGATCGGTTATGTAGAAAACGGAACGCACCTACACCGCCCCCGGAAAGTGCAAAGAAGACCTGGAACATACTGTAACATCTCCCCTAAACACATTAATTATAATCCACATGAATCTAATCACTCGTGCAGGTATCTGCGCACTTATCATGGTGGTAGGCCTGGTGTCTGCTGCCAGGGCCCAGTTGATCCTGAACCGGCAGGTTACGGCTACCACCGGGGGCAGCGGCACCGTTGCCAACAATATACGGATACAATACACCATTGGCGAACCGGTAGTGACCATGATCACCGATGGGCGGGCGCTACTCACCCAGGGATTCCACCAGCCGGAAGAGTTGCCGCCGGCCAAACCCGGGGCCAGCGCGGTAAAAGATTACATCATCTTCCCCAATCCCGCAGCCACCGTCTTAAAGATCCAGCTGGACATGCTCTCCCAGAAGGATGTACAGCTAACCCTGCTCAATACTGCCGGCCAGGTCATGTATGTATCAGAACAGCCCCTGGGCGCCGGCCGGAACACCATCACCATCCCGGTCAACAAATTTGCCGCGGGCATTTACACCCTCCGGATCAAGGTGGGGGGCCTGGAGGTCTTCTACGAAAAAGTAATTATCCAGTAAATCATTCACTGCACCTCATCGCATAAAAAGTTTCATGATGCAAAAACATTTACTCCCCATTTTGCTGGCATGCACGCTCGCTGTTCCATCCCTGGGGATGGCGCAGAAGAACGATGAGCGGCCCCCCGCCGTGGGCGCCAGTTTCCTGCAGGTAAATCCAGATGCCCGCAGCGCCGCCACCGGCAATGCCCCCACCGGGCTTTCCCCTGATGTAAGCTCCCTGTGGTCCAATGCGGCCAAGATCGTATTTGCCGGCCCATGGGGCGTCAGCGCCAGTTACTCCCCCTGGATGTGGGAGATCAATAACAGCCAGTCCAATATGGCTAACGTAGCCGCCTATACGACGTTTGGCCCTGACCAGGCACAGGCCGTGGGCGTGTCCATGAAATATTTCAACTACGGCACCGTCACGTTTCGCGACGATAACGGCTCGGTGCTGCAGGACTACAATCCAAAGGAATACGCCATAGACGGCGCTTACGCCCGCAAGCTGGGGCGCAAAACTTCCCTGGCCATTTCCCTGCGCTACATCCGCAGTCAGCTGGGGCAGGGCAACTACAACAGCCTGCAGCAAAAGCCGGCATCCGCATTTGCCGGCGATGTAGGTTTTTACTATCAGAACTCCGCGGATAATATTGATTTCAATAACCGCTACTGCTTTGGCGTAAGCCTTACCAACATTGGCACCAAGCTCTCTTACACGGATGATAAGACCCGGAAAAGCTTCCTGCCCATCAACCTGCGGCTCGGCGGGGGCTACGCCTTTGTGAACACTTCCACTAACACCTTTACCATCACCGCGGAGATCAATAAACTGCTGGTACCCACCCCTCCTGTTTATGCACTGGATTCCAACGGGATGGTCACCAGCACTATCCTGAAAGGTAAAGACCCTGACCGGGGCGTGGTAGATGCCATCTTCTCCTCTTTTGGCGATGCCCCCGGAGGTTTCCAGGAAGAGCTGCGGGAATTCACGATCGGCGGCGGTATCGAGTATGCCTACAAACAGACGTTCTTCCTGCGGGCCGGCTATTTCTATGAGCATCCCAACAAAGGCTACCGGCAAAACTTTTCTACAGGCATAGGATTACGGTTTTCCAGGATAGGCCTGGACATGGCTTATCTCATCCCCACAGACCACCTGGTATATCAAAGAAAAATACTGCAGTTCACCCTGAGTTACGGCATTGGGAACAACAGCAATAATAACCTTCCCGGAGGGCAATAAACCCGGGCTATTTAACTGATCTGGTAACCTTTAAACCCCTTTTATTCATATGAAGTACTACACATTACTGGCCTTGTTCCTGGTACTGGGCATGAGCAGGAGCTTAGCACAAACGCAGGACGCGGAACCCAAACCGCCGGCCCCGAACCACAAAACGGAGTACACGGCATTAAAAGCAAAAGAAGCGAAACTCAATGCCATAGATCCCAACAGCAAACTGGATGCATCCGCTAAGCGGCAAAAGCTGCTGGGTGGTGCTCCTCCATCCTCCCTGAATGCCCGGAAAACAACCCCGGTATCCAAAATGGCGGCCGGCACGGGAAAGATACCGTCTGACATGAGCAGCACCGATGCTGAAAAGACACGTGCCAACAAGGTGGTTCCGAAATCCCCCGGTGAGCTGCCAGGCCTTGAACAGGAACGCGCAGGAACGCCTGCCACGCTTCCGGCACCGGCAGTTAAAACCAAAACTACCAGCATTCCCAAACATTAATCCCTTCAAGCGTCCGCTATATGAGACAAAAAATTATACTACTCACATTCCTGTTATTGGGCCTGGCATTCCTGGCCAAGGCACAGAACGGTCTTAAAACGATCAATTACCAGGCGGTGGCCCGCAACGCTAATGGCACGGTACTGTCTAATGAAGCCCTGCAGGTGCGCATCAGTATCCTGGGCGGCTCCGCCTCCGGCCCGGTGCAATACCAGGAAACACACGATGTAACCACTAACCAGCTGGGGCTTTTCACCCTGCTGATCGGCGGGGGCAGCCCCGTGAGCGGCACCATGGCCACAGTGCCCTGGGCCGATGCCAACCAATTTGTAAAAGTAGAAGTAGCGGTGGATGGCGGCAGCTTCCAGCAGCTGGGCACATCCCAGCTGGCCAGCGTACCCTTTGCACTGTATGCGGCCAATAGCCAGGCTGGTCCCGCCGGCCCGGCTGGCGCCCCCGGTGCAGCTGGTCCTGCTGGTCCGCAGGGGCCGCAAGGGCCCGCGGGGGCTACCGGGCCGGCCGGTGCCATGGGCCCTAAAGGCGACGCAGGCGTGCCCGGCCCGGCGGGTCCTACCGGACCTGCTGGTGCTGTTGGTCCTGTGGGCCCTGCCGGCCCGCAGGGCGCTAAAGGAGACGCCGGCGTACAAGGGCCCATGGGCCCGATGGGGCTTCCCGGAGCGGTAGGCCCTGCTGGTCCTGCTGGTCCACAGGGACCGGTTGGAGCCACAGGAGCAGTAGGCCCGACGGGCCCTGCCGGTGTTGCCGGTCCAGCAGGACCGGCGGGCCCCATTGGCCCGGTTGGACCTGCGGGTCCTATTGGCCCGGTTGGCCCGCAAGGCCCTGCAGGTCTTTCTACCGGCGCTGCCGGTGGCGACCTGAGTGGCAACTTCCCGAATCCTAAAGTGTCTGGCATCCAGGGCACGCCGGTGAGCGTTACCGTACCGACGGCCGGCCAGTTCCTCCAATTTGACGGCACTAACTGGAAACCAGCCCCCGGTGCAGGCGGCTTTTCGATCCCGTATGTAGATGATGTAAATAATGCCGGCACCCTCTTTTCCCTCACAAATGAAGGGGACGGCACGTCGATCGAGGGTATCAATAATACCACCACGTCCAGCATTGCGGCAGTAAGAGGCATTGTTAACTCAACGGCGCCCGGTGGTTTTTCCGCGGGTGTCCGGGGCATTAATAATGGCACGGGCGGTCTCGGCATTGGCGTCTATGGCTCCCAGGGCGGCAGTGGTTGGGGTATTTACGGCGTTACGCCTAATGGCCTAGGCGTTTACGGCAATGCCAGTGCAAATGGTACCGGTGTATATGCCAATAGCAATTCCGGTACCGGCCTTACCGCTACCAGCGTTAATGGCATGCCGGCTACTATCTCCATTTTCAATAATGCCAATAACAATAGCGTACTCACTGCCAATTCCGTGGGCAACGGTACGGTGGTAAATGTAAGCACCACGGGCAACGGGGCGGGTGTACTGAGCAGCACCACGGGTGGTTTCGGTGTACACGGCATCACTTCTACCCAAACCTCCGCGGGCATTGTAGGCGATAATAACGGCGGTGGTGAAGCAGTGGTGGGCAGAACCACCAGTGATATAGCCGGCGCCGTGGTAGGCCGCAACGACGGTGGAGGCTATGGTGTAAGAGGCTTTGTGGCTACCAATACAGCAGGTACCGGCATCGGGGTATATGGCCAGGTAGGCATCAACAACAGCACCGGCCGCGCCGGCAGGTTCGAGAACTTTAACGCCTCAAACACCACCGGCAATACCCTTGAGGTGGAAACCAACGGCAACGGTAACATCCCGGATAATACCCAGGGCAACGCGGCTTCCTTCCTGGTGAACAATACAAATAGTGTAGGCGCCGCCGTTAGGGGCGAAGTAAAGACCATCTTTGGCAACTTCGGCGCCGCCGGTATTTTCGGCGTGTCTTCCGGAACCGGCGGCTTTGCAGGCCTTTTCCATTCTTCCAATACCTCCGGCAACGGGCCGGCACTGGTAGCCATCCAGGATGGTAACGGGAATGCGATCACTGCCAATGCCAGCAAAAATGGTAATGCCGTGGAAGCTAATATCGATGGAGGGGGTAAGGCCGTTTACGGCTGGGTACCGAGTTTTGCTACCGGCCAGGCAGGCGATTTTGAAAATTTCAATGAAAACAACACCAATCCCGTCCTGTCTGCCAAGACAGTAGGCAATGGCACGGCCGCCCTGTTTACGGTGGACAACACCACAGGCACCTCTCCAGCCGTGCATGGCGTGGTAAACTCCATCTTTGCCAACTTTGGCACCGCCGGCGTCTTTGGTGAATCAACCGGTACGGGTGGTTATGCAGGATTGTTCTACTCCTCTAATGCCAGTGGCAATGGTCCAGCGGTGCTGGCATTGACGGAAGGCGGCGGGAACGGCATTACTGCCAACGCCGGCGGTACCGGCAATGGCGTGGAAGCCAGCAATGATGGTACAGGAAACGCCATTTATGGCTACACGCCCAACTTTGGCACTGGCAAAGCGGGGAGGTTCTCCAATTTCAACTCCGCCAATGGCCAGCCTACCATGCAGATCACCACTAATGGGACCGGCTCCGCCATCCTGGTGAACCACACAGGCGCCAGCGGCAACCTGGCTACTTTCCAGTCCGCGGGCTCCAACGTAGCCCGCATCGACAAGGCTGGCCGTGGCTTCTTCGACGGGGGCACCCAAAACAGCGGGGCGGACGTAGCGGAGGCATTTGACGCCAAAGGCGGCAAAGCTGCTTACGAACCCGGGGATGTATTGATCATTGATGTGAACAGTGACAGGAGTGTTGAAAAATCCAATGCCGCCTACTCCACGCTTGTTGCAGGTGTATATGCCACCAAACCTGGTGTAGTACTGACGGAAGGCGCTGCTGATGCGGACGTCATGGAAAGCGACCAGGTGCCCATGGGCGTTGTGGGCGTGATCCCCACGAAGGTTTGCGATGAAGGCGGTGCCATACACCGCGGCGATATCCTGGTAACAGCCAGCAAGGCGGGTTATGCCATGAAAGCAGACCCGGAGAAATTGAAACCGGGACAGGCTATTGGGAAGGCACTGGAGGAACTGGTGCGTGGAGAAGGGAAGATCAAAGTGCTGGTGAATGTGAAATAGGACAGGTTAATAACGGTAGAAAAGCGGGCGCGTGTGCGCCCGCTTTTTTTATGGAAGTAAGCGTTGCGTGAGGATGGGATGTTAGTCATTGCGGATTTATGGTTGCCCGCATCCCAAACAAAAAAGGCGAACAGTCCCGGAGTACCAGGACTGTTCGCCAAATATATTGAGTTTGCCCTTACGGGCTACAACTATACTCTGAAGTGAGAGAAAGCCTTGTTAGCTTCCGCCATACGGTGTGTATCTTCTTTCTTCTTGAAAGCGGCACCTTCACCCTTGCTTGCTGCTACGATCTCATTCGCCAGCTTTTCAGCCATGCTCTTACCATTTCTTTCAGTAGCATAACGGATCAGCCATTTCATGCTCAGGGAGATCTTTCTGTCGGGACGTACTTCCGCAGGGATCTGGAAGGTAGCACCACCGATACGGCGGCTTCTTACTTCTACAGCGGGTGTTACGTTTACCAGTGCTTTCTTCCACACTTCGTAACCGTTTTCACCAGTAATAGAGCTCACCTTGTCCACAGCATCGTAAAATATTTTATAAGCGATGCTCTTTTTTCCCTGTTCCATTACGTTATTTACAAACCGGGTAACCTGTTTGTCGTTGAACCGAGGATCCGGAGCCAGAGGCATCTTTTTCGCTGCTTGCTTTCTCATTTATTCGAAAAATTTGTAATCTTATTATTTTTTAACTTTTACTTTCTTGGTTCCGTATTTAGAACGGCTCTGCTTACGGTCTTTTACACCAGCAGTATCCAGAGAACCACGAACGATGTGATAACGCACACCTGGCAGGTCTTTTACACGACCACCGCGGATCAGCACGATGGAGTGCTCCTGCAGGTTGTGACCTTCACCGGGGATGTATGCGATCACCTCAACCTTGTTAGTCAAACGCACTTTCGCAACCTTACGCAAAGCGGAGTTCGGCTTTTTCGGGGTGGTAGTGTACACACGGGTACATACACCACGACGCTGCGGACAGCTATCTAAAGCTCTGGACTTAGATTTAGCCCGGATAATTTCTCTTCCTTTTCTTACTAATTGTTGTATAGTAGGCATTCTTAACCTAGTTTTTTATTCTGTCTGATTAAAGTGACATCCGATCCCCGAATAAGGATTTGGGAGGGCAAAGGTATAACTATCCTTGTGAATAACAAAATACTTTGTTGATAATTTGAAAATTTAATGTGCCCCATCGGGCTGCGCCTCCAGCAGGGCCAGGGTGATCTGCTCCCATTCCCGCTGTAAACTGGCCTCCGATACGGGTTTGCCCGCCCGCCGGTACCAATATGCCGCATTCCCCGGGTCTCCCTCTTTCCGGTGGAGATAGGCATGTACCCACGCCGCCGGAGCGCCGGGAATATCTGCCAGTCCGTGTGCCTGGTGCCAGTCTCCTTTGCGATCCCACCACAGTGATTGTAGCAGGGCTGGCAGGGATGCCGGCGGAACAGGCTGCTCCAGGGATTCGAGAAAAGCTGCGTAAGTCAATGTCTTACCTTTTTACCGGGAGGCAAATATAGGAAAATTTCCCTGAATGCCGCTACCAGTAAGCAAAAAGCCATCCTTTTGTCCCGGATGGCCTTCCACTGCTTTTATAATGCCTTGATATTAAATCTTATAGTTCCACCCACGGGTATCTTCAGCACGGCCGGTGCGGATGGCGTCCAGGCGTTTGATCACTTCCGCTCCTACGGCATATTTGGTGGTATCCAGGTGGATCTTGGTCTCCTTGTAATCCAGCTGCTCCACGTAGGCCACGCTGGAGGCAGTGCCGGTACCAAATACCTCGCGCAGGGTGCCTGCCTTATGGGCATCAATGATCTCATCGATGGAGATAGGGCGCTCTTCCACGGCCAGGCCCATGTCTGACAGCAGATCAATTACGCTGGCACGGGTTACGCCGGCCAGGATGGTGCCCTGTGACAGGTCCGGGGTAATGGCGGTGTTGCCAATGATGGCAAACACATTCATGGTGCCGCATTCCTGCAGGTATTTGTGCTCATAGCCATCTACCCAGAGGATCTGGTCGTAGCCCTGCTTGCGGGCTTGCATAGTGGGGTACATGGTGCCCCCGTAGTTGCCGGCCGCCTTGGCAAAGCCTACGCCGCCGGGGAAGGCACGTATATACTTATCCTGCACCAGCAGGTGGATGGGCTTATTGAAATAAGGACCGGAGGGTGAATTGATCACCGCAAATTTGTAGGTCTCAGACGGGCGCACGCCAATGAATTCATCTGCCGCGATCATGAAGGGACGCAGGTAAAGGGAGCAACCTTCGCCGGTGGGCACCCAGTCACGGTCAATATCGACCAGCTTTGCCAGGCCGCCAATGAACAACCACTCGGGGATGGCAGGCATGCCCATGCGCTCGGCAGAGGTCAGGAAACGGGCGTAGTTATCATACGGACGGAAGATCATGGGATTGCCCTGGGGATCTTTGTAGGCCTTGATGCCTTCAAAAATAGCCTGGCCGTAATGCCATGCGGCATTGGACGGGCTTACGGAAAAATTGCCGAAAGGCAGGATCTCCGCATTTTTCCATTCCTTGCCGTCAAAATCTGCTACCAGCATGTGGTCAGCATATTTTTTCCCGAAAACAAGGTGTTCAAAATCAACCTCTGCAAGCCGGCTGGCGGTGGTGCGGGTCACTTTGATCTTTTCGTTGGCCTCCTGCATTGCGGTGGATTTTGCCATTGGAGTATCTACCATCATGGTTAATCAGTTTTATCTCAATATTTTTACACTTTCGCCTGTAAACCGCAAATTGAAAATATTCAATAACCGGGCATTTAACCGGCCAGTATTTTTATATTTTAAAATTGTCGAGCAGTTTTTTATATAAACTTCTAGTGGAACCGGATTTGCAAATAAACAGCTTTTTTCCATAAAACCACCGGGCATGTCTTTAGAGCATCTACAATTTGATCCGTATTTCCTGGCCAGGATCTACCAGCACCAGGCAATCATCCCGGGCGAAAAGCCCGCTGCACCGGCTATTGGAGCCACAGCGCCCGCAACGCCAAAGGTAACGGAGGCGCCCGCTGCTGCCCTGCCGCCTGTTAAATTTCTAGGTGACAACCAGAAAAAAATTGTGCTCCTGATCAGCAATGCAAACGAAGTGTACCTGAATGATGCGCTCTTCCATCTCCTCACAAATATACTAAATGCCTGTAAGCTGGGCATGCAGGACGTGGCGCTGGTGAACCTCCACGCCTATCCGGGAGCAACGTTCACGGCGCTGCAGCAGGCCGTGCCTATGCAGTATTGTATCTTTTTTGGCGTAGACCCGGCCACGCTGGCGCTACAGGGCGTGGAACGCTACCAGGTGAGCCAGGCCGGCCACACCAGCCTGCTGTACAGCCACGACCTGGCCGTGATCGCGGAAGATAAAGTAATGAAAGGCCGCCTCTGGAATAGTTTGAAACAATTGCTCGGCATTTAAAATCACCGCATGCACACATTAGTATTTGCTACCAACAATAAAAATAAGGTAAAAGAGATCCGCGCCATGCTGGGCGATGCCTTTAACATCATAACCCTGGAAGAAGCAGGCATTGATATTGACATTCCCGAGCCCCACCATACCCTGGAGGAAAACGCCTCCGAAAAATCCCGTACTATTTTCAACATGACAGGACAGGATTGTTTTGGGGAAGATACCGGCCTGGAAGTGAAGGCGCTGAATGGTGCCCCCGGCGTGTTCTCTGCCCGTTATGCCGGTGAGCAGAAATCTTCAGCAGACAATATTCAAAAGGTGCTGCAGGAAATGCAGGGGCAAGCCAACCGGCAGGCACAATTCCGCACGGTGATCTCCCTCGTCTGGAAAGGAAAAGAATACCAGTTTGAAGGCGTATGCCCGGGCACCATCCTCCCTGAAGCCCAGGGTGGGGAAGGCTTTGGCTATGACCCTATTTTCCAGCCGGCAGGCGCAGACCGTTCTTTTGCCACCATGGCCATGGCGGAAAAGAACCAGTACAGCCACCGTGCAAAGGCTACTAAAAAATTAATTGACTGGCTGCAGGCCAATGCGTAAAATATGATACGCAAACATTCGTCTACACAACATTTATGGCAAGGATCAAACTTACCTTTCCCGAAAAGGTTTTATTTCATACCAGCATTCCTGTACGCATTACAGATGTGAATTACGGCGGTCATGTGGGCAATGATGCCATACTCTCCATGCTGCACGAGGTGAGGGTGCAATTCCTGCAACACCTGGGCTGCAAAGGAGAGCTGGATGTTTTTGGTACCGGCATCATCATGGCTGATGTAGCCATTATGTACCAGGCGGAGGGTTTTCACGGGGATGTATTCACCGTGGAAGTAGGCGCAGCAGATGTTACCGCCATGAGCTTTGACATCGTGTACCGCCTCAGCACCACCCGCAATGGCAAGACCTTCATCATTGCTACCGCCAAAACCGGCATTCTCTGTTTTGATTACAGCACCCGCAAAGTAGTGCGCATACCGGAAGCACTGCTGGAAAAACTACCATAAAAACAACGCATGGAAAAATCAACTACCCTGGAGCTACTCATTACGCAACGGCGCAGCGTAAAGCCGGCCAACATGAGCGGCCGCAAAATAGCAGACCACACCGTACAGCACCTGCTGGAACTGGCCGACTGGGCGCCCACCCATGGCTATACGGAGCCCTGGTACTTTGTTGTATACAGTGGTGACAAAGTAAAAGAATTCTGTGCCCAACACGCAGCGCTCTACAAGGCTAACACACCACCGGAAAAATTCTTGCAGGGCAACTATGATAAACTGTTACAGCATGGTGAGAAGGCATCTCACGTGATTGTAGCCTGCATGAAGCGGGGGGATAACCCGAAGATCCCGGAAATTGAAGAAGTGGAAGCCGTGGCCTGCGCCGTGCAAAACCTGCTGCTGGCTGCCACCGCTTACGACCTGGCCAGCTTCTGGAGCACAGGCGGTATGACCTACTCCCCTGCCCTGCACCAATACCTGGAGCTAGGGGAGGCGGACAAGGTGCTGGGCCTTCTCTACCTGGGCTATCCGGGGGAGGAATTGCCCGCAGGGCGCCGCATCAAGCCCCTCACCGAGAAGGTGAAGTGGGTGAAATAACGCGGTCCTATCGCCTATAGATAACCGGCGTATACTCAGCGATCGTCCGATGGGACGATCGTGGTAGTTCCATACCGGCACTAAAAAAGGCCGTCCGCTTTTATGTGCGACAGCCTTTTCTTATTTATTGGCAAGCGTGTACTATCCTATTTTCACGGAGGTCATGGTGAGGGAGCCTCCCACGGCCTTGTCATTGAAGAGACTTATTTCCTCACCGGATTGCTGCAGGCCCAGCGTATAAAGCAGGGGCAGGTAATGCTCTGGTGTAGGAATGGCCAGTTGTGCGGCACGGCCCAGCTGGTCGTACCGGATCAGCGACTGGTGGTCACCGGTCTGGATGAGGTGTTTGAACTGATCATTGATCTCCAGTGCCCAGTCATAGCCGCCTCCATTGATCATCTCCCATGCTACCATGCGCAGGTTGTGCACCATGTTACCACTGCCCATGATCAACACACCTTTGCGGCGCAATGCCATCAGCTCCCGGGCCAGTTCATAATGGTATTGGGGTGGTTTGGTATAGTCAATGCTGAGTTGCAGCACAGGGATCTTCGCGTCCGGGTACATCTGGCGCACCACCGTCCAGGCGCCATGGTCCAGGCCCCAGTCGTGGTCTTCCTCCACGTGTACCGACCGGATGATCTTTGCCGTTTCTTTGGCCAGGTCGGGGCTGCCGGGTGCGGGGTACTGCACGGCAAACAGCTCCGGTGGGAAGCCGCCAAAATCGTGGATAGTAGGCGGAAGGTCCATGGCCGTAATGCGGGTGCCCCGGCTCAGCCAGTGGGCAGACACTACCAGTACCGCGCTGGGCGTGGGCATCTCTTTAGCGATGCGGGCCCATTCGCGGGTAAATTCATTAGTCTCTATCCCGTTCATGGGCGAGCCGTGGCCCATGAAGAGTACCGGCATCAGCGGCCCCTGTTCGGGCAGGCTGTTGGTAAACCGGTTAAAATCATTGAGTGTGTTCATTATAAAAGAACTCCTTTTCTGTAATTTATTTAATTACAGTACAAAGGTACGGTTTTTCCACACAAAAGCAACATGGCTATCCCCGGGGAAACCGCCTTCTAAACACATTAAGAAAAATCAAAATTCAATATATCTTAGGTAAAGGGATGATGTGCGGTAAATATTGTATTATTACGGCCGTTCACCCTTAAAAAGCATATGGTTAAAAAGACTCCAGGCATCAGTGTTGCCGTAGATGCGGTGGTATTTGGCTACGCGAAGAGTGAGGGCGTGTCTGTACTGCTGATCCGCAGGAAATATCCTCCTTTTAAAGATGAATGGGCCATCCCCGGCGGGTTTGTAGGGGAAGATGAATCGCTGGAAACGGCGGTGAAACGGGAGCTGCGGGAAGAAACCGGCATAGAGGTGAAATACCTGGAACAGCTTTACACCTTTGGTGCCCCGGAGCGCGACCCGCGCCAGCGTATTATCTCCGTAGCTTATTTTGCGCTGGTAAAGACCTCCCGGTTTATGGCGCTGAAAGCGGATACCGATGCCAGTGTAGCGCAGTGGTTCAATATCAACGAACTGCCGGCGCTGGCTTTTGATCATAAGAACATCCTGGAAAAAGCCATCCAGCGGGTGCAGGCCAAGCTGCGTTATGAGCCCATTGGCTTTGAACTGCTGGATAAAAAATTCCCCTTCTCCGACCTGGAAAGCCTGTATGCCGCGCTGCTGGGACGGGACATAGACCGGCGCAACTTTAAGAAGAAAATACTTTCCCTGGAAATACTGGACGAGCTGGACGAGTATGCAAAGAACGAAGGCGCCGGCCGGCCGGGCAAAATGTTCTCCTTCAATAAGCAGCGCTATACCCAGTTGCAGAAGGAAGGCATCCTGTTCGAGATCTGATTTGTCATTGTTGAAAATAAATGCGTAAAATTAACACATATTATTTGGCAATGCCGGAAATATGTGATTATATTTGTGTAGAAATAACACAAAATGAAAAGCACAGGAGTTATCATCGCCAGGTTCCAGACGCCTTATCTGCACGAAGGGCACCATCATCTTATCCGCCATGTAACGGGGCTGCACCACCGCACGGTGCTGGTACTGGGCACGGCCCCGGTAAGGTCCAGCAAGCATAATCCTTTTGATTTTTATACCCGCGAAGCCATGATCAAGGCAGACTACCCCGCCATACCGGTGCTGCCCCTGCGTGACTATACCGATGATAAGGTATGGTCTGAACAGCTGGATGCTTTGCTGACCAATACCTTTCCTGGCGAAAAATTCATTTTGTACGGTAGCCGCGACAGTTTTGCAAAAGCCTACAGCGGCAAGCTGGCAACAGCTACCCTGCCTGCTTTTGGCGAGTTCAGCGCCACCAGCGTGCGGGAAACCCATAGTGACCAGCCACTCACCACGCGCGACTTCCGCCTGGGCATCAACTATGCTATTTATAACCGCTACGATATTGTGTATCCTACCGTGGATATAGCACTGCTCAATGCCGGCCATACGCAATTGCTCCTCGGCAAGAAACCAAATGAAGCTACCTGGCGGCTGCCCGGCGGCTTTGCCGACCCCACGGATGAGAGCTATGAAGCCGCCGCCGCACGGGAGCTGCAGGAAGAATGCGGTGCCCTGGAAACCACGCCCATGCAGTACCTTGGCTCTGTGAAAATAGATGACTGGCGCTACCGCGGTGAAACAGACAAAATACTCAGCCTGCTCTTTACCGCTACGTTGCTGAGTGGTACACCACAAGCAAACGATGATCTCGAAGCCCTGCAATGGTTCGATACCAGTGCCCTGCCCATTATGCTGGAAAAAGAAATTATCAATGCCGCCCACCTCCCCTTTATTAATAAGATCCTCGCACATTTAAACGCGTAAACCATGTACACCGATAACATCATCCTGATGGCGGATGCTTACAAATACTCCCATCACAAACTGTACTATCCCGGCACAAATAAAATATATTCTTACCTGGAAAGCCGTGGTGGCCTGTTTGGCGAGACCGCTTTCTTCGGATTGCAATACATCATCAAAAAATACTTCACCGGTGCGGTGGTCAACAAAGAGGCTATAGACCAGGCAGAAGCCCTGCTCAATGGCGTCTTTGGGCGCAATGACGTGTTTGACCGCCGCAAGTTTGATTACATCCTGGAAAAGCATGGAGGCTACCTGCCGGTGTGCATTAAAGCGGTAAAGGAAGGCAGCATTATTCCCGTACGCAATGTGCTCATGACCATTGAGAACACAGATCCCGAATGCTACTGGCTGACCAACTTCCTGGAAACCATCCTGATGCAGACCTGGTATCCCAGTTCCGTGGCCACCCTCTCCTTCCACATCCGCCAGATCGTGGAGAATTACTACGCGGAAACCGCCAGTGCAACGGCTTTGGGCGGAACACCGTTTGTACTCAACGACTTTGGCTTCCGGGGCACCAGCTCCGGGGAGAGTGCCGGCATAGGCGGTATGTCCCACCTGCTGAACTTTAAAGGCAGTGATACCGTGATAGCAGCCGTGTATGCGCAAAAATTTTATGGCGCAAGTTCCGTGATGGCGGCTTCCGTGCCCGCTACGGAGCACTCCATCATGACGCTGCTGGGCGAAGAAGGTGAGCTGGAAGTGATGCAGAATATCCTGAAGGCCTATCCCACCGGCATTATATCCGTGGTGTCTGACTCCTATGATATTTTCCGCGCTGCCGCGGAATACTGGGGCGGTGCAATGAAGGAAGACATCCTGCAGCGCCAGGGCACCCTGGTGATACGGCCCGACAGCGGAGACCCGGTGCAAACCCTGCTGCATTTGTTTGGCATCCTCATGGAAAAATTTGGCTGCACCATCAATGAAAAAGGCTACAAAGTACTACCGCCGCAGGTGCGCGTGATCCAGGGCGATGGCATTAATATAGACAGCATCCGCAGCATTTATAAAGCATTGAAAGATGCGGGCATCTCTGCGGAGAACCTGGTACTGGGCATGGGCGGCGCCCTGCTGCAGCGCCTGGACCGCGACTCCCAGCAGTTTGCCATCAAGTGCTCTTACGCAGAGATCAATGGGCAACCTGTGAATGTGCAGAAGCACCCGGTGGAAATGAATGACGCGGGAAAGATGGTGCAATCCTTCAAGACCTCTAAATCCGGCCGCCAGCAATTGGTCCTTACACCGGAGGGTTACCGGACCATCCCTGAAACAGAATCCAGCCCTTACGCTAATGAGCTGGAAACCGTGTTTGAAAACGGCATCCTGCTGCGCGATGAAAAGTTTGAAAGTGTACAGGAAAGGATCAACGCCCATCTGAAAAGATAATGGATAACGTATTCGCATATACGGAATTGCTACCCGCACATTTTGGCATACGGCCACTGTCTGTAACCGCCCTGGGAGGCTATTCTAACCGGAATGCCCTGGTACAGGCTGCGAACGGTGCATACGTGGCCAGGCTGGCCCGGCACAACCGGCGGGCAGATAGTGTGCGCGCGGAAGAGCATGTGCTGCAATCACTGGAAGCGCAGGGTTACCGGCATGCGCCCCGGCTGGTAAAGCACCCCGGCCCTCCGTTGCAATGGCAGCACCGGTTTGTGCATGTTTTTTACCTGCAACCGGGCAACATTCCCTGCAAGTGGTGGCAACACTGCAGCAGTGAACAGCTAGCCTTGCTTTTTAAAGAACTGGCGGGCCTCCACCAGGCCATGTATGATATCCTTTCTGTGCATGATACCCACCAGGGCGTGTACCAGTGGTACCGCATGCCTGCCCAACCGCCCGCAGTGCTGGAACAAACCAAAGCCGGGCGTTATGTACTGAAGCATTGGGAGCGTTTCTGCGAGGCTGCCTACAAGCTGCAGCAGGCCGTGGCACTGCAATTCCCCTGGGATGCTGCCCGCTACCAGTGGATCCATGGAGATATACAACTGGAAAATGTTTTGTTTGACAAAGAAGTGCTGACGGCCTTCCTGGATTTTGAAATGGTGAAATGGGATGCCTGTGAGAAAGACGTGATCTTCTCCGCATTCCGGGTGTGTAAGGAAGGGCCCGAAGATGGTACATTCCGCTACGACGCCAACCGCCTGCGTAGCGCCATTGCCCACTACCGCCAGGCGGAAACCCGCCTGCACAGTGGCTTCTTTGACCTGTATGAAGCTTTGTGGAAGCCATTCTTTTGCCTGGACCAGGCATTGGTATACCTCCACAATGCGTTTGATCAGGTGTGGGTATTGGATGATAACATTGGGTTTATGCCCTGCTTTGATGAAGTGCTGCACTATTATGAATGGTGAGCTTCACACTTAAATGCCATGTGTATGAGAGCCTTGCTTGCCCTGGACTGGCGCCATTTTACAGATGCGCAACTGCAGGAAATACTGCGGCTGGAACAGGAATATGATGAGCTTATCTTTGTGATCAGCCGGCCGGAAGGCCTGCTGGAAGGGCATTCCCCCATGCTTTGCTCGCAACTGATGCCGGCATTACAAGCCACGCTGGGGCAGCATTTGCAAAAGCCATTCTGCCTGCTGCCCATTCCCGGCAAGGGGCTTCCGGATCATTACCACTGGTTGCGCTGGCGTATACTTTGTCCTGCCTTTGTCCATGCTTTTACCAGTAATGCGGCAGAAAGGGAGGCGATGGAACTTACATTACGTGTGCCCGTTACCGTTATACCATCTGGCGGCGCCCCGGTGATCATGCCGGCATTGGCCCCGGTGAAGCGCGGCATTTTCATTACCCGGGCACAACCCTTCCACAACGGGCACGCGGCTTACCTGGAGCAGATGAAAGCAGAAGTAGACGAGGCCATCGTCATAGTGGGCGTGGCTAATCAGTCGCACACAGCAAAAGACTTTGCCACGGCAGGTGAACGGCTGGAGATGATAAAGCCTTACCTGGATCAGTGCTGGCCGGGGCGCCACTACCTTGCAGCCCTGCCCTACAGCGGTTTTTCTTTGGAGAATTTTTATGAGCTGGAATATGTATTGCCGGCTTTCCATATCGTCTACACCATCAACACCAGTACCATTACGTATGCACACACAGCCGGTTACCCTGTAAAAAACCTGAACACATCCATGGAGGTGAGCGGCACCCGGGTGCGCGCCTGCATGGTGCAAGACCAACCCTATGACCACCTGGTGCCGGAAAGCGTGCACCGGTACCTTACATACACCAACCTGGCCACCCGGCTGAAACAATTACTGGAAAAGGAAAACCGTTAAACGTATGTGCGGAATTGGAGGCATCCTGTTTTCTGCAGACACCGGCCCGGTGTTGCGGAAAAAAATTGAAACCATCAGCAAGGCCCAGCGCCACCGCGGGCCGGATGATGAAAGAACACTGGTGCTGGGGCAACATGCCCTGTGCCACCAGCGCCTGTCCCTGCTGGATGCAGCCGGCGGTGCGCAACCTTTTACTGATCCAAGTGGACGCTATCACATTGTGTACAACGGCGAGATCTACAACCACGCCACCCTGCGGGAAGTGCTGCGGCCCCACTACGACTTTCACACCCGCTGCGACACGGAAGTGGTGCTGGCCGCCTACATGGTATGGGGAGAGGCCTGCCTGGATCGCTTTAACGGCATGTTCTCCTTCCTGATCTGGGACCAGCAAAACCAACAGGCATTTGCCGCCCGCGATCCCTTGGGTGTGAAGCCCTTGGCCTACCTGGTGCGGCAGGATACTTTCTATTTCGCATCGGAAGTAAAAGCGCTGCTCCGCGTGCTGGACCAGGCGCCCCTGCCGGATACCAGTCGCCTGGCGGAATTTGTTATCGCGCCTTCCCTGAGTGGCAACGGGGTTAACACCATTTTCCAGGACATCCGTTACCTGGAACCGGGCACCCTGCTGCGTTTTGGGCAGGATGGGCTGCGGCTCAAGACCTGGTACCAGTTTAACTGGCAGACCTCTAACAGGGATGAATATACGCTGATCAGCGAGATAGACGATGCCCTGCAACAAAGCGTACGCCTGTCCATCCGGGCAGATGTGCCGGTAGGCGCTTTCCTGAGTGGCGGGCTGGATTCCTCGCTGCTGGCCACTTTGGCAGCACAGCATAGCACACAGGCTATTGAGGCATTTACCGTGGCTTTTGAAAACCACGACCAGATCAACTTTGATCCCGGCACCATTGTAAATTCTGACGACCTGCCTTTTGCCAAACAGGTGGCCAGGCAGGTCAAGGCCGGTTTTCACCAGGTGACCATTCAACATCCTTCACTGGAAAACAGCCTGCGGGAACTGGCCCGGATCAATGAGCGCATACCCGTATGGGAGCAGGAATTTTCACAACACCATCTCTCGCGCGCAGCCAGCCGCCACGTGAAGGCGGTGCTGGTGGGCGATGCAGCGGATGAAACCAACTACGGCTATTACTTTTTACTGAATAACCAGGTAAATCACAGCCCCCTGGGATTGATGAATTTATTTGGTGCAGAGAAACGGGCCACCATGCTCTCGCCTAAGCTGCGGCGGGAACTGGACCCGCTGCAACAACTGGATGCAGAATACCGGCAGCTGGTGTGCAAGGCCGGGGTACAGTTTGGCCGCTGCGAAACTGAAAACATCCTGGCCATGAGCGTGCTGGTAAACCGGCGCTGGCTGGCCCGCCTGCTACACAACGGGGATATCCATACCATGCACTTTGGGCTGGAGGCGCGCGTACCGTTTGCCAACCGGAACATGCTGTACGCGGTATCACAGGTAGGGCCTGCACTGGGCTTTAAAATGGGCGTGGAAAAGTACATGCTGCGCCAGGTGGCCCTGCGCCATATGCCGGCCACGCTGGCCCTGCGCAAAAAATCATCCCTGCCCCGCGATCCCAGGCTGGGCGCGGCTTACCAGGCCATCCTGCAGCAGCTCCTGGCGGGAAAGCATGATTTCATTGATACTTACCTGGACCGCAAAGCCCTGGAAACACTGAGCAGGCAACCGACCATACCGGAAGCAGACCGCCTGCTGCTTTTTAACATGATCTCTTTAATTCAATGGGCCAGTCACTATGTGCAATAAGAAAATACTCATTGTCACCATCCCGGAAAAAGGGCATATCAATCCCATGATCGGGGTAGCCCAGCACCTGCAGCAAATGGGTTATCACCTGGGCTTTTTCTCCCAGGTGGACCTTACGCCCCAGCTGCGCAAAGCAGGCCTGGAAGGCCCTGTATTCTTTGACCCGGAGCCGGTGAATATAGATCCGCAGTTCATCACCAAAGGAGCCGACTTTGTACAAAAACTAGCGGATAAATCCTGGCTGCGCCAGTGGATAAAAACGCTATTGATAAACGCTGTGCCCCACCAGGTGCAGCTACTGGAGAAAGTAGTGCAGGAATTTGCCCCGGACCTTATTGTTACAGATCCGATGGTATACGCCGGGGCGCTGGTAGCGCATGCACACAACCTCCCATGGGTGGGCATTTCGTCCTCTTTAAACCCTGTCACACCAGCCGCATGGCAATGTGAACTTACGCACACGCTGCACGCATTTGCGCCGCTGCGCAATGCCCTATTTGAAGCACGGGGATTGCAGCCCCGCTTCAAAGTAAGCGATGCTATTTCACCCTGGCTTAACATCGTTTTCTGCACAGAAACCTATATGCCACGGGAGATTTGCGGCAATGATTTTTCTTACTATGCAGGGCATAGCCTCCCGTTGCAGGCCCGGGGCGATGAAACGGAGTTTCCCTTTCACCTGCTGGACACAAGTAAACGGAAAGTGTATATGTCCATGGGCAGCCAGGTCTACCATCATCCCCACCTGTTTGAGACTGTAGCCCTGGCATTGAAGGATGAAAATGTGCAGCTGATCTTTGCCATCAATGAATTGCTGCACACACCGTTTGCGGCCACACTGCCGGAAAATGTGATAGCCGTGGGATATGCGCCCCAGCTGCAGTTGCTGCCCCACATAGACCTGATGATCTCCCACGGGGGTGCAAACTCCGTGATGGAGGCGCTTACCCACGGCGTGCCATTGGCCCTGCTGCCTGTGTGCAATGACCAGTTCCTGCAGGCGCAGTTTGTAACGAGGGCCGGAGCCGGCATTGTGCTGGACACTCCGCATCCATCCCCAGCACGCTTTAAGGCAATGCTGATGCCTTTACTGGCGGGTGATGCACCGGAGCGCGTACAGGCGCAGCAGGTTGCGGCATCCTTCCGTGCAAAGCCAGGCCCCGCGGGCGCTGCGGCAGAAATTGTAAACATTATTCATCAAGCAATACCGGCATGAGTACTTACCTCGTTTTCTCTCCCCACCTGGATGATGCCGTGCTAAGTTGTGGCGCGCAGATAGCGGTGTGGACAGAACTTGGCCACCATGTAGTAATAGCCACCGTATTCAGCGAGGGAAATGAAGCCCATAGCACGCAGTACGCCCGCCGCCGTGCAGATGATGAAAATGCGGTGCGTGCACTGAATGCCGTACCGGTGCATCTTGGCTTTACAGACGCTCCCTTCCGCAACGCGCATTACCATAATTTCAGCACCCTGCTGCTACATGAAACGCTGCCGCCGGATAGCCTGGAAACCGCCGCTGCCGTTGGTTTGCGCATGCATGCATTGGCACAGGAGGTACAGGCGGATGCACTTTATTTTCCACTGGCAGCAGGCGGTCATGTAGATCACCTGGTAGTTTTTGAGGCGTCAAAACGTTGCTGGGCGGACAGTATACCTGTAAATTATTACCAGGACCTGCCTTATGCCCTGGTGCCTGGCTGGGCAGCCATGCGCTGGCAGCAACATGGAGCCAGCATGGAATATGCACTGAAAATGGACATGCACCCTACCCGCCTGCAGGATCTTTCACTGGCCTTTCTAAAAAATTACATGGAGGACGATGCAGACCTCCAGGCGAGTGAAACACAGCACGCCGCACAGGTCAGCAAATTATCGCTGGCCGCCGCCGGAGCACTGACCTGGAAAATCTCACACCATACCTTTAACCGCCGCCGGGTATGCGTAGCCACGACCTACCTCCAGCAAAAGATAAACGCCATCCGTTATTATGCTACGGAATGGCCTGTTTTATTTGGCCCTGCGGAACAGGATATTGAAAATACCCTGCGGACTAACGTTAACGATTATACGGAAATCTATTGGACCTTAAACCGATGAACCATGCGCTTTGTAACAAATGCAACCCAAATTGCACAGCAGGATAATGCCACCCTTTTGAAGCAAACCGTCATCAACGGTACGCTGGTAGACGCATGGTTTGCGGAACAGGATGAGCATGCGGTAGCAGAAACTTACGGCAACATACGCCTGCAGCGTGCATCTAACGGGGTATTTGGGCGCCTGGAGCTTTCATTGGAGCAGGGCATTTCCCACGCAGCATACGAGGCTTACCGTGAGCTGCTGCATACTTTGCAGTTGTTCCCCGGGTATACGTTGCTCCGTTGCTGGAACTATGTGCCGGATATTACGCGGGTGTACCAGGCATTTAACGCGGGCCGTTACCAGGCATTTGAAAATTTTTACGGGACGGCATGGCGGGAGCATCCAGCACCAGCTGCCAGCGCAGTGGGGACTGATGGCAATACCTTGCAGGTAGAATTCATGGCAGTGCAAACGCCCCTGGCATTCATTGAAAATAAAGACCAGGTACCGGCCTACCAATATTCCGAGCAATACGGCAAACTGCCCCCGTACTTCAGCCGGGGCGCTATCTTTCAAAACAAAGGGCAACGCCTGCTGCTCTCTTCCGGCACAGCCAGCATTGTAGGAGAGCACTCCGTACACCCGGGCGACATCTACGAACAACTGGCCCGCTCCATCCTGAACCTGCGTATCCTGGCAGGGCAGTTTAACCTCAAGCAATACAACATCCATTATGGTTTTGCACTGGAAGACATTGTGCTGATGCGCGTGTATTACAAGCATGCGGCAGACCGGCCCTTCCTGGAACGTTACCTGCCCAAGGTGCTGGCACCAGGCTGCCAGCTTGCATTCCAGCAGGCAGACATTTGCCGGGAAGAACTGCTGGTGGAGCTGGAAGCCGTATTTGTAAAGAAAGGCGAAACGGAACAAGGTACACTACCCAAGTATTTTATGAAAGGGGATCGCATCAAAACGGAATCATTTGAGATCCACGTGGCGGAGCACTGTAACCTGCGCTGCCGCGATTGTTGCAATATCTCTCCTTTCAATGCCAAACATTTTATGAGCCTGGCAGATGTACGGGCAAGCTGTGATTTTGTAAAGGAAAACCTCCTGCCGGATGTATTCAAGATCGCCGGCGGTGAACCTACCTTGCACCCGGAGCTGGACAAGATCCTGCAAACCATCCGGCAGGCAAACCTGGGCTGTGCGGTGCGGGTGATCACTAACGGGCTGCTGCTGCACCGCATGACGGACCTGTTCTGGGAAAACGTGGGCCAGCTTACCATCTCCCACTACATCAGCGCGCCCATGAAACCACATATCCTGGAAGAAGTGAAAGCAAAAGCAAAAACGTACGAAGTGGTGCTGAACATTAAATACGTGGAGCAATTCAACGAGATCTTCGTGGAAGAGAAGATCACAGACCCTGCGCGCATACAGCACATTTACGATGATTGCTGGATGCGGCACCGCTGCCTCATTACCCGCAATGGCTATTTCTATAAATGTACACGTGCGGCTTACATGAATGAAACCCTTGCCATTAAAGGCATTCCAGCTACGGTTAATTATACGGAAGCAGATGGCATTGCCGTGGATGATCCGCAATTCAAAACAAAGGCCCTCGCCTACCTGAACGAAACTGCGCCCCTGCACGCATGTGAATATTGCCTGGGGGTATCCGGGAACCTTCGGGAAAATATGCAATTGAAGAAGGCAGATATTCCCGTACGGCCATAAAAAAGTCCCATGCGAATGGCGGTTGCATGAGACTTTACGGTAATCCAAAACTACTTTGATCAGGCGTCCACCTCTATCGGAATGCGTTGCTGTTCGGGCTTTTTAGCGGCCTGGGCATCGCGGGTGTTCTTCTGCACCGTAATAGCGCCAAACACACTAAGCAGGAATGCAAAAGCATAGAAGCCTTTTTCACTGGGCAACAGTGTAGCATTCCACAGCCCCACGGTGAGGAGCACAATGGTAAGCAGGATAGAGAACCAGCTCAGCCCATAATAAATGTCGGTTACAGGAATGCCTTCCAGGCGGTCGCGCACACATTTCTGCACAGACACTGCTGCAAAGAGGCCATACATTAACACCGTGAAATAATAACCTTTCTCATTGAGTTGCATGCCGGTGGCGTTCCAGAGGCCAACAATAAAACCTGAAATTCCAAGTAGCAGGGCAATCCAGGATGCCGCTACAAATGCATTTGAAGGCTTTTGGGTCATAAAGGGATAGCGTTGTTTACGGAAAGATAGTAAGCCTAATTTAAAGGTTTTGTTAAAACCAGGCTGTGCGTTGTGACGCATTAAACCGCCACGCGCCGCCTGGACTTCCGGTAAGCGGTGGGGCTCATACCCTGGTACTTTTTGAAAATGCGGTTCAGGTGACTTTCATCTGCAAAATTAAGTTCCATGGCAATTTCATTGATGCGCATATCACTGTGCAACAGGCGCTTTTCCACCAGCTTCAGTTTGTAGGTGGTGATGTATTGCTGCAGGGTTTCTGCTGTATGCTTCTTAAAATACTTGCCCAGGTAATTTACAGAAATGCCGAAATGCCCTGCTATCACAGGTGCGCGCAGCATTTCCGGCTCATAGATATTTGTATGGATATACTGCAGGATGTCCTGTGTTTTTTCCGCTGAAACGGCGTCCACTTTCTGGGGCAGGGTGCGGGCTATGTTGCGCACCACGATCCAGAGTACCGTGTTTACAAACTGCTCAATGATCTCCTGGCTATAAAGCTCCCGGTTTGACAGTTCCCGTGCCATGGCCTCCAGCAAGGGCCTCATCAGCAGCTTATCATCCTGTTTCCACAGAATGCAGCCTGGCTGGTGGTTGGCACTCTGCAGGATAAACTCCAGGCGCTGGTTGAAAGCACGGTGGCGCTGGCGGTCTGCCTTCAGGCTGCCGGAAGCAATGTAGGCATCATTAAACCGCATGAAGAAAAAGCGCGTGGCCGTTTGCACTTTAAACGCGTGGCAATCTTCCGGGGTAATGAGGAACATATGGTTAGGAAAATAGGAAAACTCATGGTTGTTGATACACTGGATGCCCGTGCCTTCCAGCACATACACCAGCTCAAAGAAGCTGTGCACGTGGCCCGGTGCGGGGCCTTCTTCCAGGGTTTTTACTTCTATTTCATAGGGCTGGTACAGATTTTCCTTTTGCATATGCCTTTATTTAAGCCGGTAAAATTGACCAAAAAATACCTGTTTTTGGCAATATAGTTCAGCTCTTTCTTTGAATATCTGTACAATTTTACACCATAAAAGGCAACCATCATGAAAGCAATTACCCTGGAACAACCTGGCGGTGTAGAAAATCTTCAATACACAGACCTTCCCATCCCGGCCCTGCAGCCGGGGGAAGTATTGATAAAAACCAAATCCCTGAGCATTAACCCTGTAGACGTAAAATCCCGCGCAGGCAAGGGTTTATACGGCCGTTTTAAAGACTTTAAGCCTCTCATCCTGGGTTGGGATATTTCCGGTGAGGTGGCAGCCGTGAGCCCGGATGTAAAAGATATTAAACCGGGCGATGCAGTGTTTGGTATGGTGAACTTTCCCGGTCATGGGCAGGCTTACGCAGCCTATGTAGCTGCACCTGCCGCCCACCTGGCCCTGAAGCCGGACAACATCCCGTATGAAGATGCCGCAGCCGCGACCCTGGCTGCGCTCACTGCTTACCAATTCCTGTATCATGAATACAACATTGTTCCCGGCCAGCGGGTACTGATCCATGCTGCGGCCGGCGGTGTAGGCCACTATGCGGTGCAACTGGCCAGGCTGGCCGGCGCCTACGTAATAGGTACTGCCTCCGCGCAAAACGCGGACTTTGTGAAAGCGCTGGGTGCGGATGAGGTGATCGACTATAAGGCGCACCGTTTTGAAGACGTGGTAAGTGAGGTGGATTTTGTGCTGGATGCCATTGGCGGGGAGAATATTGACCGTTCATTAAAGGTGATCAAAAAAGGCGGGACCATCATCAGCATTCCCTCCGGGCTTAATGCGGACGTGGTAGAAAAAGCCCGGGCACTGGGCATCCATGGTGCATTTCACCTGGTGGCATCCAGCGGTAAGGATATGCAGGCCATCGCAGCATTATTGGCCGAAGGCAAACTGAAATCCAACGTGTCAGAAGTATTTACTTTTGACCAGATGCGGGAAGCCCACCTGGCATTGGAAAGAGGGGTGAAGCGGGGCAAGATCGTGATCAATGTGTAAGTGGTAAATATGTTACATTCACTTTACAAAACCCAACACAGCGATGAAAGCATTTCCCGTTCCCACCCGTGAGCAGGTCAATGAAAAAGCACAGGCGCACTTTGACCAATACACAAAACTGATAGGGCGCATGCCCAATCTCTATGCCGCCATTGGTTACTCCGGCAATGAGCTGGATGCTTACCTGGCATTTGTGCAAGCCCAGGCCAGGGGCTCATTTCACGGCAAGGAGCGCGAGGCGGTGTACCTCATCGTGTCTGAACTGAACGGCTGTGAATACTGCCTGGCATCGCACACCCAGTCTGCCATAAAAATGGGATGGAAGCTGGAAGAAACCGTTCAACTACGTGCAGGCCTGTACGAAAATGGACACTGGCCGGTGCTCTATAAAGTGATCAAGTCCATTATTGACAACCGGGGCAGCGTGGCAGACGAACTACTGGAAGCCTTTACAGCAACGGGCTACAGCCCGGCAGCGCTGGTAGACCTACTGGGATTGGTGAGTGTAATGAGCTTTACCAATTATGCATACCGCCTGTTGCGGGTGCCGGTAGATTTTCCGCCGGCTCCCCCACTGCCTTAAAGAAAAATAACTTTCAATCTTGTACCGCCGCCCAGTGCGGTACAAGATTTGCGGCAAATGGCGGATGCGATACCTTTTCCAACTTTCCCTCCTGGCCTTTCTGCTTACGGCAAAGGCACACGCGCAGCATGGCGATCAACCTACTTATGCCGCGCAACTGGCGCATGACAAAGTGTACATGCATAGTGGCAACACCTTGGTAGCCACACCGGCCTGGCCTGGTCTTACACAAGCCAAAGCCATGAAGATGCTGCAATCCGTGACACCCCGGTTTAAACTGGATCCAAAAGAATACAGCCGGAAAATCAGCGCCAGCGGCACACTTACACTGATCGTATGGACCACGAAGAACAAGGACCTGCCCGTGTCTGAGATCCTGGAAGTGCACAACCAACCGCCCAATCCAACCAATGCAACGCCCGCAGCCGCGCAACTGCACTACGTTTACTACGAGGTACATGCGCGCAAAGCCCCGCTGGTCTTCAGCTACAGCACTGAAAACACACAAGGCATGCTGGGCTTCCAGTGGGATCAGTATGATGTGACCGTGCGCCGCAAAACACAACTGCTCAACGTGGCTGCCACTGCCACCCGTGCCATAGCTGATTGCAAGGCGCTGGCAAAAAAATACCTGGAAACAGCCCACCCCTAAATAACAAACCCAGACATGCACCACTTTAAAATGCTCTTTGGCGCCTTGTTGGCCACTCTTCCCGTTTCCGCCCAAACGTCCCTCCATCAACAATTCCAGGACATTGCAGCCCAGGCGAAGGGCCGTGTGGCCGTATATGCGCAGGTACTGGAAACCGGCGATACCGCCTCCCTCAATGCCCACGTGCATGCGCCCATGCAAAGCGTGTATAAGTTCCCGATTGCCATGGCGGTGCTGCATACAGTGGACCAGGGCAAACTGAAACTGGACCAGCCCGTCCACGTAACCAAAGCGGACTACATCCGCGTGGGCCACAGCCCCCTGCGTGATGCGCACCCGGATGGCAACATAGACGTAACCGTGCGGGAACTGCTGCGTTACAACGTGGCCGAAAGTGATGGTAGCGCCTGCGATGTGCTGTTGCATTTATTGGGGGGCACCGCTGCCGCCGATAAATACATACACAGCCTGGGCGTGAAGGAGATCAGCATTGCCACTACAGAAAAAGTGCAGACGGAAAATGAACGGATACAATACCGCAACTGGTCTACCGCGGCGGGCCTGGTACAATTACTCCACATCTTCTATACCGGCAGGAAGCTCTCCCCTTCCAGCCAGCAGCTGCTCATGGACCTGATGGTCAACTCTACGCCGGGCGCCCACCGCATTAAAGGGCAACTGCCTGCCGGCACCGTTGTAGCGCATAAAACCGGCACCTCCGGCACGCACGATGGCCTTACCCGCGCTACCAACGATACAGGCATCATTACCCTGCCCAATGGACAGCACGTGCTCCTGGCCGTGCTGGTCACAGATTCCCGGGCAGATGAGGCCACGCGGGAGCAGGTAATTGCAGCCACGGCGAAGGCCGCTTTTGACCACTGGACCAGCCATTAACTCAGGCAGGAGAACTTTGCATCTTTCCATTTCTGATGCATCCGGCGACAATGCTATCTTTGAATACATTAACAGCAAGCTGGTAGTGTATCACGACCACGCCTATACGGTGATGACTGCTCTGTACCATATGGTATCACTACACCAGAGCATCCCAACATTTCCACTACCTGGTGGCGCGCCGTCTCTGATCAGAAAAACCTGGTGTATTATTTTGAGCAGGCCCTTTCACCCAACACCTTCTGGATAAATTCCAGGGGCTGTAGCCGGGTATGCTATAAAGTTTGCCGTTGCCGCTGTATCTTAATGGGAATGTTATACTTCCCAAGCGTTATGAAAAGCCAACAACTCCTGCTGCTATTGTTATTATGTCCCGTGCTGTTGCTGGCCCGGCAAAAGCCTGGTGCAGCCATTCCCTGGACCACTTACGAGGCCGAAAACATGCGTACCAGCGGACAGGTACTGGGGCCACAATATGGCCCTTACCGCGTAGAAACGGAATCTTCCGGGCAACGTTGCGTACAGCTGAAGGGAAAAGGGCAATACGTGGAATTTACCGCGCTGGCCAATGCCAATGCACTGGTGGTGCGTTACAGCCTTCCCGATGCCGGAAAGGGTGGCGGGTTGAAGTCTACCTTTGGTATTTACAGGAACGGGCAGTTGGTGAAGGATTGCCATGTCACCTCCCGTTACTGTTACCTGTACGGCAAGTATCCCTTCAGCAATGACCCGGATTCCGGCAAAGTGAGAAACTTTTATGATGAGCTACGCCTGCGGGACGTGGCGGTGCGCAAAGGGGATATAGTGCGGATAGCGCTGGATTGTAAAGCAGGAGACATCACCCGTTGCATCATTGACATGGCAGACCTGGAGCAGGTGGCGCCCGCGCTGGCCATGCCAGTTAATGCCTTGTCCCTGGCGGATTTCAGCGATGGCGGCACAGACTACACGGATGCAATGCGCAAGTGCATTGCGGCGGCTGCATCCGGTGGCAAAACAGTGTGGCTGCCGGTGGGCACCTATAAGATCACCGGCGATATTGTGGTGCCGTCCGGCGTTATCATCCAGGGAGCCGGCATGTGGTACAGTGTGCTGGAAGGCGACGAAAATGCGTATGCTTCCGCGAACAAACGCGTGCGCATTAAAGGTACCGGCAGCAATATCCACCTGGCAGACTTTGCCATCACCGGCAAGCTGAATTACCGCAACGACAGTGAAACCAATGACGGCATTTTTGGCACTTACGGGACCGGCTCTACGATCAGCCGGCTCTGGATAGAACATACCAAAGTAGGCATGTGGATAGAAAACTCGGAAGGGCTGGTGGTGGAAGGCTGCCGGCTGCGCAATACCATTGCCGATGGTATTAATTTTTGTGTGGGCATGCGAGGGTGCGTGATGCGCAATTGCACAGCCCGTGGTGGTGGCGATGATTGCTTTGCCATATGGCCGGCGCCCTTCCGCAAGCAGGAGTATGTGCCGGGACATAATGTTATTGAAAACTGCACCGGGCAGTTGGTTTTCCTGGCTAATGGTGCGGCCATTTACGGTGGCGATAGCAACACAGTACGCAATTGTATTTTCACGGATATTACGCCCGGCTGCGGTGTGCTGATCAGCAATACCTTCCCTACCTCCCGGAAAGGATCGGATAATAATTTCACGGGCACTACGCTGGTGGAGGATTGTGAGCTTCGCACCTGTGGCGGGTTTGATCATGAGTGGAACTGGCGGGCGGCATTGGAGATCTGCGTGGATAAGCGGGATATTTCGGGGCTGGTGATCCGTGATGTGGAGATGGAGAATAGCTTGTCAAATGGTATTAATGTGCGGGCGAGGAACGCGGGTGATAAAATTGGAAGTTTGCAAAATACGTTACTGGAACGGGTGAAAGTGGCTAAAGTAGGATTAGGTATGAGGAATGCTTATGGATTATTTGTAAATGACGGGGCGCATGGAAGCCTCATGGTGAGGGCATGTGAGTTGGGTGTTATTAAGAATGATGCCGGTACATTTACTTTACAATAGCCCACTAAGCAAAACATCAGTTTGCACCTCAATAACATTTACAGTGAGGGAGAATTAGACCAAAGTGCAACCGTCAAGTATTCCTTGACAGTTCGAAAGGAAGGGAACAGATCTGTAAAACGCAAGACAGAGAAGCATTCCCTGGATATGATTATTTCCGTAGGTACCGGGTTAAATCAGCGCAAGGCACCCAATTCCGGATCTGGGCCAACAAGGTATGGAAAGAACACCTTGTCAAAGGTTATTCGCTCAACGAAAAACACTCCCAGGAGCAACAAGCGTAGTTGGACGGCCTCAAGCGGGCAGTGCGCATCAGGAGCGGTGTGATAGCGCGCCGCCCACTTTCAGGAGACGAAGCTCAGGGCTTACTCCGGTTGATCACTGATCACACTTACGCCCCGGACATCTTAGACCGATATGATCACCGTACATTAACCATTGAGGCCATCTGCAGGCAACCTGCTTTTATTGCCACCTGTGACAACACGATGGACGCCGTAAAGGCCTGCGGGAGAAATTGGCGAGAGCCGACCCGGATGAGAAGAACATCCTTACACAGGTGGTGGTAAGCCTCATCAATGAATATAATTAACCTGGCTTCCATCTATCTTTTGAAATCAATACTGCATCTCAAATGAAATTTCGTTTTAACACCCGGTACTTTGTGCTCGCTGTTTTACTTTTTATTATTGAAGTCCTGATTGCGCGTTACCTGCACGATGAATTTGTGCGGCCATACGTAGGCGATTTTCTGGTGGTGATCCTGATCTATTGCTTTGTATGCAGTTTTGTGCAGGCGCAGGTGTTTCCACTCGCGGTGGGCGTGTTGATATTTGCGTACCTGGTGGAGATCTCGCAATACTTTCATCTGGTGAAATGGTTAGGATGGGAACATTCCCGGCTGGCAAATGTGGTATTGGGAAACTTCTTTACCTGGAACGATATGGTTTGTTACACGCTGGGGATCGGAGTGGTATTACTTGTAAATAAGCTTGCGGGCAGGTGGTAAAACTGATGTAATTTTAAACCCATGAACGGACAATACAGAAAAGACATCTATCCTGGCCTGGAAGTGGCCATCATTTTGAAAAAGGACCAGCGCAGCGGTAAGCGTACCTATGGCATTGTGAAAGATCTGCTGACCTCCGCGGCGTTTCATTCAAGGGGGATAAAAGTGCGACTGGAGGATGGACAGATAGGAAGGGTTGTGGAGACGGATGCGGTGGATCCCGAGGGAGAGTAAGTGTTAAAAAGTATGCCCTTATGATGCTATCAGTAAATCGGGTACTTTCCTTTGACTATAATTTTTTCTCGATGATCGGGGTACAAAATCCCATACATGACCCAAAATCTTCAATACGGTCGGGCGTTTTTTTAGCTAACATACGCGCTAATAATTTGCCAGCGATCTGTTAGGTAATATCTTATTTGCAGCTTTCAATGGATTGTCTGTAAGGACCGTTCAATGGTATGCAACACTAGCGGCAACCACTTTCAGCCTTACGTTCCAAAATCAAACTACTCACTTCCGGAGGTCAAATGCTTTAAAATAACTGAACGTAAATGCGCTTCATTTTTGTCGCCCCAATCTCCCAACGCAGAAATTACAGGAATTAGAGTTTGCCCAAACTCGGTTAAACTGTATTCTACTTTCGGCGGTACGACAGGATAAATTTTCTTTGTAATCAATTCGTGGTCTTCCAGTTCTTTTAACTGAATGTTTAGCACGCGCCTTGTTGCATCGGGAATTTTTCGTTGTAATTCACTCGGACGCTTATTTCCTTCGTGAATGAACCACAACAAACGGACTTTCCATTTTCCGTAAAGCACTTCGCCAACTAAATCTAACCCACAATTTAGGTTCGGCAAAAACTTTCTTTCATACATCAAACAAAATTAAATCAATGTTCCAAATTGTACAATAGGGGAAAAATTATTCCCTATCTGAATCGCTTCACCGTACTTGTGAGAACTATACATAAGTCTGAATTTTGCCCTAAATATTTAAACAATGAACCAAGATTTTAATTTCAACAATGAATTATCGGGTAAAATTGCCTTGGTAACAGGAGGAACAAAAGGAACCGGGAGAGCAATCGCCGAAAGGCTTATACAAGCTGGTTCAACAGTTATTATTACCGCACGAAACGCACCGGAAAAAGAAAACAGCAACGTGCATTTCATTCCCTCCGATTTAAGTACAGCAGAAGGAACACAAAAAGTAATCAGCGAAGTGCTATCAACTTATGGAAAACTGGATATTCTTGTGAACAACCTTGGTTCTTCATCAACACCCGCTGGTGGTTTTACCGTATTAAGTGATGAGGATTGGGAATCAACTTTACAAGCTAATTTGCTTGCTCCTGTTCGGCTGGACAGAGGATTTTTACCACAAATGATAGATCGAAAAAGTGGTGTTATCATTCACATGGCTTCAATACAGGGTAAATTACCGCTCTATGATTCAACTTTGCCGTATGCAGCTGCCAAAGCAGGATTGATAAATTACAGCAAAAGTTTATCAAATGAAGTTACGCCAAAAGGTGTTCGTGTACTAACTGTTTCGCCAGGATGGATACGCACGGAAAATGTAAAAGGATGGCTGGAAACAATTGCCCAGAGTTCAAATATTTCTATTGAGGAGGCTCAACAGAGTGTGCTGGATGCTTTGGGTGGGATACCTTTTGGAAGACCTGCCGAACCAGAAGAAGTAGCGGAATTAGTTGGTTTTCTTGTTTCACCAAGAGCTGGTTATTTAACAGGAACAAACTTTGTAATAGATGGCGGCACCGTACCAACAATCTAATACTCTTAAAAATATAAACATGAACTTACCGAAAGTAGTAGCAGATTTAGTAAGCGCACAAAACAATTTTGATAGTGTTGCTTATGCAAATTGTTTTATCGAAACAGCCGTAGTTTTTGATGAGGGCAAAACGCACAACGGAAAAAAAGAAATAGAACATTGGATAGAAAAAGTAAACAAAGAATATCAGGCAACGATGAAGCCCCTTGAATATTCAGCAATCGAACATACATTGAAAACTGAAGTTTCAGGAACGTTTCCCGGAAGTCCGATTACAATGACTTATCATTATGAATTCGCGGATGGATTAATTCAATCGCTTAAAATCGTGTAAACCAATGTAGTAGAAAAGGATTTAGATGGAGATGACTCTTATATTGAAGACATTGCCAAGTGGGGAGAAGTTTTTGAAAATATGAAATCTACTTGCCCGAAGTGTCATACCCCATTATCTAAAACTAATCTGACCAGGTAAAGTATCGAAGAGATGGAGCGTCCCTGCTCGAAACAAAAACGGCTCTCAAGCATCTGCTTAAAAGCCGTTTTTTCCGTTGTAGCGAGGATGGGAATTGAACCCATCACCTCAGGGTTATGAATCCTGCGCTCTAACCAACTGAGCTACCTCGCCGGATTGGGAGTGCAAAGATACACGGAAATTGAAAACTTCAAAAAGTTTTGCCAACTTTTTTACCACGCTAACAATTCCTTCATCGCGGCCTCCACTTTTGTTGCATTCGGCAGCATCATCGCCTCCAGTCCCATATTAAGCGGCACCGCCGGCAAATCAAGCGCACCAACGGTTTGCACCGGTGCGTCCAGCTCCCGGAAACAAGCCTGCTGGATGCGGCCCGCCAGCGATTGCGCAAAACTATTGCTCAGCTGCTCCTCTGTGAGCACCAGGCATTTGCCATGGCGGCGTACGGTGGCATAAATCAATGGTTCATCCAGGGGAAACAAAGTACGCAGGTCCACGATCGTCACCTGCCCCGGCCATGTTGCCGCGGCCGCCTGTGCCCAATACACGCCCATACCATAAGTGATTACACACATGGACTCCCCATGGGCCACTGCCTGGTCCGTAGCATCCGTCACAATCCGGCCCTTGCCCAAAGGGATCACATAATCTGCAGAAGGTTCCACCGTTATCGCATCCTGCGTACCGGGCACTTTGCTCCAGTACAGCCCTTTATGCTCCAGCATCACCACCGGATTAGGGTCCAGGAATGCCGCTTTCAGCAAGCCCTTCATGTCTGCGGCATTGCTCGGGTAGACCACTTTGATGCCCTTAATACTAAGCAAGGTACTTTCCACACAGGCGGAGTGATAGGGCCCTCCCCCGCCATAGGCGCCTACCGGCACCCGCAGCAGGGTTTGCACAGGATATTTACCCGCCGTGAGGTAGCACGACTTTGCAATCTCCGTAGCCAGTTGATTGAGCCCGGGGAAAATATAATCGCCAAATTGTACTTCCACGATCGGCTTCACACCAGTGGCGCAGAGACCCGCGGTGGAACCAATAATATAGGCTTCCTGGATGGCGGTATTGTACACGCGCTCATCCCCAAATTTATCGCCCAGGGTGGCTGCTTCGCGGAATACGCCTCCCAGGCGGCGCCCCACATCCTGGCCGTATAAAATGCACTCGGGGAATTCCTGCATCAGTTCTTCCACCGCATGCAGGGCCGCATCCACCATCATTACCTTGGCGGCACCGGCAGGACTGCGCTGCCCCGTTTCTACAATAACGGGCGTAGGCGCAAATACGTGTGCTGTCACTGTTTGAGGGTCCGGGTCCGGGGCGGCCACCGCTGCGGCAAATTCCTGGTTGATGTATGCCTTTGCATCTTCCGCTGCCGTGTGGAGATAATCATCTGTTACGCCGGCCCGCCGCAGTTCCTGTTCCAGGATGGGCAGTGGGTCCATGCCCTGGTGTTTTTCCAGGTCTTCTGCGGGGCGGTACCATTCCTTGCGCACGCCAGACGTATGGTGCCCCAGCAAGGCCACCTGCGCATGTACTACCATGGGCTGGCGGGTACTGCGCACGTAATGGATGGCCTCTTCCATGGCCGTATAACTTTTTATAAAATCAGTACCGTCTATGCGCATGCGGGCCATTCCTTTAAACCCGGCTGCATAATCGTAGGCATCCATGGCGCGGGCTTCTTCGCTGCTCACAGAAATGCCCCAGTCATTGTCCTGCACCAGGTACAGGATAGGCAGTTGATGGAGCACGGCAAATTGCCAGGCCTCGCTCACCTCCCCCTCCGTCACACTTCCATCGCCGAGGGAGCAGAGCACAATAGGTGCTACGCCGCCCTGCTGCTGCAACAGGCCTGCCTGCTCCAGGTACTGCAGGCCCTGGGCCATCCCGGTGGCGGGTATCACCTGCATCCCCGTAGCACTACTCTGGTGCGGGATGTGCGGCATACCGGGGCGTTTAATATTCGGGTGGCTGTAATAAGAACGGCCGGCGGAAAAGGGATCATCGCCTTTGGCCAGGAGTTGCAGCATGAGTTCCTGTGGAGAAAATCCCATGGCCAGCAGCATGGCATCATCACGATAGTAAGGGCTAACATAATCGCAGGGCTGCAACTGCAGGCCTGTGGCCAGTTGTATGGCCTCGTGCCCGGAGGAGGTGGAATGCACGTATTTGCAGATGGCACGGTTTGCCTCATACGTAACGGCCATGCGCCGCGCTTCCAGCATCAGTCGGAAAGCGTTTTGCAACAAAGCAAGATTTACACCGCGATCGGACACTGCGGTGTCTTTTATTGTTGACACGCTTATAGTATCTTTAAACACGTAAGATTGTTTTGGTTTATGCTTTCCTATACAATAGTTGTCATAGCAACTATCTACTAACGAAATTAACGAATATGTCGGATACTTTCATCATTAATCCATCTTTTTATAAACTGGATGCTACCTTAAAAAAACTACGGAATTACTGGCAGCAAACGTTCGATAAGAACCAGAAGGATATTACGGTGGACCAGTGGCTGGTGATGGAAAACCTGTATAAACACACGCGCACCACGCACAAGCAGCTGGCACTGCTCACCGACAAGGACATTACCACTATCTCCCGCATCCTGGACCTGTTGGTTAAGAAAGGACTGGTGCTGCGCCAGGCCTCGTCTGACGACCGGCGTAAGGTATACCTGGAGCTTACACCCGCGGGCGTGGAAAAATATAAGGACGTGCGCCCCCTGGTATTAGAGCTGCGCCGCACAGGCTGGAGCGGTCTTACAGAAAAGGATTTCGAGGACCTTACCCGTATCCTGGATGTGATTGCGCACAACCTGCCTTAAGGGGCCGCAAAAGATCTTATCCGGCTACCGGAAGTCATTGCAACACAACCCCACCCGATGAGCTGCCATCCATAAAAACAAGCTATCACGGTCACGTATAAACGAAAAAAAACCGGCTATTGCGCTGTGCAATAGCCGGTTTTTCTTTTTACGGGAACCCAGGGTTTATTTAATGGAAAATTCCAGGAGGCTGTCATCTTCAATAAAGGCCTCCAGCGCGTCTCCCACCACCACGGGGCCTACGCCGGCCGGCGTGCCGGTAAACACGAGATCCCCGATATTGAGGGTAAAGAATTTCGAGATATAAGTGATCAGGGTATCAAAGGAGAACAGCAGGTCTTTGGTATTGCCCTGCTGCACGATCTGTTTGTTCTTGTAGAGGCAGAAATTGATGTCTTTCTTATCCAGTTCAGGCACCATAGGAATGAACTTGCCTACCACCGCGGAGTTGTCGAATGATTTGGCAATTTCCCAGGGTAGCCCCTTCGCTTTTTGTTTGTCCTGCAGGTCGCGGGCAGTGAAGTCGATGCCCACGGACATCTGGTCGTAATACTTGCTGGCAAATTTCTCCTGGATATGCTTGCCATTCTTGCAGATACGCAGTACCAGCTCGCATTCATAATGGAGGTTCTGGGAAAATTCAGGATAGTAAAAAGGGTGATTGTCCTGCAGCAACGCGTTCTTCGGCTTCATAAAAATCACCGGTTCTGATGGCACCTCGTTCTTCAGCTCTGCAGCGTGATCAGCATAGTTACGGCCTACGCAGATAATCTTCATTGGGCGTGTTTTTCAGGTAAATAAATTGGCAGTTTAATGGTCTATAGCGGAAAAGTCAGGGTATTATATGTATTCATTGTCCGGGCAATTCCTGCCGCTGCAAAGCTTTCTATCACTTCTACACAGCTGTCTATTTTCTGAAGCACTACCGGTTCTTCTTTCGCGGTCCATTTACCCAATACAAAATCTACCTGTCTGCCTTTGGGAAAATCATTACCGATACCAAACCGCAGGCGGGGGAACTGGTTAGTGCCAATGAGCTCCTGGATGCTTTTCAATCCGTTATGCCCTGCATCGCTGCCACCGGAGCGGAGCCGGTTAGTAGTGAGCGGCAACGCCAGTTCATCTACGATGACCAGCATTTGTTCTACGGGTATCTTCTCCTTATCCATCCAGTACTTCACGGCCTTGCCACTGAGGTTCATGTAGGTAGTGGGTTTGATCACCACAAACACTTTGCCCTTCCATTTCACAGTGGCTACATCAGCCAGGCGGTCCAGTTCAAAGCGGCCTTCATGCTTCTTTACGAAGGCATCGGCCACGTCGAAACCAATATTATGCCGGGTATGTCGGTATTCCTCACCGATGTTGCCCAATCCTACGATCAGATATTTCATAGCAGATCAAAAATAAAACAAATCAAAATAAAAAGCCCTGCCAAAAACGGCAGGGCTTTTCGGGGAATATTATGAAGATGATTATTTCTTCTTGCCTTCGGCAGCTTCTTCCTGACGCAGCTGACGGGTCATCACTACGGAAGCGATGGGAATACGCGGAGAGTTGGTGATGGTGATGTTATCCGTCTTCACATCTTCTACGCGGATGTTACCATTCAGTTGCAGGCCGTCGATGCTTACCTCGATGTTTTCACGCAGGTGTTTCGGCAGGGCCTTTACTTTCAGGGATTTCAGCTTTACAACCAGTTTACCACCGGCTTTTACACCTTCAGACTGGCCTACGATCTTGATGGGCAGGCTTACCAGTACTTCCTTGTCTTCTACCAGTTCCAGGAAGTCAACGTGAGACAGCTCATCGGTCACTACGTCAAACTGCAGGTCTTTCAGTACGCATCTGTAAGACTTGCCGCCGATCTTTACCTCGGCCAGCTGGAAGTCAGGTGTGTACACCAGGTCTTTGAATTGTTTTGCAGGCGCTGAAAAGCTCACCGTCTCTGCACCCCCATAAATAACACAAGGCACTTGTTCCTCAGAACGGAGAAGGCGGGTGGCTTTTTTGCCGAAGTCGCTCCTGAGTTGTCCTTCGATGGTTATTGTTTTCATTGATTAAACATTTATTGTTTTAATAAAAAATACTCGGATTGCTTAGCGGTCTTTCCGGTTACTATGCACAAACAGGCTGGTAATAGACTTGTTCTCATGCATATTACGGATGGCCACTGCGAAAAGCTCTGCCACAGACAATACCTTCACTTTGGCGGGTAGCTGGCTGGTGTTGGCGATGGTATCGCACACTACCATTTCTTCCAGCACGGAGCTTTCGATATTGTCAAAGGCTTTACCGCTGAATACCGGGTGGGTGCAGAAAGCACGTACGGTGCGGGCGCCTTTTTCTTTGAGCAGAGCCGCTGCCTTGGTGAGGGTGCCGGCAGTGTCGCAGATATCATCAATGAGCACTACATCCCGGTCTTTCACCTCCCCGATCACCACCATGGAGGCGATCTCGTTGGCGCGTTTACGGTGTTTGTCGCAGATCACCATTTCAGCATTGAAATAGGATGCTACTTCCCTTACCCGGTTGGTACTACCCACGTCCGGGGACGCAAAGGTAAGGTTTTCCAGCTTTAAACTCTCTATATAAGGGATAAAAATAGCAGAACTGTCCAGGTGGTCTACCGGTATGTCGAAAAACCCCTGGATCTGTGGCGCATGCAAGTCCATGGTAATCACCCTGTTGGCTCCGGCTGAGGTCAGCAGGTTGGCCACCAGTTTGGAGGCGATGGCCACGCGGGGTTTGTCCTTACGGTCCTGGCGGGCAAAGCCGAAATAGGGGATCACGGCGGTGATGTAGCCTGCGGACGCCCTTTTGGCGGCGTCTATCATCAGGAGCAACTCCATCAGATTGTCCGTTGGTGCGTTGGTGGTTTGTACCAGGAAAACATTATCGCCACGGATGCTTTCCAGGTACACCGGCTGGAATTCTCCATCACTGAACTTCTGAATGGTCAGCTTACCAAGGTTGCCGCCATAACGCCTGGCGATCTTTTCGGCCAGGGCGGGATTACTGTTGCCTGTGAAGATTTTTACGGATGGTTGCATGATAATAGGAAGAGGGTGCGAAATTAAAACATTTAACGCTACCGGGGTAAAAAAATATAATACCAGAAAGAACTAACGGGAATGTACGGTTTATAAAGAACGTGGAAACGGGTGGGAGTTGTGGAAAAGAAAATTTCAAAAACCGGGGGAGAATGCTAAATTTGTTAGCAAATTGTTTGTGAATGGAAACGCTCATGACTGTAATGCCCCGGCATACCCCTATCCGGCTGAGAGAGCCCGAAGACCAGCCCCGGGAAAGAATGATCCGTAACGGGGCCTCCAAGTTATCTACCGCCGAGTTACTCAGTATTCTCCTCCAGTGCGGCGTAAAAAGCAAGTCTGCCCTGGATCTTAGCCACGAGATCCTCAGCTCTATTGCTTTCAATAACGCCGATCTTTCCAAACTGAATATACAACAATTGGAGCGTATTGCAGGCATCGGCAAAGCCAAAGCATGCACCATCATGGCAGCCCTGGAGCTGGGGCGGCGCCAGGCATGTGGAGGCCGTGCCAGGATTCCCAAAAAAGATAAACCTTACGTGTTCCGCAGCAGCCGGGAGGCCGCCCTTTACCTGCAGCCCAAGATAGGCCACAGCCCCCAGGAAGAATTTCATGTGCTGTACATGGCCCAGACAAACCAGCTCATAGATCACTGCCACATCAGCACCGGCGGCATCAGCTACACCCTTGCAGATCCTTTCGTGATCTACAGCCATGCCCTTCATCATAAGGCCTGCCGTGTAATGCTCTGTCACAACCATCCGTCCGGCCTCCTGTCTCCCAGCCAGGCAGATCTGAGCACCACCCGTCGCCTTACGGAGGCCGGCAAGCTCCTGAACATTGAAGTGGTAGACCACATCATCGTGAGCCGCAGCGGCTATTACAGCCTTGCGGAAGAAGGGCTGATGTAATGGTGCCCGTGCAGCAAATAACCAGGCGCAAACCTGTGTAGCACCGCCGGGAACAGCGGGAGATATGCCGGTACAAAGGGTACAAATAAATGGCACGTATGTATTTCCTATTTTAACTACTTTCGCTGTTATTTATAAAATCCGTTATGCTTAAAATAGGAATCTTTGGCGTAGGGCACCTGGGCAAAATTCATCTTTCCCAACTGATGACCATGAAAGATGTAGAGGTAGTTGGTTTTTATGATCCGAGCAACGCCAACGCTGCCGGTGTGATGGAACAATACAACCTTTCCCGCTTCACTATTGCCGAAGAACTTATTCAATCTGTAGACGCCATTGACATCGTAGCGCCTACCACCCTGCATTTCAACCTCTGTGAAATGGCTATCCGCAACGGAAAGCACGTGTTTGTAGAGAAGCCTATCACCAATACCGTGGAAGAAGCCAAAACACTGGTAAAGCTGGTAGACGAAGCCCATATCAAATTCCAGGTGGGCCACGTAGAACGTTTCAACCCCGCCTTCCTGGCGCTCAAGGGCAAGGAATTAAATCCCATGTTCATTGAAGTGCACCGCCTGGCAGAGTTCAATCCCCGCGGCACAGATGTGAGCGTGATCCTCGATCTCATGATCCACGATATTGACATTGTACTGAGCATCGTGCAATCTACCATCAACCGCATATCCGCCAGCGGCGTAGCCGTGATGAGCAATACACCGGACATTGCCAACGTACGCATAGAATTTCACAACGGCTGCGTAGCCAACCTCACCTCCAGCCGTATCTCCCTCAAGAAAATGCGCAAAATGCGCCTCTTCCAGAAAGACGCCTATATTGGCATTGACTTCCTGGACAAGAAGACCGAGATCATCAAGATCAAAGCACCGGAAGATGCCGGCAAGTTTACGCTGGACATTGACACCAACGACGGCAGGAAAACCATTGCTATCGACAACCCGGAGATCAAGCAATCCAACGCCATCCGCATGGAACTGGAAATGTTCCGTGACGCTATCCTGCAAAATAAACCGGTTCCTGTGAGTGTAATAGATGGCCTGCAGGCCCTGGAAGTAGCCCACCAGATCCTCCAGAAGATCGGCCAGCAAACGGAGGCCTAACGGCCACGCAACAGCGCTTCCGCTATCACCAGGTCGTGTGGCTGTGTGATCTTGATGTTTTCAGGATCGCCTTCTACCAGGTGAATGGCGTGACCAGCCATTTCTACCACAGAAGCTTCGTCTGTAAAGAGGGGGTCAAAGGGGCGTTCAAATGCGGGGACCAGCACGGCTGCCGTAAAAGTTTGTGGGGTTTGCACAATCCTGAACCGCTCACGGTCTGCAGCGGCATTTCCATTTTCCTGTAATACACGGATACTGTCTTTCACCGGGATCACCGGTATGGCGCTCCCGTGCTGTAATGCAGCTTCATAACAGCGGCGGATGAGAGCGGGCGTAACCAGTGGGCGCACCCCATCGTGCACAAAGATCACCGCATCGTCCTTTACCTGGTCCAGCCCGTTCTTAACTGAATGGAAACGGGTTTCACCGCCTGCAATTACCTGTACACGGCCTGCATCGGGGAAGTGCTGCAGGATGGTGGCTGCCTGTGCAAAGTGGGCCGCCGGCAACACCAGGATGATCTCCAGGTCTTCATAAGCCTGGGCAAACGCCTGCAAGGTATGCGCCAGCACGGGCTTACCTGCCAGTTGCAGGAACTGCTTGGGCACTGCGCTGCCCATGCGCACTCCCGATCCACCGGCTACAATAATGGCTACCTTTCTGCGATTGCTGCTCATAAAGACATTGATAAAAGTTACGCTGCAAGATTACGTTCAAAAAAGAAAAGTCCCGCATAGCTGCAGGACTTTTTCTTCTAAAGGACGTTATGGCTTAGAGGATCAGCATGGCATCGCCATAGCTGAAGAAGCGGTATTTTTCTTTGATGGCCTGCTGGTAGGCTTCCATCACCAGGTCATAACCGGCAAATGCGCACACCATGATGAGCAGGCTGGTTTTGGGCAGGTGGAAGTTGGTCACCAGGGCATTGGGAATAGAGAAATCGTAAGGCGGGTGAATAAAGGTATTGGTCCAGCCTTCTGCTGCTTTCAGGTGGTTCTGCGCAGTTACGGAGCTTTCCACGGCCCGCACACTGGTGGTCCCGATCGCGCAGATCTTACGGTTTTCTTCTTTTGCTTTGTTCACCACTTTCACCGCATGTTCATCAATATGGAAATATTCCGCATCCATTTTATGCTTGCTCAGGTCTTCCACTTCAATGGGGCGGAAAGTACCAAGGCCGGTGTGCAGGGTTACTTCTGCAAACTTGATACCCTTGATCTCCAGGCGTTTGATCAACTCACGGCTGAAGTGCAAACCCGCTGTGGGGGCGGCTACCGCGCCTTCGTACTTGGCGTACACGGTCTGGTAACGTTCCTTGTCTTCTTCTTCGGGCTTACGTTTAATATATTTCGGGAGCGGTGTTTCACCCAAGCTGTCCAGCACTTGCTTGAATTCCTCATCGTTACCTTCAAACAGGAAACGGATGGTGCGGCCGCGGGAAGTAGTGTTGTCAATTACTTCTGCCACCAGGGTCTCATCATCCCCAAAGTACAATTTGTTACCTACGCGGATCTTACGGGCAGGGTCCACGATCACATCCCAGAGACGGTTCTGCTTATTCAACTCACGGAGCAGGAACACTTCGATCTTGGCACCGGTTTTCTCCTTGCGGCCATACAGGCGGGCGGGAAATACCTTGGTGTTATTCACGATCATTACGTCCTTGTCGTTGAAATAATTGATGACATCCTTAAAGAGCTTGTGCTCGATCTTTCCGGTAGCGCGGTGTACTACCATCAGGCGGGATTCATCTCTGGTCTTGGAGGGGTGCTGCGCAATAAGGTTGAGCGGGAGGTCGAATTTAAACTGCGATAGTTTCATATTACGGTATGAATAAATATTAATTAAGTCTGCGAAGGTAGGTATTAATCATTATTCCATCAAAAACAATGCGGGAATTACACGACCGTGCTAGAGGGCCGGGAATGGCAGCCGGCAACTGGCGGAACACGGTGATGGAGAGGGTGATGATCTGCTAAAAGGCCGGGCCGGGGATGGCAGCCAGCAACTGGCGGGTATAAGGCGACTGTGGATGATGGTATACCTGGTCTGCCGGTCCCAGCTCCATGATCTGTCCTTGTTGCATGACCATAATCCGGTCACTCACGTAACGCACCACGCCCAGGTCATGGGAAATGAAGATGCAGGTGAAGCCCATGGCCTGGCGCAGGTCCATCAGTAAATTGAGGATCTGGGCCTGGATGCTAACGTCCAGGGCGGATACAGACTCGTCACAGATCACAAAGGACGGCTCCAGGGCCAGGGCACGGGCTATCACAATGCGCTGGCGCTGGCCCCCGGAAAACTCATGGGGATAACGATGATAATGCGCAGGCAGCAATTGCACCCGCTCCAGCCACTCCAGCACCCGTGCTTTACGGGCAGCCTCACTGCCCAGCATTCCATGTACACGGAGGGGCTCCTGTATGGCCTGGCCAATGGTAAGGCGCGGATTGAGGGCGGAATAAGGGTCCTGGAAAACCAGCTGCATATCCTTGCGCAGCGCCCGCATGGCGCCAGCACTGTATTTGCGCAGCGCTTCCCCTTTGTATAAAATGCTGCCAGAGGTGGGTTCTATAAGGCGGAGCAGGCTGCGGCCCAGGGTGGTCTTACCGGAGCCGGACTCTCCCACCAGGCCGAGGATCTCCCCGCGCCGCACGTTAAAACTCACGTCATTCACGGCTTTTACGTAGTAAGACGGCTTGCCCCAGAGATTGCGCCGGCCGGGGAACAGGGTGTGCAGGCTGTGCACTTCCAGTAAATTATCCGCGGCAGCCAGGCCGGCAGCACGGGCTTCCCAGGCCATGGGTGGCTGTTCCAGCGTGTCCAGGAAGCCCTGCACGGACGCCTGTTTTTCCTGCATATGGCCCTGTGCATCCACCTCCACAAAATCACTGGTCACCGGAAGCCGCTGCAGGCGCCGGTTCGCCGGCGGGCGGCAGGCCAGCAGGCTTTTCGTGTAGGCGTGGGCGGGATGGGTAAATACCTGCTGTACCGGCCCTTCTTCCACCACCTGGCCTTTATACATGACCAGCACGCGGTGGGCCATGGAGGCCACCACGCCCAGGTCGTGCGTGATAAAGAGGATACTCATGCCGGTGTCTGCCTGCAACTGGCGGAGCAGCTGCAGGATCTCTTTTTGTACCGTTACGTCCAGGGCGGTAGTCGGTTCATCGGCAATGAGCAGGCTGGGATTACAGCTGATGGCCATGGCGATCATGACCCGCTGCTTTTGTCCGCCGGAAAGTTCATGGGGGTAACGGTCCAGCAGTTGCTCCGGATCAGGAAGCTGTACCTGCCGGAACAGCGCCAGTGCCCGGGCCCGGGCACTGGCTTTATCGGTGTGCTGGTGTATGCGGATGGCTTCCATCACCTGCTGGCCGCAGGTAATGAGCGGATTGAGGGAAGACATGGGCTCCTGGAAGATCATACCGATCCGGTGGCCACGTAATGACCGCATAACAGCTTCCGGCAATGCACCGGTGTCCAGGGGCTGTGCAGCATCTGCGGGCTGCAACAATACCTGCCCGGTGATGCTGGCGGTATCCGGCAGCAAGCGGAGTACAGACATGGCCGTTACACTCTTGCCGGAACCGGATTCCCCCACGATACCGAGGATCTCACCGGGTTGCACGGCAAAACTGATACCGTTTACCGCCCTGGCCTGGTGGCCATTAGCGGTGAACGTTACGGTCAGATCTTTTACCTGGAGCAAGGGTGCGGGCATGCGGGGCAGTGTTTTAGAAACGCAGGTGCTTCACGGTCTGGTGACTGTTGATCAGGTTCTTCAGGGAGTCAATGCCGATCTTCAGGTGGCGCTCCACGTAGTTGGTGGTTACCTTCTTATCGCTTTCCTCTGTTTTCACGCCTTCGGGGATCATTGGGGAGTCAGATACCAATAACAGGGCACCGGTGGGGATCTTGTTGTAAAAGCCTACGGAAAAGATGGTGGCGGTTTCCATATCAATGGCCATGGCACGTACTTGTTCCAGGTACTTTTTAAATTCTACATCATGTTCCCATACCCGGCGGTTAGTGCTGTAGCAGGTACCGGTCCAGTAGTCGCAACCATATTCACGGATGGTGGTAGAGATGGCCTTTTGCAGGGCAAAAGCCGGCATGGCAGGCACTTCCGGTGGAAAGTAGTCATTGGAGGTACCCTCACCACGGATGGCGGCAATGGGCAATATCAGATCACCAATGTTATTCTTCTTTTTAAGCCCGCCGCATTTACCCAGGAACAACACGGCCTTGGGCTCAATGGCGCTCAGCAGGTCCATGATGGTAGCTGCGCTGGGGCTGCCCATGCCAAAGTTGATGATGGTGATATCACCGGCGGTAGCACACTGCATAGGGCGGTCTGTGCCTACTATTTCAACGCCATTCCATTCGGCAAACAATTTCAGGTAATTGGAGAAGTTGGTGAGCAGGATGTGGGAGCCAAAGTTGGCCAGTTTCTCACCGGTGTAGCGGGGCAACCAGTTCTGGACAATGTCCTCTTTTGTCTTCATGTTTTTTTTGACAACCGAAGCTACGATTTTTTGCGCAAAACAGGAAGCGTTCACTAGTTTTGCCCTATGATAGCCATACGGTTTCCTACTCCCAACTTCAAGCTGCAAAAGCAGGGCGACAAGGACATGATCTTCGACGCCTGGCGCAAAAAGTACGTGGTGCTTACGCCGGAAGAATGGGTGCGTCAGAACTTCATGGCCTACCTTACCCAAACCCTGCAGTATCCCGCCTCCCTCATCGGCGTGGAAAAGGAAATACTTCTTGGCCCGCTGCGCAAGCGTTGCGACATCATAGTGTACAACCGCCACATGCAGCCCTGGATGATCATTGAATGCAAGGAAATGAACGTGCCGCTAAGCCAGGTAACACTGGAGCAGGTGAACCGGTACCAGATGGTGCTTTCCTCCTCCTACCTCGTGATCACCAACGGCACCCATACCTTCTGTTGCTATGGAAATCCTGTAACATCCCGGTGGGAATTTGTAACGTCGTTGCCGGCATATCCGGGGTAGGCGGGACATTTCCAATATCAAAATCACAACATCGATTCCTCACCGGCGGCAGCCTGCAGCATCGCATAAAAAAACCGCGAAAGGCAAGCCCTTCGCGGTTTTGTATGGTATGGTCCCTGGAAACTACGTTTGCAATTTCCCCTGGAACCGTGCTTCCTCATGGGAAGATACCCAGCTGCTCGTAAGAAGCGCCCACCTTGTCAATGGCGCACACATACGCAGCGGTACGCATATCCTTGATCTCGGGATTGTCCAGCATTTTCTGGCGCACTTCGTGAAGGGCAGTGATCATGGTTTCTTCCAGACCGGAATATACCAGGTCCACTTCGTCTGCACCATGTGCAATGAACTTTCTTTCCTTATCAGACACCTGCTTGCCGGTCATGTCTTCAATTACGCTGAGGATGTGGATGTTCATGTTTTCATCAAAGCGCTTGCCCAGGCGGCCGTAGCGCACGTGGCTCAGGTTCTTCAGCCATTCGAAGTAGGAAACGGTAACACCGCCTGCGTTCAGGAACATGTCGGGTACAATGATAGCGCCTTTAGCGTTGAGGATCTCGTCTGCTTCGGGGGTCAGCGGGCCGTTGGCGGCTTCGCCGATGATGCGTGCTTTTACATTGCCTGCATTCTTTCCATCTATCACGTTTTCCAGGGCGGCGGGGATAAGGATATCGCAATCCAGCTCCAGGCCCATGGTATTTTTTTCCAGGTCTACTGCGCCGGGGAAGTTCTTGATAGAACCGGTGCTGTTACGGTGTTTCAGTACTTCATCGGGGTTGAGGCCCTGGTCGTTGAAGATAGCACCATCCCATTCAATGAGGCAGATCACTTTGGCACCGGCTTCATGGAAGTATTTGGCAGCATGGTAGCCCACATTCCCCATACCCTGCACGATCACGCGCTTGCCTTCAATGCCGGTAGGGAGGCCAAGGCGGTCCATTTCTTCTTTGATGTTGCACAGCTCGCGCAGGCCGTAGAACACACCCAGGCCGGTAGCTTCGCGGCGGCCGCGTACACCGCCCAGGTGCAGGGGCTTGCCGGTTACGCAACCGTAGGCATCTACTTCACCGGGGCGCAGGCTGGTGTAAGTATCGAGGATCCAGCTCATTTCACGTTCACCGGTACCGTAATCGGGTGCGGGTACGTCTACGCCCGGGCCAATGAAGTTTTTCTTCACCAGTTCTGCGGTGTAACGGCGGGTAATGGCTTCCAGCTGGAAAGGGGTATAGTTGCGGGGATTGATCTTGAGACCACCTTTGGCGCCGCCAAAAGGCACGTTCACGATGGCGCATTTGTAGGTCATCAGCGCGGCCAGGGCCATTACTTCGTCCTGGTTCACTTCATCGCTGAAGCGGATACCGCCTTTACAAGGCAGTTTGTGATGGGAGTGTTGTACACGGTAGGCTTCAATTACTTCAATGTTATTGCCTACGCGTACGGGAAATTTCATACGATAAACAGCGTTGCACGCCTTGATCTGCTCAAGAATGCCTTTCTCCCATTTGGTGAATTTCGCCGCTTTGTCGAAGCTTCTCTCTACGCTCTCAAAGAAGGAGTACGTTTGTTGCTCCTGCGCAGTTGTTGTAACCATAAAAATCGTTTTGGTATGTTAGATTAAGAGTGAGGCTGCTGGCGCTTTTCCAGCTTACTGATCCTGCGCTCCAGCCGGGAAAGGAAGAGCACAATGCCCAGGAAGATGATCACAAGCACGCCAACCACCACATATATTTTACCGTCGCTACGGAAAAACTCATTAACGGGGCCCTTCTCCGTATTCTGTTGCTGGGCGCTGGCCAGCAGGGAAAGGCATAAGAAAAACAGCGTAAAACAAACGGATAACGCTTTACGGACGATCATTACCGAAGATATTTTTTAATTCAAGTTTTCTGTATCGCAGTTGCAGGGAGTACAACCATACGCCCAGCAGCGTCCATCCTACCATAGCCGGGTAAAACACCATCATCATGTGGTGGTCCGTATCACTCTTGGAAAAACCGGGCGTAGAGCCGGCTCCGGGGTGCAATGAATCTACCATGCGGGGAATGATATAGGTAAGCGGAATAAGCAAAGCAAAGGCAAACACATTGAACACGGCAGAGATACGGGCCCGTTTGTCAATATCCTGGATAGACATGCGCAGCACCAGGTAGGCCATATAAATCAGCAGGGCCAGAGCGGTGCTCATCTGCTTGGGGTCTGTAGGCAGTGAACCGCCCCAGGTATAAGTGGCCCACAACGTACCGGTGGCAAAGCCAAGTACGCCAAAGAAGGTGCCCACATTGGCTGCGGAACTGGCACTTACATCATATTTCAGGTCGTAATTGCGGAGATAGCGCAGGGAATTGATAACGGAGATGGTAAACAAGGTATACATGGAAATCCACATGGGCACGTGATAAAAGAGGCCCCGGGAAGACTCTGCATTGGTCCCAATCATGGGAATCTGTATCGTTAAACCCACTATGATCGTGTACAGCAGGATCAGCACTGCCAACACTTTCCACCAAATTCTGGTCATTTTTTATGTGCAATAATTGGGGGCAAACCTACGCGATTTGAACTAGATGGCAAAGACCTAAAATTGCCGGATGGACAAGCGGTTAAATTGTTTTACAGGCAAAAAAAGCCTTCCTTAACGCAATCAAAACAAAACTGGTAATTGGTTAAAAATTAGCTAACTAACAATAAAACAATTTAACAATGCAACAATTTGCCTTCCTAATCTTTCCAGAGGAAAGGGAAAAGCACCAGGGATAAGGCAATGGTAAGCACATCCATCCCGGCCAGCATTAAGAACATTCTGGGCACCCCCTGCTGGATCACCGGCACAAAAGCGGGACGGGAAATATTATTGAGCAGCATGAGCACCGGCATGATGATGGGAAACCCCATAATGGCCATGAGGGCCGCGTTGTGATTGGCCTGGGCCGCAATGGCCGCCAGCATGGTGAAGAGCAGGGACAGGCTGGCACCGCCCAACAGCACCATCCCAAAAAAATAACCAAAATGCGTCAGCGGGTTACTCAGGAAAATAAAGAAGGCCACCAGCACAATGATGCTCATCAGGCACATGAGCACCAGGTTGTAAACCAGCTTGGCAACGATGAAGTGCACCGGGTGCACCAGGTTGTAAAAGTACATCATGCGCCCCCGGCTTTCCTGCATAAAGCTCTTGGCAATGGCATTCACGGAAACAAATAATTGTATCACCCAGAATAAGGCGTTCCAGGTCTTTTCTTCCGGCTTGTCCATCATCAGGTGGATCACAAACACCGTACTCACCACGTACAGCAGGATGCCGTAAAACGCATACTGCTGGCGCCATTCCAGCAAAATATCTTTTTTTACCAGGGTCCAGACCTGGTGCAGGGAGTGTTTCACGGGGCAAAGATAATCGGATTTGAGGCAAGGGGCCCAATGTTGTTTTTACCTATCTTTAACCCTATGCAAAAAATCCTGGTAGCCAATCGCGGCGAGATAGCGCTGCGTGTCATGCGTTCTGCGAGAGAAATGGGCATTAAAACAGTAGCGGTTTTTTCCGAGGCCGACCGGACCATGCCTTTTGTACAATATGCGGATGAAGCGGTGTGCATTGGCCCCGCACCTTCCAGCCAGAGTTACCTGCTGGGGGAAAAGATCATTGAAGTGGCAAAGGCTACGGGGGCAGATGCCATCCACCCCGGCTATGGCTTCCTGAGTGAAAATGCTGGTTTTGCCGCAGCCGTTGCCGCGGCCGGCCTCATTTTTATAGGACCTCCTGCCCGGGCAATTGAAGTGATGGGCAGCAAACTGGCTGCCAAACAGGCCGCCCAGGCCTTTGGTGTGCCGATGGTACCCGGTACTGAAACACCGCTGCGCAGCCTGGAAGAAGCACGGGAAGTAGTGAAGAAAACCGGCTTCCCCATCCTCATCAAAGCCTCCGCCGGCGGTGGCGGTAAAGGTATGCGGGTGGTGAATACGGAAAGCGAGCTGGCCGAACAGATAGCCCTGGCCAAAAGCGAAGCAAAAAGCGCCTTTGGCGATGACGCTGTATTCATCGAAAAATACGTGACAGCTCCCCGCCACATTGAAATACAGGTGCTGGGCGACCAGCACGGCAATTACGTATATCTTTTTGAGCGGGAATGCTCTATACAACGCCGCCACCAGAAACTGATAGAAGAGGCACCCTCCTCCTGCCTTACCCCGGCCATCCGCGCGGCTATGGGCCAGTGCGCCCTGGACGTGGCCAGGGCCTGCAATTATTATGGAGCAGGCACGGTAGAGTTCCTCGTAGATGAACAGCTGAACTTTTACTTCCTGGAAATGAATACCCGCCTGCAGGTGGAACACCCGGTCACGGAGCTGATCACCGGGCTGGACCTGGTGAAAGAACAGATCCGGGTAGCCCGGGGGGAAAGGCTCACCTTTACGCAGGCAGACCTGAAGATCAGCGGGCACGCCATTGAGCTGCGGGTATGCGCGGAAGACCCCGCCAATAATTTCCTGCCGGACACCGGCCGCCTGGAAACCTACGTGCGTCCCCAGGGATACGGCGTGCGGGTTGATGATGGCTACGAGGAAGGCATGGACATACCTATTTACTATGACCCGATGATCGCCAAGCTGATTGCCTGGGGACAAAACCGGGACGAGGCCCGGGAGCGCCTGGTGCGCGCCATTGAAGAGTACCAGGTGAAGGGCATTACCACTACCCTGCCTTTTGGCGCCTGGGCCCTGCAGCACCCGGCCTTTGTGAGCGGGCAGTTTGATACCGGTTTTATCGGGAAATACTTTACCCCGGCCGCCCTGGACGCGCCGGATGACACCGCAGCCCGCGCCGCCGCTATCCTGGCGGTGCAGATCTGGCAGCAGCAGGCAGGTGGCCCTGCGCCAGCCCCTGCAGTAAACCAGCAGGCCAGTAACTGGATAAAACGCAGGGAGTTACGTTAAACATCACTCCGCTGCCACCACACTGCCCCGGGCTACCATATCTTTAGAAACCCATGAAAAACCTGCACGGGGTGGGGTGAATTAACAATAATTATAGACGGCGCACTAAACGCCGAAACGGAAAAAGTATAACTTTGCGCCATCTTATGCGGCAACTGATTTTAAATATTATCGATTTCTTCTATAAGCCATTTTCGAAGTTCGTGCCTTTGCAAACCTTCCGCTATCTCGCATGTGGCGGCAGTAATACTTTGCTGGATATTGTGCTGTACTCCATGATGTACCATTTTGTGCTGCACAAAGCAGCTGTAACGGTGCTGGGGATCACCATCTCCGGGCACATTGCAGCCCTGTTCATGTCATTGGCCATTACCTTCCCCACCGGTTTTCTGCTGTCTAAGTTCATTGTGTTCTCCGATTCCAACCTGCAGGGAAGGATACAGTTGTTCCGCTATTTTGTGCTGGTAGGCATCTGCTTCTTATTGAACTACCTGTTCATGAAGCTGTTCGTAGATTATCTGCATTTCTTCCCCACCATTGGCAAAATACTGACTACCTTTTTCGTGGTGGGTTTCAGCTATCTCACGCAAAAGAAATTCACTTTCAAGACTAAAAGCATTCCCTTACCTTAATTAATATCCTCTTCGTAGAAGTGCTGGCGGCAGCGTGGCTCGTAAACGTCTTTCTCTCCCAGCAGTACCGTGTTGTTGTTTGCAGATTTCCGGTAAGAATAATTAGCAATGTTGCCGCATTTTACACAAATGGCATGCAGCTTGGTAATATAGTCCGCTTTGGCCAGCAGGTTGGGCATTTGCCCGAACGGCTTGCCCAGGTAGTCCATATCCAGGCCGGCAATGATCACGCGGATACCACGCAGGGCCAGCTGGTCGCACACGTAGGGCAGCTCAGCATCAAAGAACTGGGCCTCGTCAATGCCCACCACGTCTACTTCCTGGGCCAGCAATAAGATCTGCTGGGAATTTTCGATGGGGATAGCTGAAATATTATTTTCGTCGTGCGACACAATATTCACCTCATCGTAGCGTGTATCGATAGCTGGTTTAAAGATCTCCACCCGGAGGTTGGCAATACGCACCCGTTTCAAGCGGCGGATTAGTTCTTCGGTTTTACCGGAAAACATGGAGCCACAGATCACTTCTATCCATCCGCGTTTGCCATCTGCAAGTGAAGGTTCAATAAACATAATCCAGTGTTTTGGTTTTTAACTAGTTGAAAAAAGGTAACTTTAATACAAAGAAACAATTACTCACACTTAAACCAATTAAAGCATGGAAAAAATAAATGCATTAATTGATAAGTTGGCGGAATTGAAAAATTCCAATGCGGGCTTGCAAACCATTGCTTACTATTCCCAGTTGCTACAATCAGAGATCTTCCGAGCGCAACTGGCCTCTTCTGACACCTATTCCAACGTCTCCAGCAATATTGCCGTGATCCTGCCCGCTTCGCGGATAGAGGCGGCCATTGACACAACGGCACCGGCTGTAATGGCCGCCCCTGCTGCATCGCAGCCCGCCATTAATGCCACCGTGGTACAGCCTGCCGCTGCACCCACAGCGCATAGCAATGGTAATGCCACCGTGGTGATGCCTGCCGCCAAAGCTGCACCCGTGGCGCCCGCAGACAAGCCGGCGATCCCGCAGGATCATGAAAAATGGACCGGCAAAACAGAAACGCCCGCTGCGGCCACAGCTATCCCTGCGGCGCCCATACCGGCTCCCACCGCGGCGCCGGATACGGCACCACATTCCGCCCCCGGTTATGTGCCCCCCGCCGCCAATGCGCCCCGTGAAATGCAGCCGGAGCGCCCGAACGAGCGCGCATTTGTGACTGTGAACAGTGAAGACCTGCAACCGGAACCGCCTAAAAAGCACACCTCGCTTTTCCAGGACCATGAACCGGAGCCGCTGGTGCCCAACCGCCCCAAGACCATCGTAGGCAAGAACGGCGTGCCGGGCAATACCCTCTTTGACACGCCTGCGCCCACCCAGCAGCCATCCGGCATCCGCAGTGAGTTGCACGAATTGGCCGGCAAAAATATGGCATCGCTCAATGATCGCCTAAGAACTTCTAAAACAGAATTGGGAGAAAAGCTGGGAGATAATAAGGTGGCGGATCTGCGCCAGGCCATTGGTATCAATGATAAGTTCCGGTTCATCCAGGAACTGTTCCGCGGCGATGTGGATATGTATGAACGCTCCGTGCGCACCATCAATGAATTCCGCAGCTACCAGGAAGCGGACATGTGGATACACCGGGAGCTGAAGATCAAACTGGGCTGGCTGGATGATAACCCGTCTGTGCAGCATTTTTATGTGTTGCTGAAAAAACGGTTTGGGTGAGGGAAACCACAACTTCCAAATTCAAGTATGGATGAAATAACGCCGGGCAATGATTTCTGAAAGTCATTGCCCGGCAACTTTTTTATACCTGGCGGCTCAATCTGCTTTTAACCATGGTTGCTGCGCAATGTATACCAGCACTTTTTCCGTAGCGCCATGCCCTGCTTCCACAAAGTGTGCAGCCGCTGTGGATGCGGCATTGCGGGCTGCTTTATCCTGCAGCAGGCTATCCATCCGGCTTTTTAATTCCACCACATCCTTTACAATAAATGCGCCGCCGGCAGCTATCAGCGCGGGGGCTTCCGGAAATTTATCGAAGATGGGACCGAACAATACGGGCTTGCCATAAGTGGCCGGTTCCAGGATATTATGAATGCCTTCCTTCCCAAAACCGCCACCTACAAAGGTTACAAGCGCATAGCGGTACAAGGCGGAAAGCATGCCTACATTATCAATTACCAATACATTGCTGCGCAATGCCGCTCCCGCGGCCACCTGCGTGTACCGCTGGGCCTGTGGGAATTGTATCATCACCTGTTCTATATGCGATGCATTTATTTCATGGGGGGCAATGATCAACCCCATATCCGGCGCGGCTTCCGGCCAGTAAGCGGCCCACAGGGCTTCATCTTCCGGCCAGGTACTGCCGGCCACGATGAGGCGCTTTCCCTGCGTAAATTGTGCGATCAGCGGCAGGTCGCGGTGCTCATTACGCAGGGCCCACACGCGGTCAAAACGCGTATCACCGCTGATGCTGGCATTTTTTAAACCCAGCTGTTGTAACAATTGCAGGGACGCTGCGTTCTGTACAAACAGGTGCGTAAACTGCTGCAGCATGCGCCGGAAAGGGCCTCCATACCATTTAAAGAACACCTGCCCGGGCCTGAAAATACCGGAAACCAACAACGCAGGAATTTTTCGTATATGCAATTCCGTTAGGAAGTGATACCAGAATTCATACTTGATAAAAAGTACCAATGCTGGCTGTGCAATGTCCAGGAAACGGCGCGCATTGCGGCGGGTATCCAGGGGCAGGTAGCAGATATAATCGGCACCGGGGTAGTCTTTCCGCACTTCATAGCCGGACGGAGAGAAAAAAGTGAGCAGGATCTTATGACCCGGGTACCGGCTGCGCAGGCCTTCCAGCACCGGGCGGCCCTGTTCAAACTCGCCCAGGGAGGCTGCGTGCACCCAGATAAGGGGCATACCCGGTGCAACGGCGGCCTGCAGGCGTTCCGCCCACTGGCGCCGGCCCTGCTGCCAGCGGCGGGCCTTTTCTTTGCCGGCTGCTGCAGCCAGGCTGATGGCAAGTTGGTAGGCGCGCACGCCCAGATCGTATAAAGGCCTGAATAAGATCACGTTATCGTATGATATTTTTTTTCTTTACGTACAAAGATAAGTAACACCACCAATTTCAATTTTCGTAAATTTGCACACTTTAAATAAAATTCTATTCCGATATGGTTCCTATTCAAATGGTTGATCTGAAGCGCCAGTACCTGAAAATTAAGCCCCAGGTGGACCAGGCTATCCTGGATGTGCTGGACAATACGGCCTTCATCAACGGAAAACCGGTGCAGCAGTTCTCTGAAGCCTTGCAGCAATATCTTGATATAAAGCACGTGATCCCCTGTGCTAACGGAACCGACGCCCTGCAAATAGCCATGATGGCCCTGGACCTGCAGCCCGGTGACGAAGTGATCACACCTTCCTTCACCTTCATTGCCACTGCGGAAGTGATTGCCCTGCTGCGTTTGAAGCCGGTATTTGTGGATGTGGACCCGCAGACCTTCTGCCTGGATCCTGAGGCGGTGAAAAAGGCCATCACCCCCCGCACCAAAGCCATTGTACCGGTGCACCTGTATGGCCACAGCGCAGACATGGAGCCCATCATGGCCATTGCAGCAAAACATAACATTACTGTCATAGAGGACAATGCACAAGCTATTGGCGGAACTTATACCTTTAAGGATGGAACAAAAAAGAAGACCGGTGTGATCGGCCACATTGGCTGCACCAGCTTCTTCCCTTCCAAAAACCTCGGCGGCTATGGCGATGGTGGTGCACTCTTCACCAACGATGACGCACTGGCAGCCAGGATACGCATGGTGGCAAACCATGGCCAGAGTGCCCGTTACTACCACGATGTAGTAGGTGTAAACTCCCGCCTGGACACCTTGCAGGCAGTGATCCTGAACATTAAACTGCCCTTGCTGGACGAGTACATCCAGGCACGCCGCAAAGTAGCAGCGGCCTACAACGAGGCATTTTCTGTGCACCCCGAATTTACGGTGCCTTACGAAGCACCTTACAGTTATCACGTGTACCACCAGTATACCCTCCAGCTCAATGGTATTGACCGGGAAGCACTGGTGGCCCACCTGCAGCAGCACCAGGTGCCTGCCATGATCTACTACCCTGTGCCCGCACACCGCCAGAAAATGTTCTCTGCCTTTGGTGGCACGGAATTCGACCTGCCGGCTACCGATGCGCTTACACATAAGGTAGTTTCTTTGCCCATACATACCGAGATGGACCGGGAGCAGCTGGAGCACATTATCAAATCTGTAAAGTCATTCCTTCAATAACTAATCTTAAACCCCACCCATGAAAATTACAGTCGTAGGAACCGGTTATGTAGGGCTTGTTACTGGTACTTGCTTTGCGGAAACGGGTAATAATGTAACCTGTGTTGACATTGATGCCAACAAAGTGAAGAAACTTTCTTCCGGCCAGATCACCATTTATGAGCCAGGCCTGGAAAAATTATTTGAGCGCAACCAAAAAGAGGGGCGCCTGCATTTTACTACTGATCTTGCGGAAGGCATTAAAGATGCCCGCATCATTTTCCTGGCCCTGCCCACTCCTCCCGGTGAAGACGGCTCCGCAGACCTGTCTTATATCCTGGGCGTGGCAGACCAACTGGGCAAACTGCTCACAGACTACAAGGTGATCGTAGACAAGAGCACCGTTCCCGTAGGCACTGCAGACAAAGTACATGCTGCCATTGCCAAACATGGCGTAACGGATTTTGATGTAGTGAGCAATCCCGAATTCCTGCGGGAAGGGGTGGCAGTAGAGGATTTTATGAAGCCGGACCGCGTGGTGATCGGCACCACTTCTGAACGTGCACAGAAGATCATGAATGAACTGTATGCACCATTTGTGCGCCAGGGCAATCCCATCCTCTTCATGGATGAAAAATCAGCGGAACTGACCAAGTATGCGGCCAACTCTTTCCTGGCCACCAAGATCACCTTCATGAACGAAATAGCCATCCTCTGCGAAAAACTGGGGGCGGATGTGGACATGGTGCGCCGCGGCATTGGCAGCGATGACCGTATTGGCAAGCGCTTCCTCTTCCCCGGCATTGGCTATGGCGGCAGCTGCTTCCCCAAGGATGTGCAGGCACTGGTAAAATCTTCCGAAGAAGTGAACTATAATTTCCGCATCCTCAACGCGGTAACAGACGTGAATGAAAAGCAGAAATTATTCCTGCTACCCAAAATAGAAGCTTACTTTAGCAATAACCTGAAAGGCAAACACTTTGCCCTGTGGGGACTGGCCTTTAAGCCCAACACAGACGACATCCGCGAGGCACCCGCCCTGTACATCATAGACGCACTGGTGGCCGCAGGTGCTACGGTAACCGTGTTTGACCCTGAGGCGATGGAAAATGTGAAGCGCGTGATCGGTGACAAGGTAAAATATGCAGACCACCAATATGAGTGCCTGCAAGGAGCCAATGCGCTGATCATTGCCACAGAATGGAGCGTGTTCCGCACCCCGGACTTTGACGCCATCACGGGCACCCTGCAGCATAAAGTGATCTTTGACGGCCGCAACCTGTTTGACGTGAAACGCATGCAGGAACTGGGCTTCCACTACGAAAGCGTAGGCCGGCAGGCAGCCACATTGCAGTAATTCAACTTAATTTTCCCGGTCGTTGCTGCAGTGCGGTAACAGCCGGTTCATTTCACCGTCTAACCATTTACTTAAATGGAGAAAAAAAGAATACTGATCGCCGGCGCCGCCGGGTTCCTCGGTTCCCACCTGTGCGACCGGTTCATCAAGGAAGGCTACCATGTCATTGGCATGGACAACCTGCTGACGGGTAATCTCAGGAACATTGAACACCTGTTTTCCCTGCCGGACTTTGAATATTATCACCACGATGTCACCAAGTTCGTACATGTGCCGGGCCAGCTGGATTATATCCTGCACTTTGCCTCCCCGGCCAGCCCGATCGATTACCTGAAAATGCCCATCCAGACGCTGAAAGTAGGCGCCCTGGGCACTCATAATCTCCTGGGCCTGGCCAAAGAGAAAAAAGCCCGCATCCTGGTGGCTTCCACCTCTGAAGTATATGGCGACCCGAACGTGCACCCGCAGCCGGAAGAGTACTGGGGCAACGTAAACCCCATTGGCCCGCGCGGTGTGTATGACGAAGCCAAACGCTTCATGGAATCCATCACCATGGCATACCACAACTTCCATGGCGTGGAAACCCGCATTATCCGCATCTTCAACACTTATGGTCCGCGCATGCGACTGGATGACGGCCGTGCACTGCCGGCGTTCATGAGCCAGGCCCTCACCGGACAGGATATTACCGTGTTTGGTGATGGCAGCCAGACCCGTTCCTTCTGCTATGTAAGCGACCTGGTGGACGGCATTTACCGCCTGCTGTTGAGCGATTATCACCTGCCGGTGAACATTGGCAACCCGGCTGAGATCAGCCTCCTGGAATTTGCGGAAGAGATCATTAAGCTCACTGGCACAGACCAGAAGATCACTTTCCACCCGCTGCCAAAGGATGATCCCAAACAACGCAAGCCGGATATTACCAAAGCCAGGACCATCCTGGGCTGGGAGCCGAAGGTGAGCCGCGAGGAAGGCCTGAAGATCACGTATGAATATTTCAAACAAGCACTGAATAAATAATTATGAAGCGCACACTGCTCGTTACCGGGGGCGCCGGCTTTATCGGCTCGCACGTGGTAAGACTTTTTGTAAACAAATACCCGGACTACCGGATCGTGAACCTGGATGCCCTCACTTATGCGGGCAACCTGGAAAACCTGGCGGACATCCAGGACAAACCGAACTATGTTTTTGAAAAAGGCGACATCACCGATGAAGCACGCATAGACGGCCTGTTTGCAAAATACCAGTTTGACGGCGTGATCCACCTGGCGGCAGAAAGCCATGTGGACCGCAGCATCATGGACCCGCTGGCCTTCATTAAAACAAATGTGCTGGGCACCGCCACCCTCCTGAATGTGGCCCGCAAATACTGGAAAGGCCAGGAAGAAGGCAAACGTTTTTACCACGTTTCCACGGACGAAGTATACGGCTCCCTGGGCGAAGAAGGTCTCTTCACCGAAGAAACCGCCTACGATCCGCGCTCTCCCTACTCCGCTTCCAAAGCCAGCTCCGACCATTTTGTGAAAGCATATTACCACACCTATCACCTGCCGGTGGTACTGTCTAACTGCTCTAACAACTATGGTTCTCATCACTTCCCCGAGAAGCTGATCCCGCTGGCTATCCATAATATCAAAAATTCCAAACCGGTACCGGTGTATGGCAAGGGGGAAAACGTGCGCGACTGGCTGTTTGTAGAAGACCATGCCCGCGCCATAGACACTATTTTCCATAATGGCCGCCTGGGCGAAACCTATAACATCGGTGGTTTCAATGAGTGGAAAAATATTGACCTCATCCACCTGCTTTGCAAGATCATGGATGAAAAACTGGGCCGTGCACCTGGTACTTCTGCACAGCTGATCACTTTTGTAAAGGACCGTGCAGGCCATGACCTGCGCTATGCGATTGATGCCACCAAACTCAATCAGGAACTGGGCTGGAGCCCTTCCCTGCAATTTGAAGAAGGACTGGAAAAAACCGTAGCCTGGTACCTTGCTAACGAACAGTGGCTGGAACACGTGACCAGCGGCGCTTACCAGCAGTACTACCAGGAACAATACACACAACGCTAATTACCACTATGCCATTTCACGAAACCGGTATACCCGACCTGCTGATCTACGAGCCCAAAGTGCACGGTGACCATCGCGGTTATTTCTTTGAAAGCTACAATGCCCAAGTCTTCCGCGAGGCAGGTGTAAATATTGATTTTGTACAGGACAACCAGGCCCGCTCTTCCTACGGGGTGCTGCGCGGCCTGCACTACCAGCTGAACCCTCACGCCCAAACGAAATTGATCCGCGTGCTGGAAGGCGTGATCATTGATGCGGTGGTGGACATCCGCAAGGGCTCTCCTGCCTATGGCTGTTCCTTTGCCATAGAGCTTTCTGCCGAAAATAAACGCCAGTTGCTGGTGCCACAGGGCTTTGCCCATGGCTATGCCGTACTGAGCGCCACTGCGGAAGTGATGTACAAGGTGGACAACTTTTACAGTAAGGAAAGTGAAGGCGGCATTATCTTCAATGATCCCGCCCTGCAGATCAACTGGGGCATTGACCTGGAAAAAGCCATTGTATCAGAAAAAGACCTGGTGCTGCCCAAGCTGGCAGACATCCAGCACAATTTTGTGTACCAGGGTTAATACTATTGCATGAAAAATATTCTCGTTACCGGCGCTAACGGCCAGCTGGGCCAGGCTATCAAAAGTGTTGCGGCGCGACACGCCGATTTTAATTTCCTATACACGGACCGTGAAGAACTGGATATCACCAGCGAAGACGCCGTGAATGCCTGGTTTGAAGCAAACCCCGTGGATGCAGTGCTGAACTGTGCTGCTTATACCGCAGTAGACAAGGCCGAAACGGATGAGGAGCTGGCGTTTAAACTGAACTTTGAAGCCGTGCTGTACCTGGCCCACGCCAGTGCAAAGCACAATGCAGCGCTCATACAGTTCTCTACAGATTACGTGTTTGATGGCCGGGGCAACCGCCCTTACACGGAAACAGACGACACCAACCCTACCAGCATCTACGGTGCTACCAAACTCAGAGGAGAGGCAGTAGCCATTGCAGAACACCCGGAAGGCATCGTGATCCGTACTTCCTGGCTGTACTCTGAGTTTGGACAGAATTTTGCCAAACGCATGAAAGAGCTGATGGCAGAAAGGCAGGAACTGAACGTGGTGTTTGACCAGGTGGGGACGCCTACTTATGCGGTAGACCTGGCCGGTGCAGCCCTGGCTTTGCTGCAGCATAAATTCCAAAACCCGGATGTAAGCCTGGCTGGCGTATACCACTACAGTAATGAAGGCGTAACCAGCTGGTACGACTTTGCCATGGTGATCAAACAGATCCTGGGCAGCACCTGCAACGTGCAGCCCATCACCTCCGACAAGTATCCCACACCGGCGCAAAGGCCCGCCTACAGCGTGTTTAACAAGCAAAAGATCAAAGACCTCCTGGGCATACAGATCCCCTACTGGACAGATAGTCTGAAGGTTTGTATGAGTAAGTTATAAAAACATGATCCCGGGCCAGTTGGTCCGGGATCTTTGTTTATAAAGTAAGGGCCACTCCATAACGGAGCGGCCCTTTTCAATTTATCATCAGCATTAAAATCGCTTAGTTGAAAATGTAGCGGATGCCGATCTGGCCCTGCCAACGGGAGATCTGGTCGGGGTTGGTCTTGAAGGAATACGTGTTCGGCGTACCGGCTTTCACGTTAGCCAGCGGGAAGTTGTAAGTAGCTTGCTGACCACCTTTACCATCAGCTACTACGCCTTCAAATTTCATCAGGGAGATGGTACCGCTGTTGAAACCATTGTAGGTGTAGTCATACAGGCCCCAGTTGTGGTTCAGCAGGTTACCTACATTGATGATATCCAGCGTCACCCGCAGGGTGTGGCGGCGGCCATTGGCCTGCTTGAGGTAGAAGTCCTGGGTAATGTTCAGGTCAGCACGTTTGAAGTACGGCAGGATCACAGCGTTGCGTTGTGCAAACTGGCCACGGTGCTTGCTCAGGTATTTGTCCTGTTTGATGAAGTTGTCCAGCTGGTTCCACTGTTCATCTGCAGAAGCGGGGTTGGCGTTTGCATCGGGCACCAGGGTGATGTCACCTTTTGCTTTCGGGATGTACATCAGGTCATTGGTGCCACCGTCGCCGTTAGGATCACCGGAGGTGATGTAAGACACAGCGCCGTTGTTAGCCATTTCCCAAACCAGGCCGGCAGAAGTAGCAAAGTTCTTTGCATATTCTTTACGGTAAGAGAAGGAAGCGATAACGCGGTGGGGCTGGATATAAGAAGCATTACCCAGCACATTGGCGTTGGGATTGCCCACGATGGGGCGGGTGCTCCAGATGGTAGATGCGGTAGAACCACCGTCGTTCACATCTTTTGCCTGGCTGTAAGTATACGCTACGTTTGCGTAGAAACCACCCTGGAAGTTTTTCTGCAACTGGATGGTACCAAAGTAAGCATAACCTTTCTTGGTGTTACGCATGTAGATGGCGTTGTTGATATTCGGGTTGGTGATCGTGTTACCCAGGCCACCGTTCACAGAGGGGAACAGGGTGTTGGAAGTGTAACGGATCTGGCCTTCCGGACCAGACAGCGTGGTGTAAGTATCCGGCAGTGCAATGTTCTGGTGGTAAACCGCCTGCAGGTCCTTGGTATATACGGCTTCTATGGTACCGATAATACCCCAGGGCAGTTTCTGGTCTACCGCAGCGTTAAAGCGGGCCACCTGCGGGTATTTGAAATCGCGGGAAGCAACGTCCACCTCATAAGAGGTGTTAGCAGCGATAGGGCCGGTGGGGCGGTTGTGGTTTACGTCTGCATTAAAGATCAGGCGGTTGTCTGCAGGGGTAGCTGCATACGTAACCGTACCGGAGCTAAACAGGGTACCGGTGTTGGAAGCCTGGTTGGAGATCCACACGTAAGGTACCACGCCGCTGAACAGGCCAGCACCACCACGTACCTGGGTGTTGTGCTTACCATCCACATCCCAGTTGAAACCAACACGCGGAGAGATCAGTACATTGCTTTTCGGCAGTTTGGAAACATCAATACCGGTAAGGCCCTGGTCGAATTTCAGTGCAGCTACCGCGGGGTTTTCATCCAGTGTAGTGGGGAAAATGGCGTAGTCAGCACGGATACCAGCAGTCAGCTTAAAGTTATCGGTAACGCTGTATTTATCCTGGATGTAAACACTCAGGTTAGTAGAAGAGATCTTCGCATAAGGGAAAGCACCTTTCACGGAGTTGCGGTAGGTATATGCCATAGCGGGCATACCCAGCATAAATTCCTGCGGCGAGTTGAAAGTGTACAGACCATTGTAATCCGGTGCAAAACCGTTCAGGTAGCTATTCACCTGGTTGGAAGTACCTACTACAAATTCATTCTTACCGGCATACCAGGTCACGTCATCGGAGAACTGGAAGGTGTTTGTATTCAGCTTATTGCCGGCAGTATACAGTTCATAGCCAAAGCTGGTGAGGGTAGCGGTGGCATTGGTTTTCTTGCCAGACACCGGATCGTAAGTACCGTTGCCAATATCTACCATGGGCACCTCTTTATTACCCAGGGAAGAGCGGAAGTCGCGCAGGGCAGAATAACCAACGGTCAGCTTATTGTGCACGCTGTTAGAGAAGCGGGTGTTCAGCTCACCGATCACGATGTTGAAGTTATTGTTGATGCGATAGCCGGAACCGAAGAACGGCAGGGTAGACAGGCCGGGGGCACGGGAGGTACCGTACCCCACCTTGCTGTTGGTAATGCCGGAGTTAGACGCCGGTTGATCCTTGAACGATTTGAAGTAGAAATATTTCAGGCTGAAAGTGTTCTTCTGGTTCAGGTTCCAATCCAGTTTCACGGTCAGCTTGTCGCTCTGTGTTTTGTAGTTGTAGTTTTCGTAAGCGCCGGGATTATAGCCATAGTTCTTCTGGAGGAACTGGCTCAGGGAGTCCAGTGTGGTAGCCTGTACCTGCGATACGTTGCCGGAGGCGCCGCTGCGGCCCGCTACATAGGTGGTGGGCACGTTGCTGATGCGTTCCTGCTCACCGGATACAAAGAAGAACAGTTTGTTTTTGATGATAGGGCCACCAATGCTGGCACCACGGGTGTTGTAATCGAAGGGCACCTTGTTCACCTTAGTACCACCTGCATTATAGCCGGTAAGGCCGGTGCTGCGGATGTAAGTGTAAACGGAACCTTTGAAATCGTTGGTACCGGATTTCACCACGGAGTTTACACCTGCGCCGGTGAAGAAGCCCTGCCGTACGTCAAACGGTGCCAGGTCCACCTGGATCTGGTCAATAGCGTCCAGGGAGATAGGCTGGGAGCTGGTCTGGCCGCCCAGGGTGCCGGACAGGCCAAACGAGTTGTTGAACAGCGCACCATCCACGGTGATATTGTTATACAGGTTGCTGCGGCCACCAAAGTTCAGCCCATTTGCGGAAGGTGTCAGTTTGGTGAAATCCTGCAGGGAGCGGTTGAGGGTAGGCAGCTGGTCTATCTGCGCGCGGGTCACCGTTTCGCGGGCGCCGGTGCGGCTGGTATTCATTACCTTATCCTGCTTGCCGGTCACCACCAGCTCTTTCAGCGCGGTGGACGCCTCTTCCAGTTTGGTATTCACTTTATAGTCTTCACCGATGGAGGTGGTAATGTTTTGTTGGGAAAAATCCTGGTAACCAATGTAAGTGATCTTAATGCTGTACGGGCCACCTACGCGTACATCGGGGATGTTGAAACGGCCGTCCGCGCGGGAAATGGTGTTGTATTTGGTACCGGTAGGCTCGTGGGTAACAACAACGGTAGCACCCGGAATGGCGCCGCCTTTGGTATCACGGATCACGCCACTGAAGGACGCGGTGGTAACCCCCTGTGCAAAGGCTGCGGGAACGGCAGCAAGAAGGGTCATCATGAATAAGATCCCGTAGATTAGAAATCGCTTCATAAGTAAACTGTGTAGTGACAGATGTTTTGTGAGCTGTATTGTGTGTTAATGAAAAACGGAAACCCGCGCCTGGGGTGCAGAAAAATGTGTTTTGTTGTCCTGATAAATGTGGCCGAAAAAATACTGGACTGATCACCCGCGGAGTGACCAGTGATTTAGATTAGTCGCATTCTGTTCTGTTAATATTGCTTTGCTTTAACTTTTCTTTAACAGCTAAGCGGCGGCAAATATATTCCCGATTTGGTTGAAAAATGTCGTTTCGATCGTTACGAAATCATTAATAAATGCTCACATACAGGGGAAGTAATAAAGTGCGAAAATAATGAGCCGGGTCTAATTGGTGAATGGTCAAAGCAAATTAATAGATATATATTTTATCACAATGTTTATTGGGAAATGACTGGAATTCCTATGAACAGGACGTCTTCCCACGTTTTTATTGAGAATAGCCGTTTAAGAACCTATCCAGTTAGGATTAAAAAGTATACATGTTAAAATATTTAAATAAAAAAGCGGCTGCCTTCGGCAACCGCTCATATGTTTTGTATTTTAAATATTATTACGCTACCACTACGAGGTAATAATTGCGTTTCCCTTTTTGTACAAGTATGTATTTACCATTTAACAAGTGCGCTTCCGTAACGGTGGTCTCAATGGCCTCCACCTTCTGTTTATTGATGCTCACGCCTCCGTTCTGCACCATCTTGCGCGCTTCTCCTTTGCTGGGAAAAATGCCGCTATCCGCCGCAAAACTTACAATGTCTTTACCCAGGTCTGCGCGGGCCACTTTTACCTGCTCCACACCTTCCAGTACCTCCAGCAGCTGCGCTTCGTCCAGGCTATTGAGCAGTTCAGCGGTATTGTTGCCAAACAGCATTTCACTGGCTTTCACTGCAAATTCATAGTCACCTTCTCCATGCACAAACACGGTGACCTGTTTGGCCAGTTCCTTCTGCAACAGGCGCTGGTGGGGCGCTTCCGCGTGTCGGGTGATCATATCGCTGATGGTGGCTTCATCCAGGAAAGTGAAGATCTTGATGAAGCGGGCCGCGTCCTCGTCTGTTACATTCAGCCAGAACTGGTAGAATTTATATGGGGAGGTTTTGTTGCGGTCCAGCCACACATTGCCGCCTTCAGATTTGCCAAACTTGGAGCCGTCTGATTTTGTAAGCAGCTTGCAGGTGAAGGCAAATGCTTCCCCCGCACCAGCTGTGCGGCGGCGGATCAGTTCCGTGCCGGTCACAATATTACCCCACTGGTCGGAGCCGCCCATTTGCAGCTTCACGTTCTTATGGGAAAACAGGTGGTAGAAGTCGTGCCCCTGGATCAGTTGGTAGGTAAATTCGGTAAAGGACATGCCATTGTCGCCCTCCAGGCGTTTCCGCACGGAATCCTTTGCCATCATATAATTCACGGTGATATGCTTACCCACCTCGCGGATAAAATCCAGGAAAGTGAAGTTCCGGAACCAGTCGTAATTGTTCACGATCTCTGCCGCATTGGGCCTGGAAACGTCAAAATCCAGGAAACGTTCCAGCTGGGCGCGGATGCCGGCCAGGTTATGGGCCAGGGTGGCTTCGTCCAGCATTTTGCGCTCTTCCGCTTTGAATGAGGGGTCGCCCACCATACCGGTGGCGCCGCCTACCAGGGCAATGGGCTTGTGCCCCGCCCTCTGCAGGTGCACTAACAGGAGAATAGGCACCAGGCTGCCGATGTGCAGGGAATCTGCCGTGGGGTCAAAACCAATATAACCGCTGGTCATTTCCTTTTGCAACTGCTCCTCGGTACCAGGCATGATGTCTTGCAGCATGCCCCGCCAGCGCAGTTCTTCTATCAGATTCATTTCTTTTTCAAATTTGTGCAAACCTAAGGAATAATGGGCAGGCTTCTATGATAAGCCCCAAAGGAATTTCCCGGTTTCAATTTGTTAATTCTCTGTTGTACATATCAGACTGCAGCCGCTATACCAGTTTTTTATTGTAAATTAATAGACCCAACCCATTTGTGTTGGTGTAAAGTTTGATGATCGTTCCACGGCCCTGCACCATTCTACGCAGCTGAGTTGAAGCAAGGCATTTGTTCCATTTTAGTAAACTTACCTTTTTATGCAACAGTCCCAGTCATCCGGTATTATGGCCATTGATTTTGGCAACGCTTTCTGCCGGGCCGCTATCCTCCAGAAAAACGGGCCTCCCGTGTGTGTTCCTACGGTGATGCCTTCCGTTGTATATATTCCTGAGCGCGGACCTGCCGTAGCCGGTGTAGCCGCACTGGCGGAAGCCGCACAGCATCCAGCCCGTACACTGTCGCACATCAAAAGGCTGCTGGGAGCTGATTTTAAAGCCCTGGGCGCGGAAGCAAACTGGTTCACTTTCCCCTTAAAAGCAGATGCCGCCGGGCATGCCAATTTCCTGGCGGACGATAAATTATATCATCCAGCGGCCATCATTTCCCTGCTGTTCCTCCGGCTGCGGGAAGAAATGGAGGCCGCCACCGGCCAGCCGGTTACACAAGCCGTAATTGCTGTACCGGCCCTCTTTGACGAGGCCGAACGCCGGGCCATCCGCCAGGCAGGGCGCCTGGCCGGACTGGAAGTGGTACGCCTGGTAAACGGGCCCGCTGTGGCAGCCCTCCCCTATGCCCGCAGCCTCCCTGCAGGCACCCGCAAGCAGGTGGCCGTGTACGACCTGGGCGCGGGCAGTTTTGAAATGGTAGTACTGCGCCTGGAACATGGCCAGGTAAAAGTACTGGGCAGCACCGGCAACCTCCACCTGGGTGGCTTCAACATCGATGAGCAGATCGTGCAGCACTGGGCCAAACAGAATGGGCTGGACAAACAGGCCATCTGGAGCAACAAAGCGGTACTGCAAGGCCTGCTCCAAAAAGCTGCCGCCGCCAAAGAATACCTTTCCACGAACGATATTTACAGCGGCCAGTTTGAGAACCTGCCGTTGCAGCTTTCCGCGGATGAATTGAACAACATGGTGCAGCCCATCATTGCCCAAACCCTCTCCCACTGCGCAGATGCGCTGCAGGACGCGGGCCTGCAACCCGCCGGCCTGGATGAGGTGTGGCTGATAGGTGGCACCTCCCAATTGCCCCTGGTTAAGGCCCAGGTGAGCAGTTATTTTAACCACCTGGTGAAGGATGAACTGCACCCGGACAATGCCACCATCCTGGGCGCCGCCCTGCTGGGCAGCCTCCTGGAAAGTGATACTGCCCACGAAGCGGTGCAGGATGTAACACCCCTTTCCCTCGGTGTGGAGACCATGGGTGGTGTGATGGACGTGCTGATAGCCCGCAATGCCCGCCTGCCGGTAACCGTAGGCCATCAGTACACCACGCAGAAAGACGGGCAACGCAGCATGAAAATAGCGGTGTACCAGGGCGAGCGTGACCTGGTGCGCGACAACCGCAGCCTGGGTTGCTTTACCCTGCACGGCATTCCCTGCATGCCTGCCGGCATGCCGGAAGTGATCGTATCTTTCCACCTGGACCAGGATGGACTGCTCACGGTAAAAGCAACAGAGCAGAACACCGGCGTGGAACAGGAAGTAGAGATCCATCCCGGCTATGGCCTTACCGCCGCGGAAGTAGCAGATATGGTGGAAAACTCCCGCCTGCACGCCCGCGAAGATGATGTAGCCCGCATGCTGGTGGTAGCCCAATCAGAAGCCCAGCAACTGATAGACGCTGTGCGCGATTTTATAGACAAACACCAGGACCAGCTTACCGCATCAGAGCAAGATGCCTTGCAATCCGCATCAGACGCGCTGGAACGGGTATCTCACACGGATAATACCAGCGAGATCAATACACATATTCATGCGTTGTCAAAAGTGTTCAAGCCTTTTTCAAGGCAGGTGTTACTGGGGTGAACTTAATTGTGCACGAAGGATAATAAATGAGTAATATAAAATGAAAAGGGCCGCATCGTTGTTGATGCGGCCCTTTTCCATGGGAGCTTTCGCTACCGGCTACTTCAAACCATATTTGTACTTGTACCGCTCATAGAGTTGTTTCTGTTTGTTATCCAGGTTCAATTCGCGGCCCTGGATGTAGGCGTGGGTGATGTTGTTGGTGCGCATGTCCAGGATGTCGCCGGCACTTACTACCATGTTAGCGTCCTTGCCCACTTCCAGGGAGCCGGTGATTTTATCCACGCCCAGGATCTTAGCGGCATTCAGGGTAATAGCACTGAGCGCTTCTTCTTTGGAAAGGCCGTAAGCCGCGGCGGTACCGGCGTTAAACGCCAGGTTGCGTTGCTGCCAGAAGCCTTCGTTGCCTATGCAGAACAACACGCCTGCTTTTTGCAGCATGGCCGGTGTTTTATAAGGCTGGTCCACGTCATCATCCTGTGAAACCGGCAGGCTATGTGGCTGGTTCAGGATCACGGGGATGTTCTTTTGTTTCAGCAGGTCAGCGATCTGCCAGGCATCTGTACCACCTACGATCACCACGTCAAATCCAAATTCGTCTGCAAACTCAGTAGCCACCAGCATTTCCTTTACCAGCTCACAGTGGATGAAGAGTTTTTCTTCTTTGGAAAACAGGCGGCGTACCGCTTCAAATTTCAGGTTGGTCTCTTCGTGCTTTTCTTCCGCCAGGTAAGCCTTGGCTTCCCGGAAGAATTTTTTCAGGCTCTCAATACGCTCCAGGGAAGATTTGATAGCGTCATCGCCAATGCCGGCCCCACGGCCAAACGGGTTGCTGCGCACCACGAGGCGGGGCAGGTACACATGCAGGCCATTGTCTGTTCTTACGGCCGCATCTTCCCAGTTCCATGCATCCAGCTGCACTACGGAAGAAGAGCCGGACAGGATGCCACCTTCCGGCACAATGTTCGCCAGCAGGACGCCATTCACGCGCAGCGTGTTGATCACTTTTGAATCCGTATTGTAAGAAACGATGGAACGCACACTGGGATTGATCTCCCCTACTTCATTATCATCCACCGTGGCACGCACAGCTTCTACCTCCACGAGGCCCAGGTTTGTATTGGGAGCAATGATGCCCGGGTACACGTGCTGGCCCTGCAGGTCAAACACTTTTATGTCTGCCGGAACAGGCGTACTTGCGCCACCCACCACGGTGATCTTGCCCTGGGAAAACCCAATGGTGCCATGTTCTATCACGTTCCCATTGCCCACGTGGATGGTGGCGTTTTTCAAAAATATTACGGATTGCTGGGCCGGGGCGGGATATACCGTTTCCTGCGCGTAGAGCGTGTTGCCGGCCAGCAGTATGCTTATTGCTATGAGAATTTTTTTCATGTTATGTTTCAGCATTCAATGAGGAAATTATTTGCCGGCCTGCGCTACGGCGTCGTCACCCAGGATGTCGCCCTGGTGGCCACCCTGCAGGTCTTCACAGTGATTGAAATCATCACGTGTGGGCACTGCTTTCTGGGTACTGCCGCCTTTCTTTTTCTCAGCCAGCATCTTTTGCACCAGGCGGTTCCTTTCTGCAGCCACCCGCTGGTGCAGCTGGGTATCCACATCGCGGTCAAAGTACACGATACCGTCTACAATGGTCTTTTCTGCCTTGGCGTAAATGCTCAACGGATCATCGCTCCAGAGCACCACGTCTGCGTCTTTGCCCACTTTGATGCTGCCCACGCGGTCTGCCACATGCAGCAATTTAGCCGGGTTGAGGGTTACCATTTTCCAGGCGTCGGCTTCTGTGTTGCCACCGTACTTCACGGTCTTGGCAGCTTCCTGGTTCAGGCGGCGGGCCATTTCCGCATCGTCTGAGTTGATGGCTACCGTAATGCCTTCCTGCTGCATCAACATGGCGTTGTAAGGAATAGCATCCTGCACTTCCATTTTATATGCCCACCAGTCTGCAAAAGTGCCTGCACCGGCGCCATGGGCCTTCATCTTGTCGGCCACCTTGTAGCCTTCCAGGATGTGGGTGAAGGTATTTACCGTAAAACCAAAATGATCCGCTGTATGCATCAGCATATTGATCTCGCTCTGCACATAAGAGTGGCAGGTAATAAAGCGCTTGTGGTGCAGGATTTCTACCAGCGCATCCAGTTCCAGGTCGCGGCGCTTGCCGGGGCCCTGCTTTTCGTAATCTTCCGCACGGGTAAAGGCATCCCACAGCACCTGTTCCACGCCCATACGGGTTTGCGGGAAACGCTCGCGCTGGCGCTCACCCCAGTTGGACTGCTTCACATTCTCACCCAGTGCAAACTTGATAAAGCCATCCCAGTTGGCAAACTTCATCTCCTCTGCATTGGCGCCCCAGCGCAGCTTCACGAGTTGCGACTGGCCTCCGATGGTATTGGCAGAACCGTGCAGCAGGTGGGATGCAGTAACGCCCCCGCTCAGCTGCCGGTAAATATTGATGTCTTCGGGATTGATCACATCTGCAATGCGCACTTCAGAAGTCACAGACTGGGTACCTTCATTTACACCGTGTGCAATGGCAATATGGGAGTGCTCGTCAATAATACCGGCGGTCAGGTATTTACCGGTACCGTCTATCACGCGGGCATTGCCGGCAGGCAGGCCTTTGCCCACCTGGGCTATCTTACCACTACGCAGCAGCACATCCGTATGTTCCAGCACGCCTTCGCTTTCGTTGGTCCACACCGTGGCATTGCGGATCAGGATATCCTCCTGTTTAGGCTGGGTCTCAAAACCATCGCCCACAAAAGGATAGTACAGTTTACCGAGGTCAGAGGCGGGATGTTTCTTTTTAGTGGTATCGGCCGGTGGCGTATAGGCGTTAGCGTAAGTAGCCGTCCAGCGCAGGGGATTGCCGCTGGTATCTACGCCTGTACCACTCCAGCCATTGGCCCCCGCCACGCCGGAAAGGCGCAGGGTGCGGGTGGCGTTTTTACCCGGCGGGAAGGCCAGCTTCACAAACGGCTCGTCCATGCTGAAGGTGCCATTGAGGCTGTCTTTCTGCAGCAATACCAATGAAGGTGCGCTGGCGCTGCCTTTGAGCAGTACGGTGTATTTGCTTACACCCTGCGCGTTGCTTACATTTACGATGTAAGTACCGCGGATATCTTTCCAGCCTTCGTCTTTCAGCACATAGCGGTTGCCCTGCACCCAGTTCTGGAACAACACGGTGTTCTCATTGAAAATGGGACCGGATGTAATGAGGAAATTAGCCAGCTTACCAGCATCCAGGGTGCCTACCTTATCATTGATCTTCAGCACAGCGGCTGGGGTGCGGGTAAGGGCATCCAGGGCTTTTTCCGGGGTAAGGCCATACTCCATGGCCTTACGCACATTAGCCAGGAAAGATTTTACGTCTTTCAGGTCGGCTGCGGTAAGGCAGAAAGGAATATTGGCTTTTTCAAAAGCGCCTGGCTCCGTGGGCGCCAGTTCCCAGTGCTTCATGTCACTGAGGGCCAGGAAGCGGGCGTCATTAGGATCTTCCACGTCATATGCCGCGGGGAAGTTTACCGGGATGATGAAAGTGCCTTTGGTGGCGGCCATTTCAGGCATGCGCTGGTATTCATTGCCGGAGGCCTTGAAGATATATTGTACACCAAATTCATCACCTACTTTGTCTGCCCGCAGCACGTTCCATTTATCTTCTGCTTCAAAGATCTGGGGCAGGTTCTGGTTGTCGTTCCAGGCCTGCAGGGTGAGGTTTTCGCCTTCTTTGGCAGGTTGGGTCCTGTACCACTGCGCATCCAGGTAAGTCTGGCGCAGCAGGGCAATGCAGCCCATGAGCGACCCCGGATAGTCCTGGGTGGAGCTGCCTTTCAGGAAAGAATAATGCGCGGAGGCACGGGGCTTCAGCATTACTTTATTTTCCCGTTCGGAAGCCAGGGTTACCACGGTGCCGGTGCCGCGTGCAATGCCGTCTTCCACGTGGGTGAGCACCGTGCCAAAACCCGCTTCCCGCAGGGTGCCGGCCTTGCCATTGTCTACCGCAAATACCTCGCTGGCATTCACTTCTGAGCGGATGGCCTGGTTCCAGTTGTACGCACCTTTGGTAGCGGAGATAAATTGTGGACCTGCGCCAAAGGAGCGCCCTGCACGGGGTGCGGCGCTGGTACCATAATCACTATAAATGTCGATGAAAGAAGGATAGATGTATTTTCCTTTACAATCCACTACCACCGCGTCTTTGGGCACAGGTGCACCCGGAGCGGCGGCCACGATCTTTCCATCACGGATCACCAGGGTGGCATCTGCGAGGGTGGTCTGTGGGTCCTTTACCAGGGTAGCATGGGTAAAGGCATAGCAATTGGTCCGCGGGTCAGCAACACCGTTGACGGGGAAAGTTTGCTGGGCCAGGAGGGCAGCCGGGAAAAGTAACCCGCACAAGGCCCCGATGGCGCCAGGCCGCAGCAATACAGGCTTCCGGCGGCGCGGCTGTGGGCCGGCCGGAGCAAAAAATGAAAACCCCTTCTTCATGAAGTGCAAATTTTTAAAGTAAAAGCGGTATTAGATTGAAGTTGATCGCCTAAAATTAGGGGTTTGCAGCGCGGTCCGCTAAAATTTCCTTGTTTTTTTTATGAATGGTTAAAAAGCGGGGGCGCAGTGTTTAGGCCACCTGTTTTTTACGAAAACGTTTTCACTACCGGCCAGCCCTTTTCCCCTGGGAGCTAATGGTTTTGCGGAGTGGATAACGGCGTTACTAACCAGTAGTCCGAATTATTTCTGCGCCGGGGTATCGTAAAATTTCTATTTTTGGCGTCTTAAAAAAATACGACTACTGATATGAATATGCTCCGTATGGAACAAACATGGCGCTGGTTTGGCCCTTCAGACCCCGTAAGCCTGGCCGATATACGGCAGGCCGGCGCCACGGGCATTGTAACCGCCTTGCACCACATTCCAAACGGCGCCGTGTGGCCGGTGGCTGAAATTGAAAAACGCAAACAGGAAATTGAAAACGCCGGCCTCACCTGGTCTGTAGTAGAAAGCCTGCCCGTGCATGAAGCCATTAAAACACAAAGTGGCCGCTTCCGCGAATACATTGCCAACTACCAGCAAAGCCTGCGCAACCTGGCTGCCTGCGGCGTCAAAACCGTTACCTATAACTTTATGCCGGTGCTGGACTGGACCCGCACGGACCTGGGCCATGCCCTGCCCGACGGGAGCAGGGTACTGCGCTTTGACAAGACCGCCTTCTCCGCTTTTGATCTTTTTATCCTGAGCCGGGAAAACGCGCATAACGATTATGCACCGGAAGAAATAGACCGTGCCAAGGAATATTTTGACAGCATGACGCCCGCAGAAAAAACACAGGTACAGCAAAACATCATGGCCGGCCTGCCCGGCGCAGAGGAAAGCTGGACCGTGGAACAACTGCGCGCGCAGCTGGCCACCTATAAAGATATTGACGCCACCCAGCTGAAACTGCACCTGTACTACTTCCTGCAGCAGGTAGCCCCCGTGGCGGACGAGGTGGGCGTGCGCCTGGCCATCCACCCGGACGATCCCCCCTTCCCCATCCTGGGCCTGCCCCGCATTGTGAGCACGGAACAGGATGTGCGGGAGCTGCTCACCGGCGCTCCCTATGCCTCCAATGGCCTCTGTTTCTGCACCGGCTCCTTTGGGGTAAACCCGGACAATGACCTGCCCGGCATGATAGCACGCCTGGGGCACCGTATTTACTTCCTGCACCTGCGCAGCACCAAGCGCGATGAGTGGGGCAATTTCTACGAAGCGCCCCACCTGGAAGGCGATGTGGATATGGCCTCCGTGGTACGCAACATCCTGGCCCTCATGATGAAGCGCAATGAAAGCATCCCCATGCGCCCGGACCATGGTGCGCAGATGCTGGACGACCTGGGAAAGAAAGTAAATCCCGGCTATAGCGCCATAGGCCGTTTAAAGGGCCTGGCAGAACTGAGAGGCCTGGAACTGGGCCTGAAGGAAGGGGTGAAATGGGAGGTGAAATAAACAAGCAACAGATCTTAAATAGAAAACGGAGGCCGTACAATACGGTCTCCGTTTTTATTTATACCATGCTCATCAATATAAGTACCCGCAAAAAAATATCCCCGATGCGAAAGCACCGGGGATCAAAACACACTACGAAAACAAATAAATCCTATCACTTAAACTTCTTGCTCCCAATCCTGGCAATTATGTGTTCCACCAGGTGCGGCTTTCGAATTTCAATCAGGGCAAATCTCTTTCACGGGGCTATCATTCATCACCGTCTGCGTTCATTTTGTTGATTCATTCATTCTTACCTATTGATCAACAGACTTTTACATCATCTCTAGCCATCAACTTCACTATCTTAACGGCAGCTTTGCAGCGCCTGGTTTGATGTGTTTTTCTTAATACAAAGGTAAACCAAGTTTACCAAAAAAAGTCACATTAGTTGACCTTTTTGCCTAAATTTAACTTTCAACAAAGAAAATGGTCTCAGTATAATAGAAACCTTACTTTTGAGCCCGTTTCCTTTCAAAAAAAGTAAAAAGGACATTTATTAATCTGCAAGATGAGCGCGCAATCAAATGACACTACTTTAGACCAGCAACTGGCCGACGTATGCCTGCTCCGCCCTAAAAGCCTTGCAAGGCTTACCAACCTGCTGAAAAAGGATATAGACCTGCGCCTGGGCGAGGCCCTGGAGCAGCGTGGCTATACCGATTTTAAACTGGGCGATATGGCCCTGGTGGCCAATATTGATGTACATGGCACTATCAACAATGAGCTGGCCCGCAAGGCCCGCATCACCAAACAGGCCATGAGCAAAGTGGTAAAAAGCCTGGAAACTGCCGGCTACATTTACACCAGCAAAGACGCTTCCGATGCCCGCGCCAGCATCGTGTACCTCACGGACAAAGGCAAACACCTCCTCCTAGATACTAATGCCTGCCTGGCGGAAATACGCCGCCACTACACCAGCCTGATGGGCGAAAAAGACATGGAGAAACTGGTAGCCCTGCTTTGCAAACTAAACAGTGCCCTGCATACTTTCTAAACAAACCATACCTTTGTAGCGCCACCTGTCCTTGGCGGCATTTTTGCAGCATTTTTCCCTGGAACCTATAACAGCCCATTGTATGCTACAAAAAGCAGACTACTTAGAAATAGACCGGTACCTGAATGGCCTGATGACAACTGACGAACTGATCGCTTTTGAGATCAGGGTAAAAGAGAGCGAAGCCTTGCGCGCAGCGCTGGCAAGGCAACAGGCCAAACAACTGGCACACCGTAGTGCTTTCGAAAAACGGACGATGCACCGCCCTAAAGAGCCCGACCGCCGCAATGACCGCCTCATGCCCCGTTTGATGCTCACCATTGCCGTCGGGGCCTGTGTTGTGGCCATGCTCCTGTTTATCAGCCCCTGGAAAAAAAATATTTACCTGCAGTTCTCTTCCAAGGAAATGCCCCTGCCGGATAGCGCTACTCCCCTGCAACAGCAAGCCGCCCACGCCTTTAACCGCCGCCATTTTGAAGCCGCCATCACCCTGCTGGACCAGCAACTGGCGCAGCAACCCACCGATACCCTCAGCATGCTGCACAAAGGCATCAGCCTGATGGAAGTGGGCAAGGTTACAGACGCACGCGCCGTATTGGAAAAGATAGCCAACGGCCAGTCCGACCAGCGGTATGAAGCAGCATTTTACGTGGCCCTCACCTATGAGCAGCAGCACGACCGGCCCAATGCCATGGTGTGGCTGGCAAAGATCCCCGAAGGCAGTTCCAGCTATGAAAAGGCCCAACAGATGATGCGGGAAATACGGTAAGGGTTAAGCATAAATGGTTACCCGTGAGTGAACGGGGTATGGGTTAATAAATAAGTGATCGTTAACGATTAACTATTAAAGGTTAACCACTAACGATCACAAAGGAAGTGCCTGCAGCCGCAGGGAACTTATAAGCAACGATTAATTCAGGTAGATCTGGTTTGCACCGTACCGGATGATGTTTTCTGCTTCCGGTTGTATGAGGGCATAGGCAGATGCCTTTTCCTTCTTAATCTTCAAAAGCTGCTGCAATACGAGAAAATATATTTCACCGCCACTGCAACCATTCAATTGTGCTTTAACGATCTCTTTTTTCACTTCGCGCCATTCACTGGCTTCTAATTTCTGGTAGATCACATACAGATCTTCAATCCAACGTTTCATAGGTCTAAATTTAACTTCAACCGCACTGGGTTCTATTGCAATATAAGCAATATATTATTCAATTCATAATATGTAACAATAGTTTAACAATAGCCCGCCGGGGGGAAAACGCACCGGCCAGGAGCCTTTACCATGGCTTATTCCGGATACATAACACATTCGTATTAGGTCGCATCTTCATGCACACATGGGAGGGTTTAGCCCAACCGGCAAGGGCTACACGCGGGCATCCAGCCCCGTCCCGGGAAAAAATTTTTTCTCTGCCTAAAATATCCGCGTTCCCCGTTCGTCTTCTTCCATAAGCCGGTATTCCAATTAAACCTTTTTCCGCGATCCGGGAACATCTTCCCACGATCCGCGATCATTTAAAAAAAAGCGGGATGCGCTTGCTTGCATCACGTAAGGGAAAACCGGCCGGAATACCGCTATTATAAACCATTTCCGACTGCACCCAGACCCTTGTCGCACGCGCGGCCGAACTGCTTATTTTACTCTCTAAACGCTTTGTTGAACATGCCCAATATTAAAGAAAGAGCTACCGCATTTTTGATGAACCGCATGGCCCAGCATGCATTGGTTACACAGGTTGAAAACCTCACCCCGGTGCTTACCCGTATCACTTTCACTACGGAAAACCACCTGGCGTGGCGCAGTGGTCAGCACCTCAAAGTGGAAGTAGCGCCTTACACGTTCCGCGACTACACCCTGGCTAGTTGGGACACCCTGGCGCAATCTGCCACCCTGCTGGTGCACACCGGCCACCAGGGCGCCGGTGCCGACTGGGCCAGCCAATTGCTGCCCGGTGACACCTTCCGCTTTGCAGGCCCTGCCGGCGGTCAGCACCAGCCCAGCACCGCGCCACACCTGGTATGCCTGGGCGACACCACCGCCCTGGGGCACTTCCACTCCCTCTTCCTGCATTGCGACCTGGAACAATACTTTACCGTAGCAATAGACGTTTCCAGGCAGGAAGCGCGGGAACTCACGGACACCCTGGAAATGCCCGTACTACCGGCGCCCGCTGCGGATAACTTACGGTCATGGCTAAACGAAAACAAGCTTTCCATCATGAACACCACCTTCTACCTGGCCGGCGAAACCACCATGGTACTGGACTACCGCAATAAACTCAGGAGCATGGGCGTGCAAGGCGCCAATGTAAAAGCTGTGGGTTTCTGGGATTGAACGCTACGAGATACATCCGCATAAAAAAGGCTGCCCCGTTTATGGAGACAGCCTTTTTGGTTTTTGGTACGCTTCGCGCAACATTATTTTTCCAGGAGGGTAAAATCAGCGCTGCTTACATCGCGGCTGTTGCCTCCTACAAACACCGTGAAATCGCCAGGCTCGCTGGTCCATTTCATGTCTTTGTCGTAGAATTTCAGGTCTTCCGGAGTGATGTTAAAGTGAAGGGTTTTGCTTTCCCCTTTGCGCAGCATCACTTTCTGGAAGCCTTTCAGTTCTTTTACCGGGCGGGTTACGCTGCCCACCAGGTCGCGGAGGTAGAGCTGTGCTACTTCTTCTCCATCGTAGCTGCCACTGTTAGTCACGGTAACGGTTACGCCTAAAGTCTTGCCAGGCGCCAGTTTGGTCGCATCCAACTGCAGGTTGCTGTACGTGAAGGTGGTGTAGCTCAGGCCATAGCCGAAGGGATATAGCGGGTCATTGGCAACGTCCAGGTATTTCGAAGAATATTTATTGGCCTCGTTGAACGGGCGGCCGGTGTTCTTGTGATTATAGTACACGGGGATCTGGCCTACCACACGGGGGAAGCTCATGGTGAGCTTTCCGGCGGGGTTGTAATCGCCAAAGAGCACGTCTGCGATGGCATTACCGGCTTCCGTGCCCAGGAACCAGGTTTCCAGGATGGCCGGTACATGCGCGTCTTCCCAGGTGAGGGTAAGTGGGTGGCCGTTGCTCAGCAGCAGTACTACCGGCTTACCGGTCTTCAGCATGGCTTCCAGCAGCGGGCGTTGGTTCTCCGGGATGTCCAGATCAGAACGGCTGGCGGCTTCCCCGCTCATGCCGCAGGTTTCGCCCAGGGCCACCACCACTACGTCTGCTTTACTGGCAGTGGCTATAGCTTCGTCTATCAACTGCTGGGGTGTCCTGGGGTCCAGTTCAATGTTGCCGCCAAATGCGTTCAATTTTTTGATCAGTACGGAATCCCCCAGGATGTTGCAGCCTTTTGCGTACAGCACCGTGGCATTGCCGGCCTGGGCCTTCACACCATCCAGGATGCTTACGGCTTTGTGCCAGTCGCCGGCGGCGCTCCAGGTGCCTATCATATCGCGCTGGTCATTGGCCAGGGGGCCTACCACTGCAATGGTGCCGCTCTTTTTCAGGGGCAGTACCTGCTGTTCATTTTTCAGCAGTACAATGGAACGTTTGGCAATATCGCGGGAGGCGGCACGGTTTTCCGCGTTCAAGATCTCTTTGGCCGCGCGGGCGCTGTCGGAAAATTTGAAGGGATCATCAAAGAGGCCCAGCTTGTACTTTGCTTCCAGCACGCGTGCTACGGCCGTGTTGATCTGTGCGATCGTGATCTTTTTATCGTCCAGTAATTTCTTTCCTTCGCTGATATACACACTGCCCTGCATATCCATGTCCACACCGGCATTGAGGGCCAGGTTGCCTACATCATAAGTATTGGCGCCCACGCCATGGTTGATCATTTCATTGATGGCGGTGTAATCTGTTACCACAAAGCCTTTGAAGCCCCACTCCTTGCGCAGCAGGTCTGTCATGAGCCATTTATTGGCCGTAGCGGGTATACCGTCCACTTCGTTGAAAGACGTCATTACAGATGCCACCCCTGCATCCACCGCGGCTTTGTAGGGAGGCAGGTAGAACTGGTACATCTGGCGGCGGCTCATGTCTACCGTGTTATAGTCACGGCCGGCTTCCACAGCGCCATACAGGGCAAAGTGCTTTACGCATGCCAGCACCGCGTTATTGGCCCCCAGCTGGGTGCCCTGGTAGCCTTTTACTTTTGCTTTGGCCACCTGCACGCCGTACCAGGTATCTTCACCCACACCTTCTGCGACCCGGCCCCAGCGCGGGTCACGGGCGATGTCCACCATGGGGGAATAGGTCCAGTGCAGGCCATCTGCCGCGGCTTCCGCAGCCGCTACGTGCGCACTTTTTTCCAGCAGGGCCATATCCCAGGTACAGGCTTCGCCCAGTGGAATGGGGAAGATGGTCTTATGCCCATGGATCACGTCAAAACCGAAGAGCAAGGGTATTTTCAGGCGGGTTTGCATGGCCAGTTCCTGCAGCTGGCGGGTGTATTGCGGCGTATAGGCGTTGAAGATATTGCCGCAGCGGCCAGCCAGGATGTCCTGCTTGTAACTGGCCCGGATGCTGGGGCCTGTTACATCCATATCGCTGGTAAGCAGGTTCAGTTGCCCCAGCTTTTCATCCAGGGTCATTTTTGCCAGCAGGCTGCTCACAAAGGCGTTCATCTTTGCATCAGCTGCCGTAGTGCTCATCCTGGCAGTGACATTGGTACTTTTCGTTTTCGGCAACTGGGCCAGGGCAGGCATGCTCAAACAAAGGCCCATGGCCAGTAAGCCGGCTCTCAACGTGGAAGAAAGTTTCATCATCTTTTAACGTGTTTTTTTTATTGCTGCGGTATAGCGGGGCTGGTAAAACCCAGCTTTTTAAGTCCCTGTTGTACTTCCGGGCACGACATAAATAATTTCCAGAGCAACCCACTGCGGTAGTTCTCTATCATCACCACGATAGGCCCCTGGTCTATGGCCAGGTACTGGTAGTCGTACCAATTGCGGCTTTCGTTGAAGGCATCGGTAAAACCATATTCTTTCCAGAGCTGGTCCTTTTTCTGCGTATAAAAGTAGTTCAAAGCCTGCATAGAATATGCGGGTGTGTATGGAAAGGCAGATAATGCGGCAGAAGGGGTAATGGTGCCATGATCATTGGTGGGTGAAAAGGCGTCGTAACCATTATCCGGTGCATCGCTGGCGGTGAGGCCCCAGCAATCCGGCCCGTAGTTAGGATAATGGTGAGGATTTTCAATGCAGTACTGCCGGTTAATGAGGGTATGATGCAGGTTCTGTTCCCAATAGTCTGCATATTGGTCCTTCAGTCCCCGCGGGTCCAGGCCCAGGAAAGAGTATTGCGAAAAGAACAGCGGCCCGCCGTAAGGGAAGCCCAGTGGCAGTTTGATGCCGTAATATTCATGCCCGTTCAGGAAAAAATTGCTCATAGCCCAGCCCAGGTGGTACACACGGGGCGTGATGGGATAGTTCTGGGAAGATGCCGCCAGCACGTAAGCAATGAGGCACTCGTTATAACCACGGATAGGATGGTTCATGCTCCACCCGTTGTTGGGCGACCAGTGCCAGTACAGCACATCCTGCCCGTCATGGGTGTACCAGTTCCATTCGGCATCGCCCCAGAGCCAGCCTATTTTGGTGCGCAGCTCCTGTTCCTTGCGGCTGTTGCCGGTGAAATACTGGCGCACGGCCAGCAGGCCCTGGAACATATAGGCCGTTTCCACCACATCGCCTCCATCATCTTTCCGGGAAAAGGGAATGGTCTTGCCGGTAGTACCATTGAGCCAATGCGCCCATATGCCGTGGTAATGGTCTGCCCGCACCAGGAAGTTCACGATCTTCAGTAAGCGGTCCAGGCCTTCTTCCCGGGTGATGAACCTGCGCTCAATGCCTACCAGGATGGCCATTACCCCAAAGCCGGAACCGCCTATGGTCACAGTGTCCGGCGTGGTGCTACGTTCCGGGGCCAGGCCGCTTACCGGGTGGCCAAATTTCCAGAAATAGTCAAACGTGCGGTGCTGCACCAGGGTAAGCAACGCAGTGTCTATTGCCACCTCCGTACCCTTCATTTTTTTCAGGCCGGTACTCCCCTTCTTACGGTTGATCTGTGCGGTGCCTGCGGTAATGCAGCAGGCCACCAACAGGATGGTGGCCATGCTTTTTTGAATGAATGCCTTCATAAGATTTATTGATAATTCGGGTTCTGCTCCAGGTTACCATTACTCAGCTGTATTTGCGCGGCGGGAATGGGGAACACCTCGTTCTTGTTGGCCGTCCACACTTTGTTGCCATCTGCCTTAAACGCGGCAGCAGCGCGGCCCGGCACAATGGCATTCTGGCGCACCAGGTCAAAATAACGATCATGCTCCATGGCCATTTCTACGCGGCGCTCATGCCAGATCTGTTCCTGCGTTACACCGGTGATGCCCGTAAGGCCGGCGCGGGTGCGCAGGCGCAGGATGTCTGCATCTGCCTCCGCCCCCTTACCTAGTGCCAGCGCGGCTTCTGCGTGAATGAGCAATATTTCTCCATAGCGCAGGATCTTCATGTTCTTGGGCAGGTAATCTGTGCTGCCGCAAAACTGCTCCTGGGTGCGGCTGTGGTAAGCCTTGTAATTGTACGTGCTGTTCTGCACAGAGTCCTGGCCGGGTATGCGGAAGCCGTCAAACAACACGGTGCCGGTTTTTGTAATGAAGATCACGGTACCGGCTTCGCGTTTATCACCTGGCTCGTATGCATTGAGCAGGCTTTGGGAAGGCGTGTTAAAGCCCCAACCCAGGTCTGCCCAGCCGCCTTTGCCTCCCTGGCGCGGCCCCTGGCACTGCACGTAATTGATGATGGTGGCCTGGCAGGCCGTGTTAATACCGGTTTGCACCTCAAAAATAGATTCCACGCTGTTGTTTCCTTTCTCCCGCCAGATGTCTGCATAATTATCCAGGAGATCGTAGCTGCCCACCAGCTGCTTTACAATAGAATCTGTAAGCTGATACGCCATCTGGTAGTTTTTCTGGTAGAGATATACCTTGGCCAAAAGTCCCATGGCAGCGGCTTTGGTGGCACGGCCCACATTGGTATTACCCTTGATGGGCAGGTGGTCTGCAGCGTAGCGCAGGTCTGTGATGATAGCGGTATATAACTGTGGTGCGGGTGTGCGGGTCTGGTATTTAGGATTGTTCAGTTCTTCATTGGGCGGCAGGGTATCGATGAGGGGCACGCCCCCAAACAGGCGCACCATGTTGAAATAAAGATAGCCGCGCAGGAAACGTACTTCCCCTTCCAGCTGCTGCTTCACCTGGTCTGTGGCAGGACTGAGCGGCAGCACCGCCAGCACCTGGTTGCCCCGCGCAATTACGCGGTAGTAGGCAGACCACACGTTGTTGATGCTGCCCACGTGCGAGTCCATGGTAAGCTGGTCCAGGGCGCCCTTATCGGGTTTGGAATCATCCGGGTTACTGCCTTTGTCTCCATCGTCTGATGCAATGTTGGTCATGCCGATATAATCAAATCCATGCAGACTTTCTGTCCAGAGGCCGTTGTAAAGGCCCGTCACCAGGTCTGTGGCGGCTTTCGGGTCTGACTCAATTTCATCCTTGGTGATAGCGCCTTGTGGCGGCACGTCCAGGAACTTTTTACAGGCCGGGAGCAGTGTGCAGGCCAGCAGGAAAATGAAGGCGCTGCGGTATGTGAATGTTACAAATTGTTTCATGATCAGGTGTATTAAAAGCTAAGGTTTACACCAAACGCATACGTGCGGGTGGTGGGGTACGCATTCAGGTCCACGCCGGCTTCCAGCGGGTTGGTACCAAACACTTCGGGGCTGAATCCTGTATACTTTTTAATAGTAAAGAGGTTCTGGGAAGTGAGGTACACGCGCAGGTTGTTAATGTGTGCACGTTGCAGCCATTCCTTCGGGAATGTATAGCCCAGGGTCAGGTTATTGAGCCGCAGGAAATTGCCTTTCTCTATAAAATAATCAGAGGCCGGTGTGCTTTGCGTGATCAGTGCCGGGTTGCTGTTTGACGGGTGGGCTGTGGTCCAGCGGTCGTTTGCAAAGGCCGATTCAATGTTGTCGCGCGTGTCTGCGCGGTTGGCTTTGCGGCCGTTATAGATCTTATTGCCGGCATTGCCATAAAAATTAGCTCCCAGGTCAAAGCCCATGTAGCCTAAGCCTACATTGAAACCATAATAACATTTGGGCTGGTAAGAGCCTGCGTAGTATTTATCATTGTCGTCAATGGTACCACTGCCATCCAGGTCGGCGTACTTAAAATCGCCGGGGGCGGCGCCAGGCTGTAACAGGTCTCCGTTCTTATTCACATACTGGTTTATCTCCTGTTGGTTCTGGAAAATGCCGATCACTTTTCGCACGTAGTAGCTGCCCACCGGCTGCCCGTTATCCGTGCGGGTTACGTATCCTTGCTGGCCTACACCGCCTGCCAGCAGGGCCTGTCCGCCGTTGAGCCCTACTACCTTGTTGGTATTGAAAGTGATGTTGCCGCCCACGCTGTAGGTAAAGTCTTTTCCTATTTTATCGCTCCAGTTGGCAGAAAATTCAAAGCCTTTATTCGTATAGGTGGCAGCGTTAGTTACATATTGATTATCCGGGTCGCCAAAGATGGCGGGAATGGTCACAAAGGTGATGGCATCCCTTGTCTTCTTGCTGTAGTAATCCAGCTCACCGTTCAGGCGGTTGTTGAGGAAGCCGTATTCAAAGCCCACGTCGTACTGGTCGGTGATCTCCCATTTCAGGTTGGCATCTTTGATATCCTGGATCACGGTACCCAGCTGCAGGTTGTTATCGAAGAAGTAGGGCACATTAATGCTACCTATCACCGTATACAGGTTACTGGCAATATTATCATTCCCCAGTTGTCCCCAGCTGGCGCGCAGTTTCAGGAAGTTAAGCACTTTGCTGTCGTGCAGGAAATCTTCTTCCGTGAGCACCCAGCCTACGCCCACCGTGGGGAAGTAGCCCCAGCGGCTGGCAAACTTGGAGCTGCCATCCGCGCGCAGGGATGCAGAAAGCAGGTAGCGGCCTGCATAGTCATAGCTCACGCGGCCTACAAAAGACTGGCGGGTAAATTTATCGCCCCCGTTGGTAATAGTGGACTGCCGGTCCGGGTCGCCCAGGTTCAGGTACCATTGATCTTTGGATGCCGGCACATTGATGCGGGAACCGGAGAGCGTGTCTGCCGTAAATTGTTCCGTAACAGTACCGGCCAGCACCGTGATATGATGCTTGTCGAAATGCTCTTCCCACGTTACGTTGTTATCCCACACCCAGCGCAGGGAATTGCCTTTGTACACCGTGAGTGAACTGTTTGGCTGCTGCTGTGTACCACCGCCGGGGGAGAAAGTATTGTTATCGTTGAGATATTGGTAATAGTACGCGCGGTTGTTGCCATAGTTAAGATCTGCGTTGAATGCCGTGTGAAAGCGCAGGGATTTGATGGGCGTAAAATCAATGGCCACGTTGCCCAGGAAGCGGTTATTCACCAGGCGGTTATCCCGTTTGTCCAGGCTCAGGATGGGATTACCCACGTTACCGAAGGAAGAGGTATTGCCATACAGGTTGCCCACTTTTGCGGGCACAATGGGCGCAGCGCGCGATGCGTTGGGCAGCACGGTAGCTACATCCACAGCCTGCTCCCCGCTGTGGGAGAAGGAAAGCTGGGAACTGAATTTCCACTGGTCGGAAATATTCACATCGTTGTTTGCACGGAACGTAAGGCGGTTAAAATCATTGGTCCGCACAACGCCATCCTCCTGGTTGTAACCCAGGCTATAGTAAAATGTACTTTTTTCTGTACCACCGCTCAGGGAAAGGTTGTGCCCCATCTGGAAGGCATTGCGCAGCACTTCGTTATACCAGTCTGTGCTTTGATTGCCGCTGTAGATCAGGCCATTGGCGCGGTCTTCATCGAGCTGTGCGTAGGTGCCAGGTGATGAGAGCTGGAGGTAGTCCGTGTATTGCTGCGCGTTAGCCAGCTTCACAATGTTTGCCGCCTGGCGGAAGCCCGCGTTGCCATCGTAGTTGATCTGCATTTTGCCCGCCTTGCCTTTTTTAGTGGTGATGATGATCACCCCGTTTGCGGCACGTACGCCGTAAATGGCCGCAGAGGCGTCTTTCAGCACATCCATGCTTACAATGTCCGCATTGTTGATATTGCGGATATCATCGGTCAGCACGCCATCCACCACGTACAGCGGGTTTACGCCGGCGAGGGCGGAGCCGGTGCCCCGCACCCTCACTTGTGGTAACTGGTTAGGCTGGCCGGAGCTGATCACCTGCACGCCGGCCACTTTACCCTGCACAGCCTGGGTAGCGGTTTGCACAGGTTGCTGGGCCAGTTCCGGTCCCTGTACTTTGGAAATGGCGCCGGTAAGATCGCGTTTGCGCTGGGTGCCATACCCGATCACCACCACTTCGTTGAGTTTATCCTGTGAATTTTTGAGAGAGATGTCTACCGTGGCGCGGCCGCCTACCGGTATTTCCTGTGGCTCGTACCCAATGTAGCTGACCTGGAGCACGGCACCCTGGCTGCCATTGGGCAGGTTGATAGCATAGGCGCCATCCGGGGCAGTTACGGCGCCCAGTGCGGTACCTTTTACGCGGACGGTGACCCCGGGCAGGGGGGCACCGGCGGCATCGGTCACGTGGCCGGTGATCTTTACTGCCTGGAAAAATGCAGTGGCCATGGCGGCGTGCATACCCGCCATGGTAGCACTTCCGGCGGCAAGGCGATGGCTTGCCAGCGGGCGGGCGGCAAGGGGCAAAGCGCCCGTTAGCGCTGCCAATAGCAGGAAGCAGCCAAAGCGTAGCGATTGTCTCATAAGCTTGTGTTTAAAGAAGTAAATAAGTACACGGGCTGGCGGCTACAGCGCAAGTTTTCCGTGGAGTCATGTTCTGTTGTACCCAGTAGCCGGCGCATGTTGTTTCAGGGGAACGGGCTATCGTTTTGCATAACAAACGCTGATCGGGTAGGTGTTATATGTGGAATCCCACAAGATGGATGCCGGAGATGTGGGGCAATGCATATGTACGAAGATTAAATGCAGGGTGGCGGCGGCACTTAACAAGCAATTAACCATCAAGAGATCAGCTCGCCTTATTTTTATAGCAGATTACTTTTTTCTCTCTTCATACTCATTTTTGTCCCCAAAGAAAACACCAAGCGATTGGGTCCCCGGCTATTGGGCCGGGGATTTTTTGTTTTCTCCCCAATGGAAACACCAGGCGATTAGGCCCCCGGCTATAGGATCGGGGATATTTTTTGTTTTCGCCCCAATGGAAACATCAAAGCGATTGAGGCCCCGGCTATGGGGCCGGGGATTTTTTTGTTTTGTCCCCAAAGAAAACACCAAGCGATTGGGTCCCCGGCTATTGGGCCGGGGATTTTTTTTGTTTTCTCCCCCCAAAGAAAACACCAAAGCGATTGAGGCCCCCGGCTATCGGGCCGGGGATTTTTTTCGGATGGAGCGAATGCCGTTTTTTTTTGGGGGGAAGAGAGCCGTGCGGGGTGTGGACGAAGGTCCTGCATTTTTCTGCGAAGAATGTGGGCTGCGGTTGCAATGTCCTGGGTGGGATGGCCGCCCCAGGCCCCCCCCGGGAGGGCAGCCCCCGGGTGTGGAGCAACCCTGCTGGCGCGGGTTCCCCGGCCATCATACGCATAAATCCACATTTATGCGCATCCACCCATGCCGTGTGGTGATCGCGCCCGGTTCCACCAGGCATAAAAAAGCAGGTAACTCAATAGAAACCTGCTATACGAATTTTCTAATCTAAACCGCAATATGAATTTCACAACGCTGGCGCGGAAAGGCGGCCGGCATTGGTCATTACATACTACTTAACTTTTTTCAAGTGGTAGGGAAAATAGGACGGATAAGACAATTAAGAACACCTGTTGCGCAGGCAGTTCACTTTCCGTGCGGCATGAAAGGCTGCAAATAGCGGGTAGGGATCCTGCGTACTTTCCAGTGTAAAAATAGTGAGGGAAAAGGGGATATGGGTTAACGCCCCGTTAATGCGGGGTTAAATAGGTGTTAAGCGGGAACGTAAAACGGCAGCACACAGCACCGGGCTGCGCACTGCCGGGTGTGGTCTATGAATTTACTTCGTCGAGCACGGACTGGGAAAAGCGCACATTGAAGCCGCCTTTTTCCGCATAAAAATAACTCTCCTTGTAGCGGTCGTACTCGATGGGGGCGCCAAGTTCACGCATCATTTTGAGGAATTCGAACAGCGTGCGTTCAGAGATGCGCATTCTTTTGGCGAGGGCGGCGGGCGTGCCGGTGCCCTTGATGCGGATAAGATGATCAATGGTCTGTAGCCGTTCAAAATAACGTTTAGGCATATACGCTTGCTTTGTGGTTAACAATAGATTTTACGAAAACAGGGGCCGGGGAATGGATATATTCCGCAGGCATACCGGCCGGGCGGGCATGCGGGTACGTAGTACTTACAATAGGTCCGTAGGCGCATTGGCAACTGGTGCGCGGGAATGGCAGCAGCAAGGTGTGTGTACTTTGCATATGCAGTCTTTTTGATATTTAGGCCCCGGTTCAAAACCGGTGCATCTCTCATGGGGATACTCTCTTTCGGTTATTAACTTCCTTTGAATATGCACTGGTCATGGACAACCAGGGTCAAATGTATTGATTACAACAAATAGTAGCGCCTGCTTTTGGGAATACGCTAAACTGGTAAATGTAGCAACACTCCTGTGGGTTAAATGGTGTTTGTTGATGTAGCAGATCATTCCTTAAGGCAGTCCCGGGTTTGTATTATCAAGTGTACCAACCTGGCGGTCATGTATCTCGAGCAGGTAAGTACTGCTATCTCCCTGCATGCAAGATAGCGCACACAAATGCAGGAATACTGCACTAAAGCCGTTACCGGCCCCGGCAGCAGGAATTAGCTAAATCGGAAGATCGCTGAAGTAAGTAACTGGTTTAGTGGAAATTATCTTTCTTCAAAATGTGCAATAATATCATTGGAGACCCGGTTGGCATCTTCATCATAGGTGTGGCCGCCAGGGAGGATGATGTATTTATAATTGTGGATGGACAGCAGCTTGAGGTCAAAGTCTTTTTCTTTATCGCCAAAAATGAGGAGCAAGGGTTTGTTACTGACCTTATTGATCTCCGCCGGCACATCCAGGCTGCGTTTTGCCGGCTTGCCGATCATGTCTGCCACATGCACCTGCAGGTCTGTACTGGTACTGGGAGAAAGCAATATCAGCTGCTTTACATTGGCTTGCAGCGCCGCCGGCAGGTGGGTGTAGATAAAAGGCATTACATCCGCACCGAAAGAGTAGCCCACCAGGATCACCGGCTGCCGGTCCCATACCTGCTGGTAATGGGTGATCAGTGCTGCCACTGCGGCGGCGGCTTCTTCATTGGACCGCTTGCTCCAGAAATATTTCAGGGAATTAAGCCCGATGGTGGGATAGTTATGCGCTGCAAAACTGGCCAGCAGGTTGCTGCTGAATTTTTTCATTCCTCCATCGCCAGTGAGGTAGAAGACAATGGGATGGCCGGCATCATGGGCCGCCGGCGTGATCTGGGCGGGCAGTTGGTCTATTTGCTGTGCCATCACCGGGGCAGCCGCCAGCAGGGCCCCCGTCATCATCAGTATTTGCAAGTATCTCATCAACGCGCTTTAAAAGATCGGTCTACAAATTTCACTCCATATTGCTAAGGCTGCATCACCTTACTCAGGGCCCCCGGCAATTGCAGGAGGTCAAAATCGTGCTCGTATACCAGGTATTTATTGAGCCAGCGGGTGGCATATTTCTCCTTGAAATCGCGCAGGCCCTGGTAATGGCGGAAAAGGCGCACATTCTCATATGCAAATTTCACTACCTTCTCGGCAGTGTTCTGCGGCTCTTCAATGCCGGACATGGGCACCATGCCCAGGTTCAGGAATTGCAGGCCCTTGTTCCTGGCGTCTTCTATAAGCGCTATCAGCAGGGCGTCCATTACGCCGCCGGGGGCATCGTTGGTCTTGCGGATCAGGTCGTAAGTGCACTCGCCGGGGGCATAGTCCGGGATGATGTTGAGGAAGGCCACTACCTGGCCTTCATTGTCCGTTACGGTGATAATGTCCTGCTGGCGCAGCACCGCCGCATCAAACAGGCCCTGGGAAAAGGTGAGCTCCTTTACATCATATTGCGCCAGCCATTCATCGCTTACCTGGCGCAAGGCCTGCAGCAGGCCCGATTTCTGGGGTGCCCGGTGGATGGTGGTCACAAAGCCTTTTGCCGCCAGGCTGTTCAGCCCATTGCGCAGGGATTTTTTATCCTTACCGGTCAGGGTAAATGTGTTGAGGTCCAGGATGGCTTCCTGGCCTATGAGTAGTTTTTTCTTCTTCAGCTGGTTGAAATAATAGGTACTGTCTTCATCTACCCGGTAGAAAGCAGGGCGGAGGCCCATTTTGCGGCATTGGGTGTCAAACTCGCGGAGCAGGTCCAGTTTATTGGCCTCTTTGCACACCGGCTCTTCCAGCACAATGGCAAACCCATTGGCAATGCGGTAAGCCAGGAAACCTTCCAGGGTATCGCTTACAAAAAGCAGCTTGTCTTCCCCTACCTTAAAATAATCCATCACGGAATCGCCGTACTGGCTCAGGTAGAACAGGGCTCTTTCCTGCGATACATTGGTACGCTCCGCCACCTTCAGGTAAGGGCGGATGATGGTGTAAAACAGGAAGGCCCAGGCGCTTACGCCCAGCACGTGTATGCCCATGAGAAACTCGTTCCCAAAGCGGGTGTATGCCCGCAGGCCGTCATTATCCAGCAGGAAAAAGGCGTGGAATGCGTAGAGTAAAGATTGCTGCCAGGTAAAATCAATGCGAAAATGCCGGTAGTTCAGGAAATAGAACCCGATGGACCCAAACACCGCCACTACGAAGAAGGTGGCCAGCGCCGTGATCACCCCAATATTCACCAGCTGCCGGTTGCTCTTTACCCGGTAGTGCCGGCTGGTGGCCAGCAGGGTTACCGCCGTGATCACCGCCAGCGAAGCTTCTTCATAATCCAGGGCCTTACTGATATGGCCTATGGCTGAGAGGATGGACACCAGCAATGCCACGATCCACGCGCTGCGCAGGCCGCGGAACAGGAAGGTGGCCGTGACCAGCAGTACCAGTCCCATAAAGATCACCAGCAGGTTAGACGCGTGAATGCTGTCACCGGGAATATAGGCCCGGAGAATGTGCATACGATTGGCCAGGGGTGGGGTAAGCACGGAAAAGATATTGACCATGCCCAGTAAAAAAATGAGCACTGGCGGCACCAGGCGCAGGATGAGGTTACGGCCTTTGAGCGCAAAGGCAACCAGCCCGCCCAGCAGGGGCAGCCAGAACTCAAACAGGCGGTAAAGCAGGGTGATCTCCAGGGCCTGCACATCCTTGAAACCGTAACTGCTCAGCAGGTAGGCCAATGAGAGCTCAATGGCGCCCAGCCCGCGGAGGAAGGGCGATACAATGAGGAAAATAGTAGCTACAATGTAGCCCACGCAGGCCGCCTCCAGGGAGGGCGTTACCCCGGAGGCCAGCATGGCGATATACAGGTGCCCGATGCCTGCCAGCTCAATGAGCACAGAGATCACCACCGTACCGGTGAAGGCCCCCTTCTGCAGGTTAAAGGAAGAAATCTCATTGACATATTGGGCAAAGGCCGGCACCTGTTTTTCCAGCCACAGATACAAAACACTTTTGGTACGGATGGCCCACACCAGGGCCACCACGGCAGACAAGATAAGGCAGATGCTCACCAGCCCTATTACAGACTGCCCGTGCTCCGAGGGGTGGCGCAGCACCGCAAAGAGCACCACGGGAATGCCCGCAATGAACACGGATAAAATGCCCACAAATCCATAAATACCGGAGGCCTGGTGTACCTCCTGTTTGTGCAGGTCGCCCTTGCGGAGGCTCTGGGGCAGATAAGCCAGGGAGCTTACCCCGCCGGCAGGCAGGAATACGGAAATGAGGTTACGTTTCAGGAAAAGCTCCAGGCTGCGCCAGATGTCCAGCCGCACGTTCACGGCGCGGAAACTGTACACATACATGAGTGCCTGCAACAGGATATAAATACCGGTAAGGGCTATGCCGGCCAGCATCCAGCTTTGGTTAGCACCGGAAATAGCAGGGATCAGGGATTGCAGTTCGTGGCGCTCCTGGCGGAAAAAGTAAATGGCCAGCAGGATAAACAACACAGCCAGCATTTCCTTCCAGTGCAGTTTCTTAAAAAAAGGGGACTTGAAAATATTCCAGTTTATGGGCATACAGGTACGTTTCTGCGCGCTAGCGGCAGGTGGAAAAACAGGATCTTCATTACAACACCACGCCGCTCGCACTTGAACGGACAAATCTACGTTTTTTGCCCTTACCGGAGGGCGGTTAAAATGTGATTAAAAGCCCGGCAGGCACTGCCTTTTTTCACTAAAATTCTGTAGGCTCCCGGCTATTGCTTATATAAAAATGAACATGTACATTGTGTAATTCCTAAACATCCATTTAATACCTGCTTATCATGAATGAAAATTACCTGAGCCCCGAAAATTCTGTACTGGGCGACCTGGGTGCGGAAAATGTACTCCCTGTGCGCAAACGCGTCCGTTTAGCCAATTTCCTGCTGGATCTCATCGTACTGGCATTTGTCGGCAACATGATCAATGGCCTTTTAGTGATGATAGGCCTCTACAATGCCACGTCGTACCCGGTTTACACGCCCGGCGGCGACCTGGGTGAGTTCTATGCCAGCTACATGCCAATGTTTTATGCGATGATGCTGAGAGGCACGATCATCAACATTGCCTACTACACCCTTACCGAGTGGCTGCTCAAGGGCCAGACCATCGGCAAGCTGATCACCGGCACACAGGCGGTGAACAACCGGGATTTTGCACCGGTAAACTTTACCCAGGCGCTGGTGCGCAGCCTGTGCCGGCACATTCCCCTGGAATTTATATTCTGCCTGTTCATGCAACCCTGGCACGATACCATTTCCGGCACCCTTGTTATTAAAAAGAAAAAATAATATGCAAGATCCCAATACTACTTATGACAACAGCCCATCCGTACTGGGCGAGCTGGAATTTGCCGATACGCCGGAAGAAGCCAGCAAAGGCATCCGTTTCCTGAACATGATCCTGGACCTCGTGTTCATGCTCCTGTTCTTTTTTATCATCTGCGGCATGGCAGGCGTGGTGATCGGGTTAACCGGCAACCGGGCCCTGCTCAACTTTATCCTCCCGCCGGAGAATTATCCCGGGCAGCTGCTTTGGGGCGCTGTGCTTACGGCTGTTTATTATACGCCGACCGAAGGCCTACTGAAAGGCCGCTCCCTGGCAAAACTCATTACCGGTACCCGTGCCGTGGACCGGAACACCTATCAACCGGTGTCTGTCGGGAAGGCGTTCCTGCGCAGCCTGTGCCGCTCCATTCCCTTTGCGCCATTAATAGCCCTTGCAAGCACGCCCTTGCATGACTCCATTACCGGAACGACCGTCGTAAAGACCAGGAAGTAAATACGCAACTGGTTCAAATACAACTTATCAAATGCCCGGGTCGCAAAACCCGGGCATTTTTGTGCGCCGGCGGTCCATGCCGGTGGCATTTTTTGCCCGTATTTTGCTTACATTGGGTTACCACCCCCGCGGTGGAATTGTTTCGCTTATGGCCAACAATCAGCACCTGACCGAACTACATCTCGAAGAAATTGAGCAAAGGCGCACGCTCACCGCAGCACCGCTCCTTGCACGGGCTGTCAGCTTCCTGGCAGACTGCTTTCTTTTTTATGCCACGCTGTTTGCAGCCAATTTTATCCTCCTGTACATCCCCACCCGCATATTCGGGTACAATTTCCCCTCTATCCTGCTTCGCCCCCTGGCAGGTGGGCCGGCGCTCTTCAACCTGGTATACATGGGCTGCTGCGTGCTGCTGTACGTGGCATACTACACCCTGCAGGAAACCTGGCTGGGCGGGCAAACCATGGGCAAGCGCCTTACCGGCACGGAAGCCGTACAGGCAGACGGCGCGCGCATCACATTTTCCAAAGCCCTTACCCGCAGCCTGTGCCGCCTTATTCCCCTGGATCTTATCTTTGCCTTTACGCCGGGCGGTCCGCTGCACGACCGGCTGTCCAACACCATTGTAGTAAGACTTTAATCCTTAAATAAAAACACATACATTTACATTAAACTATATTCTTATTCACCCCCTTAAACCACTGAACCCTTCTATGGATCAATTGGATCAAACACAATCCCTGGCACTTGCCGGCTTTATGATGACCTTTATGCTTTTTACACTGGTCCTGTCCGCCTTTTTTATCGTAGTAAGCTGGCGCATTTTTACCAAGGCCGGCCAGCCAGGCTGGGCTAGCCTCATTCCTATTTACAGCGCTGTGATACAGTTCCGCATCATTGGCAAGCCCTGGTGGTGGATCTTCCTTTGCTGCATTCCGCTGGTAAACATCTACTTTATCATCGTGGCGCTGAATGAACTGTCCAAGAGCTTTGGCAAGGATACCGGCTTCACCGTGGGCCTGTTTTTCCTGTCTTTCATTTTCTATCCCATCCTGGCCTTCGGCAACGCCGTGTACTTAGGCCCGGGCGGTGTTTCCGGGGAAAACGTGGATAACACCATACAGGGTATCGGTCAATCTGTTTAAGCACCGCAACAGCAAACATCATTATCCCGCCGGCTATTCCCGGCGGGATTTTTTTATGCCCGGAAACACATGTGCATTTATACACATAACTTATATTTTAATACCTTAACGATCTCAATTTTTGAATAAATTCGGTTCTGGAATTTCAGGACTCCGAATTAAACACCCCAATGATACGGACCCGTGTTGTGTGGATGCCCCACGCTCTGCATGTGCAATAACCATCAATCATAATCCTCAAAAAACGAAAAATCATGAATGAGTACTCCAATGGTACCTCCGGGATGGGGGCAGTTATGGGCTTTATGTCCTTCATTTATTTCCTTGCTATCATTGCGTCCATTGCCGGTATGTGGAAAATATTCCAAAAGGCCGGGGAAGAAGGCTGGAAAGCCATTATTCCTATTTACAACCTGATCATCCTGCTGAAGGTGATCGGCAAACCTTGGTGGTGGCTGTTCCTGTTCTGCATCCCGCTGGTGAACATTTACGCGGCCGTGATGGTATGTTACCTGCTGGCAAGAAGTTTCGGCAAGGACGCGGGGTTTGCGGTAGGTATCTTTTTCCTGGGCTTTATTTTTATTCCCATGCTGGGTTTTGGGAGCGCCCGTTATATCGGGCCTGGTGGCAATGCGCAGGACCTGGATCAGCGCATTGGCAGCATAGGGCTTAGTTAAGCGCTATTTTTCCCGACCGGTACGTACGTCCCGCCACATTTCCCGGCGGGACTTTTTTGCATAAAAAAGCCCCGCCTCCCGGCAGGGCCATTGCGCGCAGCGCTATAAAGAGCTATGCCCTTGTTACCAGGTAGTTATAATCATTGAGCAGGGTTTCGAGGAACATCATGTCGTTCATCTGTGTGTCAATTTTCAACACCGTTTTTACACGCTCCGCCACGCGGTGCGCCAGTACAAAATCCTGCTGTTTTACGGCCCTGTCCAGCAGTTCCTTCACCTTATTGAGGTCCTTGTCAGACAGTTTGAGGATCTGGAAGAACTGGGGCTGGTAGTCCACCGCTATGTTGCGGAAAATGGTCTGGTCCAGGCTGTGCTTAGCCTTGGTATCCACCACGATGGTGCCGGCTACCAGGTCGCCCACACGCTGGCTGTAGGGAGAGCGGGCAATGGCGATAAGGGCCACGGCGCCGCAGAACACCATGGGTGATTCTATGAAACGCATAAGAGAACGCAAGGCTACCTGGCCGGCGGTAGGCTGATTACCCATGAGGCTTACCACCTTAATGCCCACCGCGGCCTTGCCGGGGGTACGCCCCCCCATGAGCCACTCACACAGGAAAAAATAAAGGGTGAAGGGGATGGCCACCACGATGCCGTAGTAAATGCCATCCAAAGAGGCATTCTCTATGTGCAGCACCTGGCTGTCCAGGAAGATCAGCGCCAGCAGGAACACGATGCGCACAGCGGAATCGATAAGATAGGCTAACAAACGTTTGCCCGTATCGGCCGCTTCAAATTCGAGGTCAATGTTAAAGGCGGTAGGTATTTTAATAGAAGACATGAACGAATTTACTAAAATGATTATATCTTGTGCTGCTAAGAAAAATGTTTTTCATTTAACCCACAGTTTTTAAAGTGCCCCGTAAATTTAAGGAATGAGAGAGTCACTTTTCATAAAACGCAACCGTGAACGCTGGCAGAAGATCCAGGAGCAACCCGCGGAAGACCCGGATGAAATGGCCGCCGACTTTACCACCCTGCTCGACGATCTGGCCTATGCCAAGACCTTTTATGGCTTTAGCAAGGTGACGAATTATATCAACGGGCTTGCCTCCACTATTTTCCAGCGCATTTATAAAAACCGTAAGGAGGGCCAGGGCCGCATCCGCAATTTCTTTTTCCTGGAACTGCCCCTTACCTTCCGCCGCTACCAGCGCATCTTTTTATTTACCACGCTGTACTTCCTTTTTTTCTGCGTTATCGCCGTTTTGTCTGCCGCGCATGACGATACTTTTGTACGCAGCATCCTGGGCGATGAATATGTGAATATGACAGAGCGAAACATTGCCTCCGGCGACCCGTTTGGCGTGTATAACAATGGCAATGAAGTGACCATGTTCCTGGAGATAGCCTGGAACAATATTTCCATTGCCCTGCAAACATTTGCAGGCGGCATCATGGCCGGCCTGGGGCCTTTTTATACGCTCATTGTGAATGGCCTCATGCTGGGCTCATTCCAGTACATGTTCTTTGCCAAAGGCCTGGGTATGCCGTCTGTGCTGGTGATCTGGATCCATGGCACACTGGAGATCTCTGCATTGATCCTGTCTGGCACGGCGGGCTTCATCATGGCATCGCGCCTGTTGTTTCCCGGTACGCTGCGCCGCGTGGATTCCCTGAAGCAGGGCGCCCGGGACGGGCTGAAGGTCATGGTGATGGTAGTGCCCATGCTGGTGTGCGCCGGTATACTGGAAGGTTTTGTAACCCGGCATACGCATATGCCGCTGGCCATCAGCCTTTTCATTCTCCTGGCCTCCCTGGGCTTTGTACTGTTCTATTTTGTCTTTTATCCCATCTACCTGCAGCGCAAGGGCTATACCCTGGACGTGGATGGCAAAGTGCGCATACCTGAAAAACCGATTGAGTAAATGTTTCGTGACCGAAAAAAAATATGGACAATACTGGTAGCACTGTACACCGCGCTTACGGCCCTGCCGGCGGCGGCGCAGCAACAGGACACTGTTTATGGATACCAGGTGCCTACAGATACTACTTACGATGCCACCACTGTAGTGGACAGCGCCGCGGCGGAAGGTTATGAGCCGGATTCCGTCACCTCCGACGCAGCCACCAACTACACCGCGCTGGAAGACCGCGTGCGCAATGGGAACCATGCCCTGTACGATACTTCCAATGCTCCTGAAGGCGCCCGCGCAGACATAGACTACGCCAGCCGCTGGCCGCGCAACCTGGGGGAGGATGCCAGGGAAAAAATGCTGAAAGACAAAGCGCTTAATTACAACACGCGCGAAGGCAAGCCCTCCGCTTTCATAGTGGGCCTGCAGGCATTGCTGAATGTCATTTTCATGCCTACGCTCTACATCCTGCTTTCTGCCACGCTGGTGCTGGTGATCTTTTATATCCTGCAAAGCAATGAAGTACAGCTCTTCCGCCGCAAATCAAAGCCACTCGCGGAAGTGGCGGAAGTGCCTGCGCAGCAGGATGAGGATGTGGCCACCGCCAACTTTGAAGGCCTGCTGCAACAGGCCGTGGCGGCGGGCAACTGGACCGCTGCCACCCGCTACCTGTACCTCTACACCCTGCAGCAGATGCACCACAAAGGCCTGCTGCGGCTGGGACAGCATAAGACCAATTACGATTACCTGACGGATGTACGGAACACCCGTTGGTACAAACCGTTCTCCCTGCTTACGCTGGACTACGAATATGTGTGCTACGGCCACTTTGAGCTCTCGGGCGCTGATTTTGAAAAGATCCACGCTCAATTCAACGCATTTAAACAAGACCTGCAGCAATCGTGAAAGCAAAGTATATCCTGATCCCACTGGGGCTGCTCCTGCTGCTGGTGATCCTGCAGCTGGTAGCCGCCCTGTCTGCCACCACGGCCGGCCGGAACGAGGTAAATACCGCCCAGCCCCGGGACGTCACTTATTCTTACAAGGACAAAAGGCCTTACGGCGGCTACGTGGCGTACCACTGGCTGCAGCAACTCTGGGATGATAAGAAACCCAGTGTGATCACCCGCTCCTTTGCATCGGCATATAACAGGAACGCATCGATGAAGGACGGAGGCAATATATATGTGATCCTGGCAAACCATAACTACACCAGCCCCGGCGACCTGCGCGCCATGAAATCATTTGTGGAAGATGGCAACACCCTGGTACTGGGCATTTGCAGGCCAGACTCCGCGCTGGACGCCACTTTTGGCTTCAGGACCGCTTACTCAGACGGGCAATTCTTCGGCATGCAACGGACGCGGGAACAGGACACGGTCATTAACTTCCTCAGCCCCCTGCTGGACCAGCGTACTTTCCTGGGCGGCTCCCTGCACGCTGCCAACTACTTCACCAGCGTGGATACCGCGGTGACCACCATCCTGGCCACAGACCGTGACCATAAGGCCACCTTCATCACCATTGCCCAGGGCAGCGGCCGGGTGCTGGTCCTGCTGGATCCTGTGGCGCTGACCAACTACCCGCTCCTGAGCCACAACAACCACCGCTTTATGGAGAACGTGTTTGGGTATGTGCCCAATTACGTGAACAACAACACGCTGTACTGGGATGAATTTTACAAATACCAGACGGCGCCCCGTACAGATGCTGATGACAGCAACGGCCTGTTTGCACTCATGAAGCGTTACCCGCCCATCCGCTGGGCAGTGTGGCTTACACTGCTTACGGTGCTCTTCTACATTGTGTTTGAGAGCAAGCGCCGGCAGCGCATCATTCCCGAAATACCTCCGGTGGCCAATACTTCCGTGGAGTTTGTGAAGACCATGGGCAAACTGTATTTTGAACACCATAACAATACGAACCTGGCCGGTAAAATGGCCATGCAGTTATTAGAGTATATCCGTAACCGTTATAGCCTGAACACGCAGGAGCTGGATGAAGCCTTCATGGAAACCCTGTCGCGCAAATCGGGCTATCCCCCGGAAGACACCCGCGCCCTGGTGTACCAGGCGCTCCAGGCCCGCCAGGGATATAACTTTACGGACGAAGACCTTCACGCATTTTATACCGCAACCCATCAGTTTTATCAAAATAATTAGTCAATGGAAGAAATGGAATTTCAGGGTTTTCAGAACCGCACCAATTTCACCGTCCTGCAGGATGCCATCCTGGCCATCCGCGCGGAGATCGGTAAAGTGATCGTGGGACAGCACCAGATGGTGGACCTGCTGATCATAGGCCTGCTTTCCGAAGGCCATATCCTCGTGGAAGGGGTGCCCGGCGTGGCCAAGACCCTGGCCTCCAAGCTGCTGGCGCAATGCGTGGATGCACAGTTTGCCCGCATCCAGTTCACCCCGGACCTGATGCCGGCAGACGTATTGGGCACCTCGGTTTTCAACCCGAACAGCCGCGAATTTGAATACAAGAAAGGCCCCGTGTTTGCCAACATTGTGCTGACGGATGAGATCAACCGTGCCCCGGCCAAAACACAATCTGCCCTCTTTGAAGTAATGGAAGAGCAGCAGGTGACCAACGATGGTATCACCTACAAGATAGACCCGCCCTTCATGGTGATAGCCACCCAGAACCCCATTGAGCAGGAAGGAACTTACCGCCTGCCGGAGGCCCAGCTGGACCGCTTCCTGTTCAAAGTGATCGTGCAATATCCGACTGCCGCGGAAGAAGTGACCATGCTGCAGACAGCCCACCGTGAGCACCGCAAAGGCGGCTCTGCCCTGCAGGCCGCAAAAGTGGTGAGCGGACAGCAGATCACGGATTTCCAGCTCCAGATCCGCGGCGTGGTGATAGAAGACAAACTACTGCATTACATCTCCGAGATCATACAGGCTACCCGCCTCAATTCGTCGCTGTACATGGGCGCGTCGCCCCGCGCATCCCTGGCTATTATGAACTGCGCCAAAACGGTAGCGGCCATGAAGAACCGCGACTTTGTAACGCCGGATGACATCCAGTACATCGCGCCCCACATCCTGCGCCACCGCATTATGCTTACGCCGGAGCGGGAGATGGAAGGCATCAGCCCCGATGAAGTGATCCAGGAAATTTTGAAAAATGTAGAGGTGCCCAGGTAGGCGCTGACGCCCTAACAGCATACCATTATGCTTAAACAATTTTATAAAGCGCTTTTCTTCACCAGCCGGTTCTATCTCACGGCCCTGGCCATTATCCTGGGCCTGGTGGTGGCCTTTTTTGTGCCACCATTGTTCTTCATCGCCAGCTTTTGTGCACTGGCGCTTACGCTGCTGGTGATCATGGATATTTTCCTGCTGTTTGGCACCCGTGTGCCGGTGGCTGCGGCACGCCGCATGGCCCAGCGTTTCAGTAATGGTGACCAGAACAGTGTGAGCCTTACGGTGGACAACCCGCACCGCTTCCCCATCCGGGTAAAGGTGCTGGAGGAACTGCCCTTCCAGTTCCAGCGCCGCGATTTTGTGCTGCAGGCGCGCATTCCCGCGCAAAAAAGCCATGTATTCTCTTACAACGTGCGCCCCGTGGAGCGTGGAGAATACAGCTTTGGACATGCCAACCTGCTGGTAACATCTTTCTTCGGCCTGGCAGAGCGCCACTACCCTGCCGCCACACCGCAGGTGGTGAAGGTGTTCCCGTCCTACATGCAGCTGCGCCAGTATGAGTTCATGGGTTTCCAGAACAAAATGCAGGACCTGGGCGTGCATCGCCGCCGTACCATAGGCCACAGCATGGAGTTTGACCACATTAAGGAATACGTGCAGGGTGACGATGTGCGCACCCTCAACTGGAAAGCCACCGCCCGCCGGGGCGGCACGCTGATGGTGAATAACTACGTGGAAGAAAAGTCGCAACAGGTGATCTGCATCATTGACAAGAGCCGCATCATGAAAATGCCTTTTGACGGCCTTACCCTGCTGGACTACGCGATCAACTCCACCCTGGTGTTCAGCAATGTGGCCCTGCAGAAAGGTGATAAGACCGGACTGGCTACATTTGTAGAGCGCCAAACGGATTATCTCCCTCCTTCCAATAAAAAAGTGCAGCTGAACAAGATCCTGGAAATGCTGTATGCCCAGGAAACCCAGTGGCAGGAAGCGGACTTCCAGCGCCTCAGCGTGCTACTGCGCACATCGCTGACACAACGTTCCCTGCTGGTGTTCTTTACCAACTTTGAATCTCTTTCCGGCATGCAGCGCCAGCTCCCTTACCTGCGCAAGCTGGCCCGCTACCACCTGGTGATGGTGATCTTCTTTGAAAATACCGGCCTCCGCGCCCTTACCAGCGGCATGGCCCATACTACGGAAGATATTTACATACAGACCATTGCCCAGAAATTTGCAGACGAGAAAAGGCTGATCGCGAAGGAACTGAACCGCTATGGTATTATCACGGTGCTGAGCACACCGGAACAACTGACGGTAAATGCGGTGAATAAGTACCTGGAACTAAAGGCTAGTATGCAGATCTAACCAATGGCCCTACGCCGGGCAATGCAGGCCTGGCAAGGGCTTACCGGCTTTTCAACACGGCCAGGATCTTCTTTGCCGGCTCATTGCCGGGAAACATTGTCACAGATTTTTCGTACATGCGCACAGCGTTAGCAGTGTCTCCGCTTTGCAGCAGGGCCTTACCATAACTGTCATAGGTGTTCCAGCTCCCGGGGTACAGCAGGGTGGCCAGTTTCAGCGCTTCTGTGGCAGCCGCGTTATGCCCATCCTCCAGTAATTCCAACCCCAGTGCATTCAGCTCCCACTCCGTGGCAATATAGTGTGCAGTGTCTGCACGGTGCTCATTAAAAAATACGGTTGCCGTATTTATGCCCTCCCGGTAAAGCTTCTGGACATAAGGCAGAAAAAGCGACTGCCTGCCATGGTCTGCTTCCGGAAAATATGGACGACCGGAGAGCAGGTTTACACTGCCCCTACAGGCATCCCCAAAATCCGGGCTTTCATAATCATCCAGCAGCACCACCACCCGGCGGTGCGTAATATCCCTCCAGAAAAAACTGAATGCTCCCGGCTCTTTTCCCGTGTGCATGGCCACTTTGCCGGCGCTGGTGTCTACCGGTATAAACCATCCGTAACCGTAAGCGGCGGGCCCAAATTCGCCCGGCTGTGCGGCCGTGAGCGGAACGCAGGGATCGGCCCTGAGCAAGCGGTGCGTGGAAAGTGCCTGGTCATATTTCAACAGGTCCTGCGCTGTGCTCACTACGTTTGTAGGTCCCTGCAGCCAGCGCAGGTTGTATGTCCAGGGCCTTACCTTTTTACTCTGGTAAATGCTCTCCATATCGCCGAGGTAATGGTGGCGCACCAGGTAGCCCGGCACCATCCGGGTGCTATCCAACAGGTAAGTATGTGTCATGCCCGCGGGAGTAAAGACATAGCGGTGCAGGTATTGGCCAAAGGCCATACCACTTACCCGTGCTACCAGGGAAGCCAGTAACGCGTAGCCTACATTATTGTACCGCCAGTTGCTCCCGGGCGCAAAGGCAAGCTGGTGGCCCCTTAACGCAGGTATAATGTCTTCATTGTAAAAGCGGCGGGTGCTATCTTTTTCAATGAGGGGGAAAAATAATTCTTCCTTATCCGGCAGACCGGAGGTATGGGTGAGCAGGTGCCGTATGGTGATGCCGGGGAATGGGAAATCCGGGAAATACTTCACCAGGGGGTCCTGCACCGAGATTTGCCGGCGTGCCGCCAGTTGGAGCACTGCCAGTGCGGTAAAGGATTTGGATATGGAGCCGAGCTGGAAGGCATCTCCAACCTGGTGCCCAAACCCCTGCTGGACGATGATGTGCCCCTGTTCTGCAATGAGCACCACACCATGGATGGGGTGGCTGGCAAAGAGGTTGTAATACCCCTTCGCTGAAACGGCCCCCGCGTCAGGGGCAGGGAGGTTGTCCTGCCCCCGGGCATGGCCTGCGCATAGCTGCACGCAGCAGCAAACAAACAAGATGTATCTCATAACAGTAATCTACGAAACATTTCGTACATAATAGGTATTTTACCTTTTCATTAACTTCTGCCCCTTCCCCTGAAAAAGCAGTGCAGGTGTTTTACTTTGGCCGGCCAATGCCAAAACCGTATGCACAGCGTTACTGAGATCAGGAATGGAAATTATGCTGCTTTCGACGAGGCCTACCAGCTCCTGCACATCAAGGTGTTCCGCTTTTTTCTGAAGCGTGTGCAGTTACATAACACTGCGGAAGACCTTACTCAGCAATGTTTTATCCGCCTCTGGCAGTATAGGAGCACCTTGTCTGAAGAGCACTCTTTGGACAAGCAGCTTTTTGTGATGGCCCATAGCCTGCTCATTAATCATTTCCGCAAGCTGGCTACGGAAAAAGAATACAAGACCCACATTTCCCTGCAATATCCCCTGGAGCCGTATACAGACCCCGATGAACGTTTTGCCCGCAAAGATCAGCTGGAAGCGGCTTTGGTGCACCTGCCTCCCGTGCGGCAGCGGGTGCTCATCCTCCGCCTGGTACATGGCTATAGTAACAAAGAAATAGCTGACCAGCTTTCTGTATCTGTAAAAACCGTGGAGGACCATATCCTTAAAGCTATACGCGCCATGAAAAAGTTGATCCCCCTGGTATGGCTGCTGGGCGCCCTCAACGCGCAAATGCCCGCCACATGCGATGCCCGGCCCAATGATGCCATTTCCCATATTAACTAAATGTTAAGAGCAGGGGAAAGCCCATGACCAGTTGTATATAGTTTCAAAACCAGATCGTTTTTCCAAGTCACACACTTCATGCAGCAGATTCCAGACGAGCAGATTGAAAAGTTTTTACAGGGGCAATGTGATCCTGCAGAAGCAGCAGCCGTTGCGGAATACCTGCAGCAACACCCGGAACATCCCTTGCTCCGCGAAGCGTGGGCACAGACAGACGGTGAAACCGCCCTGGCGGGCAATGCATCCGCACGCATGCGGGCTTACGTGCACACACACACACGCCCCCGCAAAGCGTTCATGTATTATGTAAGCCGCGCCGCTATTGCCGCCTCGCTGGCTATTGTGGTGGCATTGGGGTACAACCGGTTTACCCAACCCGCCACACCGGTAGCACAGCAAGCCATAAAACCAGCCGTAAAGCCGGCACCTGCTATCCAGTGGGCCGGGCTTATCAACCGCAAGGGCACGCCGCAGCAATACACGCTGCCCGATAGCTCCGTGGCCATCCTGTATCCCGGCTCCTACATCCGTTATCCTTTGCACATGGGCCGCAGCACACCGGGTAGTAACACGCGCGATGTATACCTGGAAGGCAAAGGCCAGTTCAAAGTGGCGCGCAATGCAGGACTGCCCTTTACTGCTTATGCAAAAGGCATAGGCGTTACAGCGCTGGGCACCACGTTCACCCTCACCACGCAACAAAGCAGTACCACTGTGCGGGTACAACTGCTGGAAGGCCGGGTGGTAGTACGTTCCAGCCAGCGCAATGCAAGGCTCCAGGCCATTTACCTCCACCCCGGCCAGGAATGTGTGGTAGATGACCAGCTTAGCAACGTACAGGTAACGCGCAGCGCGGGCAGCAGCACCATCGAGGTACCAAAAGCTCCTTCCACCGGCAATGAAGGCATGGCGCTGCAGCCCCTGTCATTCTCCGGAGAGCGGCTGGACCAGGTGTTTGACCGCATTGGCAGGCGCTTTGGTGTGAAGATCGAATACGCGCAGGCGGGCGCAGACCAACTGGCATTTACCGGCACCTTCCTGCCCACAGACGACCTGGAAACCATCATTAACGTGATCTGCAACATTGACGACCTGACCTATCAATGGCAGGACAACCGGATCATCATCAAAAAATCAAACTAAAGTCCTGGGAACATAGATTGTCCAAACACCCGCCTGGAAAGGCGTGCAGGCTTTCTATTGCCTAAAACTTCACTTGTATGCATTACTTCTACAACGTCAAAAAGTACGGGGGCATAGCCGCCCTCCTGCTGGGTTTTGCCCTGCCACTGCACGCGCAGCAAAGTGCACAGGTAAAGGGCTCGGTGGTGACAGACAAGGGAGAAACCCTCCCTGGCGCCACCATCGTGGTAACCACCCCCTCCGGCCGTATGGTGCAAAATACCAGCACCAATGAAAAAGGCCTCTTCGTAGTGAGCAACCTTGCTGCCGACAGCAGCTACGATTTCTCCGCCCGCTACGTGGGCTTTGTCGCTGAGCCCATTCACCATTACCTGGTAAGGCCCGGCGACAAGAACGCACTGCTCATCCGCATGCACGCCACTGCGTCTAATATCAGTGACATCGTGGTAGTAGGTTACGGCACCCAGAAGAAAGTGAACCTTACCGGCGCCGTTACCCAGGTGGGCTCCGAAGTACTGCAGGACCGTCCTATGTCCAACATTGGTACCGGCCTGCAGGGCGTGATCCCCAACCTGAACATCACTTTCGCAGACGGCCACCCCGGCGCCACGCCCAAGTTCAACGTGCGCGGGTATGCTTCTGTGAATAACAACAGCGGTACACCCCTTATCCTCATTGACGGCGTACCGGGCAACACGGCCTACCTCAACCCCCGCGACGTGGAAAGCGTGTCTGTGCTGAAAGACGCCGCATCCTCCGCCATTTATGGTGCCCGTGGCGCATTTGGTGTGGTGCTCATTACCACCAAGCGCTCCCGCCAGGGAAAACTGCGGGTGAACTACGGTGCTAATTTTGGCATACAGCGCATGACCACCAGTGATGATTTTATCACGGACGGGTATGACGATATTACACTGGTAGACCAGGCCTTCAGCCGTCACAATGGTACATCGTACAGCGGGTATAACCAGGATGACTATGCCGCGCTGAAAGCGCGTCAGACAGATAAAAGCCTGCCATCTGTAACCATCCAGAACCGCAATGGCAAAGACCAGTACGTGTACTACGCCAGCACCGACTGGTGGCACTGGCTGTTCCGCAACAACCTGCCTTCCATGGAACACAGCCTGGATGTAAGCGGTGGTAACGAAAAAGTGGACTATTATGTGTCTGGCCGCTACTACCAGCAGAAAGGCATGTACAGCCGCAACGAGGATGTTTTCAATAACTATAACTTCCGCGCTAAGTTCAACGCCCACCTGACCGACTGGTTTACCCTGAGCAGCAACACCCAGTTTGCCGCACAGGACTACACGTACCCGGGCTGGGGCTACAACGCCAACTATTTTAACTTTTCGGTGCATGCACTGGCGGCTTATGCGCCTACTAACCCCGATGGTACTTACAGCTATCGCACGTACCTCAACAACTACGACATTGGCAACGGCATCTTTGCAGACCTGCAGCATGGCAAGACCAAAGGCGGCACCCGCAACTATGACCTGCAGCAAACCTTTGGCTTTGATGCACGCCTGGCCAAAGGCCTCCATTTGACGGGCAACTACAGCTATGAACTGACACCTTACTCCGACTACCAGCGCCGCACCATGATCCCATGGAGCATTTATCCCGGCGTGGTACAGTACCTGGGGTATGACCAGCTCAATGATAACAGCCACCTGGACCAGCACCACTCCCTGAACCTGTTTGCCACTTATGAAACAGGCTTCAACCTGCATCACTTCAAAGCAATAGGTGGTTATAACGTGGAGCTGCAACGGTACAAGACCAACACCGGCATGCGCCAGAACCTGCTCTCTGAAGACCTGAACCAGCTGGACCTGGGCACCGGCACACAACAGGCAGGCGGCAATGCCGCAGAATGGGCGCTGCTGGGCTATTTTGGCCGTATTAACTATGATTACAACGACAAATATTTACTGGAAGTGGACGGCCGCTATGATGGCAGCTCCCGCTTCCCGGCAGACCGCCGCTTTGGTTTCTTTCCCTCCGTATCTGCCGGCTGGCGCGTGAGTGAAGAGCCTTTCTTCAAGCGCGTAAAGCAGGTGGTCTCCTCGCTGAAAGTACGCGGTTCTTATGGCTCCCTGGGCAACCAGGCCCCCGGCGGTGCCACTTCTACGGCCCTGCTGTATCCGTACGTGCCGGTGCTGAGCAGCTCCCTGAGCAACTGGATCAACAATGGGGTGCAGGTGCAGACCCTCAGTTCCCCGGCGCCCATCTCTCCCAACTTTACCTGGGAAAAATCTGCCACCATTGACGGGGGCATTGACGCAGCCTTCCTGCAGGACCGCCTGCAGGCCAGTGTGGATGTGTATTCCCGCAAAACATCGGACATGCTGATCCCCGGTAAAACAGTGCCTGCCGTATTTGGCGCCACCGCCCCCACGCAGAACGCCGGCGACCTGGTGACCAAAGGCTGGGACCTGAGCCTGTCATGGGAAGATGGCGGCAAAATAGCCAGCAAGGCTTTCCGTTACAACTTTGGCGTAGTGCTTTCTGATTACACGGCAAAGATCACCAAGTTTGATAATCCCAATAAGCTGCTGAGCAATCATTACGTAGGTGAGCAACTGGGTGAGATCTGGGGCTTTGGCGTGGATGGCTTCTTTAAGGACGATGCAGATATTGCCAACTACCAGGTGAACCAGGCCTATGTGAACAAGCAGATCCAAAGCTCGCCCGGTGAGTGGGGCAAACTGCACCCCGGCGATATGAAGTTTGTAGACCAGCCAGACCCGGTCACCGGCAAACCTGACGGCATTATCAACCAGGGCCAGAACACCCTTGCCAATCATGGTGACCTGAAGCGCATTGGTAACAAGCTGCCCCGCTACTCTTTTGGGGTGCGCATGGGCTTTAGCTGGAACAATTTCGACATCGCCGCCATGTTCCAGGGCATTGGTAAGCAGAACTGGTATCCCGGTTCGGAAGCCGGTAAGTTCTGGGGCCCTTACACCCGTCCCTACTACTCCTTCATCCCGAAAGATTTTCAAAGCAAGATCTGGACACCGGAACACCCCGATTCCTACTTCCCCCTGCTGAGAGGTTATGAAGCGCTGAACTCCGGAGGAGAGCTCTACTTTGCCAATGACAAATACCTGCAGAACATTGCCTACGTGCGCCTGAAGAACCTGACGCTGGGTTATAACCTGCCCGAGGGCCTGGTGCGCCGCTGGAAGATGCAGCACCTGCGGGTGTATGCCACCGGCTCCAACCTGTTTACCTGGACCACACTTAAAACAAAATACATAGACCCGGAGCAGGTAACCCCGGATGCTGCAGACCAGAGCGGGCATGAGTATCCTTTCTTCAAATCCTACACCGTAGGCCTGAACGTCACCTTCTAATTCTTTCAATCGCATGTGTATGAAACATCAACTGAAAATAGCCGCCGGGCTGGTACTGCTGCTTTGCAGCTGTTCCAAATTCCTGGACCGGCAGCCCTTGTCGGCCATCTCACCGGCCAATGGTTTTAACACGGAGAATGAGTTGCAACTCTATGTGCATTCTTTCTATGATCCCATGTTCCCGAACGCGGACAATGATAACAACGGCTTTACCAGCCTGTATAACGAGGATATTGATAACATGGTGAAGAACTCTGTGGCAGACAATGTGTATGGTACGCGTACAGTGCCCAACTCCGCTGCGGATGGCAATTGGAAATGGACCAACCTGCGTAACATCAATTATTTCCTGGCCAATTATACCCGCGGCGGCATAGATACTTCCATTGCCAATAAATATGCGGGACAGGCCCATTTCTTCCGCGCCTATTTTTACACCAACATGGTGCAGCGTTTTGGAGATGTACCTTGGTACTCCACTTACCTCGACATCAGCGATACTACGCAAATGACGCGCCCCCGCGATCCACGCACCCTGGTGATGGATTCTGTGCTGGTAGATATTGATTATGCCATTGCCCACCTGCCTGCCACCAAAGACCCCGGCGAGGTGACCAAATACACGGCCCTGGCCCTGAAGGCAAGGCTCTGCCTGTTTGAGGGTACTTTCCGCAAGTACCACAGGGAGTTCAACCTGCCGGATGCAGACCGCTTCCTGAGCCAGGCAGCAGATGCCGCGCAAACGCTGATGAACCTGAATGTGTACAAGATATACCGCACCACTGCCGCTGTATCTTACCGCGATCTCTTTGCCTCCCTCACCCCGGTTACGGACGAGGTGATCCTCTACCGCCAGTACAGCAACAGCCTGCAGAAGTTTCATAACGTGAACTACTATACGCTGACGCCCTCTTATGGTAAACCGGGCATGGAAAAACGGCTGGTGAACAGTTACCTGATGAAAGATGGCAGCCGCTTTACGGACAAACCCGGCTACGCCACCATGCAGTTCTACGATGAATGCCAGAACCGCGATCCCCGCCTGGCCCAGACCATCCGTACACCGGGCTACAAGCGTATAAACAGTACGCTCACCGTACCGCCCATGTATAATGGCACCATGACTGGCTACCAGATCGTGAAATATGTGACCAGCACCGCAGACGATGCCTATACCCGCAACTACAATCCCCTGTCCATTTTCCGCTATGGGGAAGTGCTGCTGGTGTATGCAGAAGCCAAAGCAGAACTGGGCACCCTGACCCAGGATGATGTCAACAAGTCCATCAAGCTGCTGCGCGACCGCGTGGATATGCCAAACCTGGACCTGGCTGCCGCCAACGCCAATCCCGATCCCTACCTGGCCAGCCAGTACACGAACGTAACGGGCGCCAATAAAGGTGTGATCCTGGAGATCCGCCGGGAGCGCCGCATAGAGCTGGTAATGGAAGGCTTCCGCTGGAATGACCTCATGCGCTGGAAAGAAGGCCACCTGCTTACTGATGTATTCAAAGGCGCTTACTTCCCCGGTACCGGCAATTATGACCTGGACGGAGACGGTAAGGTAGACCTGGTGATCTACACCGGCACGCAGCCCAGCGGCAGCGGCCCACAGTACCTGAAACTGGGCACAGACATCGTGCTGGAAAACGGCGAGAGCGGCGGCAACATCACTGTGAACGCCAACATCCCCAAGAAGTTCAGGGAAGACCGGGATTATCTTTATCCCATCCCCACACAGGAACTGCTGCTTAACCAAAACCTAAAGCAGAACCCTAACTGGAACCAATAAGCAAAAGCCTTCCGGCTAAAACCGGAAGGCTTTTGAATTTCCAATATGAAAAACAATTTGAACCGCTGTACGATACCAACATTAAACGTGAAACCTGATGCAAACACCGATGAACAATAACAACAGCCGCCGCAAGTTCCTGGGGAACGTGGCCCTGGCTGGGCTGGCCAGCCTGTGGCCGGTGGAGAAAGCCATGGCCCGCGCGCGTGGTACACACACCACAGCGGATGATACCTACCGCTTTATTACGCCGCCTTACCTGCAGCGCATGACGCCGCGCAGCGTGAGCATCATGTGGATCACCAGCCGCAATTGTTACAGTTGGGTAGAGTATGGCACCAATGGGCAACTGGACCAGCACACCCACCACGAAACGGCAGGCCTCATTGATGCCAATGATCACGTGCACCGCATAGACCTGGTAAACCTGCAACCCAATACCACTTACCAGTACCGTGTATGCTCCAAAGAGATCACGGATTTTCATCCCTACAAGCTGCAGTATGGGGCCACCATCACCAGTGAAACTTATACTTTCAAAACCTTTGATGATAAGGCACAAAGCGTGTCCTGGCTGATGCTGAACGACATCCACGACCGGCCTGCATCCTTTGCCCCCCTGCTGGCACTGAATAACAATGCCCCGCAGGATTTTGTTTTTCTCAATGGTGATATGTTCGACTTCCAGACAGACGAACAGCAGATCATTGACCACCTGCTCACGCCCCTCACGCAAACATTTGCTTCGCAGCAACCGTTCTTTTATACACGTGGCAATCATGAAACCCGTGGCAAATTTGCGCGCCAGCATGCAGGGTACTTCGCCTGTCCCGGTGACCGTTATTATTTTTCCTTCACACAAGGCCCCGTGCACTTTGTGGTACTGGATACGGGGGAAGACAAACTGGATGACCATGTGGAATACAGCGGCCTCGTTGCGTTTGACAATTACCGCATAGAACAGGCCCGGTGGTTGGAGCAGGAGATCAACACGCCTGCCTTCCGCAAGGCAAAATACCGCGTGGTGCTCATGCACATCCCGCCTTTTAACTCCGGCGATGCCCACGGCACCCTGCATTGCCGTGAATTGTTCAATCCTTTGTTCAACAAAGGCAAGGTAGACCTCATGATCTGCGGGCACACGCACAAATACGGTGTATGGCCGCCTACAGATGAACATCACTATCCCATCATCATTGGCGGCGGCCCCAAGGAAGGCAACCGAACGCTGATCAGGGTGAACGCAAATGGTCACTCCCTGGACCTTTCCATGCTGCGCGATGATGGTGTGGAAGTGGGCACTTACAACATACAACGTTCTTAGGTTGTTTTGCCAGGTATAAAATTGAAAAAGGAGCAAACGGCCTTACGCCGCCTGCTCCTTTTTTCTTGCTTAGATACATCCTGGCTCACCAGTTTGGTTCCCCGAATATTAGATAGCGCCGGTATATCTCATTGCTCCTTGTAGAAGCAATAAAAACTAATTTCCTGGATGCCCAGGTTCCTGACTGAATTCTATTTGAAGACTCACGTCCAGCGTAGCATGATATCGGCGTAGAAGGATATAAACAAATGAGCTACCACAGGTACCTGTATACTCTACAATTGTGTCATCATTTTCGTTATGAGTGACCATGCTTGTTAAATTCAGGGGTACGGTTGTAGGAAATCCTACACCTACAGTGACAACATAATATTCTGGATGCATAGCCGCATCTGCTGTACCGGGAACAGTTACAATTGTATATGAATTCTCATCAGTTACAATTTGTAAAGGGTCATGTAATGGAGTTTCTCCATAGTTAAAATAATAACCTCCCTCGCCCTTGGGAGTGATGATCTGCGCACCAGCGGAGCAAAAAGCTCCAACAACAAACAAGGCTAACAGCGAAAAGAGTTTGGATAAATTCATCTCTTAAAGTTTAAAAATGAGGCAAAAAAGAGTTAAGTTAAGCTAACTAATAGGGGGTTACTGGCGCTATCTAATAGTTGCAAATTATGTAAGATATAGGACCGCGTATAATTAATAAATTGTTACTTTTCCCATGAAAGGACCACGAAACAAAATGGCGCTGGCTTCTACGATATAATTCCCAACGAAAAAGGAGCAAACGGCCTTACGCCGCCTGCTCCTTTTTTCTTGTTGATGTTTCCGCGTTATGAAAAACATTCCGCAACTGCCATCGCTGCCCTGGCAGGGCTTTCTCTTACTGCTTCACCGCCGGCATGCTCACCTGCGCCGGCGCCGGCAGGATCTTCAACGGCGCGTTCTCCAACTCCGTACGGCCATTGCTGCTAAACGCCCTGAACTGCAATTCCCCATTAGCCGGCAGCGGTGCGGTATACAAAGCACTCTTTGCCGTAGGCGTACTGCCATTAGTAGTGTACCGGATCTGCATGCCCGGGAACTGCACATTGGCACGGGTTTGCCCGTTTTCTGTGATCACACCCACCGGCGGTACGCGATAGTTATAACCCTTGTTATACACATCCAGGCGCGGCAGTTCCCGCTTGCCCAGCACATTGGTAAATACAGACCAGGCCTCCGCATACATAGCCTCACTACGTGCTGTATCCCGCTCCGTGGCCCAGGCAGGATTAGGCGCCCAGCTACGCTCTGCCAGCGCCAGCAACTTGGGTAGCAGCATATATTCCAGGCGCTTGTCATTGGTAATGGTTTCGCTCCACAGCAGGCCTTCCAGCCCTTCAATATTAGACGCCCCGTAAGCCGTGAGGCCATCCTTGCCTGTAAACGTGCCGGGAGCCACCGGGTTATTGCGCGCATCTACTTTCGTGTTCTTGTAATAGTCGAACGGGATGTAGTAAAATGGTTTGTCCACATCTACATAACCACCCCAGTAATAGCCCGGTTCTGCAAAGGTTTTGGCGTAGGCCATATCAAAATACAGGTTAGCCACCCCGCCCAGTACAACCTTGTAGCCGGCATTGGCCAGGCGGTACGCCAGGTCTTCCGCCCCGTTGCCTACCACGTTGTTCCACACCAGCAGGTGCATTTTACTGTTCACAAAATCAGGATTAGGTATGTTGATGTCCTGTCCATCCTGTTGATGGGTTTTGCGCATGCCTACTTCTTCCCATCCATATAGCTGCAAGCCGCGCTGGTGAAGCACTTCATTCACGTGGCCATAGAAATAATACCAGAGGTCCTGTACATTTTTCAAGCCTTCTTTTTGCATAAGTGCCTGGCACGCGGGCGATTTTTCCCACACACCGGCCGGCACCTCATCACCCCCCATGTGTACAGCAGTAAGTGTTGCGCCGGCATCCTGGTACATGGCCTTCAGTTCGTCCACTACTTTTCCGATAAACGTATAAGCAGAAGGCATGGCCACGTTGATCACGTTGTCATTCCAGTATTGTACGGAATGGTAAACGGATCTATCGTCCGGGTCTGCCAGCAGGTATTGATGGGCACCGGCTATGTCATCCTTTGCCAGCAGTTTTCTATACCGCTGGGTCATGGAGTATACCGCTGCGCGGGCATGGCCAGGGGTTTCAATTTCCGGTAGCACGCGGATGTGGCGGGCCTTTGCGTATTGCAATATTTCAATAAAATCCTTGCGTGTAAAATAACCGCTACCGGCTTCGTTCACCACATCAGGGCCGGAGCCGTAAGATGGTACCAGCATCTGCGCATCGGTAGGATCAGGGGCATAACCACGTCTTCCACCAATCTCGGTGAGCTCCGGCAGGCCGGGTATTTCCAGCCTCCAGCCTTCGTCATCGGTGAGGTGGAAATGGAATACATTGAGCTTGTACAGCGCCATTACATCCAGCACACGTTCCACTTCTGCCTTGCTGTGAAAGTTGCGGGCCACATCCAGCATAAAACCACGGTAAGCAAAGCGGGGCGTATCGCTTACGCTCACGTTCTGCAGTGCGATGCGCTGCTGCACGCCCTTCCAGGACGCAGCAGGCATGAGGCTTTTCAGGGATTGAATGCCGTAAAAGACACCTGCGTCATCCCCGGCGCTGATGGTTACACCACTGCTGGTCACCTCCAGGTTATAGGCTTCATGCGGCAGGTCATTTTTGCGCAGGGATATTGTTTTGGCAGCATTGCCATTGATAACAGGTGCCTTGCCCAGCAGGCCTGCCAGTTCTGCAGCCAGGGCCTTTGCAGTTTCATTGAAAGCCGCGTCCGTAGTAATGCCGGTGGTGGCGTCCAATATGAAGCTGCCGTTATTTTCCGTGTAATGCGCGGGCGTGGGGAAGATCTTGGGTAACTGCTCCGCGGGAATGTCTTTGATACCGGCATTCTGCTGGTACACCATGGCTGGCGTGAGCACGCCGGTTTTATCATTGGGGCCACTCAATAACTGCCTGGGCAATGTAGAGGGCCGGATGCCAAAGTCTTTGATCGTATACCCTTTTGCAGGTTCCTCGTCCCACACGATGAAGAAGCCGGTAGGTGCATCTGTAAAGTTGATAGACCAGGCGCCGGCCAGGAACTCCATACGCACGGAATCGCCGGGAGCTACCGGCTGGAAACCCGCATCTGGCTTCAGTTTATAGGCATCTCCATTCACATGTTCCGCAACGGTATGTGCGGTAGCGGAGCCGGGCAGGATGGGCCGGTCAAAGTTGAAATACAACTGCCACCCGCTGGCGGGCAAGGCTTGTTTGCTTTTATTGATCAGGGTAATGGCAGACAGTACCTGGTCCTGGCCGGCGTGGTGGTTTTCCACTACCTCCCAGCGCACTTGCAGGCGGGAGGCGTCTATGGGCGGGGTAGCCTGTGCAGCTCCGCTGCCGGCCGCGGCCAGCAGGGTTGTTAGTAATAGTCCGTGGCGAAACATAAGAAACATTAAGGTTGTGGGATCAAGATACCTGTTTTTGCGTGGAATGCGGAGGTAAATGCTACAATAAAAAAAGCCGTCCCGGGCGGGCCGGGACGGCATGTAAATACTTGCTATCAGAGGGCCTCTCCCAACAGCTTTTTAGCGTGTACGGCGCTGGAGAGCCAGATAAATTCTTTGAGAAAATCAGTCGCTTTGGTTTCAAAGCTTTCATCGGTAAATTCTGCCTTGTGGTTCACCTTATCCTGCACCACGGGTACCAGGAGCATTTGCGGCAGGGCAATGCCCCACACGGCCAGCACCAGCTGCTGCATGGACAGCGCGCCCCGCAGGCCGCCCAGTATACCGGAACTTACACTTACCACCCCGATCACCTTGCGGGCAAACTCACGCTTACCCAGTGAGTCTACGATATTCTTCAGGGCAGGTGTATAACTGCCATTGTATTCCGGCGATACGAAGATCATGGCGTCTGCTTCCCTCAGCAGGGTAGATACTTTTTGCAGGTCCGGGCAGGGCTCCGCCTGGCGTTGCAGCACTTCTTCAAAGAGGGGGATCTTATACTCGGCAAGATCTATCATTACCGGTACCTGGCCGGTGAGTAGCTGCAACCTGGCAGCCAGCACCAGCGATACGTTATGGGAAAGTCTGCCGGTTCGGGTACTCCCGGAGACGATAGCTATGGTCATTGGCTTGGGCTTGTTTTGATACACGATCCCACGGACCGCCGTGGTGTGAAACGGCCCGCAGGTAGTTACAAAACAATATTACGGATTATTTTCCGCCGCTTAGAACACTTTTATCACCTGGCCGCTACCCGCGCCCAGTATGCTTTTCAGGTAGGCAGCCACCACGCGGTCCATCGTTACAGGGATATGGCCGGGAAAGGTCGCATGGAAGCCGGGGGAGTCTTCTACTACGCCGGGGCTCACCGCGTTGATGCGCACATCGTTCTGCAGTTCTGTGGCAGCGGCAATGGCAAAACTGTTCACCGCGCCATTCACCGTAGATAAGTTAACACCACCCCGCACCGGGTCTTCAGACAGGATGCCGGAAGTGAGCGTGAAAGAACCTTTTGGATGAATGTGATGCTGCCCCAAGAGCACCAGGCCTACCTGGCCCAGTAGCTTGCTGGCGACACCCACCTTAAAATCCTCGATGGTCATGGACTGCAGCGGCCCGAAGTGGCCCGCACCAGCTACGCTCACCAGCGCATCGAAACGGCCGGTCTGCGCAAACAGTTTTTCGATAGAAGCAGGATCGGTGATGTCTACCTGCAGATCGCCGCTTTTGGAGCCTACCCTGATCAGCTCGTGGCCATAGGGCTTCAGGGACTCCGTTACTTTCTTGCCAAGGGTGCCCGTGGCACCTACAATGATGATCTTCATGATGGGTGTATTTTTTAGTAATTGCGCACAAAACTACGTGGAGAGCCTGGCGCCGGTTGGTATTTTCCTGGTATTAATTGGTAATTTTAGGGGGATGAAACGCTATATCCAACACGAGTACCTAAAGATATCGCATTTTGAAGTTACGGAATGGGAACATCCGGTACATAACCACAACCACTTTGAGATCATCTTTGTACACAGCGGGGAAGGCCAGCACCAACTGAATAACAACACCTATAACTTTGGCCCGCAACAACTCTTCCTGCTGGGCCCTTCCGACTTTCACTCCTTTACCCTGAAATCCCCTACCAGGTTTACTTTCCTGAAGTTCAACAATATCTATCTCCAGGGCGTGGGCGACATCCACCTGCAAAGTAAATGGAACCAGGCGATGGATGACCTGGTGCTGCATGCCTCCCAACACCCCGGCCAGCTGCTCTCCTGCCAGGGCGACGCCTCCCTGCTGGACCAGCTCATGCGCCTTATTGCACAGGAATGGCAGGCTTCCAAAAACGCTGCCAACGAGACCATTTTCTTCCTCATACAGGCCGTGATCTCCGTCGTGCGCCGCAACATAGCCCATCCCCTGCCCTACCTGCCGGAACAGCTGCCGGATGACAAGATCACCCAGCTGCTGCATTACATCCACCAGCATATTTACACGGCAGACAAACTGCAGATAGAGCACCTTGCCACCCGGTTTGGCTATTCCAAAAACTACCTGGGCGTGTATTTCCGGGAGCAGCTAAAAGTAACCCTGCGGGATTATGTGAGCCGGTATAAGCTGAGCCTCATTGAGAACCGCCTGCGCCACAGCACGCTTTCCATCAAAGAGATCTGCTACGAAATGGGCTTTACAGACCTCAGTCATTTCAATAAATTCTTTCACAAACACAAAGGCATGGGGCCCAAGGAATTCAGGGCGCAATCCCACGCTACCGCGTAGCGGCACGTGGTTTGTCTTACTTTTATACAAACACCGTTTAGTATCATGGATCCTTTTCTGCTGAAATTTGAATACGAGGGCACTCCACACATCATTACAGTAACGCCGCAGCTATCCGGCTATACCACTGCATTTAACATGACCGTATCCGGCGTGGAAGTACGCTACGAGGCGGATGAAGAAGGCTACCTGAGAGCCATTGCAAAAGATCCGCACCAGACCTTGCCGGAGGGATTGCTACACGAAGTAGGTATGCACCTGGTACAGCATTTTGATCCCCCGAAGCAACCGGAATAGTTTGCAACTTCAGGAAATTCCCAAAAAACAATCTCCGGTGCCAGGGAAGGCCCGCCGCGTGACAGGCGCAGGAATAAAAAAACAAAGGGGAAATCTCATAAGTAAAATGAAGGCTATGAAAATCGCCTGTATGAAAATTTTCTCCATCAGGTACCTGAAATAAAAAAGGGCTGTCTCGAAGTTTGAGACAGCCCTTTTTTATTATTACTTATTATCGTCCCTTCGTTTTAAAACCCAGGTTGATGTTGAAGCTCATTATTGCCTTACGCTGAATTCCGGCCTGCGTTGATGATCCCGAAAGAACACCTTACTACCAGTTTTTCCAGCACTTCCTTCTTCGCGGTGGAGGCCTTGTGCTCATCTATTTCCCGGATGCGGTTCAGGGCGTATTGCTGGATGGTGTTCAGCGGCAATACCACGCGTTCCCGCATCTGGATGGACAACTGATCCACCGGGCTGGCCACCATGAGGTCTGTACCGCCGGAGAGCTTGAGCACATATTTTTTAGTGAGCTCAAATTCTTCATGCATCACTTTCCATACGTCCCCAAAGTCCGGATGGCCGGCCAGGTAGGCAGTGAGCGGGAAGTAGCTTTTCTTCATCGCCATTTCACTGTTATCCAGCAGGGTGCGGAAAAACAGGGACTGTTCGTAGAGCGCCGCTATTTCATTCCAGCGGCCGGCATCGTGCAGCTTCTTCAGCGCTGTGCCTACGCCGTGATAGCCGGGCACATTCTGTTTCAACTGGCTCCAGGCGCCCACGTAGGGCACAGCGCGCAGGTCGTCCAGGTTCAGTTTTGACGCGTTACTGCGCTTGGACGGGCGGCTGCCAATGTTAGCCTCCGCATAGTAGCGCAGGGGGCTTACCCGCTGCAGGTAATCGAGGAACTGCGGGTGCGTTTTCAGCTCATTGAACGATTTGTAGCTTTCATCCGCCAGGGTTTGCAGCAGGCTTTCTTCTTCAGCCTTCAGCGTCACTTTATGGGCGGCAAACAGTTCGTTGGCTATGCCGGCATGCAGCAGTTGCTCCATATTGAACTGGGCCGTGTCAATGGTGCCAAAGTTGGAGCTTACTGTTTGCCCTTGTATGGTCAGTTGAATTTCTTTATTGGCTACATCCGCGCCCATGCTGGCGTAGAACTGGTGGGTTTTGCCACCACCGCGGCCGGGAGGGCCTCCCCTGCCATCAAAGAACACCACGTTCACTTCATATTTGCGGGAGATCCGGGTGAGTTCTTCTTTGGCTTTGTAGATGCTCCAGTTAGCCATCAGGTAGCCACCATCCTTGGTACCGTCCGAGAAGCCCAGCATGATGGTCTGCGTGTTACCGCGCTGCTGTATGTGGCGGCGGTACGTTTCATTTTCATAAAGAGCCGTCATCACATCAGCGGCGTTGCGCAGGTCATCGATGGTCTCAAACAGGGGCACAATGTCTACCGTAAGCGCCTCATTGCGCCAGCCACTCATACGCAGCAGGCCATACACTTCCATCACGCTCATCACGTTGGTGCTGTGACTGATAATGTAGCGGTGGCAGCCGGCCTCGCCATTGTTGTGCTGGATGGTTTTGATAGCCTGCATAGACAGCAGCGTGTCCCGCTGCAGGTCATTTTCCAGGGAGCGCGGGTCCACCGTTTTGTTGGTGTTGAGCAACGCTTTGATCTTATCATCCGGGGAGAGGTCTTTATAATTTTTAGGCAGCACATCGCCTTTGGCGGCGATGGATTCCAGTGTTTTGGTATGTACAGAGCTGTCCTGGCGCACATCCAGCGATGCGAAATAGAGACCAAACAGCTCCACTTTGCTGATCAGGGAATCTACCAGGTGCACAAACAGGCCATTGTGCTGGGACAGGATGATCTCCCGCACCTGGTGCAGGGTACCCAGTATTTCCTGTTTGGATAAGTGCGTGCGCTGGCCGGGGATGAACAGGTTATTGAACAACTTCACTTCCAGTGCAGACAGTAAATTTTCCACCCCCTTGAAGGTAAGGCGGCGTTTCAGGCGGCGCACATCCAGGTAGTAGCATTTAATGATGCCCCCCCGCAGCGCATCTGCCACCTGCAGCGTGGTATCTGCCTTAACAAACGGGTTGCCGTCACGGTCTCCACCAGGCCAGAAACCCATGCGGATCAAGGGATTCAGGGCATTGATCACACCGGGGAACTGCGACTTGAGAAAATTGATGATGCGGGCGGCGGACTGATAAAAAACATTTTCCAGGAACCAGAGCAGGCTGAGGGCCTCGTCATAAGGCGTAGGCTTTTCCTTTTTCAGGAAAGGCGTTTTACCCAACTGCTGCAGGTAGGTATTTACCAATGCGGTATTGTCCTGTTGTAAAGCTTTTGACAGGTCGTTGATAATGCCCAGCACCTCGCCCGGGTAAAACTGGGTGGGATGCGCGGTGAGCACCAGGCGCACGTTAAAGTCCTGCAGCTTCTGGGCCAGGGCTTCCTCGGTATGGGTGCGGATCACTTCAGATTGCAAATGCTTGAGAGAGCCCGTTCCGTTCACATCCTGGATATGCTTAAAGGCGGCATCTTCCAGCGCATCAAAAAGTACCACCTGGCGTTCCGTGTATTGCACAAAACGGAACAGCAGGTCCAGTTGCTCCTGTTCGGTGGCATAAGCGGTGTATTGCTTCAGGAAGGTGTCAATAATATTCATCGGGCTGTCATTCCGGCCAAATCCTTCTTCGCAGTGTAACAGGAATAATGACAACAGCACACCTGTCTTCTCAATCTTATGAAAAGGCAATGCGGTAAAAAGGCTGTTGTACAACTGGAACTTTACGCCTACCAGGTTCCTGAACTGCTGCAATGTGTTGTTAACGGGCACCTCCATAATTGATCTAGTTTAATCTCCGGACTAAAAATCCTCCAAAGCGGCAGAAAATTACAGCACCCACAGGTAAAATGCTAATGTTTTGCCATAAAATTAGAATTTATCAAATTATGAAAAAAACCAATAATGGCCCGGGTGGGGCGTTCTGGCGCTTTACGCGGTACTAAAATTACGTAAAGCAGGCCGCCAGCCCGCCTGTTTTACTAAACAAGGATGTGCTGCCTAAATCAGGTGATGCGCGCTGGTGCATTTGTTCCAGGGCCATCCCTTTTATTGAATATCGGCATCTCCCTTCAAGGAAGCGGTGTCCCAGCCTATATCCTCGCGCAGCATGTTCCGCTTGTCAGATTCCATCATCTGCTGCAGGTCTGCAATGCGCTCGCGCATGGTGTGCTCAAACTGGTTAGAGTCATCATGGATGGAGCTAAGCTCTTTCAGCAGGCGGTCGTCATGGCGCAGGAAGAGGCGGGCGGCCCGCTGCGTGTGGTAGGCCCGGTGGCCTAATGCCACCAGCACATCGGCCCCCAGGCGCAGGGAAGTATCGGCTGTTTCACGGTAGATGTGCAGTACACCGGCATCCATCAGCTCATAGGAATCGAGGTTGCCCACGGCCCGCACAAACATGCGCAGGTGGGGGAAGTGTTTCTTCACCACCTTTACCGCGTCCATATTTTTTTCCGCTGTATCCAGGGCCAGGATGATCACCTTGGCTGTTTCTGCGCCTGCGGCCAATAGCATGTCATGGCGGGTACCATCCCCGTAATATACTTTCATGCCCAGCTTGCGCAGCGTATCCACCCGGTCACTGTCCAGGTCCAGGATGGTGGCGCTGATGCCATTGGCCCGGATAAAACGCCCGGCCAGGTTGCCAAAACGGCCAAAGCCGCAAATGATCACATCAGAATGTTCATTGATCACATCAGATTCCCTTCTTTCCGTTACATCATCGCCGTCAGAGACCATGGGCCCCAGCCACTTTTCATACACCATGAGCACCAGGGGTGTGAACACCATGCTCACGGCCACCACCACGGTAATAAGGTTCGTGATGGCCGGTTCCAGCACGTACGTGGTGCGGATAAAGGAAATAAGCACAAAGGAAAATTCACCCACCTGGCAGAGGGAAAGTGCGAAGAGTAGATTTTGCCGGAAACTCAATTTAAAGAACCGGCCCAGCACGAGCAGCACCCCGGTTTTCACCACCATGATGCCTAGTACCAACCCCAGTATGATCCAGGGTTTGGTGGCCACCAGTTTAAAATCGATGGAAGCGCCTACCGCCATGAAAAAGAGGCCCAGCAGCAGCCCTTTGAAAGGCTCTATGTCTGCCTGCAGTTCATGCCGGTATTCACTGTTGGCCAGCACCACACCGCCCAGGAAGGCGCCCAGCGCAGGGCTCAGGCCCACCATGGTCATCAGCACCGTTACAGAGATCACCAGCAGCAAAGCGGTGGCGGTAAATAATTCGCGGATGCCCGTACGGGCCACGATATTGAGCAGGGGCCTTACAAAGAGATAGCCGGCTATGATAATGCCCATTACACCGCCCAGCGCTATGAGCGACTGCTCCCAGCCCGGCATTTTAGACAGCCAGGCGGTAGCTTCCCCGCCCCCATGCTCACCCGGCGCGGCACGGGGCGCCAGCAACGGGAAAATGGCCATCATGGGGATCACAGCAATGTCCTGGAACAGGAGCACGGCAAATGAATTGTGCCCCCCGCTGGTATCCAGCAGTCCTTTTTCTTTGAGCGATTGCAGCACAATAGCGGTGGAAGACAGGCACAAGGTCATGCCCACCATGGCCGCCACGCGGGCATCCAGCCCTAGCAGGAAGGCCGCTGCGCTGAGCACCAGGGCGCTCACTACCACCTGCAGGCTGCCCAGCCCCAGCACGGAAGCGCGCAGCTTCCAGAGCAGCTTGGGCTCCAGCTCCAGGCCCACGAGGAACAGCATCATCACCACGCCAAACTCCGCAAACTCCATGATGGCGTGCCTTTCTGTACCGATCATGTTAAATACGGATGGCCCGATGATAATGCCGGCCAGGAGGTAGCCCAGCACGGAGCCCATGCCAATGCGCTTGGCCAGCGGCACACAGACCACGGCTGCCGCCAGGAAAACCATGGCCTGGAAAAATATGGTATGTTGCTGCATAAGTGAAGCTTAAAAAGTCTTACAAAATGTCATTCAGGTAATGCGCTTTTTCCCAGGCCGGCAGCTTTTGTTGCTGCAGGAGGGTCAGCGCTTTTTTGTATTGCTCACCGGCGGCCTGCAGGTCTGCGGGTTGCTGGCGGTTCACGCCATGCACTACGAACGGTGGCAGGTATTGCATGTGGCATAGCTTCACCGTTTGTTCCACCGGGTACAGGAATTCCCGCAGGGTGCGGCCATGCAACGCTCCCGGCGCATAACTATGCTCCTGCGTGCCCGCAGAAAGTACCTGCAGCAGTTGCTTGCCCTCCAGTGCACGGCCGGTATGCCCGTAGGCCCAGCCGTGGGTGAGCACCAGGTCTATCCATTGCTTCATGAGCGCAGGCATGCTGTACCAGTACACCGGGTGCTGCATAATGATGATGTCGTGCACCTGCAACAGCTGCTGTTCTTTGGGCACATCCACATCAAAATCAGGATAGCGTTCATACAGGTCGCGGAAGGTAACGCCCTGCACCTGCTGGGCAGCGGCGGCCAGCGCTTTCTGGGCGCGGGAGCGCTCATACACCGGGTGTGCAAAAAGTATCAGGATCTTCTTCATGGCTACGGAAACGGCTAATAAAGCAAAAATTATCGCTTTGTCGGTATGTATGATCGATATGTATAAAGATTGAAAGGAAATCTGAAAATTCAATAACGCCCCGAAACATCCACCAGGATCTTCATGCCGGCACTGTCCAGTGTGCGTGTACTGTCCTGGGGTATAAAATGGCGCTTAAAGGCCAGCAGCGCGGTGGTGCTGTCTTTCACATCATATCCTATCAGGCGCAGGGCCTGCAGCGTATTGAAATTTTGCGGGATGGTCACGCGGCTGGTATCGCCATACCACTGGCCAAAACCCTTTGCGGCCAGGCGGTCCCACGGAAAGTAGGCACTGGGGTCCACCTTGCGGCCGGGGGCTATATCACCGTGCCCGATAAAGTTACTGGTAGGGATGTTGTATTTGTGTTTCAGCGTGTCCAGCAGCACCAGCAGGCCATGGAGCTGGGGTGCGGTAAAGGGCTCCGCCCCGTTGTTGTCCAGCTCTATGCCAATGGAGCAGGAGTTTACATCGCTCACGTTGCCCCACTTGGCAGCGCCGGCGTGCCAGGCGCGCAGGTAGTCATTGAGCATATGATGGATAGTACCATCTTTACAGATCACGTAATGGGCGCTTACCTGGGAAGCCACGGTGGTAAAGGTTTGCAACGTTTTATCACAGGCATTTTGCGCCGTGTGGTGAATGATCACGAAGTTGGGCTTACGCAGGTTAAAATTCACGGTGCCCACCCAGGAATCGGCCGCCGGCACGGAGTCTGCCGGGATCGGAGCGGGTGTGGCGCGCAGCGTTCTGGCCAGGGCCTTCACCTGTTGCTGATACGATCTATTGCTGGCGCGGTAAGGGTTGCGGGCGCAGGCGGCCAGCAGGCATATGCCGGTGATGATGTACAAGACGCTTTTCATGCAGACAGTATTTAAAGTGGCGCCTGTGGCGGATGCAGGTGATGGAATAAATGCAAGTAACCTGCCAGCTTTGTGCAGGCCGCCGCACGAAGGTAAGGCGTTTATGCGGCACTAAAAATGCGAACGCCTTCCCCGGAAGCAGTTCGTGGAAGGCGTTCGCTTATGGCATTGTAAAAAGTCCTTAATCCATGGCGGAAGCCGCGGCTTCATCCACAAACCAGTGCAGTTCCCCGCCTTTGGGACGGATCTGCTGGGAGGGATAAACGTCCGGGTTGAACTCGCCTTCAATCACGTTCTTCAGCGTGAGGGCCTTGGCGTCGCCGGTGGCCATGAACACAATACAGGCCGCCTTGTTCACCACGGGAGCGGTGAGGGTAATGCGGTACATATCCTGCGCGGGCAGCCAGAAGGCAGTGACCCATTTGTTCTGCTCATGCACTACTTCCGTGCCGGGGAACAGGGACAGGGTGTGCCCGTCATCGCCCATGCCCAGCAGCACCAGGTCAAAGGTCCTGGACTGGCCGCGGAAATAATGCTCCAGTTGTTTCTCATACTGGGCGGCACTTTCCACGGGATCAATGTCGGTTTTCATTACAAAGATCTGTTCCGGTTTTACGGGCACATGGTCCAGCAGGGTGTTGTAGGCCATCAGCGCGTTGTTACGGCTGTCTTCAAAAGGCACGGCACGCTCGTCGCCCCAGAAGAAGTCAATTCTTTCCCAGGGGATGATCGTGTTGTAGGGCGCCTTGGCCAGCAGCAGGTACAGGGCCTTGGGCGTGCTGCCACCGGAGAGCACGAAAGAAAAACGGGGCTGGTCCTGCAGCACTTCCAGGATGTAGTTACTGATCCATGCGGCCAGGTTTTCACTCAGTTGGGCCGGATCTTTTGCGATATGTAATTCCATTAGCGGAGAATTTCAAATGAACGGTTTCCAGTTTTTTCCTTGCTGACATTGGATCTTCCCGGGGCCTGTCCTGCAATGGCGGCTTCAAGGTCCGCGATCGGCCGGGGCAAGCAGCATGCGAAAAATTTCGCGCCAGCAGCAGAATAATTTCCGGTTAAAGATGGACTAACCGGTAAATAATTCCTGGTTCAATTTCCAAAAAATTAATCAATTCCATCCATTGGCCGCGGGCCTAAAAAATAATTTCCAATACCCAAATCAAACGCCAGGCGTTTGGAAATTGTTTATTGGAAATTACTTGAAGTTGGAAATTGTTATTTGAAGGTTATCCCTTGGCGGTTGTCAGGTTGGTCCAGGCATGGCCATCGCTGGTGATCAGCTTGTCTGCAGCCTCGGGGCCCCAGGTGTCCGGCGCATAGTTCGGGAAGTCCGGGGTGGTTTGCTCCCAGTGTTCCTGGATGGGCATTACCACTTTCCATGCAGCTTCTACCTGGTCTGCACGCATAAACAGGGTGGCATCGCCTTCCATGACGTCCAGCAGCAGGGTTTCGTATGCTTCAGGCGCATCGTCGCGGCCGTAGGCTTCATCGTAGTTGAAGGTCATGCTTACCGGGTCCAGCGTCATGGTCTGACCGGGGCGTTTGCTCTGGAAGCGGATACGGATATCCATTTCCGGCTGAATGCTGATGGTCAGTTGGTTAGAACGCCAGGAGCGGGTGCTTTCCGGGGGAAAGGCAAAGCGCGGTGCCTCGCGGAAGGTGATCACGATATTGGTAGACTTCTGTTTCAGGTATTTGCCGGTGCGCACGTAGAAGGGAACCCCCTGCCAGCGCCAGTTGTCAATATAGAATTTCACCGCGGCAAAGGTGTTGGTCGTGGAATTTTCGGCCACGCCTTTTTCCTGGCGGTAGCCTACTACGTCCTTGCCCTTGATCACGCCGGGGCCATACTGGCCGCGCACGGCCACCTGGTCTACGGTTTCCTTGGTGATGGGGCGGATGGCATTGAGCACATCTACCTTTTTGTTTCTTACTTCATTGGCATCAAACGATACCGGGGCTTCCATAGCCACCATGCAAAGCAGCTGCAGGATGTGGTTCTGTACCATGTCGCGCAGGGCGCCGCTCTGGTCGTAGTAACCGGCGCGTCCTTCCAGGCCCACGGTTTCTGCCGCGGTGATCTGCACGCTTTCAATGTAGGTGCGGTTCCAAACCGGTTCAAACATGGCATTGGCAAAGCGCAGCGCCAGGATGTTCTGCACGGTTTCCTTACCCAGGTAGTGGTCTATGCGGTAGATCTGCTCTTCGGTAAACATGCTGGCCAGCAGCGCATTCAGTTCATGCGCGCTTTTCAGGTCGTGCCCAAAGGGTTTTTCTACTACGATGCGGGTATTGGATTTTTCCTTGGTGAGGGTGAGCTTACCCAGTTTGGTGGCGATGTCCGGCACCAGCTGGGGCGCCACGGCCAGGTAAAATACCACATTGGGCTCTTCTCCCCATTCTGCACCCTTTGCCTTTACCAGGTTGGTAATTTTCTGGAAGTCGGCTTCCTGTTCAGCATCGAGGGTGAGGTATTGTACGTGGCTGATAAATTCATCGAATTTAGCCTTATCCACATCTTTGCGGCGGGAAAACTTGCTGATACCGTCCAGCAGGCGTTCGTGGAAGGTTTCATCGTTATACGGGCTCCGGCCCAGGCCTGCGATCTGGAATTTTTCCGGCATCCACTGGTCCAGGAAAAGATTGTATAAGGCAGGTGTAAGTTTCCGGAGGTTCAGGTCTCCACTGCCACCGAAGATAAAGAGTACGGTGGAAGCAGGACGTTTGTGTTGTTCCATATTCAAGGTTTGATATGATCTCTTGTCAGTCCTTTATTATTGCCATTCTGTGTGGAAAGTGCCTTCCATATCAATGCGCTGGTAAGTGTGTGCGCCAAAGTAATCGCGCTGGGCTTGCACCAGGTTAGTGGGCAGGCGTTCGGTGCGGTAAGCATCGAAGTAGCTCAGGGCGGATGCAATAGCGGCTACGGGGATACCGGCTTTCGCGGCTTCTGCCACGATGGTGCGGGTATTGGCCAGTTTGGATTTGATCAGGCCTGCAATAGTTTCATCCAGCAGCAGGTTGCTCAGGTTGGGGTTTTTCACGTACACCTGGTAGAAGGTTTCCAGCAGGCCGGAACGGATGATACAACCACCTCTCCAGATGCGTACCACGTTCTGCAGGGGAATTTCCATATTCAGGGCAGCAGATGCGGATTGCAGCATGGCCAGGCCCTGGATGTAGCTGATCAGGGTAGCAAAGTACAGGGCGTCATGTACCTGCTCCACCATAGCTTCCTGGGCAACGTTGATCTTTTCCACACCGGGGTAGATCTTCGCGATCTCTACGCGGTCTTCCTTGAAAGAAGAGATGTTGCGCAGGGCCACCGCTGTATCTATCACCGTGATGGGCACGGGCAGGTCCAGGGCGTCCTGGGAGGTCCATTTACCGGTGCCTTTGGAGCCCGCCTTATCTGAGATCAGGTCTACCAGGTCTTTGCCGGTCTTATCATCTTTTTTCAGGAAAATATCGCGGGTGATCTCGATCAGGAAAGAGTGCATGTCGCCATCGTCCCATTTTGCAAACACGTCGTGCAGCTGGGCGTTGGTGAGGCCTGCGTGTTGCAGCAGGGAATAGCTTTCGCTGATGAGCTGCATGATGCCGTATTCAATACCGTTGTGCACCATTTTCACATAGTGACCGGCTGCATCATGGCCCATATAATCTACGCAGGGGCTACCGTTCACTTTGGCAGAAACGGCTTCCAGCATGGGTTTTACGTTGTTGTAGGCTTGCACGTCGCCACCAGGCATAATGCTGGGGCCAAAACGGGCGCCCTTTTCGCCGCCGGATACACCCATACCCATGAAGTGAAATCCTTTGGACTTAACATATTTCACACGGCGCAGGGTATCTGTGTAGTGTGAGTTACCCCCGTCAATGATCACATCCCCTTCATCCAGCAGGGGCATGAGGGAGTCGATCACATCGTCTACCGGCTTACCGGCAGGTACCAGCATCATAATGCGGCGCGGACGTGCGAGGCCCTGCACCAGTTCTTCCAGCGAACCTGTTCCCTTCACCGTAGTGCCAGCCGTGGCGGAGGTTTCGAGCGCCTGGGTCTTAGCCGCATCTCGGTCGAATCCCAACACGGGGAATCCATGATCGGCCATGTTCAGCAGCAAGTTCCGTCCCATCACTCCCAGCCCGATCATGCCAAAATCAAATAGTCTGTTTGCCATAAAATTGATCGCTTATAGAAGTTATAAAATTAAAAATTAAAGCGGGAACCAGCCCGCGGAAATATTAATTTCCGGTCCCTATTACAAAAGATAGTTCCGTTTGTACAAGTTAATCACATGAGCAGGCATTTTGCCGCAATGGTTATGCCATTTCGGGGAAAATACGTCAATATGGTTAAATATACGTTTTGTGCTCTCCATTTAAAAAATCCGGGTACAAAGGTAGTCGCCCGTCCGGAATTATACTATGTTTTTCCTTTATATGGCGCATCATCCCGCTCTATATGCCTTGAAATGCAAGCGGGCAGGCCTTTTGGGCCCACCCGCCGTTCAATTTAGTCTTCAATTTTTTTGATCCCGGTCTGGGTAAATTCTATTTTCTGCTGTTTGTAGAGGGCGCCTGTGGTCATCTTAAAGGTCTTTTTACTCATCCCAAAGAAGTCGCGGATCGCCTCCGGGTCGCTCTTATCATTATAAGGCAGGTAGCCGTTGTGCTCGTCCAGCAGCGCCATAATATGGCTGCTCTCATCTTCCACCTTGGCATATCCGGCCTTGCCCACGCCCACGTCTATTTTATTGCCTTCCTTAATGGCTTTGATAAAGCCTTTCAGCTTATCGCCCGGCTCCAGCTCCCGGAATACATCGCTGTAATGTAACAGGCCACTGTGCACATTGTTGATGATCACCACGTAGCCCAGTTCCGAGCGGCGGTACACCTGCAGGTCCACCTCGTCTTTTTCCTGCACCGTGAGGTTATCATTGCTCAATGCGGGAAACAGCTTCTCCGTAGCCGCCACGCGGCCGGTCTGCTCGTCAATGTAAATGCGCACCAGGTATTCCCCGCCGGCCACCATCTTGCTCACCTGCTGGGAAAGCGGGACAAACAGGTCCTTCATCAGGCCCCAGTCCAGGAAAGCCCCCTGCTTTGTGGCGGCTACCGCCTTCAGTCTTACAATATCCCCTACCACGCCGTAAGGCTTTTGGGTAGTGGCAATGAGGCGATTCTCTGAATCGTGGTAAATGAATACATCTACGGGATCTCCCACCTTTAATCCCTCGGGAACAAAGCGTTTCGGGAGTAATATTTCCACTTCGCCAAACCCGTCCAGGTAGAGGCCAAAATCCGCGGTTTTCTTTACACTGAGGCGGTTAAATCTGCCTACCTGTATCATGTGTGTTAAATTTATATGAAGTGCTGAACGGCAAAGGTACGCCGTTTTAGTGGGTTGAGGACCGGGATGTGGAAGGGATATGCGTTTGGGGGGATATGGGGTGGGAGCCTAGTCGCGGCGCAACACGCCTATTAACAGCAATACCTGAAAACCTGCTTCATTTTTGTTAAAATTGTATTCAATAGTTTTGCTAAATCGATTTAAATTTACCTTTCCGGCGATCAACTCCGTGAATCCCGCCACCAGACTAAAAAAACAAAACCAACAAAATCACTACAACTACATGCGTAAAACTGCTTTCCTGTTGTACTGTTGCCTGCCACTCGGCCTTATGGCCCAGCAAAAAGGTGAGTCACTGGTACCTTATGTGAAACCCATTATCGGCACCCAGAAAATGGGCCACACCTTCCCCGGCGCCACCGTTCCCTTTGGCAGTGTACAACTCAGCCCGGACACAGACACCATCCCGTATGAAATGAACGGGCATTACAACGGGGATGTATATAAGTACTGCGCCGGCTACCAATACGATGACAAGACCATCGTAGGTTTCAGTCACACACACTTCAGCGGCACCGGCCACAGTGACCTGGGCGACTTCCTCATTATGCCCACCACCGGCGCGTTGCAGCTGAACCCCGGCACGGCAGACAATCCCGCCAGCGGCTTCCGCTCTGCTTACTCCCACGCCAGTGAAGTAGCAGAAGCAGATTACTACAAAGTAAAACTGGACGATAACAATATCACCGCAGAACTGACCGCCACTACCCGCGTGGGCTTCCACCAGTACACCTTTCCCAAGGCAGATGATGCCCACATTATCCTGGACCTGATGAGCGGCATTTATAACTACCCGGACAAGAACGTATGGACGGTGGTGCGCGTGGTGAATGATACACTGGTAACCGGCTACCGCCAGACCAATGGCTGGGCGCGTACCCGCACCGTGTACTTTGCCATGACCTTTTCCAAACCGTTCAAATCCTACGGCAGCGCCAATTACTCCAAGCGCGAAGTGTACCATGGTTTCTGGGGCAAATTTGACCAGCGCAATAACTTCCCCGACATGGCCGGCACCCAGCTGCGTGCCCACTTTGACTTTGCCACCAATGATGGGGAAAAGATCAAAATAAAATTTGCCCTCTCCCCCGTAAGCCAGGAAGGCGCGCTGAACAACCTGCGCACCGAGACCCCGGGCTGGGACTTTGACCAGGTGAAGGCCGAAGGCCAGGCCCTGTGGGAAAAGGAACTGCGCAAGATCACCATTGCCAGCAACAGCGTGGAAGAAAAACAAAACTTCTACACCGCCATGTACCACGCCTTCATCAACCCTACTGTGTACATGGATGTGGATGGCCGCTACAAAGGCCTGGACCAGGAGATCCATAAAGCAGACGGCTTTACCAACTATACCACTTTCTCCCTGTGGGATACCTACCGCGCCCTGCACCCGTTCTTCAACCTCATTCAGCCCAAACGCAATGCTGATATGGTACAGAGCATGCTGGCCCACTATGACCAGAGCGTACTGCACATGCTGCCGGTATGGAGCCATTATGCCAATGACAACTGGTGCATGAGCGGTTACCACGCCGTGGCCGTACTGGCCGATGCCGTAGTGAAAGGCAACACCCCGTTTGATGCCAACCGTGCCCTGGATGCCGCCATTGCCACCAGCAACCACCGTAACTATGAAGGCATTGGGGATTACATAGACCACGGCTACATTGCCGCAGAACGCAATGGTGTGTCTGTATCCACCACGCTGGAATATGCATATGATGACTGGGCCATTGCTCAAATGGCCAAAAAACTGGGCCGCAATGATGTGTATGAAACCTACATGAAGCGCTCCCGGAATTATAAAAATGTATGGGACGCCAGCATTGGTTACATGCGCCCCCGCATGGCAGATGGCTCTTTCCGCAAGGACTTTGACCTGCTGAAAACAGACGGCCAGGGCTTCATTGAAGGCAACACCTGGAACTTCAGCCTCTACGTACCGCACGATCCTGCTGGCCTCATTGAGATGATGGGCGGTAAGAAACGCTTCACCCAGCACCTGGATTCTTTGTTCACCATGCACCTGCCGGATAAGTTCTTTGAAGAAACAGAGGACATTACCCGCGATGGCATCATTGGCAACTACGTGCATGGCAACGAGCCCTCCCATCACGTGGCCTACCTGTATAACTGGGCCGGATACCCGTGGAAAACGCAGGAGCGCATCCGCATGATCTTAAAGAAAATGTATGCGCCCCGCCCCGATGGCCTGGGTGGCAACGATGACTGCGGGCAAATGAGCGCATGGTATATTTTCAGCACCCTGGGCTTCTACCCGGTAGCTCCCGGCAGCGACCAGTATTCCCTGGGCAGCCCTGCCGTGGACGGCGCGGTGCTCACCCTGGAAAACGGTAACACCTTTACCGTGGAAGTAAAAAACCAAAGCGACAAGAATGTGTACGTGCAGAAAGTACTGCTGAACGGCAAGCCGCTGGACCGCCTTTACATTACGCATGAGGAGATCATGCAGGGCGGTACGATCACGTTTGTAATGAGCAGCAAACACGCCTAAAATAAACGGAAGGCCTGGCGGCAATACTACCTCCTGGCCTTTTTCCATAACCTTTTCTTTTCAACCTAACAGTTACTATGAACCAACGCTTAAAAAAAATGGCCATGGCCGGTGCAATGACGCTCTGCCTGGCCCCTTCCCTGCTCCATGCACAGGACGAACGGACACCTGCCGACAAGTTTTACCAACGGGACACCACGGTAAAGAACGGCTTTACGCTGATCGTGATCAACAAGGCCGAAAACTTTGACCTGCACGAAAAACAACGCCTGGTAGATGCCTTCTTCAAAGTGTACCCCGAAGAAGTGGCCCACTACAACAGGAAGAGCCTGAAAAAGATCTTCTTCGTGATTGACCCGGCCTACCACGGCGTGGCCGAAACCGGCGGCGGCGTGGCCCGCTACAATCCCGAGTGGCTCACCAAGAACCCGGAAGACATTGACGTGGTGACCCACGAAATGATGCACGTAGTGCAGGCCTACCCGGATGGCAGCGGCCCCGGATGGCTCACAGAAGGCATTGCAGACTATGTGCGGGCACAATACGGCATCAACAACGAGGCCGCCCGCTGGTCACTACCGGCATTCAAAGCCACGCAGTCTTATGAGAACAGCTACCGCGTTACCGCCCGCTTCCTCCAATGGCTGGTGAAAAACAAGAACCCGAAAATGGTGGACAAACTGGATAAAGCCATGCGGGAAAAAACCTACACGGATGGTATCTGGAAACAACTGGCCGGCGCCGACCTGGACAGCCTCTGGAAAGAATATGCCGCTAACCCGGTAGTATAAAAACAAGCAAGCAGTAAGAGATACAAAAGGGCCTTCGCAATCACGCGAAGGCCCTTTTGTTGTAAAACATTTTATCAGCACGCTATCTGCCATAAAAAAATGGAAGGGCGAACCTTCCATCTGTTTTGCGCTGAAACCACAATATAAAAAAACAGTACACAAGGGCCGGGTCATGACAGCCCCCGTGCACACTGCAATTATTTCCTTTCCCAGCCAGTGTTCTGGTCCAGGTTCTTGTTGTTGTCTTTCTCGCGCTGCGGCACCCCGAAGTAGTAGTACTTCTCAGAGAGCACGGAGTTGCCACCGTTGTACGTGAACCTGTGGCCTGCAAAGTTGTCAAAGCCACCGGTGGTGAGGTTGTACACCTTGCGGGTGCGCACCATGTCAAACCAGGTCTTATTCTCAAAGCACAGCTCATGGTAACGTTCTTTCCAAATGGCCTGCTGTACGGCATCCTGGCTGGTAATGCCCTGGGCTTCCAGGGTGGGCAGCTGGGCGCGGGACCGTACGGCATCCACGGCGGCAAATACCGCTGCATTGGGGCCACCGGCGGCATTCTGTGCTTCTGCAAAGATCAGCAGCACTTCTGCATAGCGCAGGAAGGTCCAGTTGATGTCACTCTGCGGTGTGCCCAATACGGCGCTTTCATCAAAGTATTTGTAAATGTAGTTATGGCCCAGCGGCAGGGAATCCTTGCTACGCACCCCATTCACGATCTTGGAATATTTGGAATAGAAGAACTGGTATTCCTGGGTGCGTTTATCGTTCTTTTCAAAAGAAGCGTAAAATTCATCCACAGGATAGATGGAACCATATTCATCAGAAAAGCCGGACACGTGCTGGCTGCGGGGCAGGAACCATGCCGTGAGGGTGTTGTTGAAAACACCCAGCAGGTACTGGTTCTGGAAGATCTGCTCACCGGTGTTCTTTACCAGGCGGTCATGCAGTGATTTGTATTCAGGGAAGAGGCTGTACCATTTGGCATCGATCACTTCCCTGGCCTTGTCTGCAGCTTTCTGGTAGTAAGCCTGGCCTTTCTGCAAGGGGAAGCCTGCCATGGTCAGGTATACGCTGGAGAGCAGGCTTTTGGTAGCGCCCAGGGATGCACGGCCGGCCGGGTCTGTGTTGGGCAGGCCCGCCTGCTCCGCCTGTTGCAGGTCGCTCACGATCTGGTTGTACACTTCTTCTTCCGTGTTACGCTTCACGTAGATGGAATCGGAAGTTCCATCCGTAGTGGGGGTGGTGATCAATGGCACTTTACCGAACATGCGCACCAGGTTGTAGTAATGAAATGCACGGTTGAAGTACGCTTCCCCCAGCAATTCTTTCTGGCGCGCCGCGTCCATTTTCACCGCGGGAATGCGGGCAATGGACAGGTTCGCATTGGCAATGGCCTTATAGCTGTTTCTCCACCAGTTGTAGAAATACGCGTTCTCTGCATCCGCAGTGAGATTGCGCAGGTCATTGTTGTACTGGCTCTGGCCCACTTCCGTGTTGCACAGGCCCGTGGGAAATTCCAGCATCATGAAAGGGCTTTCGCCGTAGGTGCCGGAACCATCGCTGACAAAACGCAGGTTAGCGTAGAGGGTATTGATGGAAGCCTCTGCCTGGTCTGCGGTCTGGAAATAGTTATCCTGTGTGTAGTGTGATTTATCCTGTTCGTCCAGGAACTTGGAGCAGCCGGTAGCCAGCAGCAGTGCGCCGCCCAGGAGGCCCAGTTTACCAATGGAAGGAATAATATGTTTCATACAATTGTTGCTTTGTGGTTTAGAATGTTACGTTCATACCCAGGGTGTACGTGCGGGGCTTGGGATAAGAGAAGAACTCAATACCCTGTGCAAAAGCATCGCCATAGGTAGTTACTTCCGGATCGTAGCCGCTGTATTTAGTGGATACGAAGAAGTTCTGTGCAGAAGCGTAAACGCGCAGGCGGGTCAGGTGCAGGCGGCGCAGGGTTTCTTCCCCGAAGCTGTACGCCAGCAGCAGGTTCTTACCGCGGATGTAATCTGCCGGTTCTACCATGTGGCTGTCAATGGTGGTCGTGTAACCAGCCTTGGACGGGCGGTTCTGCGCGATCATGGTGTGCTGGTGATCGGGGGTCCAGCCATTCAGCACGGTGGCATAGCTGTTTGCCTGGCCGGTACGGTCTTCCCCGGAGTGGCGGCTCAGGTTCAGGATATCTGCACCATAAGCGTAAGCCAGTTCCACGCTCAAATCCCAGCGACCATAATGGAAGGTGTTCTGGAAGGTGCCAAAACCATCGGGCACGCCCTTGCCAATGATCTCGCGGGTATCGCTGCGTTTTACGTCACCCGGGTGCAGGTTGTGCGCGGCGGCTTCCACTGCTTCATCAGATCCGTAAGTGCCCAGGCGGCGCAGGCCGTAGAAGGAACCCACGGGCTGGCCTACACGAAGAATATTGGTGTTGCTCAGGAAGTACGGACCGGGGAAGATGTCGTCATTGGCGCTGCCCAGGGTCAGTACTTTATTTTTGTTGATGGCAATGTTAAACGCAGTGTTCCAGGAGAACTTACCGGTTTCAATGTTCACCGTGTTCAGGGTTACTTCCACACCACGGTTTTCCATGGAGCCAATGTTCTTGTAGATGGTCTCATAACCGGTAGAAGACGGTACGGGCGCATCCAGCAGCATATCGGATGTTTTCTTGTAGTAACCATCCACTTCCAGGTTCACGCGGTTCTTCCACAGGCCCAGTTCAATGCCTGCATCATACTGCGCAGTCTTTTCCCATTTCAGGTTGGGATTGCCCAGGCGGTCTATGCCTACACCCGGGGCACGCTTACCACCAAGTACCGCGGTTTCAGAACCAAGGCTGGCCAGTGACTGGTACACCCCGATCTCGGAGTTGCCGGTAAGGCCCGCGCTGGCGCGGAACTTCAGATTGGAGATGGTAGTATTGTTCTTCAGGAAGTCTTCTTCACTCACACGCCATGCAAAGGCAGCGGATGGGAAAAATGCATATTTCTCGTTTGCACCAAACTTGGAGGAACCGTCTATACGGCCGGTAACGGTGAAGAGATAGCGGTCCTTATAGCTATAGTTCACACGGCCAAAGTAAGAGTTCATCGCCCATTTGTAAATGTTGGACTCCGGTGTTTCAGGATTGGCGGCTACGCTCAGGTTGTAGTATTGGTAGAAGTCGTCATTGAAACCTTTACCGCCGGCACGGCTGTAGAAGTTGTCGTACTGCTGCCAGCTCAGGCCTGCCAGGGCGGTGATGCTGTGGTACTTGTTGAAACGCTTGTTATACGTCAGGTAGTTTTCAAACTGCCAGTAGTTATTGCGCTCCTGGCGTACCCAGGCTTCCCCCTGGTCGTCTGCGCTCAACTGGCGCAAAGTACGGCTGGAGTAGAAGTTCTCGTCAATGTTATTCACATTGAAACCCACGCTGCTGCGCAGTTCCAGGCCAGGCAGGATGTTCAGGTTCGCATACACATTGCCAATGGTGCTCTGTGTTTTGAAGAGATCCTTACGGTTCTTCAGGATGTTCACCGGGTTTTCACCACCTTCCATGTCGGGGTAATCATTGTTACTGCCGTAGTGGCCGTCTGCGTACGTTACGGGGATGATGGGCAGGGTCTCGATCATCATACGGGTAGCGTTCAGGCCACCTACAGCGCCATCCACGCGGTTTTCATCCACGTTGGAGAAGCTGATGCTACCGCCTACTTTCAGGTATTTCTTCACCTGGCTGTCAAACACAAAACGGGCAGCGTAGCGTTTCAGGTAAGATTCGCGCACGATACCGTTTTCATTGGAGTAGTTCAGGAACAGGCCATACGTGTTATCCTGGTTGCCGCCGGTCACGCTCAGGTTATGCGCGTGGCTGAAGGCCGTCTGCGTAGCTTCTTTCTGCCAGTCGGTATTGTACAGCGGGTTGCCGCTCTCGTCAAACAGGTTGCGGTCTTTGGCTTTCACACGCGGGTCTGTGTAGTTACCGTTGGCAAAGCCGGTAGAATCGTACTTGGGTGCATTGGCATATGAATTTTGCTCTACCTGCATAAATTGTTTGGAGTCCAGTACGTCCAGTTTTTTAGCCATTACACCAGCGCTCAGGTAAGCGTCGTATGCTACCTGGGCAGCACCGCTCCTGCCACGCTTGGTGGTCACGATGATCACGCCGTTTGCACCACGCGCACCATAGATAGCGGTAGCAGAAGCGTCTTTCAGTACGTCCATGGATTCAATGTCGTTCGGGTTCAGGTAAGTGATAGGGCCTGCGCCGATCACACCGTCCACCACGTACAGCGGGCTGTTGCTCGCGTTGATGGTGTTGTAACCGCGGATGTGCACATTGGTGTTACCACCGGGACGGCCGGAGTTGGTAGACACGTTCACACCGGCTACTTTACCCGCCAGCTCCTGCTCAATGTTGGTAGCGGGGCGCTCATTCAACACGGCAGATTTAATGGAAGACACCGCACCGGTGGCATCAGATTTTTTCTGCACGCCATAACCGATCACCACTACATCCTGCAGGGCTTTCACGGCAGTGCCCAGTTTCACATCCTGCACATTGCCACTGGCTGTAATGTCCTGCGGGTCATAGCCTACAAAGGAGAATACGAGGTGGGCATCCGCACCGGGTACCGTAATGCTGTACGTACCATCGGGTTGGGTCTGCGTGCCCGTGGCCGTACCTTTCACCTGTACGGTCACACCGGGGAGGGGGGAGTTGTCTTTTGCATCTGTTACCTTGCCCGTGATAACGTGGCTTTGGGCAAATGCCAATACGGACAGCAGCAGCAGCAAAATAGTCTGCACGCCGGTCCGCATGAACAACAGGTTCTGTTTTTTCATGTGGATTTGTTTGATATTATAAATGTGGGTATCCTTTACTGCTTACAGTACACAGGTACTCCATCCGGGCGACGGCAAAAGCCCGCCCGTTGCGCACGCGGGACGTGCACAATCATTTAACGTGCGGAAACAGGCTACCCTCGCGCAAAGCTGCACGGGCAGTGGTTTTTTCCGGGCTAAATGTTTACAGGAGATACATGCAATAAGTACTGCAGAATATAATCCCTAATGTTGCTACTGTTTTGTTTGACCTTTTCTTTTTTTCGGTTCCGTGAAAACTGCTGTTGTTGTTAGTGAATAAAATGCTACTACTGTGTTGTTTTAGATCGTATTGTGATTTATCACATGGACTGGTACGTTCATGCTGCAAAATGCTAAGAACGCGTTAAAAATAGGCCTTTTTTTCTTTAACTAAAACGATTTTGCAAAAGGCAGCAATACTTTGCGTCAAATATACATTTTCCCATTGCCGCGTAAGTGGCAACGGTTGGCGCTTTCATCGTTTTAAGGGATGAAAATATTTTTGAAAAAAAATTAAGGAATGATGTTTTTATCAACGGGGGAAAAACAATGGCGGCCTGTTAAAGAGAACCACGCTGGATGAACTTGCCCGGCAGCCTTACCTGCGTTTTACGGATACGCACATCGGCTTTGCCCAGTTGCTTCATGAGCAGTTGTATGGCCGTTTTGGCAATTTCCTCCACCGGCTGTTCCATCACGGTGATGCCCGGCTCCAGGAGGCGGAAAATGTCATGGTCGTCAAAGCTCATCATCGCAATGTCTTTGGGCACCTGCCAGTTCAGCTGGCGCAGGGCCTCCAGGCCCAGTAAGCCCAGGTAGTTCGTGGAGAAATACACGGCATCCAGGCGGGGCGATGTATGCTGGAGGAAGTCCGCTATCATTTTAATGGCAGCGGGGCGGGGATGGTTGTAAGGTATTTTGAGGATGCGTTTTTTCTGTACCGGTATGTTATTGGCCTCCAGGGTTTCCCGGTAGCCGCTCAGGCGCTCTTCCAGCTGCACCAGGTCTACATCCGCGGTGACAAAAGCAATACGCTGGTAGCCTCTTTTAATGAACTGCTGTACCCCCGTCTTCACCCCTGCATAGTTGTCCACCAGCACAAAAGGCGCTTTGATACCGGGGAAGAACCCATCCATCAGCACCACCGGGCGTTTCTTGTCCAGCAGTTCCTGGATGTCCCTTTCCATACCGGGTGCGGGCGTGATCAGGTAGCCATCCACGTGCCAGTGGGACAGCATATGGATCATGGCCCGGCCCTTGGCCGCATCGTTTTCCGTGCTGGTATACACCACGCGGTAGCCATAGCGGCTGGCCTCCTCCTCTATCACCCGGGCCAGTGCAGCAAAGAAGCTGCCGGAAATACTTTCCACCACCAGCCCCAGGATGCGCGACTGGCCGGTGCGCAGACTCACCGCCACCTGGTGGGGCGTATAGCCGGCCTTGCGGGCCACTTCCTTTACCTTGTTCGCCACCTCTTCGCGGATACGCATTTCCTGGGCCTTGCCATTGAGGATAAATGAAACGGTAGACGGCGCCACACCTGCCAGGCGGGCTACTTCCTTAAGTGATACGCGGCCACCGTTGCCGGCGCGTGGAGTGGATGGTTGTTGCGAACTTTTCTTCGTCATTCAATAGTGCTTGGTGCGGGCCCGGGGAACTGGCGGCGCAGATTTGGTTGTGTTGATCAGGGACCATGGCCCAAACCGGAAATTTAGGCAAACTTTCTTGTTTCCGGCCAAGATTTTCGGGCCAATGCGGCATTTAGGGGGTCAAACCATACAAATTGCCCGTTAAAACCGGTTTCCCACTTTAGGGTGCTGATAATCGGGCGGAAAGTGGTAAACTTGTAACCTCGTTTAACAAGAGAATGATCCAAAGGCATATGCAACGCATTTATCAACACCTCCTGGCTGCCGCCCTGCTGGCCGCACCGATGGCCACCTTTGCCCAGAAAGCCGATGCCACCAACGGCTGGGCCGCCCAGCCCTACAAGGCAGACGGCAAACTCGATGAATGGAAAAACCCCCTGCCTCATTACAATGGCGACACCCGCCTGTTTTATGATATTGCCAACGACGGCACCAATCTTTACATCGCCATCGCCTCCCGCGATGAGATCTCCCAGTACCGCATTATCAATGCAGGCCTGCACATCACCATCAATACCAGCGGCAAAACCAAGAACGGGCCCGGCATCACCTTCCCTAACATTGACCAGGACGCGCTGTACGACTACCGCCACACGCCCCAGCTCAATTATACGCCCAGCCCGGCAGAGAAATCCGCCAAGCAGAAACTGCTTTTCCTCCACACCGGCGACCTGTTGGTGAACGGCCTGAAAGACATCAAGGAAAGCGCCATTCCCCTGAATAATAACTATGGTATCACGGCCGGCATCAGCAATGATAATACCGGCATGCTCACCATGGAGATCACCATTCCCCTGGCCCGGCTGGACATCCCCGCGGAAAATGCAGACAGTGTGCTGGCCTTCAACTTCAAGATCAATAAGATCGATAAAAAAGAAGCCGAAAAACTGAAGGCAGAAGCTGACAAGGCTGCCCAGTCCGGCGGTGGTGGCGGCGGCACACCCGGTCCCGGCTCCGCATACTTCAATTATGTGCTGGGCTATGAGAACGGTTTCTGGACCCGCCAGGGACTGGCTAAAAAAATATAACACATTTCTAACCCCTCCCACCCAACCTTTCCGGCGATTCATCGTATATTAATAGTGTGATGATCGCCGGAACGGGATTCACCGCTAAAAACCGGAGTTTGGCCGAATATGCCGACAAATCCGCATTATTTTTTCTGTGTCCCGTTTTACTTATGCCGGGTCTTCCAGTCTAAAAATGCGATTTGATCCACCTCTTTCTAATTCGCTTTTTATATGAATATGTTCTACCGTAAAGCGGTATCCCCGCTATGCCTGGGCGCAGTGCTGCTAGGCCTCGTGGCCACCAGCGCCTGCAGCAAGAAAGACAAAGGCAGTAATAGCAATACCGGCGGCAACACCACCGGCACCGTCAACACCGAGGACTCCCTCAAGTACCGCATGTACCGCAATATGCAGGTAGACTTTTTTGATGTAAACGGCGCTGAAGATGCTCCCGGTTATTTCTGGTACAAATCCGTACCCTCCCTCAATCCCTACAGCAGCAGCTACGCCAAGGCAGACGATCTCCTGGAGGCCATGAAGGGATACGCCATTAACCCGGCCACCAACTCCGCCTACGACCGTTACAGCTTCCTGGACCGCGACAGCACCATCAGCACCCAGCTGCAGGATGGCCAGGTGGAAACTACCCAGGCGGTGACCGGTGATTTTGGGCTGGAAATAGCCTTTGCAGCGGATAAAAGCGGCGGTGTGCACACCCTGGTACTTTATGCAGATAAGAACTCCCCCGCCGGCAAGGCAAACCTGACCCGCGGCGTGGAGCTTACGTCCATCAATAACATCACGGACTTCAGCTCCACAACCAACCGCCAGAGCGTGATAGATGCCATCTATTCCTCTACCACCGGGGTACTGACCTTGAAGACCAAGATCGTGTCTACCGCCAGTGGCAATGGCCTTGGTACCACCGGCAGCGTGACCCTCAATGCGGCCGCCTATGCCATCAATCCGATCCTGTTCGATACCATTTACAACAGCAACCAGGGTAAAGTAGGCTACTTCGTGTTCTACACATTTACCAACACGTACAACAGCGCCGGCCAGCCTTCCCTCACCAAGCAGCTGCTGGATGCTGAAGTGACCAAGCTGAAAACAGCCAATGTGACCAACGTGATCGTGGACCTGCGCAACAACGGTGGCGGCTCCGTAGCCACTGCGGAATACCTGGACAGCGTGCTGGCACCGGCTTCCGCGGCCGGTAAGGTGATGTACTACACCACTTACAACGATAAGCTGAATGCAAACCAGGGCCTGGGCAGCCAGGGCGAAGCCACTAACTTCAGCACTACCAATATGGGCGTGCTTCCCTCCCTGAAAAATGTGTTCTTCGTGGCCAATGAATACACTGCCTCCGCCGCAGAACTTACCATCAACAACCTGAAGCCCTACTACGCCAATATGAAACTGGTGGCCGATACCAATACGTATGGCAAGCCCGTAGGCTTCATCGGCACCCGCCTGCAGGCGAATATTAACAACAAGCAAACTTACCTGGCGGACCTCTACGCCATCAACTTTGCCACGCACAATGCACTGGGCAACGGCGACTACTACACCGGCCTGGTACCGGACCAGAAAGCCATTGACTACGTAGACATTGCCTGGGGCGACCCAGAAGACCCGGCCCTGGCAGGTATCATGAATTATATCAACAACGGCTCCTTCTCCGGCGGGCGCCTGAAAACGAGCACGGATATAGGCACCCACCGCGTACGTACCGCCGTGCTCAAAGCCCAGAGCCGCAACCTGCGCTTCAACGGCATGGTGGATTTCCGGGGTGCGCAAAAGAAATAACACTATCCAACCCACATAAAAAAAGGCGGCTGCTCACCTGGCAGCCGCCTTTTTTGCGGGTATTTTATTTTCGTATATCCTTTACCGTTATTTGGCCAGCGTTACCGGCACGGTGGCTTCCATAAAGCCATTGCCTTTCTTATCCCAGATGCGGAATTTCCAGGTGCTGCTGGTACCCGCCAGCTGCCCGTTCAGCGTTACGGTAATGCGCAGGCCTTCTTTTACCTGGCTCTCTGTAAAACCATCCAGCTGGCGCTCAAACGCATCGCCGGTGTTAAACATTTCCTTACCATCTGCTCCATACACGGTAAGGCTACCGCCGGGGAATACATGCCCATCTACCGCGGTAAAGCCTTTAAGGCCCTGGAAGTTAATACCCACGCGGCCTGTAGCCGGCACCATGCCCTTGTCTACCCGGCCGGAATCCGCAATGAGGAACGTGCGGGTGGCGCTGATGCCCTGTGAATTTGTTTGCAGCCCGGTAGTATCAGGGTATTGCAGGTTCAATGGCAGGGTGGCGTCAATGGTGCCTTTACCCTGCTTGTCCCACACGTGTACCAGCATCGTGTATTTATGACCGGGGGCCACGTCCGGGGGGCCGCTCTGGTAGGCAGCGCGCAGCACGCGGGCCGCTTCCGGTTTTACACCACTCTTGGCCACATCTGCCAGCATATCCGTGTAGCTCGATACCACTTTGCCTTGCTCATCTTTCACGTCCAGTTGCATGCCGGGGTAGATCAGGCCGTCTTTTTCCGTGAAGCCGTGCACACCTTCCAGCAGCAGGACCACATCTTCACCAAAGCGGATGTCCTGGTCCTTCAATGGCTGCCCATTGCGCTCCAGCGCAAAGCTTTCGCACGAAAGCCCGTTGTAGGAAACAGAAAGCCCGGTGACCAGGTCTTTCCGGACGCCTGCACTGAAGTTACAGGCACTGAGCAGGCAGGTCACAGCTGCCAGCAGGAATAAGCGTTGCTGCATAAGTGGGGTGGCCCGGGAATGAGGACGGGCCAGTGCCCAAAGATAAAAATATACCCTTAAAATGCTATTAAATCAGTGGATTACGAAGTAATTTGTATTTTATATTTGAGCAGGCTGTCTAAATTTACAGCCACCCGCAAGGGATCTTATCAATTTTGTAGCGCATAGAAATCTTACCTGCATGTCCTCTTACGCACTGATCACCGGCGCCAGCAAAGGCCTGGGAGAAGCCATGGCCGTGGAACTGGCCAAACGCCATTACAACCTGTTACTGGTAGCCCGCTCCGGCGATGCACTGCGTGCCCTGGCAGACCGCCTGTCTGTCACGTACAACGTTCAGGCGTCCTGGTTAGCCCTGGACCTCTCTGCCCCGGAAGCCCCGGCAAAGGTGGAAGCCTGGTGCAGGCAGGAGGCCTTTCCCATTACAGTGCTGGTCAATAATGCCGGTTACGCGGTGTGGGGCCCCTTCCTGCAAAAGCCCCTGGCAGACCATTTGAACATGCTGCAGCTGAATATGCAAACCGTCGTGGAGCTCACCTACCGGCTGCTGCCCATCATGCAGCAGCAACCTAAATGTTACCTCCTGAATGTGGCCAGTACCGCGGCCTACCAGGCCGTGCCCACCCTGAGCGGCTACGCGGCTTCCAAGTCCTTTGTGCTCACCTTTACGCGGGGGCTCCGCCAGGAGCTGAAGGCAAAGAACGTATCTGTAACCTGCCTGTGCCCCGGCCCGGTAAATACTAATTTCCTGGACCGTGCCGGTATGGATGCCATCCGTGCCACAGCGGAAAAATTTGGCACCCCGCCGGAACCCGTGGCGAAAGCCGCCATCAAAGCCCTCTTCCGCGGCAAGGCGGAGGTGATACCCGGCGCCGTGAACTGGCTCAGCGCCAGCGCCACCCGCATTGTACCCAAAGCCCTGGTAGAAAAGATAGCGGGCAGCCTTTATAATAAGTTTTATTGACAAAAAAAAGGTCACAGCGCCACCCTGGCCTGCCAGGACGCCATATACCGGCAGCTTTGTGTACCCTGTACACGCGTAAATCATGAACATCACACGAAAATCATAGCAGAACTTTTTGCCGAACGGGAAAAACTCCATAGATTTATTCTACTGAACAAGTAGACTAATAGATGTGCAACCTGTTTCATATCAACCATTTTATCTATCCGCACCTGCAGCCCCGCTGTGGTTGCACCCTTTCCCGTTATTGTTGTCTCTAATGAATTTCTAATAACAATTCGCTAAATGCGTATTATTTTTTCATTACCTTTTCATTCTTAAAATTTTACGCAAAGATTTTACGCATTTACCGCTCCCTATTGCAAGAACACCCAGCATTTTTTAAACGCATTTAAACCTACATGATCATGGACGCTGCTTATCCCAGGTTCACTTTATCGGACGTACTGACTGCCGAACAACGCGCTTTTTTTGACCAACATGGTTTTATACATTTCAGCAACTTCATCACCCCGGAACAGGTCCAGGAAGTGGTGAACGCTTCCAAAACAGTAGAAAAAGACTGGATAGCACGCGGGGTAGAAAAAGTGAACGGCGTGCCCATCAAATATGGCAAAGACCTTGACGGGTCCCCGATTGTACAACGGTTTGCATTTACCAATCAACATCATCCTTACCTGGCCGCCCTCCTGGAAGATCCGCGCCTCCAGGCTTTACTGGGCTTTGTGGGACCGGGCGCCCGCATTGGTAAAGACGAAAAAGACGGCATGGTGTTTAACCACTACGTAAATGGGCCCCTGAGCAAGTTCACGAAAATGGGCTGGCACACCGATGGCCTGCGCGATATTTTCATGGGTGGCCGTCTGAATCCCATGCTGAATGTAGGCATCCACCTGAGTAACCTGAAACCGGAAAACGGTGGCCTGCGCATCATTCCGGGCACGCACCGCCAGAGCCTTTACCAGTTCCTGTTCCGCAAAAAATACTTCATCAGCCACGATGAAGACCCTAATGAACTGGCCGTGCGCCCCGCTGCCGGCGACCTTACCGTGCACGACGGCCGCCTGTGGCACCGTGTGGCGCAATCATCTGTGATCGGCGAAGAAAGCCGCCGCCGCGTGATCTACGTACCCATCATCGCCGGTAAATTCCAACCCAAGAATGAGCACAGCGCCACGCAGTTTTACCAGCGCTTTGCCGGTATTGTGAAATAAACGAATTGCTACCATACTACCGCTTACACGCCGCATCCCCTCCCGGGATGCGGCTTTTGTGTGTATGGCCTGTTTATAACTGTTACGGATATACGCATAAAAAGCGGCTGCACCAATATGCAACCGCCCGGTTATAAGTGTTTTTTACTAGAGTGATTTCAGGAAAATGATCAGCGCCTGCCGGTCGCCGCTGGGCAGGTGTACAAATGCCTGTTTTGATTTTTCCGCTTCCCCGCTGTGCCACAGGATAGCCTCTTCCAGGGAACGCGCACGCCCGTCGTGCAGGTAGTAAGGAATGCCGTTTGTTTTCTCAAACAGGCCCACGCCCCACAGGGCAGGCGTTTTCCACTCGTTTCCATTGGCCACAAAGTCCGGGCGCCCGTCTGCCAGGCCATCGCCCAGGTCGTGCAGCAGCAGGTCTGTGTAAGGATGGATGCGCTGGTTGCTCACCACGGGCAGTGTTTCATTGATGCCGGTATACAGCGTGGGCTTGTGGCAGGAGGCGCAACCTACCTGTGTAAAGAGGGCTTCACCATTCTTCACATTGGGCAGGGTTACATCGCGGCGGGCCGGTACGCACAGGGTGCGCAGGTAGTACACTACTGCATTGAGAATGCTATCCGGCAGCTCGGGATCGTCATTGCGCCCGTCAAACTGCTGCTGGCCGGTGCTGCTTTCCTGCGGGAACACGTAGCTGGTAACGCCCATGTCCTGCTGGTAAGCGCTGGCGGTCTGTGTGAGCAGGGTGGCGGTATTGGCTTTCATACCAAAACGGCCCAGCATCATTTTTTGCTGCACGGGGTCCCATACGTAATTGGGCCGGCCGCTGATGCCATCACCGTCTGCATCGTTTTCATCTGCAAAGCTTTTGATGGTGCTTTCCGGGATGTTCTCCAACAGGCCCAGGCCAAAGAAAGGCGGTGCCATGCGGGGGGAGCGCATTACGTTGCCGGGCAATGGCATGTATTGATGGAGGATGGTGTAAGTGGGCTTGTGCAGGGTGGCAATGTTACCATCGGGGTAGGTGAAGGGAATGTCCACGTACGTGAGGCTCACTTTGCCTTCGGGTTGCTTGCCTACATTGGCCAGGTCCTGCAACTGCAGGCCAAAGCCGGGCACTGCTACCGGGCCTCCATGTTCATCTGTGCCGGGGAGGCTCAGGCGCGTAAGCATGGAGGAAGTCACTGTACCAAAAGTGGGGCTGCCCTTGCCATCGTTATGGTGGCAGCTTTTGCAGCTCACGTTATTAAAGATGGGGCCCAGGCCGGGATGTACGGCCGCCGGCGGGGCTACAAAGGTAGCTTCAGAAGCCGCATCGCCCAGGCTGTGGATATGGTTGTCCCACTCGCTCAGCCCTGTTACGCAATCGCCAAAGGCCTTGCTGCTGGCGTTGAAAGTGGTGGCGGCACCACCGCTCAGGCGCGGATCGTACTGATCTTCGCCGAACGTGCCCGCCTTACGGCACATCACCAGCACTGCCGGCGCCACGGCCAGCAACGATGCCAGGTATATTTTCCGGATCCTCATCATTCGTTTTCGGTATAGCGAATACCCACGCAGGACACGCGCCCTGCACCGGCATCCTATTTAGTCTTTAATATTGGCTTTCAGGTAGTCCACCACGTCATTCTCCATCAGGTCACGGGCGGCCATCACCAGGTTCATGGTGGTTACGCACTTTGGCTTTTCGCTCAGGATGGCCTTTTCATAAGGCAGGGTAAAGGTGTCAAAGCTGCTGATGGCGGCATTGAAGGCATCCTGTACCTTTTTATCCAGGGAAGTGTTCTTTGCAAACACCAGTGCGTGCAGGCTGGTGGCGCTGCTGCCCTGGAAAGTGCCCATGTACACGGCGTATGCACCCATGATGTTATTCTTAAAATCGGGCAGGGAGTTGCTGCTGAAAGGTGATTCCACGGTGAGCGGGGTACCGGCATCGTAGGGGTCTTTCATTTTACCATCGCCTACTTCATTACAGATGTCGCCTACCACGGTGGCCAGGTCCACGAAGAACTGTTGTTTGGTGGGGAATGGCTGGTTGCCTTTGCCGGCGTCCAGTACCTTCTGGGCATAGTTGCCGCTGGTGGGGATCCAGGAATTATATACGTTGGTACAGGTGTTCACCACGTCCTGGGTGAGGCTTTTCAGGTACAGCATTTCACGGTCTGTAATGGCTGCGGCTTTCTTTTTCCCGTCCACGCCCCACATGATGTACTCCGCGGGGTGGAAGCCGTGCAGTGCATCATCTTCCAGGTTGGTCACGGTGCTCAGGTCCAGGGTAATGCTGTTGTCAGCGATCAGTTTATTGAGGCTGGAAGTATCTACCGGCCAGGTGTCCATGTGGGGGTCGTAGTTATTGTCTTCCACGGGGCCCAGCAGGTAACCTTCACATTGTTCCCAAACAGTGCGCAGGCTGCGCCAGGACTGCTTTGCATTTTCCAGGTCCGCATCCGTCCTGGTGCGGGAGAATACTACTACCGCACTGTCAAACAGGACAGCCTTTGCCTGCAAGGAAGCATAGCCAGGGATGGCGGTTTTATTGACAAAGTCTGCGATGACGGTATTTTCCAGGGTGGTGAAGCTTTCAGAGCCCCCGCCGTTGTTGGCGTCTTTCTTACAGGACGCGAAGCCAATGGCTGCCGCCGCTACAAAGAGTATCGCTTTTTTTCTCATGCTTTTTGGTTTGTATGGATTACTAAATGGTCTTGCACAATCTCGGTGCGCAAGCGGGGAAGCGGCCTTTCGGCGGGACCTTTTTTCACATTGCCATCCTGGTCGAACTGGCTGCCATGGAGGCTGCAGTAAAACCCTGAGCCGGTACGCACCACCTGGTTATGCTGGTGGGTGCACTGCATGAGCAATGCCTCGTACTGGTCGTTCTTTTTGCGCACGGCAATTTCATACTCGAAATGTTGCACGCTGATGATCTGCGTGTCTTCCGTGGCAAAGCGGGAAAGCGGCACATTCACCTGGTTGTTGTTCATGGTCGTAGAAAACACCTTAGCCGGTGTACCACAGGCGCTGAGCAGGTCTCCAAGCGTCAGCGAGGCTGCGCCCAGTAAACAAATCCTGCAACCGGTCTTTAAAAAGTCTCTTCTTTCCAGCTTTTGCATAGCATTTTGGTTTGTGCTTCCTTATTTAGTAATTGCTTCAGGGGGTACCTGGCCCTGGGCGCCAATGCCCACATCCAGGAACATATTATTTAGAACGAGTAGCCAATGCCCACGTTCAGGAAAGTATCGTTCTGGCTATATGGAATGCGGGTGGGGCTGGGGTTGATCACCAGCTCCGGGTTTTCCGGCCCCGTGTGCAGCAGGCGTACATCCGCCTTGAGGGCTACATTCGGGATGGGGAGGTAAGTGATACCGGCAATGAGGTGTTGTTGTTTCAGCTTACCATCATAAATAGCATTGTCCGGGATCGTTGCGTTCATATCCAGCATTTCATAGCGGGCAAACACATTGAATTGCTGCATTTTCAGTTTTTCGTTGCGGGTGTGCTCAAACAGGTTGTAAGCCACTTCACCATAAGCGCCGTACAGGAAGCTGGCCATGTTGTTGGCATAAGCGCGGTTCATATCCGCCGCGCCCTGGTAGCTGATCACCGTACCCAGGGCCTTGACGGCCCAGCCATTGCGGGCGTATTGCACATCGCCTTCACCCAGGTATACGGTTTCTGCAAAGGGGCCGCTCTTCAGCAGCAGGCTGTCTGATTTACGTTTAGCCGCACCGTTTGCACCACCTGCATAGCCGGAAAGCTGGAACTTGAAGTCCTGCAGGTAGTACTGCACAGAAGCCGTTACTGCAATGTTGTTGGCAAAAGCACCCTGGCCTTCTGCACGGCCGTCTATCAGGCCGGTACCATGTTCAAAGGCCGCTCCATTCAGCCCGTTGAGCAGGGCTACGGTATAGTTGAGCGGCGCGTAGCGGGAGTGGCCATAGAAGCCAATGCCCAGTTCACGCCAGGTAGCGGGGATGATGAGCTGCTCTACCATGGGACGCTCTACCCCGTTGAAATTCACCGGCAGGTGATTTTCATTCAGGATCCCGATGCGCGGTACAAAAAGACCGGCCACCAGGTATTGATGGGAGTTCAGGTTGAATTTCAGGTAAGCCTGCTCCATGGCTATTTCGCCTTCAAAGCCGCCTACGCCATCTGTACCGGGACCTACCTTGGCATTTTCCAGTTCCAGCTCCGTAAACAGGGAGATCTTTGCATTGAACTGGTGGCCTACAAAGAGCACCGCCCTTTCCAGGGTGGCGCGTGACATCTGCTGGTTAAAGTCGCGCTGGAAGAACGCTGATCCGTAGCCGGAAACAACGGTCTTGGAAGTGTTCATTCCTTGGTTCAGGGAATCTTCGTTGGTCATCACCAGCTTCTGGGCGGCGGTGACAGTCGGCTTCAGGGTTTGGGCCGTAAGTAATTGCGCAGTCAGCGTGCATCCGATGGAGAGTAGCACTAATTTTTTCATGGCGCAAAGTTGTGGGGAATAATGGGGTTTCCGGTTACGCAAAACGGAAATTCTTTTCAGGGGAAACGGGAAAGGCGCTGCGCTCCTCAGGGCCTTTTCCCTTGCCGGGCACAAAGTCCTTTAAACACGCCATGGTGGCCCATTACGGCAGATCACCATACTGAAAAACACAATAGAATCAGTGCGTCAGAAATACACTTTGCGCGTTGTGGAAAACACGAAACAGGGGTATAAACCTGCCTGGGTTAGCCCCTATAGTAATTTTGCAGATCGAAACGGGAAAAATCCGGACAGTGCTCCAGGGGTTGGTATCCCCGGAGCGCTGGTCAATGCCTTCCTGCTTAGCGGTGTGATTCATAGAACCTGGCAGGCATTACACTGGCCAGGGATTGCATTTCACCAGGCGTAAGTTCCGGTGTGTCACTAAGGGCCAGGGCTTGCTGCAGTTGGGCCTCCGTGCGGATGCCTACTACCACGCTGGTAATGGCCGGGTGCTGCAATACATAGCGCATGGCGGTTTGCCCCATGGTACGCCTGGGGCCGGAGATGGCTTTTACCGCATCGCTTTGGGCCTGCACGAGGTCCGTGGTGAAATCTGAATATTCCGTAGCGGGCTTCCCGGCCAGCAGGCCTTTGGCCACGCTACCCCGGGCCAGTACGCCAATATTGTTGGCTTCCAGCAGGCCAAGGACCGTTTCTTCCGGGCGGCGGTCCAGCAGGCTGTATTGCATCATTACACTCACTATGTTGGAGCGCTCTATCCAGGTGCGGATCACATTAGGACGGATGGAAGAAATGCCGTAGTAGCGGATCTTGCCCTGCTGTTGCAACTGCTCAAAGGCGCTGATGGTCTCATCCGTAGGATCGTCCAGGGTGCCGCCATGCAGCTGGTAGAGGTCCAGGTAGTCTATTTGCAGGCGGCGCAGGCTGTCTTCCACCGCTTTCAGGATGTATTCTTTGCGCGGGTTCCAGTCCCAGCCGCTGCCATCAGCGCGTAGCTGGTTCCCCACTTTGGAGGCGATCACCACCTGGTCCCGCCGGTCGTGGAAGGCTTTGCCAAAAAGGGACTCATTGGCGCCCTTGTCATACAGGTCTGCCGTATCAAAAAAGTTGATGCCACCGGCCAGGGCCTGTTGCAGCAGGCGGATATTATTGCTTTCATCGCCCTGGAGCGACATACCCCCGAAAGCCACTTCACTGACCCGGAGGCTTGATTTTCCCAGCGTGTGATATAACATGCGAATGGATTTTATGCCAGGATGAAGGTAGCACATTACATGCCAGGGCTGTTGTAAAAAGGGCTTGACATTCTGCGCATTCCCCTGTAATTTGTTGGCATGAGAAACTTATTCTTCACCGGCCTGCTCACCATTGCAGGCCTCACCGGACAAACCATGACGGCCGCTGCACAGCAACATTCCACGCCACAGCTCAATCATGTAGCTGTTTATGTGTACAACCTGGCAAAGAGCACAGATTTCTACACCCGCATCGTGGGCCTGGATACCATTCCGGAGCCCTTCCACGATGGGCGCCACACCTGGTTGCGCATTGGCGCCCACAGCCAGTTACACCTCATCAAGGGCGCCGCGTCCATCACGGAGCACGACAAGAACAGCCACCTCTGTTTTTCTGTAGCGGACATCAATGCCTTCATGAAGCGCCTTGATGAAAACCACATTGAGTATGGCAACTGGGCCCAGAACGCCCACGCCCCTACCGTGCGCCCCGATGGTGTAAAGCAGATCTACTTCAAAGACCCGGATGGATACTGGTTGGAGGTGAATGATGACAGGTTTTAAATTGTCTTAAGTCCCAGGTCTTAAGTCTTAGGTACCAGGCCCTGGGTAGCGGATAATGTAAAAAGCCGGCAGTGATGATCTGCCGGCTTTTTGTTTTATCGTATGCAACGTTTAAGACCTAAGACTTAAGACTTAAGACTTAAGACTTAAGACTTAAGACCTAAGACCTAAGACCTAAGACCTTCTGTTCACTCAAAAGAAAGATCAATAATATTATCATACGCTACATCGCCCAGGCCATCCAGGTAAAGGAGCACGCCTTTATCTACCAGGGTGTACTTCACCGTTACTTCGCTGCCATAGATGGTGGCCTTTCTCAGGTGGCCGGGGATGTTGGGCAGGAAGAGCGGGTTAGTACCGGGGGTTTGTAAAATATGCACGTACTGGTGCCCGGCACGCTGGGTGGTAACGCCCCAGGACTGCGGTGCCAGGAAGCCGGCGCGGGTACCGTAAATAGCGCCACCGTATTGTTTCATCCATTTACCTGCGGCGCGCAGGGTATCTGCAAATTCGGGCTGGATCACGCCATCGGCCATCGGCCCTACATTGAGCAGCAGGTTGGCATTGCGGCCGGCAGCGCTTACCAGCAGTTGTATGACCTGGCGTACCGTTTTGTAATGATGATCTGTGATGGTGAAGCCCCAGCTGCCGTTCATGGTCTCACACGTTTCCAGGGGCAGCGCCTGTGAAATGGTGGCGCCACCGCTGAAGCCTGCTTTGTTTTCACCCGGCAGGTCGCGCTCAAACATCTGGAAATCTTCCCCGTCGCGGGCGGCATGGTGGTGGTTATTGCCGATCAATGCATCTGGTTTCAGTTTATGGATGAGGGCATAGATCTCGTTAAAACGCCAGTCCACGTCCTCGCGCTCCCATTCCCCGTCAAACCAGATACCGGCAATATCCGGGTAGTTGGTGAGCAGCTCTGTAAGCTGGGCTTTCATGAACGCTATGTAGTGATCCCAGTCGCCTTTTGTGGGCTTGCCGTTCACGATGGGCGAGCCATACCCGTAATCAGCGCGGCCCCAGTCCAGCAGGGAATAGTAGAAGAACAGTTTAATGCCCTGGGCCTTACATTCCTTCGCCAGTTCTGCCAGCGGATCCTTTTTGTAAGGGGTGTTCATGATGTTGTATTCAGATGCCTTGGTATTGAACATGCTGAAACCGTCATGGTGTCGGGAGGTGATGGTGATATATTTCATACCTGCGTCCTTGGCCATTTTTACCCAGGTCTTTGCATCAAAGTTGTGGGGGTAAAAGGCATCCGGCAGGCGACTGTAATCCGTGTACGGGATCCGCTTGTTGTGCATCACCCATTCTCCATCGCCCAGGAGGCTGTACACACCCCAGTGAATGAAGAGGCCAAAACGCATGTCACTGAAATTGTCGCGGGCCGTAAGGCGGGCCTGGGGCACAGCGGCCTGCTGCGCGCGCAGGGAGCCGGTTTGCAGTAGAGCCAGCAAGAGCAGCACTGGCAAAAAACGGTGGGAAGTTTTCATCATTTTATTCCTGGGTATTATTTGGTGATCGCTAACATGGAATCCGGCAGCACAATGCCCAAGTTAAAGCATAGACCACAAAAATGCATATTTTTTCATATCATTTTGTGCGCCGCCACACCCGCACCAGCTGCCACATGGCCTCCGCGCTTACCAATGACAAGCCGGCAAAAAGCAAAGGCCTGTTATTGCCTCCCTCCTGCAGCGCGCCCACCAGCGCTACTACAAACACGGCCAGGGGCAGCAGCGTCATCAGGCAAAGGCCCGGGATGCCCAGCGGGATGCGGAACGGGCGCTCCAGGTCCGGCGCTTTTTTACGCAGGAGGATGAGCGCTATAAACTCCAGGAACAAGGCGGTGCCATACAACGTAATATCAATAATAAGCAGGTCTTCAAAGGTCCAGATCACCAGCAGGCTTACAGTCACCGCGCAGCAAAGGATAGACACCCAGGGTGTTTCAAAACGCGGGTGCTCCTTGCTCAGCACCGCCGGCAGCAACCGGTCGTCTGCCATTACTTTGGGCATGCGCGATACGGATAACATCACGGCAGAGAAAAGCCCCACCGCACTGGCCATGCCGCCTACGGAAAGCAATGTCCCCAGCCAGCGCCCGCCTATCACCTGGCCCAGCACGGGGAAGCCCTGGTCCTGCAGTGCTGCCACATCAATGCCGCTGTGCAGGGCTACCAGCACAGTGGCAAAGTACAGCACAAAAATGAGCAGGAAGGCCACGCCCAGCGACCAGAGATAACTCCGCACCGGGTGGTCTACTTCTTCCGCGTAGGTGGTGGCATTGTCCCACCCAAGGAAGTTCCACATCACCGTGTACAGGCCCATGCCCAGTGCGGGCAGGGTCATATGCCGCGTGGGATGGGGCAGTTCCCATACATGCCCCACGGGCACATGCCACAGCGCCATGCCGGCCATTACCAGGAAAGGCAGCACCACCAGGCCTCCCAGGGCCAGGGCCGTCTTGCCCACCGGTACAATGCCGCGGTAGTTCAGGTAGGCACATCCCCAGATAATAGCCCAGCAGATGGGCAGCTTGTAATGTGCTATTGCCGGGAAAAAGAAAGCGGCATATTCCACAAACAACACCGGGTAAATGGCCAGGTCTACAAAGGTGTACAGCCAGGTCCACCAGCCTTCATAAAAGGCCCAGCGCAGGCCCAGGCCCTGCTTCACCCATTGGTAATAGCCCCCGTTGAGGGGCATCATGCTATTGAGCTCCATCACGGTGAAAATGGTAGGGATGTCCCAGAGAATGGGCACCGCCAGCAGTAACAGGATGGCATTATTGCCCCCGTAGAAAAGCAGTGGCTCCAGGCCATAGGGCCCGCCGGAAACGGTAAGGAATATAACGGCCGCCAGCTGCGCGGGGCGCAGCATTTTGCGTTTGCTGTGTTTCAAATTGGAAAATTTCTGAACGCTGCAAAATAACGAAGCCTTCTGAGGAATACAATGCAGGTGTGCTTTGGGAAGACAGGATATTGTATTGGGCAGGAATGTCCTTCCGGCAAGGAAGCACCGTAAGGGTGGCAACAGGCCCTGGCAGCCATTATGCCGGCAGCAGCACTGTAAAGGTGGCCCCGACGCCCTCCTGCCCCGTGGCGGCAATATGCCCGCCGTGGTTCTCCACGATCTTACGGCAAAGCGCCAGGCCAATGCCTGTGCCGCCAAACGTATCGCGGCTGTTCAGGCGCTGGAAGATCACGAAGATCTGCTCTGCATAAGCCGGGTCAAAGCCAATGCCGTTGTCTGTAAAAGAAAGTTCATAATAGGTGCGGGCCGGCAGTGCGGGCGTGATGGGGAGTGCATCACCTTCCACCTGGCGGCAGCTGATCTCCAGCAAGGGCTCCTGGGTAGAGAACTTCAGCGCATTGCCTACCAGGTTGGCAAACAGTTGATGCAGCTGTGGCGCAAAACCGCGTACCACGGGCAGTTTCACGGTTTTTATCAACGCATGCTTCTGTGCAATGAGCAATTCAAAGTCCGATAGCACCGCCTCCAGCGTGTGGGAGAGATCCACGGCTTCCATTGCATCGGCGGACTTTGCCAGGCGGGAGTAATTCAGCACATCCTGGATCAGGTTAGACATGCGGGCGGCGCTGGAGCATATCTTCTCCAGGTATTTACCCGCTGCTTCCCCATCGCGGAGGTTGCGGCCCAGCAGGTCTGCAAAGGTCTGGATCTTGCGCAGGGGCTCCTGCAGGTCATGGCTGGCAATGTAGGCAAACTGTGCCAGCGCACTGTTGGATTTTTCCAGCAGTTCATTGGATTCCTGCAATGCCTTGGTACGTGCCTGCACCAGCGATTCCAGTTCCCGCCTGGCCCTGCGCTGCTCCGTTACATTCATCACTGTACCAATAATGCGTACGGCTTCATGCTGCTCATTATAAGTAGTAACACCATTCACCTTGATCCAGCGCAGGTGCCCGTCCGGGCGGATGAGGCGCACCTCAAAATCCAGGCGGCCTTCCTGCACCGCAGTTTGTGTGGCCTGGTATACTACCTGGCGGTCGTTTACATGAATGAGGGCCAGCAGGTCGTCCAGGTGCCAGCCGCTGCTCACATCGGTGCCCAGGATATCGCGGTAACGTTCGGATGGGTGCAGGCGGCTGGTTTGCAGGTCCAGCACCCAGGTACCCATTTCCGCGGCGTCTATGGCCTGGCGCAGGTGGCCTGCTTCCGTGGCGTGTTGCAGCAGCGCTTCCTTTTCCGCCAGGGCCGCTTCAGAACTGCGCTGGGCCGTTACATCCATCATCATGTTGATGGCTCCCTGCACGCTGCCATCCGGGTGTACCAGGGGCACCATATGCGGTATGATCCGGCGGCGGCTGCCATCAGGGCGGATGACCACGCATTCCTCGTTGACCAGTGGCTCACCGGTGTGCAGTACACGCTTAAGGGGCAGCGCATCTTCCGGGTAAGGCAGGCCGGTGTCTGCACGCAGCAAACCCGCGGCCCCGCACCAGTGCTCGCCTGGCTGGGGGCGGCGGCCCCACAGGGCTATGGCTTTTTCGTTGTAAAAGGTAATTAACCCAGACGCATCTACGGTGTAAATGGCTACGGGCAGGATGGTGAGTATTTGCCGGAAGTAAGGTTCATCCGCGAGGGCAAGGCGTTGAAGGTCCTGGTCCGCCAGCAGGGCGCTGGCCGGCTTGTTCTTCCCTTCGTTTGTTATAAATGACGTTGGCTCCATGATCCCTTACTTCCCAATTGCTGATTGTCTATAAAGCTGATAAAATTAGGAAAAAAACATGGCAACTTATATTAGGATAGGATTAAGAGCGGGCGGGCGATAATATGTACAATGATTGCAAGGCTCCCTGGAAGGGAAGACCATTATTCCACCAGGAAGATCTTATTGCGGATGGCGTACAATACAAGCCCCACACGGCTTTTCACCTGCAGCTTCTCAAACAGGGCATCCCGGTAGCCATCTACGGTATGTACGCTTACATTCATGCGCGCTGCAATGTCTTTGTATGTCAGCTCAGAACACACGAGCTTGAGGAATTCCAGCTCCCGCGGGTTCAGCCCTGGCATAGCGCGGATGGAAGTGGCGGGTTGTAGTTCATCCAGGTTATTGATGGCGTGAATGAGTTTACCGGTCACCATTTCGGTGTAATAGTAACCCTTCTGCACCAGGGAAGTAAGCGCCTGTTCCAGCTCCTGTTTTTTAATGTCTTTGAGCACATAGCCCTTTACGCCCAGAAAAGGGGATGTTTCACCATGTTGAGACATCCCCTTACTGCGTTTATACAGTACCGCTGGCGCAGGTAGCCATTTTCATCCAACTCGCCCAGGGCTCATTGCCATAACTGTGGTACTACTGGGAGGAATGGGCCATCTCGTTTCCAGGAGCGTTGTTCATTAAAATGACCGGGCAAAATTCCGGCGATGCACGCGGCTGGTGAACGGATAAAGCTGGCCGGAACATGGATAATTTGGAAAAGGGGCAGCAATACCCCGGCACCGGCCCGCGTTATAACCAGGGACGCCTGCACGTTCAATGGGGAATTATCCCTATTTTAGCCGTTGTCCGCCCTGCCTTTGTTACGCTAAGAAACGAACCTTCATACATGAAACGACTTGCTTTTTTGATCGCAATGTTGCTGCCCCTGCTGGCAGGCGCCCAGGTAAAACTGGAAGAAAAGATCGCCTCCAGCTTCTCTGCTAAAATGGGAGAGCATTACCAGCTTATGAATGATACCATAAGCGACTACATTGCCTCTGCCATGACCAGGGCCGGCACTGGTGGCCTGGATATAGACACCACCATGATGAACCTCCAGAAAGATCCCGCAGCCCTGGATAACGCCCTGAAATATTTTTACCAATACAGCAACGTAAACCGCCAGCAGCTCATTGCCAACCTCCGGAACTTTGGCTTTAGTACCAACGATGCCTTTGCCCTGGCCACCTACACCGAAAAGAAATTTAAATCAGACAGCAAGAATATCCTGGAGGATAAACATCCCTACGAGCGCTCCGGTAACCGGCCAGCCGATGTAGCCGCCCAGGCAGCCCGTGATGCGGCAGCCCTTAAAGCCGCGGAAGAAGCGCGCGCCCAGGCCGCGGCGGCCGCAGCAAAACCTATTGTAACGAAAGACAGCGCCGGCAATACCATCACCATTGCCCCGCCTCCTCCCCCGCCGCCCGCGCCGGTGTACAATATGGACGCCCGCAACCTCATGAAGATCCATGATCCCAAAACCCTCTATGATCTTTATGGCAAAGAAAATATCACCATCCGCAACACTACCGATGTAGCAGGTAATGATGTGGGCGAAGCTTATGTGCTTTTCCCCAATACCGCCAATGAACTGGAACTGCTCATGCATGCAGACAGCAGCAATGTGCTCACCTTCACGCAGGAAAACTCTTCCTGGAAATTCCCTTACGGCATTAAAGTGGGTGACGACCTGCAGAAGGTGGTAAAGCTCAATGGGCGCAATTTCCGCATCCATGGCTTTGAGTGGGAAGATGGCGGCACCGTGGCAGATTGGGAAGGCGGCGCCCTGGAGGGCAAAGGTGTGGAAGTGCTCTTTAAAGTAGTGAACTCCGGCGATCCTAAATTATATGACGCCGTAACCGGCGAGAAGAAAGTTGACTCCGATAGTGGTGCGCTGAAGAAAATGGGCGTGGTGGTAGAGAAAGTGTCATTTACCAGCAACCCGGAAAAATAATTACTCACTGATCCATGAAACGTGGGGCCATCCTCGGACAGGGGTGGTCCTATTTTTTAGCTACCCTTATCCCTAAAACGTACCCGCCCATGACCCAAGCCTCCTTTAAACTCCGCTTCTGGCGCCTGTTTCGCTGGTTACTGTACCTCTTCCTCCTGCTGTTTCTGCTCCGCCTGGTTTACGGCTATCTCTCGCCAGGCAATATCCCGGACGACTTCACCCAACAGGATTTTTTCAGCGGTATAGGCGACTTGCGCAGCAACTATGCTTCTGAAAAAGTAAAACAGGTGACGATGAATGCGCCGCCACCGTCCATGCAGCAGGACCAGAAGTATGAAAAAACAGCCACCATCAGTTCTTCCACCGCCAGCTTTGATAAAGATGAGCAGGATGTCCGTAAAAAAACAGTGCAGTTCAATGCCGTGATCCAGTACGAGCGCAGCATGGGCAACAAGGGCAACCGCCAGTTGCACCTGCTCATTGGCGTGGTGCCGGAAAAGTTCGACAGCTTTTACGTGGCCATGCAGCAGTACGGGCATGTGCAACAGATTTCCGTGGTAAAAGTGGACAAGACCAATGAATACCGCCAGCTCAATGCCAAAAAGATATCACTGGAAAAAACGCTGGCCTCCCTCAATGAGCTGAAATCCAATGGCAGCCGCAATCTCAGTGATCTCATTACCCTGCATGACAAGATCCTGGATATTGAATCACAACTGCAGGACCTGGGTGTATCCCTGGGTAATTTCAATTCGGAAAATGAATTTTGCACCATCCGCCTGTCCCTGTACGAAGGCGCCCGCAAGATCACGGGCATTACCTTCCCACAGCGCCTGAAAGTGGCCCTGCAATGGACTATCCGCTACTATGCCCTGCTGATGACAGGCCTGGCTGCTGCCAGCATACTGGTCTTCTTTATGCTGCTCATCCTGGACAAGCTGCACGTGATCCAAAACACTTTAAAGAAAATCGGGGAATAACGGCGGAAGCCCTGCTCCATGCAGGGCTTTTTTATGCATACACATTTTGGGTCAACAGGAAGTTAAGCCGGTACTAACTAAATAAATATTGCCAAGGGTTGTAGGTCATTTTTTAATTTCAATAAGTTACCCGTTTTGATCCTTCACCCAAAAAATGTTAAACGATGAAATACAACCTGCTTGGCAATACCGGCCTGAAAGTATCTGAGCTTTGCCTGGGCACCATGACCTTTGGGGGCAACAAAGGCATCTGGGCGGCCATTGGTAACCTGGACCAGCCACCGGTAGATGCATTGATAAAACGTGCCGTAGACGCCGGCATCAATTTTATAGACACCGCCAATGTGTACTCAGAAGGCCTCTCCGAAGAAATGACCGGCAAGGCTATCCGCAACCTGGGCCTGCACCGCGATGACCTGGTACTGGCCACCAAAGTGCGTGGCAAAATGGGCGAAGGCCCTAATGACAGCGGCCTTACCCGTAAACACATCCTCCGCCAGGTGGAAGACAGCCTGCGCCGCCTGCAAACAGACTATATAGACCTCTACCAGATCCACGGCTACGATCCGCTGACGCCCCTGGGTGAAACCCTGGAAGCCCTGGATACCCTGGTGCGCAGTGGCAAGGTGCGCTACATTGGCGCCAGCAATCTGGCCGCGTGGCACCTCATGAAGGCCCTGGACTATTCCCACTACAACCGGGTGGCCCGCTTTGAATCATTGCAAGCCTACTACACCGTAGCCGGGCGCGACCTGGAGCGGGAACTGGTGCCTTTGCTCAAAGACCAGCAGGTAGGCCTCATGGTTTGGAGCCCGCTGGCAGGCGGCCTTCTTTCCGGTAAGTTCACCCGCAACAACCAGCAGGCGGAAGGCGCCCGCCGCACCAACTTTGATTTTCCGCCGGTGAATAAAGAACGCGCATTCGATATCGTGGAACTGCTGGCAGCAATGGCGCCTGCAAAAGGCGCATCGGTAGCCCAGCTGGCCCTGGCCTGGCTGCTGCACCAACCGGTGGTGAGCACCGTGATCATTGGCGCCAAGCGCACGGAACAACTGGAAGACAATCTTAAATCCGTAGATGTGACCTTCACCCCGGAAGAGCTGGAACGCATTAACGCCATCAGCCAGTTGCCCGGCGAATATCCCGGCTGGATGGTGGAACGCCAGGGAGCAGACCGCAAAGCGGAATAAAATTTTTCTCCCGGAAGAAAGGGCTGTTTCAAACTTTGGAACAGCCTTTCTTATTCGGATGCGTATTGGTACGATGCCCGGCGCCTTCCTTTTACCTGTGAGATTTCCCCTTTTTTCATGCCGGCACTCCCTCCCAATTACTTTTTTACCTATCTTTTAAACCTGATTTTCTAGCTGACGGAAACTACCACGCCTCGTTTGCATTTCCACGTGTACCATAAACCATTCACTTATGAAGCATTGCTATGCCCTGTTGCCACTGCTTTTGCTGCCATACCTGCTGCATGCACAGCACAGTCATGTAACCTTTAACCCGGCTAAAACACAGGCTGCTATTGAAGTGCGCCTGGACGGCAAATATTTCTGCAATTTCATTTACCCGGAAAACCTGGAGAAACCTACCCTGTGGCCTATCTTCTCACCGGGTGGACATATGATCACGCGGGGCTGGCCTCCAAAGGCCGGCGAGCGCACGGACCATCCCCACCATGTAGGCCTGTGGTTCAATTATGAAAGTGTGAACGGCCTGGATTTCTGGAACAACTCATCCGCCATTCCCACAGATAAAAAGATGCATTATGGATGGATACGTCATGTGGTGCCCACTACGCACGACAGCACCTTGTCTTATACTGCCAACTGGGAGAACCAGGCCGGCCACGTACTGCTGAAAGAGGCTACCAGTCTCACTTTCAGCGGTAATAAAACGATGCGCATCATTGACCGCACTACCACCCTCACCGCGCAGGGCGACACTGTGCACTTCCCCGATACCAAAGATGGCCTGCTGGGCCTGCGCGTAGTAAGATCACTGGAGCTGCCGGATAGTGCCAAAACATTTACCGACGTACATGGCAATGTGACCACCACCGCCGCTACAGGAGCAGACGCTACCGGCAACTACCTGACCAGCATGGGCAAAACCGGCAATGATGCCTGGGGCACACGTGGTGAATGGTGCATGCTTTATGGCAAAGTGCAGGGAGAAAATGTGGCCATTGTGATCATTGACCAGAAAGACAATCCCGGGTTCCCCACCTACTGGCATGCGCGCAACTACGGCCTGTTTGCCGCCAATCCATTGGGACAGAAGGTATTCAGCAACGGGGCCCGCTCCCTTAATTTCAGCCTGGCACCCGGCGCCTCCGCCACCTTCCGCTACCGGGTAATCATTTTCAGCGGACCGGTACCTACAGCGGAAGCCATCAATGCACAGGCAGCACGTTTCAACACGCCGTACAAACCTTAAACATCATATTTCCTTCCAACAAAACTCCACTGTAATGGAAAACTCAAGACGTGAATTTTTAAAGACATCCACCCTGGCGGCAGCCGGTGCTTACCTGGGCGCCATTGGCTTCTCCGCCAAAAGTTATGGCCGCATCCTGGGGGCCAATGACCGCGTGAGAATGGGCGTAGTAGGCTTCTCAGACCGCTTCCGCAACTCCCACTTCCCCAGCTTTGTACAGCATTATAAAGAACTGAACTTCGATATCGTAGCCGTATCCGACCTGTGGAAACTGCGCCGCGAAGAAGGCCAGGATTTCCTGAAATCCAAACTGGGCAATGATATTACCGCCTGCCGCAACAATGACGAACTGTATGCGCTCAAAGATATTGACGGCGTGTTCCTCAGCACTGCCGATTTCCAGCACGCACTGCTCTGCGCAGAAGCTGTAAAGGCAGGTTGCGACGTGTATTGTGAAAAGCCCTTCGCAGAAACGATGGACGATGCTATCTATGCACTGAAGACGGTGAAGGCATCAGACCGCATTGTGCAGATAGGCTCCCAGCGCCGCTCCGGGGCTAACTATAAAGCCGCGGAACAATTCATCAAATCCGGCCAGTTTGGCCCCATCACCATGGTGGAACTGACCTGGAATGTGAACCAGCCCGGCCGCTGGCGCCGCCCCGACCTGGTGGCCAAGTGCAAGGAAGAAGACCTGGACTGGAAACGCTTCCTGCTCAACCGGCCTTACGAACACTTTGATCCCCGTAAATATCTGGAGTACCGCCTGTTCTGGCCCTACTCTTCCGGCCAGCCCGGCCAGTGGATGTCTCACCAGATAGACACCGTGCACTGGTTCACCGACCTGAAACACCCCCGCAGTGTGGTAGCCAATGGCGGCATCTACACCTGGAAAGACGGGCGCCGTAACTGGGATACCACAACCGCTGTATTTGATTACGGCCCCAGCGATGATCCTGCGACCGGCTTCCAGGTAGTGTTCATGTCGCGCATGAACAATGGGGATGAAAATCCCAAGGAGATCTATTACAGCAACGGTGGCACGCTCAATCTCAATACCAACAAGATCACGCCCGAAGGTGGCCTCCGCGAAAGGGAAGCAAAGCAAATGGGCCTGCACGCCAACTTGCTACCGGTAAAAGATCTCAGCGAAATGGCCATCAAAGTGGAAGCAGGCGCCAACACCGGCGGAGACCAGCTCACATCCGCGCACGTGCGCAATTTCATGGAGTGCATGCGCAGCCGCAAGCAGCCAAACGCACCCGTGGAAGCCGGCTACTACCACTCCATTGCCAACATCATGACCAATGCAGCCGTGCACACCGGCGGCAAGGCCACCTTTGATGAAAAAACACAACAGGTAATGGTGAACGGGAAGGTGTTTAAATATTAAATTGTACAAGGCTCTTCATACCGTACGCGCAAAGCACAAAACGGCCGCCTGCAAGGATTTGCAGGCGGCCGTTGTTTTTCTCTCCATGACCGGAATACGGAAAAGTTACTGGCTGGTCCAGGGTTGTGAGCAACCGGCCGGTGCCACTACGCTATCGTTATACAGTGCTTTCGACGTGCCTTGCAAATAACTGGCAATGCTCGTTTGCGTAAGGTTATAAAACAACATCACCCCATAACCATCGCTCACGGTGCGCTGGGCAAAGGAAGTGGATGTGCTGCTGCTGGTGGAAGTTACATCCACAGCGGCCGGACCCTTCTGGGCTTTGGTGAGGCCCGGCGTGGCCGGCACGGAGTAGCTGCCGTAATACGGGTTCCACGCATAGTTGGCATATTCCCCGATGGTGTGCCCGCCGTAGCTGCCATAACTGGCGGCTACACCAATGTTGTAAATAGAAATGGTCTTGCCAGGCAGGCGGGAACGCAGCTCACTGAGCAGTAGGATCAGGGAGCTGTCGTTTGGCTGGGGCAGGCCGTTGTTGCCATAGTCTGCATATTCATCATCGAAGTCAATGCCATCCAGGCCGTACGTGTTTACAGCATCGGCCAGTTGCTGCGCAAAATCAGCCGCGGCGGCCCTGCTTGTAAAATTGCCAATGCCGGCGCCCTGGTGATTGCCCAGGATAGACAAGGTTACTTTAATGCCCTTGGCCTGCAGGGGCTGGATGTAAGTGGCCTTGTTGGTGAGCACCTTTGTCACATTGGGATTGTTGTACAGCACCGCTTTGTGTGCAGTGGCGTCGTAGTTGATGTTTGCAGCAAAGATGATGGCGTAGTCGAAGAACGGGGCGCCGCTTTTCTTCAGGGAATAGCAGCCCACGTTGAGCAGGTTGTTGTTGTTCACCTCTACGTACATTACGCTGATGGGGCCGGACTTGGCCGTGACGGCGCGGGGTGAGGTCTGGTCAGCATTGGATGGAGCGTCCTGTTTTGTACAGGCTGTGTAGAACAGGGTTGCGCAGGCCGCAGCCATGAGCGCAAAGCGGGTTGTTTGTTTCATAACCGGGTAACAATTTTGTTGAAGAGTGATGGTTTAGATACGGTTTCCGGCAAATAACATGGAGAAAAAAAATGGATACTGTTCTTTTAATGTACGATTATTTCATGGCATAAAAAAACGGGCGCTTGCTGGAAGCGCCCGTTTGTACCGTATTGTTACTGCCCGGAGCCAACGATAATTTGCTGGCGTTCCTTCTGTTTATTATTGTATTCAATTTCAACCGTGTAGTATCCCAGGCGCAGGCCAGACACATTGATCTGTACCGTGCTGGTACCGGCTACCTTCTGCTGTCTCACGCGGTTGCCCATCTGGTCATATACATTCACCTGCGTGATCTGCGGCGTTACTGCGAGTTTCTCCGCCATCACATCCGTGCTGGAACGGGGCTGGATATTTACGGTGCTCACTGCAGGATTGGGAGAAAGGGAGAATGCGAACGACTGCGGGCAGGGCGCATACACCGTAACGCCGTCCTGGACGTTTTCATTGCAGGCATCCTTTGCGGTGATAGTGATACCGCCGCCACCTCTCACACTTACGTACGATGAAGACCCGCTTGGGTTGTAAATATTAATGCTGGAATTAGTGCCGGAGGGTTGGGCCGTCCACACGTAGTTGCTCAGCGGCATATTGGGGCTGGCAGAGATCAGCCAATCCTGGTAAGAGCCGTTGCAGCTGCCGTTCATAGCGCTGCTCAGGTTCATCAGCGGCTGCGTGCTCACACTTTTGGAAGCAGTGATACAATATGGCAGGGAAGCCGTCAGTACCATGGGGCCCTGCGCCGTCTTGGTGAGCGTAACAGCGTTGCCGGAAGCCGCCAGGCTGGCATAGCTGGTAGTATTCAACGACCAGGTAACCGTCTGGCCGGCAGGTACACCAGAGATGGTGTAGGCAGCCGTGGAACAGAAGGCATTTGCACCGGATATCAACATATTGGCATCCGGGGGCGCGGTGCCTACCCCTACCGCATACCATGCGTAAGTAACGTCCCTTACCTGGCAGCTTTGGGCGCCATACAATGCAGTAGCGGCATTGATGGTGGCATTGCGCATGTCTGCATAGCTGGTCACAGTGGACATATAACCGGTTTGCGCAGCCCAGACAATGTCTGCGGCACCATTCACACCCTGGCCGGTCACATTATAGTGATTGCCTGCTTCATTATTGGCATTGCCCCCGTTCGCCAGCAGGTAAAACCAGTGACTGAACACGGTGCTGTTCTTATGCGGCTCGTTGGAGTAGTCCCAATAGGTACCATGATAATATTCAGGATAGCTGTTTGCCTTGGGGTTTTGCAGGGAACGCAGGTAAGGCTGCCCGTTTTTCATGATCTCTTCCCCAATGGTCCAGTACTGCTTATAGGTACCGCTGTTGTACTCGATCACGCTGGCCCAGATATCGCTCAGGCCTTCATTCAGCGCGGCGTCCTCCGAGCTGCTGTTCAACCCGGCGGTGTACTGTGTAACCCCATGCCCGATCTCATGCGCAATAACATCCAGCGCTACCACCGCCTTAAACTGCGTGGTGCCGTCGCCGTAATACATAGCATGTACGGTAGGATTCCAGAAAGCATTGTCATTGTCCGGATATCCCAGTGCGGTGAGGCTGGTATGCACATAGCCATTCAGCGTACTACCGGCATTATCATAGCTGTTGCGACTTCTTACTGAAGCCCAGTAGTCAAACACTTTTTCCGTGCCCCAGTGTACGTCCAATCCCGCGTCCGTAGGCCAGGTAGTGGATGTCTGGCTGAATTCTGCCCCGCTGCCGGACGCGTTGTTATAAGTATGGATCGTAGCAGTGCGACTGTTCGTGCTACGGCTTTCCATCAGGCGATACTGGCCGGTACCGTATGAATCAGAAGTGAAATATACGTACCCACTGTAGAGCGATTGGCCGGAAGCAGCGGTATTGGTAAAACAGATCAGGTTCCGTTTTGCCAATACCCGGCCTGTTTGCGCATCGATAAAGACATTGTAATCCTGCAAAGGCAATGCGGCATATACATGGAACTGGTAAGCCAGGCGGAATGCATGCAGGATACTGTCGTCCCGGAAGAGGATCAATTCACCCTTGGGATATAAACTTGCCTGTGGATCGCGGACCGCCTCCCGGTAACTTTTCATGGTGGCCTCGTCCTGCCAGCCATACACCTTGGCGGGAACCGCCGCCAGGGCTAGCTTTAAGGCAGTACTTTCATCCACCATTACCTGCAGCGAGGGGTCACCCACGTCCTGGATAGTTCCATTGGCGGTTTCAATAACGCCATCGTGAATGTGCACGGAATATCCGCCGGTGGGAACGCGGAATCCCTTGTAATACTGTTCGTACACCTGGTGCGTACGCCCGCTGGATTCCAGGACCGTTTTCAAACGCAGGCTGTCATGTCCCTGCAATTTCAATGCGGATCTTAAGAACTCAGCCGACCGGGCGGCGGGCACCGGATGTTGTTTTACATCCAGGATCATGTTACGGTATTTCCCGTTTGCAGCCGTATCGCTGTCCAGGAATGTGTGCTGGGCGTACAAACGCGCGTGCAAAAAAAACAGCACGGTGATGCATGTAAAAATGTACTTCATAAGGGAACTTATCGTTTTGGGTTAAAAAAACGTAGTTAACGGGGGCAGCTCATGGACCGGCCTAACAAACACAATAACGCGGGCTACGTCTTTAAATTAAGACAAATAATGAGATTTTGCAAACAAAAAAATACACTGCAATATCACTGCAGTACAGCGCTGGAGTGGGCTTATCGGGGATCGGGTAAGTGTATTCAAACACAGTAATTTACGCAGGACGGTTGGCAAGCCTGCCTTTTTTCCCGTTACGCGGCAGCGGTTTATTATTCCACCAGCTTCGTGGAAGAAACAGGTTGCACCATGCCGTTCAGTATATCCAGCACTGCATTTTTCAGATCCGCATATTTATATCCTTCGTTAAAGCCGGTGGCGTACACGTAATGCGTGCTACCCTGGTTACCGCACAACACATACATAGGCCCTCCCTGCTGGATGGACAAAGCAGAGTATTCCAGCTGCACGGTGCGTTCCGCCCGGTCGCCATTGTTTACATAGAAGACCACTTTATTAAAGAAAGACCGGCTGGGCCCTTGCTGGTAGCGCTCTGCAGCCTGTACTTCCCTCCCGTTCCAGTCAAATACATCTATGCAAAATCCATCATCCAGGGCACCATGCAACTTGCCGGCGTTATGTGCTTCGTAGAGTTTTGTTTTATAATTCTTTGCTTTATCGGGATTGTCCTGCAGGTAAGCCACGCGCACCAGTTTCTGGTAGACTTCATAATCGCCCGGATCTGCGAGCAGCAGGTTTTTGAAAGCAGTCTCTGACCGGTCGTAGCGGTGGAAATCCATTTCCAGTAATCCGATGTTATACAGCGCGCGTTTCACCGGCGGTGTAACGGTGGTCATGTTTGCCTTTACGTTGTAATAGGCTTCCAGGGCCTTTTCGGATTGGTTTCGGTCCATGTAGATGTTTGCCATCATCATGTAGGCATGTTCCGGCGTTTTCATTTTGCGGGCGGCGCGCTCAAAGGCGTCCAGGGCGAGGTCGGGCTGTTGTTTTTCGAGATAGGCATCTCCCAGTTCGCTATAAAACTCTCCTACCGTAGAATCCAGTGCGATGGCGGTTTTGAAGTCTGTAATAGCCGTATCGTTCTGGTGCTGGTTAAAGGCTACAATGCCTTTGATATAGTGGGGGCGCGCGTTCTTAGGGTCCCGGGCAATCACTTTGTCCATGAACTTTATGCAATTTGCATCATCTTCCAGGAGATAATAGGCCATGCCCACATAGTACAGGGAGCGGGCCGAGAGCATTTCCGGGTGCTGGCCGTAGCCGGTGGTGAGTGTTTCATACTCCTGGGCTTCGTACATTTTTTTCACTTTACCATCCTGGGCTTTGGCGGGCAGGCAGGCGCAGGCCATGCCGGCGATGAGCAGCAGATACCGCATAGGGGAATTGATTTGCGGTCAAAGAACGGGAAAATGGGTTTAAGGAAATGCTAATTTTTTTTGGGGAGAGGGCGGTTTGGGGAGGCTTCAGTCAAAGGAAGGCATCTGCTGGTAGCCAAAGATATATATTATAAAATATTTTATATATTTGAATCAGCAATTTCAAAAATGTAACCCTCCTATGACTTCAAAACAAATAACCTTTACCGCACTGGTGGGACTGGCAGTGCTTTTCGGCTGTAAAAAAGACGATGCCCCACATGTTCCCATCGACATCTCCAAATTTGTAGACAAGCAATGGTACCTGGACGGCGTAACGGATTCTGTGAATAACACGGATATGTTCCGGACTATATTCAGTGGCGATCACAGCGGAAGCTATAGCTACTGCACCTGGATTGTGGCGCCCTATCAGTATGGGCAAGTAGAGTGGACATGGGAAAGGCAGGGCGAAGATACTATCGTTATAAATGGTGGGTATAAGCTCAAAATTCGCTCAGTCAATGATTCCGTGTTGGTAACAAATGGCCTTGGGATCAGTACAGGTATTGAACCCGGTGTTCCGGATACCACGAGTGTCAGGTTCAGAAGTTTTTAGTATCTGTGCGGGGACAAATGAGCGATAATATAGCCAGGGAATTGACTAAAAATCCAAATCAAAAATGCGGCAAACTTCGCCATTAATGCATTTGTCGTTTTTCAGATAATTGTCTGTTCCCGATACGGCAAGAGGGTGTGTGACCTGTTATTTCACAGATTTAAAGGCAAAACATTATTGACCTATTTCCAGACGATCGCAATGTCCCGGAATTCAATTTCTACCGAATTGCCAGGAGCTCCATTAAAATAAGACAACGGGATCAACTTCAACATCTTTATTGATGGCAGGACTTTCGTGAATTTAATCACGGCCTTAATCGGCGTGTCCGTGTAAATGGTATTCCCGCTAGTCTCACTACCGACTTTAACATCACTTGTTTCATATTCGTTTGCCTCTATATCAATAGCTTTGGTCCGGTAGAATTGAAACGACCGGTTGGCATCATGATCTACCAATGTAAGTGTTATCTCAACCGTTTGTTCTTTCGCGTTTCCCTCGCATTTTATAAAATTGAAATCTATTTTGGAAGAGGTAATTGTCTTTACAGGCGTAGTGATCTGCAATGCCTTTTTGAGGGATTCATTTTCCTTCTTTAATTCATCACAGTTGGTTTGTGCCATTGAAGTTTGACCAAGGGCTAACAGGAAAAAAATGCCTGTTTGGAGGATAACATTTTTCATAAAAGGGTAGTTGTAATTGAATGGGATTATTCCGGGTTATTAACTATATCAATTTAAGGAAAATATGTTGCAATTAAGCGCATCACATCCTGCGCTGCAATAGAACTGCGGCGGTTACCATCCGGTATGAAGGTGTGAGCCTTCCCACTTCCCGATACAGAAAATAAAATATTCACTATCAATATTTTATATGAAAATAAAGGCAAAAATTCAAGGGAATTAGTAGAAGATAGGGATGGGAAAATGTCAGCGCGGGCAATTCTTCCTTAAGAGCTGATTTCAAGTTTATATCTTTTGCCACGAATCACAACAATGGAAATATTGGGATCAGGTTCCAGTTTTTTTCTGAGTTTTGATATGAACATATCAAGGCTGCGGCCTACGATAACACTTTATCTTCCCATATCTCTTTTTGTAGCCTGCTTCGCTCTATTGTCTCGTTAGGAGAAGATGCAAAGATGTGCAACACACGGGTTTCAGTTTCGGTAAGATCAATGGTCTCTCCATTTATTATGAGCTTACGATTTTTTTATCGAACAACATTGAGCTTAAAGTGACTGTATCAGTAGTGACTTATAAAAAGATACACAAGAAGCCTCAACTTCGGCAAAATCAGTCTTGATTCTGACGAGGTTCAAATTCCAGGAATCTGATATGCCCGAGAAGCAGGAAGGCAACAAAAACACGGTCAGCCTTCCGGGAATCAAAACTGTCCGTTTTCATCATACCGTGGCAAACTTTATTCCGGAGATTCCATCCCCGCTGGTCGGTAAACAAAACCCTGAAATATAAAGATTCGTCTTCCCCAAAAGCTTCTATGAATTTCCCATCCCGCAAAACATCATCTAAAATTCTAATATTATCGCCACCATTCTTACCCTCCCTCCAAATACTTCCGCCGTTCAATTCTACTAATTTTAAACAGGCCGATTCAAATTGTGGGATTAAAATATGAAGAGCAGTCACGAAGTCTCCTTCAAGGTAAGCCGCGATCCCCTTTTCAACCAGCCCATACCGATCTGGAGCAATTAAACAGGAATGTTTTAAATATTCCATGATATTTTCCAAGGTTAGCAATAACTGTTCCTTTCCTGCCTTCATGCAGAAATGAAGCAATACCGACCCAAAAGACATGTTTGTCGATATATTCGTAACTTCATTACCGGAAATGTCAGTGCTCAAAGGCCCTACTTTAGCCACTGTTCTACCGGTGCCATCATGTAGACTTCTAGTCAGTAATGCTGAAATACCGGTGCCTCCAAATACTGAAAGGTTCGCATCCTTTGTAGGAATAAATACAACACCCAACCGTGTTAAAACTTCAGCAATATCTCCCGACAAACACTTTGCAACAAATTCGTCGATAACATCTTTAGACATTTTGAACTCCGTACCTATGGGTACCATTGCATCAAGCACCGCAGGACTCAACGATTGTATTCTTTTGTAACACTCAGTTGCTTCTGCGAAAAAATTGTTGGATTTATAATATTCCTGCATTTTGCCTAACAAATGAATCGCTTGTATGGGAGGCGATGATGATATTACAGTTTCATATGCCGCTGCTAGTTTATCAAGAAGGCGTTTAATATTTGATTTGTCATTTAATCTTTTATAATAGTCCAAAAGCCTGTCCATGGCTACATGTGTACTATTTAATTCTGGCAGTCCGTTGCTGTTTGAAGTGAGACTTATGGACAATTTTTGCTCCAGATCATCAACAATCTCTTTTATAACTGACGCATCAACTTCTTTAAAGTTCTCTTTGACAATTAAATCGTAATTGTAACGCCAGATGCCTGGCTTATCTCCATGGTCATTCACATATTTTCTTATACTTTCAATTGCCTGATTCTTGAAAGCATCATTTTTAAACCCAATAGCAAGGGAAAGCCCTCTTGATAATTTCTTAAGAACAGTTTGTGAATACACATAGCGACCGGCTTGGCCAGCTTGAAGTAAACTGCTGATATAAGCAACGCCCACTTTATTGAAGTCCGCTTTAGTATTTCTTATTTTTTTTGAGAACTCCCAAACTACTCCAGCATATCTGCTCTTCAGAATAGGATTGGAACATTGCTCTGTACGCCTTTCCCAATAATCAACCACCTCTTTGGTAATCTTATCCAACGAAATCGCTTCAAACGTTTGCCCATCCACCGTAAATTTCAATTCGGGGCCGAAATACGTCTGCCAGTTCGACTTGCCGTATTCGTTATCCTCTAATAAAGAAAATACGTACAGCTCGGCGAGAACCAAGGGCTCAAATTCTTCATTTTCCGGCAATGCGGCTCTGATCATCCTGGCAATTTCCAGGTCATCCCTGATGGGATTTAGCTGGTTAGCGTCAAACTCCGCCAGCATTTTTAAGACGGTATCATGTTGTGCCATAGGTGGATATGTACACTAAAGTAAATATAATGAATCCTTGTTAAGGTAGTCGTCTGCGCATTGTAACGTTAACGAGCAGCTATATATTCCCTAAATCAGCCTCCGAGTTGTTTTCCTGTAATTGAGATAATCCTGGCCGTGTTGCTGCGTCCTCCCAAACTCAATACTGAGAAGTATTACGTTAGGTAAATAAATAAAAGAAGATGCAATTGAAAGAAAGGTGTTATTTCCCGATACAAAACTTAGAAAATATATAATCCAACCTGTCCTCATTCGTCACCTCCCCGGTAATCTCCCCAAGCCAATGCAAACAAAGCCGTATATCCAGCGCCAGCAGATCCCCCGGCAATTGGCGGTCCATCCCCGCCTTCACATCCCGCAAGGCCTTCATTACCTCCTGGAGCGCCGCATAGTGCCGCGCATTGGTCACAATGGTATCGCCGGTGCGCACATCCCCGCTCATGACTTTGTGCAACAGTGCATCCTTCACTTCCTGGATATGGGTATGCGTCTTGGCAGAAATAAATAGAACGCCCGGAATAGCCGCAAATTTCGATGCATAGAATTCCTCGCCCCTGATATCCGCCTTGTTCCCGATCAACAGGTAATTGACCCCGGAGGCCACAAAGACGTCCACCTGCTCCTGCACCTCCTCCACGCTCATTTCATTCACATCAAAAAGGTACACTACAATACCGGCTTCCCGGATCTTTTCCATGGTCTTCTGTACCCCGATGCTTTCAATGGTGTCATCGCTTTCACGGATACCGGCGGTATCGATCAGGCGGAAGAGGATGCCGCCTATGTTCAGCACTTCTTCAATCGTATCGCGGGTAGTGCCGGCAATGTCGCTCACAATGGCACGGTTCTCATTGAGCAGGGTATTGAGCAGGGTGGATTTACCGGCGTTGGGTTTACCTACAATAGCGGTGCTCACCCCGTTCTTGATCACGTTACCCATCTGGAAAGAATCGATCAGTTGCTGCACCTGGGTCATGGCGGCAGACACCAATGTGTATAGACGGGTACGGTCTGCAAACGCTACATCTTCTTCACTGAAATCCAGTTCCAGTTCTATGAGCGATGAAAAAGTGATCAATTGTTCCCGCAGATCTTTCAGCGCGTGGGAAAACCCGCCCCGCATCTGTTGCATGGCCGTTTGGTGCGATGCGGCGGAGTTGCTGGCAATCAGGTCGGCTACAGATTCCGCCTGGGTGAGGTCCAGTTTCCCATTCAGGAAAGCGCGTTGGGTAAACTCGCCCGGTTTGGCCAGCCGCGCGCCGCATGCCACACAGGCATCAATGATCTGCTGCTGGATGTAGGGCGATCCGTGGCAGGATATCTCCACCACTTCTTCCCCAGTATAGGATTTGGGGCCGCGGTACAGGCTCACCACTACCTCATCGAGGATGCGCCCCTGGTACACGATGCTCCCAAAATGCAGGGTATGGGTGGGCTGCGCCTCCAGGTTTTTAGACGGGAACAATTCGTTGGTAATGCGCACAGCGTCCTTACCACTCAGGCGTATCACCGCGATGGCGCCTATGCCCGGCGCGGTGGCCAGCGCCACGATCGTATCATCAAATCCTGCCAGTTTACCTAACATCTGTTTTTATTTAGCCAGTGCAAAAATAACAAATCCCCCACGGTTTACGGGCCGTGGGGGATGCAACACTAACACTACTGGAATACTCACTGATCCTGCATCACAAACCGTATGGGTAAGGTGAAGTACACCGCTACGTCTCTCCCATTCTGCCTGCCCGGTCTCCATTTCGGCATTTTCCGCACCACGCGCAGGGCTTCATCCTCCAGGCCTCCGCCATGGGTGGCGCCTATCACTTTCACGCCCTGGATCGTTCCATCCGTGGTCACTACAAACTGCACGGAAACAATACCCTGTATGCCATTTTCCTGTGCTACAGACGGATAGCGCACATTATTGCGCAGGAACTTAGCCAGTGCATCCTCCCCACCGGGAAAGCTGGGCATCAGCTCTACAAACGTAAAAGGATGATTATTGGTGCCTTCTGTAGTGGCAGGCGCCTCTACTACGCCATTGCCGCCACCACCAGCCAGGTCTACCGGGGCGTCAATATCGGCACCGTTCACATCCCCTGGTGTTGTTATGCTGCCGATCACTTTGCCCTCCATTTCCTTCTGTGTGGGTGGCGGGGTAATGTCCTTGGTATCATCGGGTACCACCGCAGGCGGTGTGTTCTGGATCATGGGCTTCAGGGCGCGGGGGGCTGCTGCTGCAGCAGGCGGTGGGGGCGCTGTTAATTTTTCCGCAGGGTCAATGGGTATTTCCGTCAAAGTGGTCACCTTGGGTCTTACCGCCGCCAACTCAGCGGGGTGGCTCTTTGCCATGATATTGCTTACCACATAAGCGCCCGTCATTGCCAGCAATATACCAGCAGTGATGCCCACTGCGTTGCGCATGCGGCGTTCATAATACCGGCGCAGGTTATAGGCACCATAGTCTTTGTTCCGGTTGTCAAACAATACGTCGAGGAAGTCGTTTTGGGTAATGTTGATAGCGTCCATAGATGTAAGTTTTATTGTACCAATAGGACGCCATGCACCATACATTCCACACGTTTCTATAAAATATTTTATAACGTTAACGAATAAACGAAAACAGCATTCACACACATCAAAACAGGCTACAGTACAGCGTTTCAATGTATGTGAATGCTATTGTTATGAATGATCTTCTCTTCACTAAAGATGCAGGTGCCTGCATTTTGCACACGCGGCCTGCGTAAATTTTCCGGGACAAATGCGCATAAAAAAAAACATCCCGGAATTGCTTCCGGGATGCTCATTATTTGAGATGGTTCATCTGCTATTCTGCGAGGGTGAAGCGGATGGGCAGGTTGAACTGCACAGATACCTGGCGTCCATTCTGTCTACCGGCTTTCCACTTCGGCATGGTTTTCACCACGCGGATCGCTTCCTCTTCCAGGCCACCACCTTTAGCGGCACCTACGGTTTTTACATCCTTGATGTTACCTTCAGAGTCTACGATAAACTGAACGAATACGGTGCCCTGGATACCGTTTTCCTGCGCAACGTGCGGGTAACGGATATTTTTGGAGAGGTACTTGTTCAGCGCGTCCTCACCACCGGGGAAGGTGGGCGGCTGCTCTACGAAAGTGAAGATCTCTTCTTTAGCGGGAGCAGCAGGTGCTTCTACCACACCAGAACCTTTACTGTCTTCCAGCAACCCGGGGTCTACACCGTTCGGGTCACCTTCTACGGTTTTGGTACTTACCGCTTTATCTTTGATCTCTTCCTGTTTCGGGGGCTCCTCATCGGGCTTCACCTCGTTGTCTTTCTTGATCACCGGGGGGGTGAACTGTACGGACGGTTTAACGGGGGGTGGCGGTGCGGGAGGCGGAGGGGGGGGCGGTGGCTTGTTAGGCTCATCCGGTATTTTGAGATCCTCCATCTTAATCGTTTCTACGACTGGTTTCTTTGCTTTGCTTAAGTCTTCAGCGCTCAGCACGTTGTACAAAAGATAAGCACCAGCCAGAAGTACGAAAAGACCCAGGGTACCCAAGATCGCGTTACGAACGCGCTTGTCGTATTTTTTCCTTAATTCATATGCCCCATATTCTTTATTCCTGCCCTCAAACAGGATGTCAAGAAAATCGGACTGTAAGGCTTTGGCTGAATCCATTGTTTACTGTTTTCTTTGGATGCAAAAATTACATTCCTTATTTATTACCGTTTGCATTTTCGGTCTGCTTGATCCATGTCTTATCCTGGTCGGTAATATCCACGGTAGCATAACGGGAGATGCGGTTGATTGCCATTTCATCCAGAATACCTACAAAGTTCTTGTAAGTAGATTCGTCAGATGCTTTGATGATCACCACTACGTCTTCGGGCTCGCCTTTTGCGTTGCGAAGCTTGGCTACTTCTTCTTTCTTCTTGATGATCTCATCACGAATGCCGCCTTTTGCAGCGAAAGTAGTTGCCTTGAAGAAGTCGGGATTTGCCGCAGCATTGGGATCCTGGGCCAGACCTTCGTAATAATAAACGCGGTCCTTTCCACCCAGTAATATGGTCAACGCGGTACTTTCTTTTACCTTGTTTTGTTCTTCTTCGTTCTTCGTGTCTTTCGGCATGATCAGGTCCATCGTTTTAGGTTTGGACATGGTCGTGGTCAACATGAAGAAAGTAATGAGCAGGAACCCGAGGTCCACCATTGGTGTCATATCCACACGGGTAGAGTGTTTTTTGGATTTCGTCCCACCGTGTTTCTTACCTTTCCCGCCACTACTGCTGGTATCCATTTCTGCCATGGTACGCTCTTTTTTACAGTTTGGTAATCAGCAAATTACTTTGCCGGTTTGGTTTCTTCCTGTGCCAGCGCAGCAGCGGTTCCCGGGGGGATAGCTTCCAGGTTGGTAACCAGGTTGAGTTTCTGTATGTGCTTCTTCTTAAACGTATCCAGGATGTCTTTGATCACCGGATAAGGCGTCTGGTTGTCAGCTTTGATACAGTAAGACAGTTTGTTAAGACCGGAGCTGCCTGCCTGCGCAGTAGTACCGTACTCGATCCACTGTCCCAACTCGCCGTTCACTGAGTCAGTAGGAATGCCTTTTTCAAGGCCGGAGGCTTTACGCTGGTCTGCGTTCATCCCCAGGTAGGCTTTCAGATTTTTGATATCTGTACCTACAGAACCCCCTACAGCAAAGTTGTTCATTTCTTTATCGTCCAGACCCAAATGATATTGTGTGTTCAGGTCCTCGATTAACTTTCTTCTCTTGGGCTGTCCGTCCATGCTGAAGAATACACGACCGTCTTTGTCAACCGTGAATAACATCACGTCGGAATCCGGTAAAAGCTGTGTATTAATAGAAGACGGTGTGATTACCGTCACCGGCTCGTCCGGCTTGAACTTCGTAGCCAACATAAAGAAAGTTAAAAGCAGAAAAGCTACGTCACACATCGCCGTCATGTCGATGGCCGTGCTTTTTCTTGGCATTTTTACTTTTGGCATCTTTACGTGTTTTAGTATTTACTCATTAGATTCAGAACTGTGCGTATTCCACACAACCACACAAAAAAATTATTTGTGGTTAGCGGCGAAGCTCTGAGTCAGAGTAAAGCCAGACTCATCGATAGCGTAAGTGATACCGTCGATGTTGGTAGTGAAGTAGTTGTAAGAGATGATAGCCAGTGCAGAAGTACCGATACCCAGTGCGGTGTTGATCAACGCTTCTGAGATACCGAGTGCCAGCTGGGAAGAATCGGGTGCGCCACCGGCAGACATAGCGGTAAACGCCTTGATCATACCCAATACAGTACCGAACAGACCGAGCAGGGTAGCTACGGAAGCGATAGTGGACAGGAACACCAGGTTCTTTTCCATCATGGGCAGTTCCAGGGCAGTCGTTTCTTCGATTTCGTTTTTGATCTGCAGCAGTTTCTGTTCTGTGTCCAGCTCAGTGTTGCCGATCATTTCCTTGTATTTTTTCAGGCCGGCTTTCAGTACGTTACCTACAGAACCTTTCTGTTTGTCGCACTCAGCCAGTGCAGCGTCTACGTTTTTGTTAGCCAGGTGGTACTGTACTTTTCTTACCAGTTCAGCGCCGCTGAATTTACCTTTAGCTTTGCTCAGGTACAGTGCACGCTCAATTACGAAAGTCAAGCAAGTCAGCAGAACTGACAACAGGATGGGTACCACGACACCACCGTGATAAACAGTGCCAAACCATTTTCCAATGCCCGCTTCAACTGGTTTGCCCTCAACGTTGCCACCCTGGAAGTTAGCGGGGTTGCCCAGTACAAAGTAGTACAGGCAGAAGCCGATCACCAGGCAGATGGGCACAGCCAGCGAGGAGAACAGGTTAGATGATTTCGCTGGTTGATGAGAAGCCGTCTTTGCATTAGCTGCAGTCACAGTTGTTTTAGTCTCAGCCATTTTGAGTTGAATTTTTAGTTGTTAAAGATTAAACTGTTGTTGTTAGTAATTATTTGGATTTAGATATTTTCAAATAACGGTAGTTCGCAAAGTTATACGGTTGCCTCAAAAAAACAAGTGTAGCAACAAAAAACTCACAAAATTTAATCCGTCGCGAAAAGTCGCAACTGTAGCCCCTCTCCGGGATTTTATGCATTTGGTCGAACTGACACTTAATGATGATGGAAGCCGGTGTTTAAAATGCTCCCTCACAAGCTTGGTTTTACGCTACTGGTCTCAATAAGCAATTGATAATTTTCAAAGTTGGACGCACAATGTAAGAAAATTTCCAACAGTTCCAACAGTTTTTTTTTACCTGATAAATGCGGGCAACACTGTGTTTTATAGGGTCCCCCGGCATAGGGCACACTCTTTGGCCTACAATGTTAGATTTTTGCTATTACAGAACTATCAAATTCTTATAAAACTGCAATTTTCCCCATATATCATTTGCCCTGCACCGCGTTCCATCACTGCCCTTACCCGAAAGTTGTACAACAATTAATGTTCCAGCAGATTTTCTAACACGTTAATCATCCCTGAAGGGACTTTACGCATAAGAATTTTTATTAATAAAATGCGGATTCCCGCTCCAAAAGTTAAGCGATATTCCGGGCATTTACAACAACGTTGGCAAGAAAATTACAGCTCATTCATTAATATATTAACAATCAATATTTTATAGTCTATTTTAGTGCCCTGTGAACCCGTTTACATCCCCTCTTTTTCGCCTGCATTTATGGTATCCCGGGTACCTACCTGTTCATCACTTCGTGTCGTTTTTACACATCGATTAGGAACCCTATTAATTCCACGATAACAATTGCGAAGGATTTTTATGACCGAAATTGATTAATATGCCCTCTTTAAACCTCATTTAAATATTCCACCGTGAAACAACGCAGCCGTACAACTATTTACGACATTGCGCACGCCCTCAATCTATCACCCTCTACCGTCTCCCGGGCTTTGCAACATCATCCACTTATTAATGCCCAAACCCGTGAACGGGTACAGCAGCTTGCGGAGGAGATGGGCTATGTGCCTAACTGGATCGCCTCCAGCCTGCGCAAACGCCGGTCTAACATCATTGGCCTGATCGTACCCCGCACCTCTGTTTACTTTCAATCCACTGCCATCAGCGGCGTACAACACATTGCCCACAAACACGGCTACAGCGTTGTGATCGGGCAATCCGAAGAAGACATTGAAATGGAAAAGGAACTTGCTAAAACCTTCTTCTCCCTGCGCGTGGACGGGCTGTTGTCTGTGGCCTCCATGCACACGCCCAATGCAGACTATCTTTCCCCTTATCAAAAGAACAATATACCCGTAGTGCTTTATGACCGCATCCCACCTGGCTTTGAAGGCCATTCCATCACCGGTGATGACTTCCAGGGCGGCTTTCTTGCTACAGAGCACCTCATTGAAAATGGATGTAAGAATATTGTGCATATCACCGGGGCGCTTACCTGCAACCTTTACCAGCAAAGACTGGAAGGCTACAAAGCTGCTTTACAAAAACATCAGTTACCGTTCTATGAGCACCATGTGCAGGTGTGTCACCTCACGCTGGAATCTGCAACAGCTGTAGCGGAGCAGGTGCTTACCAGCCGTACGTTGCCGGACGGTATTTTTACGGCAAATGATACTGCAGCCATCGCCGTAATACAGACGGCTCAAAAGCTACATATCCCTATTCCCGGCCAAATAAAAGTGGTGGGATACTCCAATGACCTGTCTTCTCGCATTATATCGCCTTCCCTTACCACCATTGAACAATCGGGTTATAAGATGGGGGAAAAAGCAGCGGAAACACTGATCCGGTTGTTGAACAATGAAATGGAAACAGAAACGCCCATCAAATATATTTTTGATGTGGAATTGATCCCGCGGTGTTCATCCATGTCTGATGTGAAATACAATGAAATGATAGTGGGTTAATGGCTGGGGAGCATAGCGTCAATCCCTTTGCTGAGTGCCGTGAGCAGTAGCGTGGCTTCATCCGCTGCATTACCTTCTTCCACGATCCAGTCCAGTATCCGCTGGTATTCCTTCAATGCCACTATTGCGGCCGAGACCCATTCCTGTTTTGACACCAGCACATCGCTAAAGAACATGTTGCTGCGGGGCGTTACCGGTATCCTGGTATTGAGCCGGTCGTAGCTGATGGCAATGGTATCATCGTCAACTTTGGTGAGCCGTATTATGTCGCCGTTCGTCATGTAAAGTGTTACCCCGTCAGGAATTGACGGTGCTGCTTCCTGTTGGTGATCATCCAGCCAGGAAACAGACTGCAGCAGGAAATATACAATGTCTGATGCCGCCTTGAAATCCGTGGAGCGGTATAAAGTGAGGTAGTTGTTCAATACAATGCTGATGCCGCCTCCGGCTTCCTTAAACCGTGCAGGCGCATAATCGGCTTCGTCCATTGCATCCAGGTGCCTGTCAATATCGTGAAACGTAGCCTCGCGCCCCCGTGCTGCGCGGTGCAAAATGAAGATCTTTAAAGTGGATGCATGGCTCATGTGGAAAGATGCTGTGAATGGTAAAGGTATTCATTAGCCGGGGTAAAACAAATCCATCGTATGACAGCATAGTAAAACAAAAAAGGCCATACCGCATGTACGATATGGCCTAAAACAAAAAAGTCTCACAAGTTACCCTGTGAGACTTTCTGAATAAATATGGCAGCTACCTACTCTCCCGCATGATTGCGCAGTACCATCGGCCATGAGGGGCTTAACTTCTCTGTTCGGAATGGGAAGAGGTGAACACCCTCGGCAAAAC